>NZ_VRTT01000072.1 GCF_008017805.1 Paenibacillus sp. N3.4 | reverse complement strand
ATGGTTAAAAATGGATTTTTTTCCTGACAAAAATAAAAAAACATTTAATTATTAGAAGAGGTATTGACCGCCTCGTTCATATCAGCTTAATGAAAAAAAGAACAGATGCCTGTCCCGGCGATCTGCTCCTTGGTTATTCATTCAGTTATCGTTCGCAGTTAGCTTAATGCCTCGCCTTAACGAACCCCTTTAATTTTAAGTAGTTGTCTATAGGGAAGTCATAATTAACCCATTTTTCCTTGTAACCTTCTCGTCCATATGTTCGATGAAAATAAAGTATTAGACGGGAGTTGTTGATTTGACGCGGTTTTTGATCTGAAAAATCGTCAGCTTTTGAGAAATAAGTTTTAGACTAACCCATCTGCTGCGTATACATGTATTAATCAATCAAGACTAACCATCGATACACTATAAGTTCAAGGATTCTGAATATAATAGTTAATTATCCACATTATTTTTATAGGGCTGGTATTTATAATTAAACTTCCTACCACTGTCCATAAATAGTTTCTTATCGGTTTCTTTTAGAGCTGTTATTAAATCTTCGTCGATTATTCCTAATCCGACGTATCCAAAATCTGTAGCGGTTTTTAAATCTTCCACATCTTTCCAGAGTGAGATATAAAGAGTCATTTTACCCAGATGGCCGATCAACAAAGAATCTCCTGTGAAAAAATTCGAATTATAAGTCAAATTATCTGCACCTATTGCGTTCACAATAGTTTTTAAACTATAGCCGGAACCTTTTATTCTGTTATCGAAAGAACTTGAAGAGGATATATATATTTGAACAACTTTATCATCCTTAAGACCAAAAGTACAACCATCAGAATCGATAATACCAAATTCTTCAGGATAATCACCATATTTTGAACTTTTACCATTCCCGAGTTTTGAAACTACAGTTGATCTCAAATCACCGATGCCCACACCTTTGCATGTAAAACCTGGATATTGACCATTATTCTGATATATCTGTTCCGAACTTACCAACTGACTTGTAATTATGGCAGTTTTAGTATTGGGGTCCCATTCCACATGTGCCCCTAGGGCTTCAGATACAAATCGGAGTGGAACCATTGTGTTCCCGTTTATCAACTGTGGCACATAAGCAACCAGATCATTGACTCTTAATGCTATCGTAGTTGTATCTTTTACTGCCCTTACCGATTTTGTTGCGTTATCCCAGGTAATATTAGCTCTGGAAAATGACAAGGGGGTACCGATTACGATTCCGCGAAAGTTAACAGCACGCGCGACATGTGTTTGTTGGGCAATGTCGATCCCGACGACCAGATGCTGAGAGGTAATTTTTTCAATGAGTTGATTTTGTTTGTCCTGCGATTTAAACTTCATAATAGAGCGTCGTCCTGGATGATGGGATTTAAAGGGCTATGACCCGTTGCGTACTCCCATCGTACCGAGGCGCTTGTTTTTTGCAAAGCTCAAAATTAACGCTCTACAGGAATGCTATCGTTCGCCGTTAGCGTAACTGGCTACGCGCATGAATGTAACTGTTCCTAAGCAAACGCTCAGTTATCCAAATGCTGGAGGAATTCGAGTACACGCTGCAATAGCAGCGTCGTTGCGTTGGCGTCATATGACGGCAAACTGCTATCTGCGAACAAGTGCTGATCTCCTGGGTACAAAAAGAGTTCGGCATGATCGGCCGTAGTCACGAGCTGGCGTGCCGTCTCAATGTCGCCCTCATCAACGAAATAGGGATCCGCGTCCATGCCGTGAATCTGCACCGGTAGTTCCGCCGGCCAGGGAGATCCGAACATCGAGCTGGAACGCAAGAGTAAAACAACAATGCACCACGAGCGCCTTCACGAGTCTGAGCGAGCTTCTGAACCGCAACCACACCGAGTGAAAACCCCGCGTAGATGATCTCACGCGGAAACTCACTGGCAACACGTATACCTCGCTCTGTTATCTCTTCGAAGCCAATCTCATTGACATAGGTCATGCCATCCTCGATCGTCGTAAACAAATGACCGTCGAAAAGGTCAGGAACATGAACAGTGTGACCCGCCCCTCTGAGCTCGTCGGCGAAAGAATTAATACCCTTTGTCAGTCCCAATGTGTGGTGCAACAAAAGAATCTCTGCCATTTCTCTTCTCCTTCCAAATTGATCCTCATTCGATTTCGCTTCCTTACTGTCGTTATCCTGCCAGTTACTTGAATGACAAAAAAGGAGCTGCCGTGATAAGGCAAACTCCTTCATTATCGTTCTGTGTTAGCGTAATCTATTTTAGGAGACAAAGGTCATCTAACCGACTGGTAAACGAGACCTATGGCTCCAGAATCAAAGGTCTTGTTTTCGATAAGTTTAAGATTGACCTTCTCCTTGAGACCTTGGAATAACGGCAATCCGCTGCCGATCAGGACGGGAGAAACCGTAATTTTATACTCATCGATTAAATCAAGCTGCATAAGGTGGTGTGCAATCCTAGGACTGCCGAGGATGACCATATCCTTGCCTGGCTGCTGTTTGAGGTTCTTGATCTCTTCCTCGATATCTTCTTTCACCAGTCTGGAATTGTTCCATTCGACTTTGTCCAGCGTCGTGGAAAAAACGATTTTGGCTGTCTTATCGATCCACTCGGCATGATTCCGTTCATGCTGCGAAGCTGATGGGTTCGAAGGCACAGATGGCCAATAACCGTGCATTAATTGATAAGTCCCTCGTCCCCAAATGACAGTGTCGGCAGTACTTAGAATTTCTTTCGCGTATTTCTCTAAATCACCATCGTAGGAAATCCAGCCAATGTCCATTGCACCGTTTGGTCCTTCTACAAAACAGTCAAGCGATGCGTGCAAAAATAGAACGAGTTTTCTCATTTTCAGTGCTCCTTTGTTCATGAGGGATGTCTACATTAGTTACATTTTAGCACATCTCAGCTTGGATTGTTTCTTATGGATTGCTAAGCAAATCTGCCCGTTAGAATCAGTTATCGGATCAAGTTCTTGTCATCGCAAAATGACAGAATTGATCCGATAACTAAAAAAGCCCGCGGTTTACGCGGACTTCATTCGGACAATGTTCTTGTCAACCGACAGCCTTTTTAAATCTACCCATTTCCTCAATATCAAGGATTTTGAAGGATGCATATAAATGGTATTAAGTTCTCGTTTGAACGGCTAACCCACTAAACGATATAGGCCCAACAACATCGGCTCTTGTATTGGCAGTACGGTTTTCTGCTGTGACTGTATAAACATGGTTACCCACTCGTACATTTCTATCTTCCGCCTGGAACGTAACAGCATAATTTTGTTCAGAACCAATTGATTCTATACCTTGTTGTGTGTTGAAAATCTCTGTTCCATCGCGGAAGATTCTAAAGAGAATTTGCGCAATGCCAGTGACACCTCGAACACCTATGGTTGCTAACAAATCTACCCGATTGGGTTGAGAATTCATTGGAATTCGCAATGTGATTGTTGCAAGGCGAGATCTTGCTGGTGAACGTCGGATAATAAATGAGTTTGCTAAGTTGAATCTACGGCGCGGCTGGACAGCAGCTTTATCGAGAACACGTACCAAAATATCCACTCCTCTTGTTTGATATATTCAAGATATGTTTGACAAAAAGAGAATGATTGGACAATTAGGAAGAAACGCCTTTGATCATGTCTCAGAACCTGTACGTGGATCTTGCCGAGATCCAGAAACCTACAATGTAGGTAGTTTTGTGTCACAGGACTACAATGTAGGGAAATTTGTGCATTTTTCTCTGACACAAATTCACCTACATAAAAAAATAAAAGCTTGATTTCTCAAGCTTTTTAGTAATGGTTTATGTAGGCACATTTGTGTCATTGGACACGTTCGTTTGTTTTCGGATGACCTTTGTAAACTGAGTCCTGACGATGTAATTAAAGGATGGCAGAAATCCATGAAGCGGCATTCTGGTGTGCGTAGAGCTCATCTTCTCATCGATCTTGCCAAGCAAACTGTTGGATCCAAGCAGGCAACACGTTATAACCTGCTTTCAATTTTGAGGTTAACTCCCGTTAGAGCAAACTGAGCGCTAGTAGTTCTCTAAGAAATTTATTATTTTTTGTGAGTTATTATCTTTTGCAATATCTATTGGGGTTTTACCGTTACATTCCAAGATGGTTATATCTGCACCATTATCCAACAAATACTTTATTACTTCTGTTGGTTCCTCTCCAGGACTTCCACCCGATTGAATTGTACCGTCTAAGGAGATATCCACCGCTACATGTAATGGCGTCCATCCTTCAAAACTCTTGAAATTAATATCCGCCCTCTTCTGAACTCTAATTGTTCATTTTCTACAGCTATATTTAGTAAGGAATGACCACTAATTATACACTCATAATTTGCACTAATACCTCTTGAAAAAAGGGATTTTACGCACTTGATATCACCATTCGCAACTGCTCTACAGATATTATCATCCAAGACTATTCCCCCTTTTAAGGGTATTTTACCAAAAATGACCATTTACGTAATCTATCCGTTAGTGCAACGAAGGCTGCCATTAAATTGGCAGCCTTTAGTATTCAAGTATATCTAGTTTTACCACCTTTAAATGATTTGAACTTATTTAAGTTGCCCTCATAATCAAGCTGTGTCAAGATTGCATTATCTAAACTGGATGTTCAGCTTGAAACGTCCGGACATTGTCCATCACCTTTCCTAATGCTTCGGATGCAAAACGAAGCGGAACATATGTCGAACCCTCTTTTCTCCGTAACAAAAATGTCTTCGACCGGGGATCCGTTGGGAATGAGATAAAGTTCTTGTCACCCGACAACAGCCTCTTTTCCAACATTTATTGACTTCCGTTGCTCTTCTGTGACTTAAGCTTTAGCAAAACCGTCACAGCCTCGGCTCTTGTTGCCCGATCTTGCGGCGCGAATTGCCCAGCGTCCTTGCCTTGTATGATGCCCGCTTGCAGCACGGCAGCAACGCTGCTTTTTGCCCAGAATGGAATGTCTGTATCATCTGCAAAATGAGTTGCTGCATTCGCACCGACTGGCTGACCTAGAGATCCTGCGATCACCACGGCCATCTCTGCCCGCGTAATCTCAGTGTTCGGACGGAAACTGCCATCGTCATAACCGTTCATCCAGCCCTCTCGCACCGCGAGCGAGATTGCCTGCTGTGCCCAAGCCCCGATATCCGCGCCATCTGTAAAATTCAGCTTCGCGCTTTCCCCTTGCGGCTTCAGTGTGTTCATCAGCATGACCGCAAATTCCGCACGAGTCACAGTTCGATTCGGTTTGAACGTACCATCCGGATAACCCGAAACGATGCCATCTTCCACCGCTTGCTTAATTCTTACCTCTCCCCAGTGTCCAGCTATATCACTAAAATTGGTTGGTACAACAGCCGCTTGGCCCACTGCAAATACCGCATATTTCGTAAAATGGTTCACAACTACGGTGATTTGATCTCCATTAATCGTACCGCCAGGAACCTCCACCCACACTTTGTGGGCTTCGTCGTAATAAAATACCGCTGCTGTTTGGCCGCGTTGCAAACTAGCCTTGTCAAAAACGAAGGTCAACGTAACTGGCTTACTGAAATTCTCAGTAAAGTTTTTCAAAATCTCGAAGATGGGGCTCGCTAGAACTTCTTTATCCTTGAGCAGTTGTTGTGTATCCAACACTTTGTCTATCGTGATTTTGAGTTCTTTGGCTGAAGCATCCGCCGGGATCGAGATTATAACCTCTTGGTTCAAACTAACTTCGCCCGTTTGACCCATCGCTAACGTCAAATTCCCATCTGTAGAGGTAACCGTCGGATGGATTGGCGGCGTTGAATTGTTGTCGCCTGGGACAACGACTGGTGAGCTGTCACCACGTGTTACAGTCACGATATACGTCTTGATGCTCCCATCCTGTGCAGTAACCACAAGTGTAATTGGATTAGGACCCACACGCAAGCTGATCGCTCCGCTCGCTAGTCCGCTTGCTGTGGAAATATCGTTCACGGTCATCGTCGCTTTGGCGTCATATACACTTGCTGTTAACGTAAGACGCGATATGTCATTCCCTACACTTGACGTGTAGGTTGTTGTACCAGAAGCGAAGATCGGACTAAGCACTCCGCTCGACAACAAGACAGCGCTCAAGTCAGCATTGCTGCTGAATACCGGCACAACTGGTGCGCGGTTCACGGTCAATTGATACGTATTCGTCGCCAAGCCATCTTCTGCTGTTACCTGAATGTTGATCAAATTAGCTCCCACATTTAAGCTAGGTACGGTATAGGCGTATACATTGCCCGTTACAGAAGTAGCACTGTAAGTCACACCGGTAACCGTCAGTGTTTGGTTTGGATTGGCTTTGGTGACGGTCCAAACAAGACTTGCAACCGTGCTCGCCACATCTACACGATAAGCAAGCTCAGACGGCTCAAACATTAATGTCCCTTGATCAACAGTCAGACCCGACAGCAAGGCATCGTTGCTGACCCTTGTAACATGGATCATGTAGGTTTTTGTGGTCGTGCCATCCTGTGCGGTTACGTCTACAAAAAGGGTATTCGTACCTACATGCAAAGGAATCGCTGCGCTTGTCTCTCCACTTGTAACGATCACTCCGTTTACTTTCACACTCGCCGTCCCAGCTGCCGCCGTTGGAGTAACCGTTAGTCTCGCGATGCTGTTCGGTATGCTCAGCGTATAGTTCGTTACTGAGACGTCTAACGTCTCGTTCCATGCTCCGCTGCTCACACGCAATCCGCTCAAATCTGCGTTATTGTTTGCTGCTTCCGCAGCTACAATCAGCGTGAACGCTTTAGTCTCGCTTACTGCGCCTTTGCTGATCGTTGCAGTTAACGTTACCGTCGTATTTCCCGCTCCATGTGAAGGACGTGTTACCCTACCCGTCGTGGTGTTAATTGCGGTATGATCGGATGCCCACACAACTGTCGTTCCGTTTATTCCTGTTGCTGGCAAGCCTACAGCTTGCGTTACACGCGCTGCCCCATCGCTGCCGGCATATATAATGGCCAGTGCCTGAATTGCAGCGGTTACCGCTTGTGTATCCGTCTGCTCTACGATTACACGGGTTGGTAAACTTTCGTTTAATCCTGCGTCCGTTGCTGTAATCGTAAGCTGCGTGCTCGCTGCTTGAGCTGCAATCGGTACGGAGTAGGCTCCACCTACTGCTGCCAGGGCTGTTCCAAGTAAACTTCCCCCTGCTTTTACCTTTACCGTGGAACCTGCCTCCGCTGAACCTGTTACAAAGGTGTCTTCGATATTTACTTTGTTCACTAAAGGTGCTGCTGGTGCCGTGTTGTCGGCTGTTACCGTTACAGTCGCTGTTAAGCTCACATTGTTTGCTACATGCTTGGCGATGATCGTAAGTGTTTTACCTACAGTTTGAACGGCAATCGGTATGGCGAACGTACCATCTATCACGACAGCTGTTCCCAATATGCCTGCACCTGCACTTACCGTTACCCTGGAGCCAGCTTCGGCTGTACCTGTAATGACAGTATCATTCGTAGCTACCGGATTCACTTCCAACGGCATTGTTAAAGGAGATGAGACCGATAGGTTGATGGGCTGGCCATTGCTGTCCTTGAATGCCCCAGCAGCGATCTGAAAGGTCGTTACCCCATCCAACCAATGCATCCTTAAAGTTGATTTCAAGTGTACTCGTGATAGCCGTAGATGTTAGGACCTCAACTGTATCCTCTGCGCCTAGCGGTGTGTAGGCTGCCTCGCCTGCTCTTTTCACCGTAATCTTACTCTTCAACTCATCTAAAGTGCCCGCCTGTATGGCATACAGATGAAAGGTAACCGTCACTTTATTATGGCGTCCGCTTACGATAGAATTCACTGCACTATCCAGCTGTACTGCGCGGTAGTAACACCTCTTATAGGTATCTGGTGCAGGATCCATACCACCGAAAGCTTCCCCATTACACCCGATACCACTCGTAACGACTTTAGATAAATAGCCATAATTAGCCGGTACAGCAGGTGCCCCAATTCCCCAGTATCTCACTTCTTTGGTCCCCGTAAATATACAATTCCCGTTCTCTGCTGCACAATCCGTCCAAACAAAGGTACCATCTGGGGCAGTGGGCAACAATGTTAAGGAGAATGTAATCGTGATGTTAATTGACAAGCCATTGCTATCCTTGAACGCCCCAGGAGCTATCTGCAGGGTATTTCCCGAACCAACTAACGTGTCCTTGAATTTGATTTCAAGCGTACTCGACTCAGCTGTCGAGGTTGGATTCGCAACCGTATCTGCTGCATCTAGCGGTGTATAAGTTGAAGCACCTGTTCTTTTAATCGTAATTTTGCTCTTCAAATCTGCTAAAGATCCAGCCTGAATGGCATACGTACCAAATGTAAAAGTAGCTTTAGTATTGAGTCCGCTAACCACTGTCTTTACGTTATTATCCAGCTGTATGTCGCGGTAATAGCACCTCTTTGTCGTGCCAAATGCAGGATCAATATTCCCGAAAGCAGCCTTAGAACAAGCAGTAACATCCGTAATAAATAGGGATCTGAAACTATAATTAGCGGGTACAGCAGGCGTACCGATTCCCCAATATCTCACTTCTTTCTTCCCGGTAAAAATACAAAATTGGCCATCTTCCGCACAATATGTCCAACCCAAGCTGCCGTCTGGCGCCGCGGGTAACAAAGTTAGAGGGAACGTCACGGATATGTCAATGGGTTGGCCATTGCTATCCTTGAAGGTTCCCGAAGCGATTTGTATCGCATTATCTGAACCCACTAACGGATCTTTAAAATTAAATTCAAGCGTACTTAACATCGCCGTAGATGTTGGGTTGGCAACTGTATCTTCTGCACCTAACGCTTTATAGGCGGTTTCACCTGTTCGTTTAACTGTAATCTTACTCTTCAATTCCTCTGAAGTGCCAGCCGGTATGGCATATGTATTAAAGGTGATCTTTACTTTATTATTGGGCCCACTTACGGTTGTCTTTACGGCACTATCCAGCTGAACGTCACGGTAATAACATTTCTTGGAAGTCCCAGGTGCAGGATCGATACCGCCGAAAGCAGCAGTAGAACAAGTCGTATAACTCGTTACGACTTGAGAGCTAAAGCCATAATTAGCGGGTACAGCAGGTGTACCGATTCCCCAGTATCTCACTTCTTTGGTCCCTGTAAAGCTGCATCCCCCGCCATCCGAAGCGCAATTCGTCCAACCCGCGCTGCCATCCGGACCAAGGCCTAACAACGTTAAAGAAGACGTAATCGCAATGTCGATGAGCTGGCCATTACTATTCTTGAATGCCCCAGGGGCTATCTGTATAGTATTTCCTGAACCAACTAGCGTGTCCTTGAAGGTGATTTCAAGCATACTCGACGTAGCCGTAGATACTCTGTTGGCAACTACATCTTCTGGACTTAGTGCAGCAAAGACAGCGTCACCTGTTTTTTTAACGGTAATGTGGTTCTTTAATTCTTCTAAGCTGCCCGCCTGTAAGGCATACGTAGTAAATGTGAATGTCACTTTATTATTGCGTCCGGTTACAACAGTCGACACGTTATAATCCAGTTGGACATCCCGGTAGTAACACGCTTTAACTGAGCCATAGGCAGGATCACTATTACCGAAGGCAGCCATTGTACACGCCGTACCACTCGTAATGACTTTAGACCGATAACCATAATTAGGTGCTGGCGTGCCTATACCCCAATATCTCACTTCTTTCGGCCCTGCAAAACTGCAATTCTCGCCATCCGCAGCACAATACGTCCAACCAGAGCTGCCGTCTGGTATAACACCTACGACGATAGAATTCACCGCTATGTCGATGAGCTGGCCATTACTATCTTTGAATGCGTTGGACCCGATCCGTATGGCGTTCTCCGAACCAACTAACGCGTTCTTGAAATTGATTTCGAATGTACTCGATGCAGCCGTAGAGGTTACATTTGCAAGTGTATCTTCGGTATCTAGCGCTGTATAGGCAGAATCACCCGTTTTTTTAAGGGTTATCTTACTTTTGAAATCTTCAAAGGTGCCAGCTTGAATGGCATATGTGTTAAATGTGACTTTCACTTTCGTATTGCTTCCGCTGACGACTGTCATCACGTTATTATCAAGCCGAACGTCACGATAGTAACATCTTTTGGCGGATTCTGATGCCGGATCACGATTGCCGAAAGACGCAAGGGTACATGCCGTATCCTTTGTGCTAACGATAGATTGAAACAGATTTGGTTGGTCAATTGCCCAGAATCGCACTTCTTTCCTTCCTGCAAAGGTGCAATTCTCATTCTCTACGGCACAAAACGTCCACCCCAGGCTGCCGTCTGGTGCAGCGTCTATGGCAAGAGGCTCCTTGAGTACCGTAGAGACCAATAGATCTATTAGCTCACCATTAGCATCCTTGAATGCCTCAGGAGCGATCTGAATGGTGTTTCCCGACCCAATGAGCGGATCCTTAAAGTTAATTTCGAGGGTACTTGAAATAGCCGTAGAGGTGGGATTGGCAACTGTATCCTCGGCGCCTAGCGCTGTGTAGGCAGAATCCCCTGTTCGTTTAACCATAATCTTACGCTTCAAGTCATCTAATGTGCCAGCCTGTATGGCGTACATATTGAATCTAAACGTCACCTTGTTATTGAGTCCGCTGACAACTGTTGTCATTGCACTATCCAGCTGTACATCACGGTAGTAACACCTTTTCGGAGAACCTGGTGCAGGATCATAATTGCCAATAAAGTACGTCTGACATCTCGGACTATCCGTAATATCTCTAAATATGTGATTGATAAAGCCATAATTAGGACCTATCCCCCACAACCTCACTTCTTTCGTCCCTCGAAAGGAACAATTCCCGCCTTCAGCACCACAATCCGTCCAACCAGGGCTGCCGTCGGGTCCAGTTGGTAATGACGTTATTGAAACGGTTACCGGCAAATTAATCTGTTGGCCATTGCTATCCTTGAAAGCCCCAGGCGCTATTTGTATCGTGTTCTCCGGACCGACTAACGTATCCTTAAATTTGATGACAAGCGTACTAGACGTTTCCGTAGAGGTTAGGTTCGCAACCGTATCTTCAGCACCAAGAGCTGTGTAGGCAGCCTCACCTGTTTTTTTCACTGTAATCTTACGCTTCAAATCATCCAACGTGCCCGCTTGTTTGGCATACGTATGAAAAGTTAGCGTTACTTTATTATTGGGTCCGCTCATTGTCGTCGTCACTGCACTATCCAGCTGTACGTCACGGTAGTAGCACCGTTTAACCGTTCCAAAAGCAGGATCTATGCCACCGAATTCAGAAACTGAACAATACGTACTGTTCGTACTAATTTTAGATACATAATCATAATCAGCAGGTACAGCAGGAGCGCCAGTTCCCCATAATCGCACTTCTTTCGTCCCTGTAAAGTTACAAAAGCCGTAAATTGCGGAACAATTCGTCCAGCCAAGGCTACCGTCTGGCGCTTCGCCTACTACGAAAGACGTCACCGGTATCTCTAGCGGATAGCCGTTGCTATCCTGGAATGCCCCAGGAGCAATTAGTATCGCGTTCTCCGAACCAACTAATGCGTCTTTAAAGTTGATTTCAAGCGTACTCGACGTTGCTGTAGATGTTAGATTTGCAACGGTATCTTCGGTGCCTAGGGCTGAATAAGCTGTTTCACCTGTCTTTTTCACTGTAATCTTATGCTTCAAGTCATCTAACGTGCCAGCCTGTAAGGCATAAACATGAAATGTAAACGTCACTTTCTTATCATGTTCACTAGTGATGGACGTCACTTTGCTATCCAGCTGTACGTCGCGGTAGTAACACTTTTAATCGTTCCAAAAGCAGGATCACTATAGCCGAAAGCAGCGACTGTGCATAGTGTCCCTCCCGTCATTAATTGAGAAGTAAAGCCATAATTAGCGGGTAGTGCAGGCGTGCCGATTCCCCAGAAACGCACTTCTTTGGTCCCCGTAAACGTACAGAGTCCACCTTCTGAAGCACATTCCGACCAATCTGCGCTGCCGTCTGGTCCATTAGCTAGCGCAGGCAACGTGAATAAAGACTCAAATGGCACCGATGAAATTAGTATCAATCCTAGCAATAAACGAATCATAAACCTTTTCAATAACACCCTCGTGATCATACCTACCTTCACTCCTCTTATCCCTGTACATCCCTTGCAGCAAACTAGGTTCAGTCTACTACAGCCCAATAAAAGAATAATGAAAGATTCGGTCATAAACAGACAAAAACCGCGTAACAGGAGGCTT
The DNA here is from genome assembly GCF_008017805.1 of Paenibacillus sp. N3.4. Lineage (GTDB taxonomy): Bacteria > Bacillota > Bacilli > Paenibacillales > NBRC-103111 > Paenibacillus_E. The sequence goes on along the minus strand of NZ_VRTT01000072.1, from coordinate 24,829 downwards.
CGCGGTTTTTGTCTGTATTATTTTTTATCAGTAATAATACCTCGTAACATCGCTTCGTATAGCAGAATCAATTGCCGAGTTCTTGATTTAACAGACGAACATAATCGGTGTATATTACTTACAACAACGTCTCCGAGTGCCGTTATGATGTATCTTCCAATGTTCTGGGAAACCGAAGATTGAAGCGATGCGGCGTGGTGATAAGCTCGCCAGTTCATGATCGCCCGATGTACCGTCCGCTGCAGCCTCTCCTGGGACACTGGTTTGACTAAGTAATCCACCACAGACAGCTCATAAGCTTCTAGCGCGAAATCCTTATGTGAGGACCTCAGTTCCGTCTTGGTAATCAGTATATTTTGTTAGCCTCATTCGGCAATCGGAACAAATTCTTGTCATTGAGGAATGACAAAAATTTGTTCCGATAAAATAAAAAATCCGCAATTTCTGCGGATGCTTATCGGTCTATATTCTTGTCACTCGACAAGGGTCCCCAATTCAATTAATTCACTCTTGTTCAACTTTATTCGTATAAAGCTTCTGTAGTTGAGCCGTCTTTGTATAAATAATAAACGTGAATCCATTTATCTTCAGTTGTTGTGTACCACAATGTAATTGTTTCAACTTTGTCTTCATTGGACCAATTAACTAAAAGCTGAGCTTTTATATCACTATTTTCTAGACTAGTAACGTCAATATTGTCTAATTCATCATATTTATACCCTTTAATTGGAGATATATCATATCTCCAAATCGCTTTTTGCATATCATCATTAGTTCGAGATACACTCGGTTCGCCTAAAATTCCTTTTACATAACTACTGTCCACCCCGTTGGTGAGGCGGTATTGGACCAACCACACCTTCTTTGCAACTTCATCAACGTTTGTTGGCTCATTCATAATCGAAATAACTTTATTTTTGTCTAAATACTTTATTCCAAGTCCCAAGCTTTCTGCTACAAAACGTACGGGGACATAAGAATGACCATTGTAGTTCAATAGTGTATATTCACTGCCAACTTCTTTGTTTTGTCCATTTACTTCGAATGTAACAGGAAACAAGTATGCTTGAATGGTGTCTGCGGCATATACAGCAGTCGTAGCTGTCAATGCAATACCACAAACTACACCAAAGATAAGCTTTTTCAAATATAACCACTCCAATCAATTATTTTGTTGAACACTTGTATTTATTTGAAAAGTTTAAATCTATCATTGGTTATTTTAGATGAAAAAGTGACCTTTTCAAATGCCATAGTTTGTAAGGGTTTTTCGCCATCAGATGATACCATTTTCAAGATAATTCCAGTTTGGTTGTCAAACCAAAATGTTAACTTATTACCCAATTTGCCTTCATTCCGATCTAATACAATAACTGTAGTATCTCGATCCAAGAACTTTTCCTCGCCTTTAACAGAGAATTGACCTTTACTAAATAGATCTATAACAAACATTTCAGGATGAAGCAATTCATTCACGCCACCTACTCGGTGCCATGTATAGGCGAACACTAGCACGAAAAGGCAGGAAAAGAGCAGCAATTGTAGTGGCTCATGCCATGTTAAGAATCGCTTATTATTTGCTTACAAGAAAAGAAATGTATGTAGACTTAGGAGAAGATTATTTTGAAAAGCAAAAACTTGGAGCCGTAGTACGAAATTCGGTTCGAAGACTTGAAACCTTAGGCTACAATGTTACAATCTCAGAAATCTCCTGATCTAAGGATCATCAATATCCTAGGCGCTACACATTTTAAAAAATGAGTAAACCGCGTCTTCTTTGGTGCTGTTCTTTTTCTTCGACTCCCAGACTTTTAATTTTCATGGTAGTTGAGAAAAGTTAGTCGATCAACTGGCCTTCCATTAGTTAACAGCTAACTAGTAAGTCTTCAATCGGATCCATCGGAAATGAGATCAAGTTCTTGTCAAAATCGGGAATGGGATCAAGTTCTTGTCATTAGGTTTTGACAGAACTTTGATCCCATAAAATACAAAATCCGCGATTTACGCGGCTTTTAATGAGACTATGTTCTTGTCACCCGACAATCCACAACTTATTTTCGCCCCACTTAGTCTATAAGTAAATCCAGATTCTCATGATATGTCCATGGGAAAGAACCCCGAGGACTTTTTCCTTTACATCGTAATGATACCCAACAAGGCGCACAGGACAAGGTTGTTACAGGCTAAAGCATGTCCTCTTTAATACATCGAAACAACAGCCATCAAGACGCACAGGACAAGATCAGTAGCCGAAAATCCGCCACCGGTAGTATACATAACCAAACATTTACCTCCTAATGGAATCTGTGTGATCTTCTACTATTATACGGACCTTTAATACAATTGCTTGGACATCCTACTTAGTTTCGAATAATAATCAGAACATAAAGAAAGAATCCCACGCCAAACATCACCACGTACATCCGCTACGAAAGCGTCAAAAAGCCCCCACCATGTGATCAAGATGAGAAAGCCGGATTCGACTCATCTACATAACCCGACCAGTAGGCCAACTTCTCTAGCACCTGCTCCAGGCCAGCTACGATTTCATCCTTGCTCTCGGGGTTGCATGTCGCGTTGGGCAGTTCCTCAAGTTTCACGCGGATATTGGGCCACTCTTTTTCGGCAAGCGCCTTCGTTCCGTCTTCCGTCTTGCCTTCAGGCTCTTCGTGTGTTGCCTTGGTGCATGTTTCATTATGCCCGATATACTCTTTCGCCACTTCGATCACGTGGATATACATTTGCCCGACCGACCATACTTTTTCTATGCATTTAAATCGCAACTGCTCTATCGAATATCTGTCCAGATTCCGCATGTATTGCTCGATAATAGCCGAAGAATCGTTCAACATCCAGATCCTCTCCCTGCTAATCCTAATTCATTACAGCACCTGCGCAATCTCCCACACATGCCCGTCCAGATCGGCAAAACAAGCCGTCCGCCGCCCCCAGGGGCGCGTTATCGGTCCATTCAATAACTTAACGCCCCGCACTTCCAGCTCATCGCATACCCGGTCAACGTCTGGCACTTGGATCGTGAATTGAAACCGCGCGCCATCTCCGCCGCGTCCAACCTGCGCCGGCTCAATCAACTCTCGGGCATTCGAGTGATTTAACAGATTGATGCTTGTATTGCCATAATCGAACACCGCGCAACTTTCATCTTCATATATGATCGCAAGTTTGAACGTCTCTTGGTAGAATGCCTTCGACCGATTTAAATCTTCCACAAACAATGTGATTTCGGTAATTTTGTTCGCCCAGTCAGCTGTCGCCATCCGCATTCGACCCCATTTGCATTTTTTTACAATCCTATTTGGATCATACGAATTGCCCGTTCCATTGTCAATGCTAATATAGAGTCTGTGCTCAACGCTTACGATCCTGCGCACATTGGGCATAAATGCCCGTGGGACCGTGATCCCGTCAGCTAAACTGTTCACCCCCTACTTGTAGAAACATGTTTGAGGCTGGTTGAGACTATGATCTCGAATAACAAGCGAAGCTATGACACTGCAAGAAGAGCTAGGGGCTGCCGGCTAATTCATTATTAGGGGGAATCGAAGAATGAATCCAGTAATTGGTCTGGATATAGCAAAAAGAGAAAGTCAAGGCCAGGCCTTCTTGGATAAAGGAAAGCCCTATGGCAGGAGCTTTACGGTCATTCATACACGAGAGGGATTGCAGCTTTTCCTTCAGCTTTTAAAAGATCTTGAAGCCATGTCTGGACAAAAACCTGTGGTAATTCTAGAGGCTACAGGCCATTACAATGCTCCTGTCACTCAGTTTCTAGATGATCAAAACTACTTCTACATTGTTGTTAACCCGATCCTGTCTTATCAAGCGAAAAAGTCTTCGAGCCTACGTAAAGTAAAAACAGATGCCATTGACGCCTATGCCTTATGCGAATTCTTTTACAAGGAGGAATTTGAGCATCATAAGACAAGAGGTGTGCAATTACTAAACCTGCGCAATCTCACGAGACAGCATGAATCGGTTACGGGACAATTCGTTCAGATCAAACTTCAATTCCAAGCGGTATTAGATCAGGTATTCCCGGAGTTTAGGGGCGTTTTCGGGGCTTTGTACTCTGCGGTGTCTCTGCAAACCTTGTCAGCTTTTCCAACGTTAAGCCCTTTGGTAATTTAGGTTCTGGCGTTTTTTTAGCCGTTGATGTAGGTTGTGCCGAAACTCTCTTTGTTTCCTGTACACTCTGTTTCTTTCGAATCCGTTTGTTCAAGCTTTGCTCCTCCTTTTGGGCAAAATAAAAAGCACCCTCGGAGGAGAGTGCTTGTAAAATATCTTTATTTACTTTTTATTGGCAAGATCGTCAACGCTACCATATCTCTGCATCAAATTTACACTTGCAAACAGTAATTTTTGGAGAGTTATGCAACTATTATTCAGTGAGTAAAATTCATTTTACCGGGTTCTAAACAATAAACAAATGTTCATGCGCCTTGTGTACATGTCCAATCAAGGGTTGATTAGTGACATAGTATATAGCGTTGTTAACTCATTTTGAAGGAGTGAATGAATATGGGATATGGAGTAGTCGAACATCGTCGTAACAATGTTGCGGAAATATTAGTTCTCTTTATTCTTTTGGTTATCATAACTGTGGCTTTTTCATGGTAAGATCGTCAATTCAGTAAAAAATGGCTCCGTGGGGAGTAATTCTCCTAGGAGCCACCTCATTATCAATTGAGTTTAATATTTGAGTCTTTTATGCATCTCTTCCGAGTAATCTTCGTGGTTTGATGATCGTTTTCACAAAATACCTAGCGGCATCCATGCAGTGATCATCCTTCTTAACAGGTTGCTCCACGCCTCGAAGAACTCCTTTTTCATCCCTTACATATAGCCGGACACCTCTTTTTGGACATAAACCACATTTATTGACGGTCTTTTGTACGCATAATGAATATGAAAAAAATTATTGAACAAACCTAGTGTAAACTCTGCCCTTCAATCCACGCTCTGTAACGGTAGGTTTTCATGTATGCTACTTACAATTCAAAATAGGCAGAAAGTCAAATCAATCTGATATTAATTTGGAATAGATATTGAGATCATTAAACTTTCCTTCTACTCTTTCATATTGTCTAAGTGTTCCTTCAAACGTAAAGTTGAGCTTTTGTAAAAGCTTTATTGAATTCACGTTTTCAGGGTCAACCTTTGCTTCGATTCGATTCAGCTTTAAAGATGAGAATGCGTGATCTAACAAAGAACAGATAGCTTCTGAAGCGTATCCTCTTCCCCAAAATGATTTAGCAATGTCATATCCAATTTCTGCTTTTTCATTTTCAAAATCAAAGGAATTATAACCACAAGAACCTATAATTTCATTGGACTCTATTTTAATTATGGAGAAACGAATAGCCTTACTGTCTCGAGAAAGATCATCAAGAAGATTAATCATCTCTTTTGCTTGATCTTCATCAGTTAAAACAACTAACATTCATAAATTTAAGTAACATCTGGATCAGACCAAATTTTAAACAAACTAGACGAATCCGATACCTTCATTTTTCTCAAATGTAAACGTTCTGTGTGTAACTCTGTAATCAATACTTTTACCTCCATTATATTTTAATAGTTAGGTTTAAGATATTGACATCTGCGCATAGTTCAGTCCCTTCATTTTTGAAATTAGTTTCATTATACAAGAGCTTATAGGATTTATCTACGATCGGCTTTTGTTGTTAAACTTTTCAGTTAGCTTATTTCACTGCTAATTTTGAAGCGGCTTCTTCAGCTTCTTTATAAGCTTTTTTTAATACTTCATCTCTGTCCAGTTTATCAGTACCTTGCACTCGAAGAATTTGATAATCTTCAATACCAAAAAAATTAACATCGACTTCAAGTATTTATGCGAATATTCAACTTCGGTATACCAGTCATTATTGGTATAGATTGCCCCACTTCCTTGTATCACAAGCATACTTCTTCCATCTTTAAGAAGACCAACTGATCCCGTTTCTGTATATTTAAAAGTTTCCCTTGCAATCATAATATTATCCATATAATCCTTTAACTTTGATGGCACGTTAAAGTTATGCACTGGATAAACAATTACATACTTGTTTGCACTTTTAAATTGTTTTAATACATCATTCATACGCTCTGTTACTTCTTGCTCTCGACTTGTTAGTTCTTGACCTGTTTTCAATTTTCCCCATGCACTTAAAACAGTTTGATCTATCATTGGTACTACGTCCTTGTACAAGTTAATTTGTTCAATAACTTCATCATTAGAATGCTTCTCCTTATAAATTTTCATAAAGTAATTAAATACATTTAGACTAAATGAAGATGTGGAATCGACTTCTGGATGTGCCTTAATGATAAGCAGTTTGCTCATTGGATGTCTTCTCCTTTCATTTAAGTTATTTAATCTATATTGTCGATAGTATTAATCGTCGATAAATTTAATCATCGATCTATATTATCGACAATATAAAGGTTTCATAGCCTTTTGTCAAATTCTATGGATTCTAAAGTTAGTTTTTGCTAATTTACAAAAAAACATTTAGGGCTTATAATGATTTTTTTGATAGCCTTTTTACAATGAAAGCAGGTGGGTCTATATGCAGTATAGTGTTATGGTTGAATATGCGTTGCATAGCCTTGTTTATTTAATAGACGTACCCGAAGAGGACAGTATTGGAATAAAAGACCTTTCAGAATTTCAAGGGCTTTCAGAAACATATCTCTCAAAAGTTTTTGGTAAATTATCAAAGGCTGGTATCGTGAGTTCTACACCTGGTGTAAAGGGTGGTTATAAATTAGCTAAGTCCCCCGAAGAAATTTCTTTTTGGGATGTAATAGAAGCAGTTGAAGGAGTAAACCCTATTTTTCAATGTAAAAATGTTTTGAAAAATAATCTTATGCATTTAGATAAAGAATGCTCTTCCTGTATTTCCGCCAATTCTTCTTGTACGATTAACTTAACTATGCTTGAGGCAGAAGAATATATGCGTGAGTTTCTTCGTAATAAGACCCTTGCATGGTTAAATGATGAACTTAATCACGTTTTACCTGAAAAATTGCGGACAGATAGCCGAGAATACTTCATAAGAAAAAGCTCAAACTAACTCATTTTAAAAACATAATTATTAATATAAACAAAGCCCTGAAAATCCTCTGCAAATTTTCAGGGCTTTATATATTTAGTAGTCTATCCTACAGCCATCCTCCACTTCAACCCGTCTACTAATTGGATAACCGTATATTTATGTCGTAATTAGAGGTGTTCAGAGGGCTCAAGCTGAATAAAATTCAAATGTTTCATTCGGTTTATGACAGATAATACTTCATTAATTCTTGGTAATTCAAGCCATCTTTCGAAACCAGGAAAAAAGGAAGAAAATACAATATCCACTCCTTCTCTCTCCATATCTTCGAGAGCTTTTTTGATCTTTTCATGAAGAAAGATGAGGCGATCCTGATTACTTATAGCGATTTTTCGAATTAAAAAGGCAATAGCTGCAAGCTGGGCGTGTGATGTGATATTGTAAAGCCCTCTGATATCAACTTGTTCATCACCTATCATGATGTATCCCATGGTTGAAACCATCAGCTTTTCTGTACCACTGCCCTGTGGATAGCTCGAAAAGTTATCGGTGGTTATTTTTCTTTCTATCTCCCATTTTGTAAGGGGGATACGTTCGCGTGGTTTGTCGTGTTCACATAATTTTTTTGCTTCCTGGGTTACGTTTTTTGGCACAAAATTGTCCATCAGGATGATTTGATCGGCAACGGATAAAAATTCACCGCTACCTCCAATAACAAGAACGGAAGATACGCCAACAGCCTCATAAAGCTCCCTGACACGTTCAGTAAAAGGTGTAATGGGTTCATGCTTGATTAATGAACGCATTTTGATGTCTTGAATCATAAAATTCGTCGCACTTCTGTCTTCATCAATAAGAAGAAGCTTACACCCGACGTTGATTGCCTCCATAATATTTGCGGCTTGAGATGTGGAACCTGAGGCGTAGTCAGTCGAAAACTGTTCGGCCGAACTATTGGGTATCCATTTTATGAAAGGCGTAATATTGATATTTTTTATGGAACGGCCTTCCTCTGCAGATATTTCCATTGCACTTTGATCTGTAATCACAAATTCTCGTCCGTCGCCTATGCTGTGATTGTAAATCCCCGAATTTAGTGCATCCAGCAATGTGCTTTTACCCGAATAACCACCGCCGGTGATGACCGTCACACCATGTTTTATTCCCATTCCTCGCAAACCACAAATTTCAACTTCAACATCTTCCGGGGATGTAAAAGGCAAGGCGCCCTCCAGTGGCCCGCTGTTGTCTTTATTTCTTGGCAAAATGCTGCCATTCGCAATAAACGCACAATAATCACTGGATTTCAGCCATTCGCGAATCATATTTTGTTTTTTTACCAATTCATAGACAGCATTTAATTTGATGAGATCAAACTTGGCAATTAACTCCTCCACTTCTTTTGGAAGCATTTTGCAGAGCATGCGCATAGCTTTATCATTATTCTTGAATGGAAGTTGAACTGTAATCATTAAGCATAGATACCATTTTTCCGAGATGACTTCGACAAAGGATGCATTACGTTGCAACACCACATTGGTTGGACGAAAACAATAAAAAGCACCATTTTCTTTATCAGAACGTGACCGGTTATAAATCAATTCATTTAATGCCTCAATATGATCAACCCATTCTCTTAATGCAAAATCTGAGAGAACAACTTGATCCATATTTTCATCTAAGCCGAGACGGTCAAAAGGTATTTTTATGGTGATACATGGTTTATCCAGTGTGAGTTTATGTGTCCGTTCAATGTAATAGGAAACATCATTATTCCAATAGGTTGGGTCAGATATCGTCCCCCCTTGATCATAGTATGAACCTTCATAAATCATACTGTAAGATGACTGTCCGGATTGTAATGAGCGAAAATATTGAGCGAGTCTTTTAATAAAGCATCTTCCTTTCATATTTGGAAAGCGGTGAATAACGGGAAACGATGCCGAAGTTGAAACGATATCTCAAGAAGGGGCCCCTTATCATTTGGAACAAGGTAACGACGAAGCGGATCGACCCCTAATCGCCAGGTATGAGCCTGCTCAAACATAAACCGGCACTGTTTGAAATTTTCCGCGAAAAATGAATTCCATCCTAAGTAACTCAAGTTCAATACATATTCCCCCAAACGATTAAATCCTAACCAATTTCAAAATAAAACCACTATTGTTGCCTTGACCAACCTTTGTCCTAAAAAAATAACAGCCACTCCGTAAGTGGCTGTCATAGACCGGCAAGAAAGCTTAAACGTTCCTTCTGCCTAAATATAAAAGCCCTGAGAGTGAATCCTACCCTTAGAGCCTATTGTATTCGTAAAAGAATATCTAAAAAGCAACATGAGGATAAGACGTATATTTTTTTGTTTTCATTGTCCTCACCTCGTTACGATTTATTTTTACAGCAACACAATTTTAACATTAAGATCATCCACAATATAGGGAAAGATTAATTATAATTAACTCAAACCCTGAAATAGGTAAAAGATGTCCAGCGTCCGTGCATGCCGAATCTTCTGCTCCGATTTCCAGGCCATGAACTTTGTCACCTAACGAAGTGCGAGCTGTCAGGAAAATAACCGGCACTTCTCGTTGTACAATTTCACTTATCAGTTCAAAACCGTCTTTGCCAGGCAGCATAATATCTAGAAGGACCAAGTCGATTTGCTGCTCATTCAGAACTTCTGGAATACGGTCCCCTTCATACAATTGTACATATTCGTAACCAACCATTCTTTAAATGAAGAGCAATGAGATCGTTAAATAAACGAGCTTCCTAAAACCAAAATAGCCTCCATTTCATAACTTGATGAAGTAAATTCACAGTTATGAAATGGAGGCCTGGGTTCGTAAAAAATTACATTTTTTCAATTGAGCTCATTTTAACCGAGCATGATTAGTAAATCATCGGGACCATTCCACCGTCCATACGGATCGGAGAACCTTTGAATGGTGTTGCATATGGGCTGCATACAAATGTCGCAAGTCTGCCGATTTCGCTCGGTCTGATGAAACGCTGCATTTCGGATTGCGGGAGATTGGCGGTCATGAAGGTTTTTTCTTTTTCCTCAAAGGTCATGTTTCATGGTTTAAGTCTTAGGCTTGCAAATGTAAAGCCTCTCGGTATCTTTCACGTTTGTTCCATCGGTAACAAACGAATCACCGGCTGAATGAGCCGGGGGATCTCTTTTGCGGCAGAACCGTTTTTCATTTTTCTCCGGATTGCTTCAAATTGCTACCCGATCGGTCTGGCATTGTTGAAGTTTGCGTAGCTGGTATCCCCATCGAGCAGAATCGGAAATGGAGACGGGATTGCTCATACACTCGAGCACATCCAGCGAAGTGATCAATTGCTTTAAACGGGACGGCTTCTTCATGCAAGCATCCCTCCATTCCGCATCAGCCCTTGCGCGCAAGTCTCTTGGCATACAGCAGCGGATTCAAGTAAATTCTGCGAACCGTTTTTGATCCATACGCTTTATCGATCGATACTTTGGCCGATTGGGCGTTGCATTCGATCAGCCATATTCCTCCCTTGCGATCCAAGCCAAAGTCGATACCGATTTCGCCGAATTTTCCGTAGCACTTCTCAACGCTTTTATATACCTTAATCAGAAATTCGTTAATTCTCTGCTTCAACTCGCTGATCTCGTCTGTGGAATATTTGGGAAACAGCTTCGGCAAATAGTCGTCGAAATGATAAGCGTCGCCATGGGTAGATATCGGTGAGTTCTTTGCTCCGACTCGGATCGGAATCGCCACAATCTCAATTTCCCCGTATTTGTTCCTCTGCAACTCAGCTCGTAAGTCCACGGTTCCGTTATTGCCGACTTTCACTAGATCGATTCCCTGCTGGACAAGGATTTTCCTGTCACCAAAAAAACGCTTCAATACCTTGTTCATGTCTTTGAAGTGTTTCGCCCTACCACGAACGAGGTTGCCGATGACCGAGCTGCTGTACCGATACCCCTTGTGCCTCACTTTGACGACCTTCATCACCTGCATGCCCCGCCTGCCCTGGCACGCTTTGATATAGACATTGCCGAGGCCCCGAATATAGCTTCTTGCCTCTCTTGGATCGTCAATCGTTTTGGTAAAAGGCAAATAAGGCTGCACATCGGGATCCCGCTGCAAATGGCGGAAGAGCTCGCCTTTGTTGAACCCCGTCAGGGCATTGATTCTTTTGATCCCCAAATTGTCGAAACGTTTAACGACCCGGGATACCCCCGATCCCGTTCCGCCTCGGACGTAGAGTACGTGCGGCATAGGGAACATTTTGCCCCTCCATTGCTTTTTCCGAGGGTCGTAATAAGTGCCGTTTATGCACCTTCGTTTGTAGTCGATGTCTCTTGTTCCAAAGAAATACAGATTCGTTCCGGCCTTTCTGTTTGCTTCGGCAAGTCTCTTAACACCTCTGGTTTTCACGAAGCGGCCCCCTAGAATGACGCCGACGATCGCTCTCTTGCGGGAAGATGATGCCAAATCGATACACCCCTCTTAGAATTACGAATTGGTTTTGGTTTTTCTCGGAAGATCGGGCAATTCATTGACGGATACGACTTCTACCGTTTTCTTGGCCGGTTTGCTCCAGTACCTTTCATTCCCCGGCAAATCATCGAACCAGGCTGCCTCCTTGGGACAATCCAGAACCATCAGCTTGCCGAAGTCGCCATCTCGGGACCGGTGGTATTTCAGGTAAGCCTTGCCGTTCTCCACGGCAAGAATTTCGATTTTGCCCGACGTATGGCTCATGCATAGCTTCACCCGTTTGCCGAGGCCAGATGTCCGCGACTTGGCTTCTTCCACGATGCGGTATACGTCTTCCAGCGCAAGGGCAAATCCGCGGTTTCCAGCCACGGGTCGATTCACGAAGAAATAGTACGGCGTAACGCCCACGACAACTGATCCAACAACGCGCCGAGTACGGCAGGATCGTCAATGATACCCTTCAGAATAGGTGCGAATGAGATGGAGCAGCTCTTTGTCTTCATAAATGCGCATAGGATTTAAGAGCGGCATCTTCGAACCGATGCGGATGATCTTCACATGATCCATCGACCGGAGAGCCTCCAGGATTTAGCCCAGTTTCTTTGTCGATAAGATAAGCGGATCACCACCCGTCAGCAGCACATTGTTGATTTCAGGATGAGCCGCGATATAATCAAGACCATGCTGGACATCCGGCATCACCTCCTTCACATCCTCACGAAACAGCCGCTTCCGGAAGCAGAATCTGCAGTAGGAGCCGCATACCTCCGAGACGAGCAGTAGCGCCGTCGTCGGGTACTTGTGCTGACATCCCTTCACCACGTAGTTTGTATCTTCGTCGGATGCGTCCCAGCGTCCGTATTCCTGCAACTCGCTAGCGCTCGGAATCACCAGCCGCCGTATGGGATCGTCCGGGTCTGACCAATCGATAAGCCCCAAGTAATAATCGTTAAGCCGGAAAACGAATTTGTCGATGACCGGCCACAATGCTTTTTTTTTCGTCTTCAGTCAAGTGCGGGAGACTTCCGATATCCGTTATATATTTAACCGGCATGGCGGATCACCTCGTCAACGATCTATGCAGGTATCGTAAAGTCATCATTCCTTTCGGATGGTATTAATTAGTGAAGCTATGGACCGGCGCTTGTCATCGAATGAGAAGTAGCCCGAAAAACATCCCGGGCGGCCGAGGGATGCGAATACCTATCGGCTTCGTTTGATCCATCTTCTGGATTCGAGGTATCTTCGATACAATCCCCGATCAAGCGATTGCAGCCCACTGTTGTCCGGTTTTGTATTTGCTTCAATAAACCATATCTTCCCTTTTTTATCGATGGCCATATCGAGCCCAACGATCTTTAACGGAAACCGAGAACCCAGCAATTGTGCGATTTGATGGGACGTATCAATCAAATCCCGCAGAATCTTGTAGCCGTTGACGGATTGATCGATGCCCTGCAGCACTTTGATGACATTCACATCCTTGGCGCCCTTCGAGATATTGGTGACGACTGAATGTTGATGCGGCGCGACTTTGGCGGTCATTAGCGAAACCCGCCATCTTCTGAGCGGTTTCTGCAGGACGATGCGAACATCGAAGGGATGGCCGTGATAGGTGGCGAGATTAATTCCTTGCTGAACCAGGTATTTTCTTTCTGGAGACATCAGCTTCTTGATTTCGTCTCTCAACTCTTTTTTGGAGCATTTTATCGTATTGTTCCGATTCGAAATCTCCACCTGCAAATCGTTAAGCTTTCTGACCCGAATAACGCCGTTTCCTTTTCTGCCGATATCCGGTTTGATATAGACGGCCGAATAGAGGTTCAGCATGTTACGAAGGCGCGCTGTGCGATACCAGTATGTCTTCGGAACATGACGCGACAGGATCGGATCGTTCATCAACGTCTTCCCTTTTTTCATCTTGCTGCGGATAATTTTATGACGCATGGGTTCAACTCCCCGTAACTCATAGGATCTGAAGCAAACTATCTAGATAAAGATCCATCGCTTTGCCTTTAGGAACCGCGCTGTGGATCCGTCCGGATGCTTTTGTGCAGCCGAATCGCTCGTATAAGTGGATAGGGGATATGAAGCAGCGCAAACAATAGATGCCTGTCTCCGGTGCTGAGCGGCCTGAAGCGGTCGTAATACTCTATCCATCGGAGCCACTCGTTGCCCTTCCAGGCCACATTCCGCTGTAAAATATGAGCAAGGTCCGTCATTCTGGGCTGCATGGACGCATTCTCGAAATCGATCGGATGCATATGGCCCTGCGGATCTACGATCAGATTGGGATAATTGTAATCCCCGTGCACAAAGGCGCGAACAGATGCTTCGTGCTCTACCGCTTCGATGCACTTCGCTTTACCCAGATGGCGAATGGCCGCATCGCATAAGGAGACGCACGTGTCTATGAGACCTGACACTTCATAGGCAAGCAGCTTTCCGCGATAATCTTCGATCCGGCTGCATAGATGCGCATACCGTTCCCTTGCAGCCGGAACGTCGCCAAGCGTCGGAAACTCCGCATGACGATGGAGTTTGGCAAGTGTCCGGAGCGCCTTCTTCCGCTCTGTCTGCTCATTGAAATTCGCATGCCTCCCCGGAACCCAGTCCGTGATCATATACAGGTTCCCTTTGTTTCTGAAACAATATGTCCCGTCATTGTTCGGGACGACTTGGGGGCCGTACCGAAATCCCGAATTCGCAAGATGAATCATCACGTCGGTGATGAAATCAATCTCCGGCTTGGGGATGTCGTAACGTTTACTACAGATCAGCCTGCCCTCTACTGTCGACAGCCGATGAACATCGCGAATATCTTCCTTACGGCTGATCTTCACGGAATAGGCTTCCTCAATGTGAGAGGCCAGCGACATTGATGCCCCCCCTTACTTCGGAGCCGGCCGGACCGTAGACAGATGCTTAGGCTCGAAATTGGCCCAGGCGTCCAGCCACTCCACCATCTCCAATCGCTTCCCCCACGTCTCCTTCAACAACCTGAATATGGATGCAGGACGGCCTGACCGGATTTGGCGGGCCCGGGGCAGCCGGCTGAGGGAAGCAACGAGCAGCCGCTCTTCCCGGTCAAGAGGACGAATCGATTCATAACCGGCGAGGAGCGCTTTGATGTGCGGCACCGTATAATTCGTGATGTTGTTCAACGTTTTGGCAACCTCGTAATAAGCAGAGCCCAGCCTGGTAGTCTCCCAATCCACCAGATAGACGCGTCCCGATCGGACGATCACATTCGGTCTGGTTACATCCCCGTGAATAAGCGACGGCTTCTCCTTCCGCAGCATCCGTTGAATATCGGTCTGGCTGATCGCGGTCCATGCCTCCTCGGCCAGGGACAGACATTCAGCGCCATGCTCCCGAAACCAGCCGTTGGCATCGCTTTCGTCGCTGCAAAGCTCCTGCAGGCGAGAAGCGAATAGCCGATGCTGGTGGCGAAAGCGGTTGACTTCGCGTGTCGTGTAGGAAGGATAAACGGATTTCCGAGAACGTGTGATAAGATGAAGCCGCCCCAGCGCAGCCGAGCCTCAGAAAATCCTGTTCGTTATGGCCGAGCTCGGAGCCGTTAATCCATTCTGTTACATAATAGAGTCGGCCGCTCTTTGAGCACCAGGGTTTTCCGTTTTTTGCGGGAATCCAACGCGGTAGGCTTCTGAAATTACTTGCACGGAGCTGTGCAATTCGTTTATAGATTCCGCTTAGGCGCTCCGGCGAGCCTCTACAGGGTTTGAGGCAGAATGTCCCTTTATTCGTGGACACCCGGTAAGCGGCCGCTTTCTTATAAAGGGAATGACACGTCTGCACGCAGTGAGGCCGCAGGCCATATTGCATCAGGACGGATCGCAGGTGCTGCTTCCGGTTTGACAATTCCATGAACGGTATTCCTCCCACTCCAGTCGAATGTAGAGCGAAAAGTTGACCATAAATCGTTTTGGAGTCTGTATATCCTAATTAATGCATCAATCGATCTACAAGTGTCGGCATGTGCGGAGAAATAAAAAAAACTAGCAGCGGCGATAGCGTCAGCATTATTGCACAGTACCAGTTCAAAACTGTATCGTATTCAGTTTGCCGTCATTACTGGGAACGATCAGAGACACAACTTTATCTTTTAGCGTCCCTGTCCAGCTCTTCCTAGCGAAGGAGCCTGCCCAAACGGCAGCCGCTAAACGTGATGTTAATGTCTGTTCCATTCTGTGTCCCGGTGAACGAATGCGATGCACTGTTAATTTTTGAGTCCCGAAGATCCGCAATCTGCTGCTGGCCGGAAAGTTGTTTATCTATCTCCGTCCAGCGAAGGAATGCCGCTTGGCTTGGTGTTGCCAACACGTAGCCTTTAGGCGAATCCGTTGTAGTTGACTGGTGTGCTTGCTGTCGGCGGCGTGCTTTCTAATGCTTGAAAGGCAATCGGCGCGGAATCGGCTTTCGGTTCAGCCACCTTTTTGACTGGGTTGCATTCCGGATAGTAACCAGGCCAGAATGGCCATAGCAGCCAGAAATACGATTTTTTTTTGTACATATGAGGAACCAAATCATTCACAATCAGAAAGTCTTTCAGGGCCGTAACACGCTCTCCCTTGATGGCTTGCGCATGTTGCTGGTCCGAAAATCCGTATGTGCCTAGCAGTCCCTTGCCTAGCTTTACTTTAAAGGTAACTCGCGGTCTGTTCGCTAATACGGCTATAAAGCTTGTCAATTTATATGGTGGTGTTTCAATAAACTTGATTTACCAGGGTAAGGAATCCGATTGCTTCAAAACATAATCGAAGTAGGGCGCAGTTTAAAATCCCAACGCTTGGGAATCTGGAAAAAGGGGAAGCACCTATGACGATGAACTTGCTTGCTCGGCTGCTGTTGCACAAAGCTTGCAGGCTGATTACATGATAGCTGCCATAATCGCTTTTTGCGCGTGTAAACGGTTCTCTGCCTGATCAAAAATAATCGAGTTCGGCCCATCGATCACACCTTCACTAACTTCTTCCCCACGATGTGCAGGCAAGCAGTGCATGAAAAGGAAATCTTTATTAGCATGGCTCACAAGCGTCTCATTGACCTGATAATTTTTAAAAGCAAGCTCACGCTCCTTCTGCTCGGCCTCAAAGCCCATGCTCGCCCATACATCGGTATAAATCACATCCGCATTGGTAACCGCTTCTTTGCAATCACTGCCAATATAGAGCTTGGAACCCGTCTGGTTCGCAATATCTATGGTAGATTTAACCACTTCCACATTAGGCTCATAGCCCTGTGGAGAAGCCACAGCAAAATCGATACCCAGCTTCGCCGCACCCATCATCAAGGAATGCACCATATTGTTGCCGTCCCCAATGTAGGCGACCTTCAACCCACGCAATTGTCCTTTTTTCTCCAGAATCGTCTGGTAATCCGCTAATGCCTGGCATGGATGCGAACGGTCGGTCAATCCGTTTATTACAGGAATCGTTGTACCACGAGCCAAATCGATCACCTTACGGTGTGCATGGGTACGAATCATAATACCATCCAAATATCGAGACATTGTCTGGGCAGTATCTGAAATTGTTTCACCACGTCCAAGCTGTAAATCGTTGCAGCTTTTCTTTGCCCACCATTGCACCAATAGGCATACCGCTGCCCAACCCTTTTGCTAATGTGAAAATATCCGGTTGAATGCCATAATGCTCATAAGCGAATAGCTTGCCTGTGCGGCCAACTCCGGTCTGAATTTCATCAACAATAAGCAGCAAACCATGCTGCTCACACAAAACGACCACCTGCTTGATAAACTCTCGCTCTGCACAGTTCACCCCGCCCTCACCCTGAACCATCTCCAGCATAATTGCGCAGGTTTGGGGCGTGATCGCCTGTTCTACCGACTTCGCATCATTAAATAGGGCAAAAGTGAAGCCTTCGGATAATGGTGCAAAGCCCTCCTTGACTTTATCCTGTCCAGTAGCGGTTAATGTTTCAGTGAAGTGCGAGCGGTCATCAAAAAATATCCATTTTGTAATATTCACTCAATGTTCGAACTTCTGAAGCAATGAGAGATTGTTTTTGCAAGCACATAACCGCATCAACCGTATCTAAGTGAGTAAACAACGGTACATTGAAGATCGTCGCTTGCTCACGAATATAAAAACCAAATTTAACCTTATTTCGTCCCTGATTCGGTATATTGATAACAGCACTCATTTTTTGAAAGCGGAAAAGGTTATTAACATCCTGATAATCTTTTACCACTTTATCAACGGTGATTCCATTTTCTTGGAAAAACAACGCCGTTCCTTCTGTTGCCGCAATCTTGAATTGTTTTTCCTTAAGCTTTTGAATGATAGGTAGACTAACTGGCTTTTCCCGATCAGATATGGCGCAAAAATATATTTCTCGCCATCAAACAATTTTAAAGGCAATGCCTTATTTAAAGCCTCTTGAAAAGTAACCCCTAATCCTAACACTTCACCAGTTGATTTCATTTCGGGTCCAAGCACATGGTCGACTCCCTTTAGCTTGCTTGAAGAAAAAACTGGTGTTTTCACAGAGAAATATTGGGGCTCAGCCAATAGACCTTGTTCCGAACAAAGATCATCTAAAGTCTCCCCTAATTGCACCCTTGTTGCCCACTCAATCATCGGGATTC
Organism: Paenibacillus sp. N3.4; assembly: GCF_008017805.1. GTDB lineage: Bacteria > Bacillota > Bacilli > Paenibacillales > NBRC-103111 > Paenibacillus_E. The sequence continues at coordinate 6,641 of NZ_VRTT01000072.1, read as the reverse complement.
CTGTCACTTTACTAATAATTGGCACCGTTCTCGATGAACGGGGGTTCACCTCAAGAACATAAACCTGGTTCTCAAAAATGACAAATTGGATATTCATAATGCCAACTATTGGTGAAGCCTTTGCAATCTTGCTTGCATAATAAATTAATGTTTCTTTTAAGGCTACAGATAATGAGATAGGTGGAAAAATTGAAATGCTATCTCCAGAGTGAACTCCAGCTTTTTCAATATGCTCAAAAATTCCTGGAACAACGATCTTTTCACCATCACTAACCACATCAATCTCACATTCTAGTCCTGGCAAAAATCGGTCTACTAATAACGGCCACATCGTTTCCTGCGAGTTTTCCTCTAACTGATTTATATAGTGCCTTAATTCTTCTTCATTAAAAATAGTAAACATCGATTGCCCGCCAATAACATAGGACGGACGTACTAATACAGGATAACCCAGTATAGATGCAGCTTCTACTAAATCCTCCGAATGGGAAACCGTTTTACCCTCAATATGAGGGATGTTTAGATTTTCAAGGAACTGGTAAAATTCTTTGCGGTCTTCAAGGCGATTAACATTTTCAACTGATGTGCCTAAAATCTTCTTCACGCCTTCTTCTTCCAAAGCATGTGCGAGATTAATAGCTGTTTGCCCGCCAAATTGTATTAACACACCCTCGACAATCTCTTTTTCAATCACATGGAGAACATCTTCGGCAGCAAGAGGTTCAAAATAAAGGCGGTCTGAAACTGAATAGTCGGTACTAACGGTCCCAGGGTTATTATTGATAACAACGGCCTCATACCCCATTTTCTTAATCGTTTTTGCCGCATGGACCGAGCAGTAATCAAATTCAATCCCCTGACCAATTCGAATCGGGCCAGAGCCAATAACGAGTATCTTTTTCCTACTGGTAATCTCAACCTCGTCATACCCATGCCAGGTAGAATAGTAGTATGGAGTTACCGCATCAAATTCTGCCGAACAAGTATCAACCATCTTAAAGCCCGGTTTCCAGTTGAGTTCTTTCCATTTTCGTCTTATTTGTTTTTCAGGGATATTATAAATTTGTGAAATCAGCTTGTCGGAAATATTTATTCGCTTCGCTTCTTTAAGCAGTGAAATAGGAACTTCATCCCAAATATAAGAAGATAACTCCTTTTCTAACTCGACGATTGAGTTAATTTTGTGTAAAAACCATGGATCAATCTGTGTTAATTGCTGAATTTTTTCAAAAGAAATTCCTCTTCTAAAGCCTTCCGCAATGACATATAGCCGCTGATCATTCGCCTTTTCAAGAAGTTCAAACAAGGTTTCCGTATCCAGTGATTTATTTACCACTGTACAAAGTCCATAATTATTCATTTCCATCGAGCGAATTGCCTTGTTTAACGCACCTTCAAATGTTCGGTCAATGGCCATTACTTCTCCAGTTGCTTTCATTTGCGTCCCTAATGTTCGATCAGCTTCAGGAAATTTATCAAAAGGAAAACGCGGTAGTTTCACCACAATATAATCAATCACAGGCTCAAAAGAAGCAAATGTATTACCTGTTATTGGATTCACAATCTCATCCAAATGATAACCAATTGAACACTTTGCAGCCATCCGGGCTATCGGGTATCCTGTCGCTTTTGATGCTAGCGCCGATGAACGGCTAACCCTTGGATTTACCTCTATGATGCAATACTGATTTGAAACTGGATTAACAGCGAACTGGATGTTGCATCCACCAATTATCCCCAATTCCCTGATTACTTTAATAGAAGAATCACGAAGCATCTGGTATTGAACATCTGTCAATGTTTGTGATGGGGCGACAACAATCGAATCGCCAGTATGAACGCCAACCGGGTCCATATTTTCCATGTTGCAAACAATAATGCATGTATCATTTGCATCTCTTATGACTTCATATTCAATTTCCTTCCAACCTTTAATACTTCTCTCTACTAAAACTTGATGAATCGGGCTTGCCGCTAACCCTTTTTTCAGTATGATTTCAAGTTCTTCATCGTTGTAAGCAAATCCGCCCCCTTCGCCTCCAAGGGTGTAAGCTGGACGGATAATGACAGGATAGCCAATTTCTTCGACAAATTCAGCGCCTTTCTCATAACTATGGATAATCATTGACTCCGGGATAGGCTCACTAATTTCTATCATTAAATTGCGGAACTTTTCTCGGTCCTCTCCATTTTTGATCGATTCCACCGACGTTCCAAGCAACTCTACATTGTGCTTTTGCAAAATGTTCTGTTCGTAAAGCTGAACAGTTAAATTCAGACCAGTTTGCCCACCCAATGTTCCAATAATTCCGTTCGGGCTTTCCTTTTTAATGATTTTTTCTATTGTTTCAACTGTGAGGGGTTCAATATATACTTTATCGGCAACGGTTTCATCAGTCATGATCGTGGCAGGGTTATTATTGATTAATATAACCTCAATTCCCTCTTCTTTAAGGGCAATACAGGCTTGCGTTCCTGCATAATCAAATTCCGCCGCCTGCCCAATGACAATCGGGCCTGATCCGATCACGAGTACCTTTTTCAGATTTTTATTTAACGGCATAACGTGTCTCTCCAAATGAAGTTATCTCGCTCACAAATTCTGTTAAGAGATGAGCTGTATCGTTCGGACCTGGGTGGGCTTCTGGATGAAATTGTACTGTCTGGATCGGAAAGTTATGATGCTTTATTCCTTCAATGGATTGATCATTGACATTGCGGTATGTTACATCAAAGGTATTCTTGTCAATACTTTCGTCAACAACAACATATCCATGATTTTGAGCGGTAATTTTCACCTTGCCTGTAGTTAATTCCTTTACGGGATGATTGGCACCGCGATGTCCGTAAGCAAGTTTTTCCGTTTTTGCCCCATAAGCAAGGGCAATTAACTGATGGCCAAGACAAATCCCAAATGTTGGACAGTGCTGGCTAATCTTTTTAATTTGTGGAAACCACTGTTTTAATTCCATCGGGTCTCCAGGTCCATTGCTAAACAGGACACCATCAGGATTCAAAGCATTTATTTTTTCAAAAGGAGTATTGTATGGAACAATTGTAACCGAACAATTTTCTTCTAAAAGAGCGTTAAGTATCGATTTTTTATATCCAAAATCCATTAAAACCACATGTGGACCGTTGTTTTTGAAAAACTGGATTTTTTTCGTAGATACTTTTTCAACCCATGATGGAGTTTTTTTCTCTTCTGGAAAATTCTGTTTCTCAACCTTGCAATTGCTTAAAAACCCTTTTACCGTACCACGACTGCGTATGGTTTTAACTAAAAAACGTGTATCCACTCCAGCAATTCCAGGAACTCCACCCTGCTTTAGTTTTTCAGAAAACTTATTTATCGATTGATAATGGCTCGGGGTTTCACATAGATCGCCAATAATTACTCCTTCTAATGCTGGAGTGATGCTTTCATCATCCATCGCATTGATTCCGTAATTTCCGATTATGGGATAGCAAAAGGTAACAATTTGCCCAGCATACGAAGGGTCTGTGATAATTTCTTGGTAGCCTGTCATACTCGTATTAAAAACGACTTCTCCAAACGAATCCTTCATTTCACCAATAAGTACACCTTCAAACACTTCGCCGGTTTCCAAAGTAAGATATCCTTTATCCAAAACACTCACTCGCTTTCTTTGTATATTTTGAAAGTTTTTTCCATCGTTGCTTTAAGTTCGTTTATTTCTTCTTTCGTGGTGGTAGACCGTTCGTAAAGGTAGTTCAACGTTAAGGTTTTTGCCTCCACACTTAATAACTAGGTACTTCATATTGCCCCTACTTTAAGTACGGTAGGATGCGTTGATTTTTACATAATCGTAGGTTAAATCGCATCCCCATGCGGTTGCATTGTATTCTCCTTGATTAAGTTCAACTAGTATTTTAATTGTCTCTAGCTCTAAATATTTTTTTACGTCCGCTCTCACAATCGGACAAGGCAAGCCGTTTTCAAATACAGGGAATGGCCCGATCGAAACCTTTAATGTATTGGGTTCAACTGGTACCCCACTATAACCTATCGCTGAAACGATTCTGCCCCAGTTCGGGTCAGTTCCGTAAATGGCAGTTTTTACGAGACTAGAAGAAATTATCGCTTTGCCAACTGCTCTTGCAGCATCGGTGCTGAATGCTCCGCCCACTTGAACCTCAATCAGCTTTGTTGCCCCTTCGCCGTCTTTAGCAATTTTTTTGGCAAGTGACTCACAGACAACCTTTAATCCATTCATAAACAAATTCCAATCAGGATGTTCTTTTGTTAGCTGATTGTTATCTGCGATTCCATTTGCCATCACCAAGACAATGTCGTTTGTGCTTGTATCTCCATCGACGGTAATCATATTGAATGTTTGGTTGGTTACTTCTTTAAGAGCATAAAGTAAATCCTCGTGTGCAATATTGGCATCGGTTGTAACAAAACTAAGCATAGTCGCCATGTTTGGATGAATCATCCCTGAGCCCTTAGCGGCTCCACCTATGCTAACGATTTTTCCGTCAATTGTTATTTGGACTGCAATTTGTTTGATGCAAGTATCGGTCGTTAAAATTGCTTGCTTGAAGTTTGCTTCATCTGCATACTCTTTATGAAGGATTTGCTTAATCCCCGCTTTCAATCGGTCCATCGGCAAAGGGACACCAATGACTCCTGTTGAGGTAACTGCTACGAGGTGTTCCTTAATACCAAGCTCGTTGGCGAATTCTTTTTGCATTTCAAATGCATCGATCAATCCTTGCTCCCCTGTGCAGGCATTGGCATTACCAGAATTCACAATTATCGCTTGAATCATATTTTCTTTAGCAATGCTTTCTTGTGTCACTAATAGTGGAGCTGCTTGAAAAATGTTCGTTGTATACACACCAGCGACAGTCGCGGGAACATCAGAAACTATATAGCCTAAGTCCAGCTTTTTTCTTTTTAAACCGCAATGCATGCCACCGGCTCTATACCCCGCAGGAAATGCTATACTTTCTTCCTCAAAAATAACTACTTCATTTTTTGAAAATGCTGGCATCGACCGAGATCCCCCTTTAAAGTTCCATTGTTCGTATTTATTACGCTAGTTGACTTGTTCTTCAGGTATATTCCTTTCTTTCCCTATTCTTACGAAAGGATATTTTCCGTAAAATTATGTGTACAAATGAATAACTTTCCCGTAACCCCTACCTCCAATTATTATAGCTTTAGCTTTCATTTTGTTACGTTGTATATATGAATAATTATAAATTAAAAGTAATAATTATCCAATGAAACAATTGCCTAATTTTCTTTTTTAATTGAATTTCTTGATTGAAATAGATTACATAAGATTGTGGAATTATACAATTTTTATGCATAATCATGGATCATAAAGACAGAAAACCTCCTCCTCATGTTCCCTGCTTTTTGTAGCGCACTCTACTGTCATCTCGGGATACTTATTCGTTGTTTTTCAAAATACTAGAGATCCATCCATTCTTGAAAATAGTATCCAAGAAGGTATTTTCAGGGGTGCCAACTCAGTTGAACTATGTTGCTATGCGCCGTAGATCATCCAGTTCGTGAGTTTCTGCCGTGAGATCGTCAGACCCAAATGGGCAAACTGCTGCTCCTGGCGGTACAGCGGTTGACTGTCGTCATCCTTCTGGCTCATGACATGCGCAATGATTGATGGAGAGGCCAGACTTCCCGGATAAACAAGTTTCGGCATGGGATCCGTCACGATTGGTATGCGAATCTCTTCGCGTTCGCAGAGGCGGCAGGCAGGTGATGCGGGTCGTCAAAGTGAAGTATAAGGGGTGCCGGTACAGCAACTGTGTCATCGGCAGCCTCGTTCGCGACAAGGCGAAACACTTCAAGGACATGAACAAGGTGCTGAAGCGTTTTTTTGGCAACTTGGAAATCCTTGTCCAGCAGGGAATCGATCTGGTGAAAGTCGGAAATAACGGCACCATGGACTTACGAGCCGAGCTGCAGCGGAACAAATCTGTGGATGGTCGACCATTATCTTCATAGTAAAAAGGCTTCACTTTCTCGAGAATAAAAGAGAAGTCGATGGTAGGATTGTATTTTTCTGTGTAGATGATCTTGGGGGACAAGCTCTTCAATACAAACGATTCGTATGCATTTTGGACCTCAAAGTAGAAGAAAAAATAAAAGCCTGTTGAACTTAATCAACAGGCTGACCGCGTTTCTGCAGTTATTATTCCAGGAAAGAAACTTATTAATTCGCCAGTCTTTTCATGCGCTTAATTCTTCGATACAGTGTTTTGTCGGGTAGCATTTTGAAATTCGCTTTCTGCACTGCGGCTGCAGAATGTCAAGTTCCCGACAGAGCCGGTAGACTTTCTTTTTGTTGATGAAAAGTTTTCGCAAACTCGTGCCTTCAGTCGTGAGTTAGAAAACTTCGGATAGGGCGTGGCTTATGCCACGTTAACTATCCGACACATGTTTAGGTAACTATTACAACAATCCTTTTAGTGTCAAGGTTTCTATAGGAAAATAACACTGACATATGCTATTCTGTAGTCAGAGGTGATTTTATGTCAGAAATTAAGCATGGTCGTGGTTACGTCTATGCCATTCAGTACCACATCGTATGGTGTGTAAAGTACCGACACCAGATTCTTGTAGAAGAATTAGACGTAAGACTAAA
>NZ_VRTT01000071.1 GCF_008017805.1 Paenibacillus sp. N3.4 | reverse complement strand
TTGTGTCGGGGAATTGAGACGGCATATCTCCTTAAATGATGTTTGCAACACTCAAGTCAGCATATTAAAAGGCGGGATAGCTCCCGCCTTAATATGTGTTGGTTTTGTTCCCTTAATCCATGATTCTTTTTCATTTCAATGCTTTTGATTACATCATTTGATCAGGCTTGCGGAACAGTTATGAGTTTAAGAAACGAGACAAGAGAGTGAAGTGCGAATGCGGCGGCGAGGATGTTACACGTCCTGGAAAAGTCAGTTTGATGAACACCGTTTGAATATTGTGGAACTTTTATTGGCTAAAAAACCTAATTGATGAATCTCAATTAGGTAATAATTCAACCAATACACTTATGGGATAATTTTCTCCTCCATCCCCATCATCAGACACAATTGTGATTTTATAATTCCCCTCTTTTTGTAGACTAAAAGTGCTTTCCAATAAAAAGTTGTTCTCTTGATTGGTGTGTCCCCTACTTATTACTTCACTCTTATCATTATTATAAATTATGAAAGTTATACCTCTCTTGTTCTTATCTGAAAATGAGTAATGGATTTTACTGTTATCTTTAATCGCATAACTAAATTCATAATGAGCTTCACCCTTATTATTTCCTTTTTCCGTTAATAGTTCATCTTTTTTTATAAGAATAGTATCTTTAGGTGTTTCAATTACTTCGATTGACTTTTGATCTTTTGAAACAAACTGCATAACAATAAAAACAGAAATAATTAAGATAGTAATAGAGATTATTATTACTTTTAGTCGCATCTCTTTTCCTCCATAATTTGGTTTCAAGTCAAAGAAAAATTTTACCATTATAAGGAAAAATGGTCAACCATAAGTTTGTAATAAGTGCCAATAAAAAGCAAATTTCATTCTATACTAATGTCTTATGTTGGCATGAATATTGGATTTATTTTTATCAGAAGCATAGGTTCTATGTTCTTTATCTTTATACGGAAATACATGGAGGTTATTAAATGTCAGTAAGATTCAGGGCAAAGCAACATATGTGACAATCCATCTAGTCATGAAAAACATAAATACCCCGACCAAAAAGATGGTCGGGGTATAGTCGCATCTACGTTAAGCCTTTTCAACGATTTCGATGAGCACGCCATCGGGATCTCGGAAGATGACCCATTTACGAACCTTAAGCACCGCGACGAGAGAGTCCGGTACGATATTGATCGGCGAGAAGAATTCAATTCCCTTCGACTCTAGTTCTAGCTTTGTTTCCTCGATATCCTTTACATAGAAACTGAAGTGCGTTGTAGCAAACGCATGCAGCGGCAGCGGTGCATCCACCGGCGACTTCGGCTCTTCAAACTCCATCAATTGAATGAAATTCTCTGCTGATTTTAGGTAAGCTACACGCAGTCGGGTACCGGGAACGCCGAGGCCGAGAGAGATTTCTTCTCCATCAAATACGTCTGTCGGTCCTACGGATACCTCAAGACCCAAGATATCGCTGTAAAAAGAAACCGCTTTTTCCAAACTGGAAACAATAATGCCTACATGAAAAAATCCTTGAAATTCCATTATGATAACCTCCAAAGTATGTAACGTACAAGCTTCATTATACTAGCATTGGGAGCATAAATAAACTAATTTTTTCCATCGAAGCTGATCTGAACATCTGACACTTTTCTAGTTCTAGCTTTGTTTGCTCAATACCGGTTATTCATGTCGGCTTCGATATTCACCAGGTGGGACACCCACGAGACGCTTAAAAATACGATTGAAATAAGAGGGGTGATAACCGACAACAATAGCGATTTCATTTACCTTCATATCCGAGCTTACAAGAAGTTCCTGTGCTTTACGCATGCGGACGTCGGTTAAATAATCAATAAAGTTAACCCCTGTAACCGCCTTGAATGACTTACTGAGGGCATAAGGTAAAATATTGGATGCCTCCGCGCAGGATTCCAAAGAGATCTCATTATTCGTGTAATTCTTATCAATCATCTCCATGACTTCCGTCACGATTCTTCTGTAATCCTGTTCTTGTTCTTTTTGCGGCTGCTGCATCATGGAAGCGAACCTTGTAATCACATGTTCGGAAAACCATATAAACAGTTCATGTGGCTCTTTAATCTCATAGAGTTGAATGAAGGGATTCTCTTCTTCGTTGAACGGATTTCTCCCCGATTGCAGCACAGCCTCTTGGATATGAGCAAGCAAGAGCATCATGCCATTCTGGACCAAATGGAAATGGTCCCATTTTTTGCTCAGTTCTTGAATAAATTGCAGCGTTAATTGAATGGCGGCCGCATCGTCGCCCCTTCTTACTAGAGCTATAATATTTTTCTCCAAAGTACTGGGGAAGGGGTCGGGAGCAACGGCGCTTGCGACAAAAATATCACTGGCTTGAGACAATGCACTTTTGCTGTTCAGGCTTCGAAAACGTATTGAATCCCTCGCCAGATCCACCAATCGTGGAACTTCTTTGATGGAATCTGTATAATTCCCTACCCCGATCACAACGTCCAGCTTGAGAATGGAGGTCATAATAGGGGGCAGATCCTTTAGAAAGGGTAAAACGCGTTCTTGAATTTCGTTAACTGCCTTTTCTTGAGGAAAGTGCAGCACAACGCCAACCGTCATATCCTGAAAATTCACAACATCATAATCTTCAAGTTTTGAACCTAACAGTTCGTTGACAATATTGGCAGCAGCAAAGTAACAAGTTGTTCATCCCCCTGAAGAAATCGCCCTTCTTGTTGACGCAAGCCAAGCAATTGGATTAGAAATACGAAGAACCCTTTCTGCTCCATGTCCCAACCGTAGGCAAACATCTTATCTTTCAGTTCTTTATCCGTTAAAAAATCAAAGTGACCAAGAAGAAATTGGATAAGGAAGCTCTCTTTCAATACAGGAAGGCTTTCCTTCAAACGTTTCGATGCCTGCTGATTCTCAGAATGAACGATCATCCATTGCTCTTCAATAAAGCGCAACTCATCCTCGTTGTAGGAACCGGGACGCGTGGACATCTCCCCTCTGATCAAAGAGGCAAGATGTTGAATGGGTTTATAAATCCGCTTAGAGGCAATCCAAGCCAACAGCACGGCACCGAGCAAGCCGAACAAACACATCATGATAATAACGCGCGATGATTCGAGCGCGGGTTTCGTCAAATAGGTCAAAGGCGTAGCGGCTACATACCGCCAACCGGTGCGATCATACTGCTTTTGGGAGATAGAGTACAGTACGCCTTGATATTTAAACAAGAAAGTGGAATCAGAGTGATGATGTTCCAACAATTCCGTTCGCAGCTCTTCTTCCAAACCGGAGGAAGCACCTGCTTTCAAACCAGTTGTGACCCAGTCACCTTCGTGATTCAGAATAAAGGAAGCACCGCTTCCTTGAGCGTTCAATTGGTTAATTTCATTATTAAGTCCATCACGGTCGAGCTGGACAATTAAAGCGCCGTAAGGGGCGCGGGAATAATCGCCAGGCAATTTTAAAACTAAGGCAGCAGGTAAAGAATCTATCTTTTTCGTGTATGGATTCTTTATGCCATAGGACCAGTAAATATTGCTTCCTTGATTAAGCAGCGATTGAAACTTTTTGCGATCATCGGTCGATTTTAGAGCATTGATGCCTTCCATGCCAGAAATAACAACACTATCATTAGCTAAATACACATAGACATCGTCAATAAGCGGTGAGGGGCTCTTTAACGTAAGTAACGTTTTCATGAGCTCATTGACATATTGAAAGTTTTCATAGAGTACGGTCTGTTCGAGTGGTGCGAAAATCGAGTTATAAGACACCTGATGCGTATACAATTCCAATTGGCCTAATTGTTCGTTCAGCCGTTTGCTGGACATTTCCAATTCAAGTTGATGAGCATGAATAACCTGATTCTCGATTTGCTGCTTTGCATACAGATAGAGGAAAATAGAAATGACCGCTATAGGAATACAAGTGATCAACAAAGCATACACGAGGCTCTTTCGGTAGAAAGATCCTTGCTCGGAGAAAATAGCTGTCAGCTTGTCCAGTATACCTTTCATTTGAAGAAACCCCTTTTACTTCTAGTACTTTATGCTAATTTTAGTGCATGATCACGGATATGCACAAGGAGATAAAACAAATCGGACTCAAAGAGTCGATCTGTGCAGGAAAGCGCTACTTGGCGCCTTGAACCCGCTTATTATAAGCGTCGGACAGTTCTTTTTCCATCTTTTGAACATCCGGATTTGCTTTCAATTGATCAATCGCTTTATCCCATTCGGCAATCGGTTTTCTGCCCATAATGATCTGAATTTTAAGATCTGTCAAATTTTTGCTAATATCGCTTATAATTTTGTTCTTTGTTTCGGAGTACAAACCTGTTGTAAAGTCAGGTGCGCTAGCTTGTGCTGCGGAATCGATGATTTTGACATTGCGGTCGAATACTTCCTTCGTCATGCCACCGCGATACGCACGTAAGTACTTGTCATATTTCAGGAAGATTTGGCCGAATGCTTGCTGCGCGACGATATCTTTCTTCGCTTGTTCTGTAGCGAATTTGAAGCCGTCTTTCTCTGTGAAATGTACATCTTTAAACCCATAGTTGGCAAGATCGGAACCCTCTGGCGAAGTTCCGTAATCCATGAAATCGAGAAGTTTCTTGACTTTGTCAGCCGATACTTTCTTTGGTATCACGAAGAATCCGAACGAACCGGAGTCACGAGTTGTAAAGCCATTACCATCCTTGCCTTTTGGAATGAAAGGAAGCAGATCCGCTTGTGGATTCGTCTTGCGCAATTCCTCTACACCAGCCCATGAACTTTCTACAGTACCAACGTGCAGCCCTGCTTTGCCTGCCTTGATCAAGTCGGCCGCTTGCGTCTGTTTCATAACCGCGAAATCGGCAGCCATTAATTTTTCCGTATAAAGCTTATTCAGATAAAGCAGCGCGTCACGATATTCCGGCATGAAATTGTCCCAAACAAGCTTGCCGCTTACCTCTTTGTAATTATTATTTTTCGTAAACAGGTTCGTGATCCAAGTTAATTGATCCATACCATTGCTTTGAACGGTGCCTACCAACGGAATGACATTATCTTTTCCTACGCCGCCCGGATCTTTCTCTTTAAACGCTTTCAAGGTGTTATAAATTTCATCCGGTGTACCAGGAACCGGTAAGCCGAGTTTATCCAGCCAGTCTTTGCGAATGACAGGTATCATACCGCCTTCAACAGGGCGAACCCGCGGAATGCCGTAAGTTTTGCCGTCCTGCATTTTCGTATTCGTCCATACATCAGCAGGCAGGGATTTCAAGTTAGGTTCCTTTTCTATCAAACTGGTAATATCCCAGAAAGCTCCTTGCCCGATCATATTGCGGAATGCTGTGTTATTCACCCAATCCGTAATCAGAACCAGATCCGGGATGTCTCCAGAGGCTAGCGTTACGTTCACCTTATCGTTATAGTTGTTTGGGGAAACCCAGGTGATATTCAATTCTGTATTCGTGCGCTTCTCTATTTCCTTGACGATTACATTATCTGGCCCAGGCGGCTGATCGGTGTAATACGTCGTCATGATGCTGATCTTGGTTGGCGGGCTAGGCGTAGCGCTGGCAGCTTTGCTGCTGCTTGGCGCAACAGTTGCCGCCGCGCTGCTTTGCGGGGCCCCATTGTCTTTGGAGCAAGCCGTAAGAACGGTGCACAGCAGCAAGCCTGCAGCCAGTGATACGGATTGTGTTTTCTTCCATGTCGTGATCATTTTTTTCCTCCCTTTGTGTATTGCTGTTATGTTATCGTTCCTTACGCCTTGACGGATCCAATCATGGCACCCTTGGCGAAATGCTTTTGCAGGAACGGATAAACCATCATAATAGGTAACGTAGCAATGATAACAGCGGCCATTTTTAAAGTTTCGGGCGGGATGCGCTGTTCGCTGTTGATAGCAGCCGCAGCTTCGCCGGAAACAGCAGTAGAGGATTCGATCAACATATTCCGCAGCAGTACCTGTAAGGGCTGCTTGTGGAAATCGTTAATATACAAAATAGCATTGAAAAATGTATTCCAGTAACCAACTGCATAAAACAGACCAAAAGCAGCTAAAGCGGGCATGGACAGAGGAAGAACTATTCGGAAAAATAGCCCGGTGTCATTGCAGCCGTCAATCCGTGATGCATCCTCCAGATCTGCAGGAATGCTATCGAAAAAACCTTTCATCAAGAGCACATACCAGCCACTGGTTAGTGCAGGAATGATTAATGACCAAATGCTGTTAATAAGCCCCAGTTCACGAACGAGCAAGTAAGCGGGAATAATTCCAGGGTTGAACAAGGTCGTAAACAGGATGATGAGCAAGAAAAACTTTCTGCCCGCGAATCTCTTCCGCGATAAAGCATAGGACAAGCTAGACGTAACTAGTAAGCTTAAAGCGGTTCCCACCGTTGCAAGGAATATGCTGTTGCCTGTCGCTTGGATAAATGCATTGGTCGACAACAAATATTGATAAGAACGCAGTGTCCATTTCTGAGGAAAAAGAACCAAACCATTCCGTATATACTCGCTTGGGTCTGTGAAGGAAACGGCAAACACATAGTATATAGGGAAGATGGAAATGAGTCCGATAATCGTTAACAGTGAAATATTAATCACTGAAAACCAATCGATCTGTTTATTTTGCAACATAATGCCACCTCCCGGGATCAATAGACCCCTTCTTCTCCAAAATATTTGCTAAGCCGATTGGCGATAACGACGAGGACAAGTCCTACGACTGATCTGAACATTCCGACTGCCGTGCTGTAGCTGAATTCTCCCTGCAGCACCCCTACCCGATAGACATATGTATCGAAAACCTGAGACACCTTGGCTACAGCACCGTTATCCATGAGCAACACTTGCTCGAAGCCAACCTCCATGATGTGACCGATTTTGAGAATCAAGAGGACGATGGTTACATTGCGAATGGCTGGAAGCGTAACATGCCAAGCTTGCCGCAAGCGGTTCGCCCCGTCCATTCGCGCTGCTTCGTAAAGTTGAGGATCAACGGCTGCGATCGCCGCCAGAAAAATAATGGTACCCCAGCCCACTTCTTTCCAAATGGATTGCGCGGTTAACAAAATCCAGAAATAATTGGGGTTTGTCAGAAAGTCGATTTTTTCAGAGCCTATGGCAACAAGCAGCTTATTAATAATTCCTTCCGTTTGCGAAAGCAACAAGAAGCTGATTCCGACAATGATTACCCAAGACAAAAAGTGCGGCAAATAGAGCACCGATTGAATGATCCGCTTAAACTTTTCTCCTTTTAGCTCATTTAACATGAGCGAAAGAACGATGGGAATCGGAAAGAAGAAAATGAGACTGATTAAGTTTATCGCAAACGTGTTCCGAAGCATAAGTAGAAAATCTGGTGATGTAAAAAGCCTATGAAAATGTTCAAACCCAACCCATTCGCTTTTCATAAAACCTAAATAAGGACTGAAGTTTTGAAATGAAATCAAAATGCCCCACATCGGAACATACTTAAAAACAATGAAATAAATAAAACCGGGTAAGGCAAGCAAGTATAAAAAACGATTTTTGAACCATTCCGAACGAATTCTCGCTGTCAACGTTCCTTTCCCTAAGATTGGCTCCGCCGTGGAAGGCTTGATGAAGCCCTCAGTCTTTTCCATGAATAACGCCTCCATCCGTTTCAGTCTTGATGTTTGTTGATCTAGCCTGATATTAGTTTGAATTATAGGTTTATTGCAGAATAACTGGCAATGTGCATTTTTTGCAACTATACTTTTCCCCGAAATCTGATGATCGGATTGACATATTTTGCATGTTGGCTTTTTTTGCAGCAGTTGAGCTGGCGTTTCCTGCGATAGCAAAATATCAAACGCAAAAAAAAGAGACCCAATAACTAGGTCTCTAAGCCGTTAACCTATGCGCAAAATCTCAATAAACCTTCTTCACCTCTCGATCCTCCTTCAGTATCTCCACCGCTTCTCTGAAGCGAAGCGAGTGAACAATTTCACGCTCACGCAGAAACTTTAACCCATCTTGAAGATCAACATCATCTGTCATGTCGATCAACCACTGATACGTCGCTCTGGCTTTCTCTTCTGCCGCGATATCTTCATACAGGTCTGCGATAGGATCTCCTTTGGCTTGTATGGTAGCAGCAGACCAAGGCACCCCAGCGGCGTTTTGATAAAAGATTGCACGATCATGACTCACATAATGATCATCGAGTCCAGCGGCTTTCATCTGGTCGATCGTGGCATCTTTTGTCAGCTTGTAAACCATCGTCGCAATCATTTCGAGGTGGGCAAATTCTTCTGTGCCAATATCCGTTAGCAGCCCTACTACTTTATCCGGAATCGTGTAACGTTGATTTAGATATCGCAGTGCTGCGGCAAGTTCTCCGTCCGCACCCCCGTACTGTTCAAGCAATAGTTTGGCCATATGAGGATCACATTTACTGACTCTTACCGGATATTGCAGCTTTTTCTCATAAATCCACATAGACTCTTCCTCCTCACACTTGCCATGGCCATGGAGTCTCTACCCACTGCCAAGGTTGTTTGGTATAAGCATGACCGAAAGGCATAAGAGGGCCAAAGTCGAACTCAAATTGTTGAACAAGCTGCTTCCGTTTCTGTGCAAATTGATTGTACTGTTGAATGGCACCCAGATCATCAGGGTGAGTGTCCAGAAATAAAGTAAGCTCCACTAAAACGAAATCAACAGCCTGTAGGTCATATAATTGCTGGTAATATGCTTCTGGGACTTCTCTTGGATTCATATCCTTCACCTTCCCTCGACTGCTCTAGATTCGTAAGGCGCGTAGAGTGCGGGCCAGAGTGTCCCTATTTTCAATGCTTCATAAGGGCTAAACTGCGGCAAACCCGATGGTTGAAAATGGATATATAACTGCGGTGGCGTATTGAAAAATTTCTCACGTAAGGGCGGGCAGGGATCAAAAGGACTTATATAGGGGAAATAGCTTTTAAATTGCGTAAATGAACTATACATACGTTTCCTCCTTTTCTAACTATTAAATGATCGGACATGGGCGAAATTAGCCTCTATGTTCGTTATATGCGCAACAGCTTGACCAAAATCACTTGCATATCAAAAAAGCCCCCATTCCGCTTCAGAAGCGGCAACAGGGACTTACTTTGCATCAAAGGCTTATCTATTAAACTGCTCACGTCCGGCTATACTTCCCTAGTCGAGCTTAATGTTTAACTTCAAGAGTCCTGCTTTACGCATAGCTTGATAAATAATTACAACGAGTGGTCCTAGAAATAACCCTGTAATTCCCATTAGCTCAAAACCTACATATAGGCTGATCAACGCGGCGAGCGCATTAATCCCTACGGCATCACTCAACACTTTAGGCTCTACAATACGGCGGAAAATCGTTAATACCAGGAAGAGAATCAACAAGCCAACACCCATCGCGGTATGTCCAAGCAGCAATTGATAGATAAACCAAGGAATGAACACCAAACCTGTGCCAACTACCGGGACAAACTCCATGACCATCACTAATAACGAGATCGCCAGTGGATATTGAGCGTCCTAGCACTAACAAACCTTATGAATGTTACCAGATAGGTGAGAACAGCCATGATGAGCTGTGCGCGAATGAATCCGAAGATCGCTTCCCGCAGATTGACCAGTACAAGCTCCATTTTTTGCTTCGAATGTTCTTCAAATAACGATAGGAAAGACGTTCTTAGCTTAGGTAAACTAAACATAAACAAATACAGGGCAATCACGAATACAATCATCACAATAAATAAATTAGGAATTTTCCCAGCCATGTTTAAAAAGAACCCCGAAATGCCACTCAAAGCATCCGTTAAGGCTCTGGTTAGCGTAGTCATACTCCGTTCTAACCAATTTTGAACTTGCTCTGCCATGTCTGGCGATAAAGATTCGTAAAATACTTGCGTACGTGTAACAGCTTGATCGATGTATCTATTGACTTCTTCCATATAGTTTGGCGCTTTGCGCCCCAGATCGATCAGCTCTGTTACAACATTTAATCCAATGAAATAGACCAACGTCAACGTTAGCAAAGTGAATAAGGTGCTGATAATCGTGGCCGCGACCATTCGATGCATCTTCGCCGTTCGTGTGAGCAGTCCGGTTAAGGGATCTAAGAAAATAGCTGTGACCAATGCGAGCAGAAAAGGCAATCCTATGGTAAATAATCCGTACAAAAGCAGCATACCAAGTACCATAATTAAGGCCGTCTTCATCGACATGGGCGTTCCTCCGCTTATTCATTTCCAGGCTTGACTGAGCTGATCTTGATAATATGAATACGCATAATCCGTAATCTGTCCACTTCGGATACTTCAAAAATATGATTGCCAAACTCAATGCTTTTCCCCTTAACGGGAGCTCCCTCGAGCTTCTTGAACAACCACCCGCCGATGGAGTCCACATCGTCGTCCTCAATATCCAAATCCAACATATCGTTCAAGTCTTCGATTAACACACGGCCATCAACAGACGTATATTTTTCTTTTACCTCTACACCTGGCCGTTCGTCTATATCGTCGAATTCATCATGCAGCTCACCAACAATTTCCTCAAGAATGTCTTCTAGGGTAAGAAGACCTGCTGTGCCTCCGTACTCGTCAACGACGATAGCCAACTGCGAACGTTTCTTCTGCATAAGTTTCAAAACACGACTGACTTCCATGGACTCTGGCACATTGAGAATAGGACGAATAAACGTCTTGATATCCTGCTCCTCGTCTGGATCGGCTGTCAGCAGATCGGCAATATGGACAAATCCCACGATGGTGTCTTTATCCTGATCGCCAACCGGATAACGTGTATGCTTCGTTTCATGTACCATACGCAAATTTTCCAGAAAGCTTACATCAAGGAATAAACAATCCATATCCGTGCGCGGCAGCATAACTTCACGGGCAATACGCTCCGAAAACTCAAAAATATTATCGAACAGCACCATCTCATCTTGATCAATATGACCGCTTTTAACGCTCTCATCCATTAGAATGCGAATCTCTTCCTCCGTATGCGCAGCTTCATGCTCACTTGCAGGCTCTACGCCTACCAATCGCAAAAACTTATTGGCGGTTCCATTCAAAACATAAATAATCGGACGGAAAAGTCTATAGAAAAAGAGCAACGGGGCCGAAAGCCATAAAGAAGTCAATTCCGCTTTTTGAATTGCAAATGACTTTGGAGCAAGTTCTCCAAGTACAATGTGCAAGAACGTGATGACACCAAATGAAATAATGAATGACAGTGAATCCGTATATACGGAAGCTTGAATATGAAGCGTATGTATGAGCGGTTGAATAATTAATTCCGAAATGGCGGGTTCCCCTACCCAGCCTAATCCAAGAGAGGCCAGCGTTATACCCAATTGGGTTGCTGATAAATAAGTATCTAATTGCGAAGTCACAGCGATCGCATACTTCGCTTTGCCGCTGCCCTCATTTACTAGTTGTTGAATACGGGATTGTCGTACCTTCACCAATGCAAATTCGGCAGCAACGAAGAAACCATTGAGCAAGACTAATACAATCACTAGTACTAAGTTTAGAACAATGGAACCAAGATCAAAGGAAGTATGTAGCAATGTAGGAGTTCTCCTTTAGATATAAGGATTAAATAATAGCTGTACGTTTTTTGAAATCTATGGAACGATAATACGAATCTGCCACCAATAGATTGGGCCCACAACAGGAGGCTGCACTACAGAAGCAATTCACGCGTTGATTAAGTGGATTATTCTCCCACCGCGCGAAAATGGTGTCCAGATCATCGGCATGGATATTGCCAAGCGGCGGTTCATTCGCAAAATCCGTCACGTAGACATCCCCCGTAAATGTGCTTACATTCAAGCGATTACGCCCATCGGGATCATTGCGTACCGTTACATTGGGCTCTTGACGAAGCCGTTTAACTAAAATACGGTCCTCTTCCAGATCATTGCAAGCAAAGAAAGGAAGGGTGCCGAACAGCATCCACATCTCCGGATTCCGACTGTCCAATAAACGATGGATACTCGTTCTTAATTGATCTAAGGAAACCATCGGTAAATGAGAGGCAAACGAGCTGGCATACATGGGGTGAACCTCGTGCCGTTTACATCCCATTTGTTCAATGAGCTTATGGATTTGTGGCAATTTTTCATGCGTTCGAGTATTAATCATGGATTCTGCTGAAACATACAAACCGCCTTTGCTTAGAGCAAGCGTATTCTCAACCATCCGTTCATACATCCGTGCTGCCGTGTCTTGACCGACAGGACGCTGTGAATTCACGAAGCCAACTTGATGAAAATCATCAGCACTCAAATAATTGAATGAAATATGCATCACATCCAAGTAAGGAGCAAGCAGTTCATATCTGGCTAAATCCAGTGTCAAATTCGAGTTAATTTGCGTTCGAATGCCACGCTCTCGGGCGTACTTAAGAATCGGCAGCATATATTCCTTGACAATCTTGATATGGTAAGAGGGCTCTCCACCCGTCAAGCTAATCGTTTCCAAATGCTCAATCTGATCCAGCTTTTGTAAAATGACCGGCAATGGGATGCGCGGTCCTTCCGTCATCGTTAAAGAGTCCCCGACGGCACAGTGCTCACATCGCATATTGCAAAGATTCGTGATCGTGAGTTCTATACTTGTGAGTACGTGTTTCCCATACTTTCGATAAGACCGGATCGGGTCCCAAGGATCGTAAGCGGGAGATAGCTCCTGTAACATGGAGCGTGTTGCATTCTTATTCATGCTGTTCACACCTAACCTATCATGTCCGATTCATTTCTGTCATGTTCTGTTCTTGCCTATACCTATGCCCTTTATTGTAACTTATGATTCATAAAAAAGGAAACCGCCTATAGGGAATGCTCCTTCCTTTATCTCTTACCCATTTCCGCCTGCGATCTGATCCGAAGCCACTTTGGCGCCCACCAGTTGGCATTGCCCAGCAGTTTCATAAGCGCAGGAACAAGCATAACCCGCACAATGGTCGCATCAATCAGCACAGCTAGCCCAAGTCCAAGTCCAAGCGCCTTCATGATTTCAATGTCTGTAAAAATAAAAGAACCGACGACCACAACGAGGATGAAGGCTGCGCTAGTAATTAAGCTTCCTGTTTTCTTCAGCCCCTCTGCCGTGCTTCGATCATTATCTCCGCTGCTCTCATATTCTTCCATAATTCTGGATATGAGGAACACTTCATAGTCCATCGAAATACCGAATACGACACAAAAAATGATCACGGGCAGTGTGGCACTTACATAACCGATCGATGTGATATGCAGCAAATCGGCCATATAACCATGCTGGAAAACAAGGACCACAATGCCAAGACTTGCACCCAGACTAAGCATATTCATTAGTACGGCTTTTAGCGGTAGAATGATGGATCGGAAAGCAAGAAGCAGGACGATGTAAGTAATGCCCATCACAAAGGTCAACACTTTAGGTATTTCATTCTGAATACGATCGATAATATCGAGCCGATAGGCCGGGCCTCCTGTAACTGCAGCAGTCAATCCTTCTTTGTCGATGCTCCGAAGCTCTCGAACAAGCCGATCGACGTTCAGATCATCCGGGTCTTTCTCGGGTATGACGACCATCAGCGCTGTATGGCCTTTCGCTAGTTTACTCGCCTGAATCTTTTCCTTCACCCCAGAGTTGGACAAGAGGATGGCTAATTCCGCTGACGAATGGTCGCCTAATGTGCTCAAATAGCTTTGCACTTCCTTTACACCAGAAACAGCCTTGACCCGCTTCTCGAAAGCCTGTATGCGGCTAAGCGATTTTTCTTCCCACACTTCTTCATCTGTATGTA
The DNA here is from genome assembly GCF_008017805.1 of Paenibacillus sp. N3.4. GTDB lineage: Bacteria > Bacillota > Bacilli > Paenibacillales > NBRC-103111 > Paenibacillus_E. Next base: position 23,584 of record NZ_VRTT01000071.1, on the reverse strand, counting down.
TAGCAATTTGAATGGGACCCGTCATTCTTGGATCATACGCGACCTTCATGAGATCTGCGCCGTATCGAGACTCATAGCTTGGAGGCAGCACCTCCGCATTCGGCACACTGAGCTTCATATTACCAATAGGTGTCATCGTATAAATAAGCGCACCACCGACAATAAGCACTAAGAGCACTGGACGTTTCATAACCCCGTATGCCATCCGCTCCCAAAAACGGGATGTTCCTTGCTTGCGAAAACGCTTCGGCAGCACCGGCAGGGAATTAATCCGATGTCCTAAAACGCCAAGCAGTGAAAGCAGCATCGTGTTCGCTACAACGACTGAAATTGACACCACGATCACACCGCCTAGGCACAGAGAGCGGAAAAAGGTAAGATCGACAAACAACATACCCAGAAGTCCGATCAGGACGGCAATCCCAGAGAAAAAAATCGACTTCCCAGCCGTTTGACAAGTCATGGCCACAGCTTCAGCTACACTCGGCTGCGACTTAAGTTCCTCACGAAAACGACTTACCAGAAATAACGCGTAATCAATCCCTACTGCCAGCCCAAGCATCGTAACCATATTAGGCAGGAAATTCGATAAAGATTGGTGCTGAGCGATAAAATAAGTGATTCCCAGCGTCAACGTCACGCTCATGATACCAACGATCATTGGCAGAAGCGCCGATACCAAGGTGCCAAATACGATCAAAAGAACAATAAGCGCAATGGGAAGACCGATTGCTTCAGATTTGGCAATATCGTGCTTGCTCGCTTCCTGCATATCGTGCAAAATAGCTGGCCCTCCACTAACATAAACCTTCATTCCTGCGGGAGGATGAACACGCTCTTTGATCTCCGTATATTTCTCCAAAGCCAAGTCTGTATCCACATTCAAGGAAACGATGACAGCTTGAATATCGAGATGCCCTTCATTTCTCGGCGTCGAAGCAAACTTTACGCTTTCTACGTAAGACAGCTTTTTCAACTCAGCAAGAGAATTCATAATTTCTTGTTGGTGTAAGTCTTCTGTCATATCAAGGCCTTCGCCGCTATAAACCAAGTTTAACATCGTTTGCGACAAGCCCAGTTCATCACGAATTTGCGTGAATCCGCGGTCTGACTCGCTTCCTTTGGGCGTAAACCCATTATCCTTCAGCATACCAGGTGTCTTCTGAGCAAATAAGGCGAAGCTTAGCAGAAGAATGAGGCCAATTACCAACACGAGCCATCGATAACGATGCATCGCAAATCCCCATCTCCAAAATTTCCCTTTTATCGTTGTTTCCCTCATGAAGATCCCCCTTATTTGCAAAAAGAACCTGGGGTCCCAGGTTCTTCATGGCTGCTAATATATAGTGTATCTCAAAGTAGCGTTGGCATACTTAAATCAGTAATAACATCCCCTACTTTAATTTCACCGATTTCTGAAATTAGTATGGAGAGCTTCGTCGAAAGATCGAGCTCGTAAGGTTCTTTCATCTCTTCTCCAGCTTCATCGCGAAGAATACGGACAACGGGTCTGTGGGGAACTGTCATATTTAACTTCGATACGATGCCGTACTCCCCGGTATTCAAGCGAACCGTAATACCTAAAGGATAAATGGCTATTTTGTCACGAAATAGCGCAATCTGACTTTGATCATACAGCGTGCCCGATCCCGTAAACAACTGCTCCATCGCTTCATGAGGCAGCAGGGGTCTTCGATATACACGTGTTGTCGTCATAGCGTCATAAGAATCAACTAAGCCTATCCATTTGCCAAACTCATTAATTTCCGACCCTACGATACCTCTGGGATATCCGCTGCCGTTGATTCTTTCATGATGTTGTAAGGCACAGTGTGCGGAAATCAAAGGAATGTTAGGTTCATCCTTCAGAATCTGAAAGCCATATGTCGTATGATTCTTCATCTCTTTGAATTCTTCATCCGTCAACTGCGAAGGCTTGCGCAAAATACCAAGCGGAACTTTGGTCTTGCCGATATCATGCAGCAAAGCTCCCAATCCGAGTGTTTCCAAATTTTCTCGGCTATATCCATAACTGATGCCGAGCATAATCGCATAAATGCTCACATTTACCGAATGCTGAAATAAGTAGTTGTCTTTAATATTCATATTATTAAGCATGACCATGGCTCCCTGATGAGCACTCAGATCATCAATGATCATTTTCATCACATCACGGAAATTCCGTCCTATATCATAATAGCTAACGGCTCCGCGCTTATTGGAATCTTCCATTACTTTCCGGAAGGTGTTCTTAATTTCATTAACCGCTTTGGTTCTCGTTTCGTATTGAATCATATCTTCTTGAATCACATCGTCGGTTCGAGAATCTGCAATATATATGTAATCAATGCCATAACTAAAAAGCCGATCAATTAGTCTTTGTGTGAGCTCAACATTAACGGCAAGCAAGACCATACCATCTTCGTTGTAAATATTCTTGGCCAACCTCATTCCAGGATGACACATGTTGATCGGCATTAAAAGCATTTCAGGACCCCCGCCTAGGTGAGCTTTATTTTCATTCTAAATGTAATAGATTTTACAGAAAAGTTCAATATAAAAAACCGCGTCATTCGACGCGGTTCGATTCAAACACACATTCAATTAGCTAAGAAGCAGATAAAGGGCAAATAAAGCAGCCACAACGAAACGATAGTAAGCAAAATACGTTAATTGCATTTTTTGTACGAACTTGATGAAAGAAACAACTGCCAGCAAAGCAACGACAAAAGCGACGAGAAAACCTACAACGAAAAAGGGTAAATCAGTCGAAGAAAGCGCGTGATAATTTTTGAGAAAATAGATTCCGGAAGCTCCGAACATAATAGGTATCGCCATGATAAATGTGAAATCAGCAGAAGCTGCACGGCTCACGCCTGAAAGCATACCACCTGCAATTGTGGATCCCGAACGTGAGAACCCCGGCCAAATCGATACTAACTGCCATAATCCGATGAAGAAAGCTTGACGGTACGTCAAATCATCCATAACCGTGGTAGAGGGCTGTCCTTTTTTCTTCTCTGCAATGATCATCAAGATCCCGCCGAGAACGAGACCGACAATGACGGTCACTGCATTAAATAGATGATCATCCACAAAGTGATTCACAGATAAACCGATGACGCCTGCCGGTAAAATCCCGATTAGGATATGAAGTAAATTGAGCTTCTTACCTGTCATGCTTTGACTTTTTCTTTTCACTAAGCCAAACAACGATAAAATACGATTCCAATAAATAATAACAACTGCCATAATTGCACCCAATTGAATAACAAAGTCGAACGTTTTCATAACTTCATCGTTTTGGGTATTCATAAGGCTTTGAGCCAAAATCATATGCCCTGTAGAAGATACCGGCAGAAACTCCGTTAATCCTTCAACAATACCGATAATGATTGCTTCGAAAATAGTGTGCATGTCTTCCCCCTACAATGAGAGTTATTTTAGGTAGAGCTCTTATCCAATTATATATTCTACCTGCATCCCTATCATTCTGACAATAGTTTCGATAAATGTCATCGATATTTACAAAAATTCAACAATATTCGCAGGACCTATGTCTATGAAACGGGCGAAATGACTATAAGCAAGCGCGGATTCGTCCTGAAGTTCAGAAGCCAACACATCTCGAATAAATTCGGGCAGCATATAGGCAATCTGTTTCCCTTGGCTGAGCGACAAGTAGCCGGATCCGAAGGTAAACATGTCGATCGTACCAACCACATACTCCCTTTCTGGATCCAGAGGTGCTTCGCCAACCTTCACTGTGACGATTCGTTCATAGGGCGGTTTAGAGCGGTCGACCTCTACGGAGATACCGTCGACACACAGTACGCCCAGCACCTCGCCGCGAAAGCCGAAGCCACGAATCGGCTTCTTCATAAACTCCTCAAGCAGCGACTCTTCGAGCGCTTGCAGGAGCTTAGCGCCGCTGAGCAGCATGCGGCAGGGGTTGATAGGACCTGGGCAGATTTCGAGCAATCTGCCGCGCGTAAGACGCCCCTCCTTCAGTCCCTGAAGGAGCTGGCCGCTGTTGACCAGCCCGATCTCCGCGCTGGTCCAGCGGCGAATTCCCGCGGCAAGCAAGTTGCCGAGCGGGGATTCGCCGTACCAATCGAGGCGCAGCGGCTGCCGCAGCCTCGTGATTTCGCTATCCAGCGCTGTCGTGCTGGCGTAGCGGTAGTGCTCCAGCAGCGTCGTCACGCTGCTGTCGTCCTCGCTCTCGGCTGTCATCGGGACGACACGGCCGTTGAACTCCACGATTCGTCCCTCTGCCGAATCGAAAGCAAGTTCAATATGACCGGCATATTGCCCGAACTTGCCGGTCGCACAAATATAAGTGCCGCTATGCAAGAGCGGCTCTTCAAGCAAGTGATGCGTATGGCCGCCTAGGATGATATCGATGCCCTCGATGTCTTCAGCCATCTGCTGATCCATCCGCAGTCCTAAGTGAGACATGACAATAATGATGTCCACTTGCGGTCGCAGCAGCTTCGTATAGGCCTTGACCGCTTCGAACGGATCGGTCACATGCCAACCAAGCAATTCATAATAAGTGGTATAAGCCGCAGTCACGCCAATAATGCCTATCTGTAGACCAGATTTCTGCAGCGTGATGGTTGGAACCATCCAATCCGGCGTCTGATTGGTCGCAATCTCGATCACATTACTGCCGACGATCGGAAATGTAGCATGCTCCTTCACGACAGCTCGCAACAGTTCGGGTGTAAAAGTCAGACCTTCATTGTTGCCAATGACCATCGCTTCATAGCCAGTTGCATTCATGATCTCGAAGTTGGTAATAGCGCTAGTTCCTTCGGTCTCCGGACGCATGCGATCCATGTGATCTCCGATATCTAAGGTTAACACTTGATCTACCTGCCACAATCGTCGAACACGATCAAAATAGGCGCTAATTTTAGGCATCTGTTCAAAATGACTGTGTATGTCATTCGTATGTAAGATGACGAATCTTTGTAAGTACTTAGACACACCGATCACCTCTCTTCGCAGGCATAAGGCCAGACACAAGCATGTCTAATCTTATGCAAGGGAAGTCTCTCTCATTTCTTGAATTTCAATTCATCCAGTGTAATCTTGTTTTTAAAGCCATAACTGGCTTCTTCCCCCCATGCGGCGTCATGCAGAAACCATATTTTCATGATACTTTTAACATTGAGGCATTCGCTGCTGCCATCCGGCACATAAAGACGAATCGGGTAGCCTTTGCTAAGCTTTTGACCCTTTTGAGCATACAAGAATAAAGCTGAATCGGCCTGAGACCAAGGTATTAGTGCTTGGAATTCGTCCGCAGCCTCCACTTTTATATGTGTGGGTTCCTCTGGATGTTCCGACCTGTGACTGTTCTTCCAGCTGGCGTACCAAGTTTTAAGAACGAAGGCTTCCCCCTCTGCAAGAGGCACGCGATCCTCAAGCGCCACCCTCTCCTTGGCTAAAGCAACCATCTCGTTAATCGTTAACGCCTCACTTGCTATATGTATGTCCGACACTTGTATGCGAAGATCATCTTGCATCTAATCCTAGTTCCCCTTTCATCCTGTACCCGCCATCAGCTTCTCCAATGGCTCCACCCATTATACCATTTTCGGGCCAAATTATGATATGCTGTAAGGGATTCCTACCATTAATCAACTAGGAGCAAAGTCATGAACTTACAAATCCGACTATTCGCAGGTCTTATCGACTTGCTCGGGACTTCTGTCCTAACTATACAGGTTGAACAAGAATTGATTTCTATCGAACAGCTCAGACAAATCCTTCTAGAAGCTTATCCCTCCGCCTCTGAGCAGCTTAAAGCTTGTTTTTTCGCCAAAAATCAAGCTTATGCAGGCGATCAGGAAATCGTTACGGCCGCGGATGAAATTGCGTTGATTCCACCCGTTTCCGGTGGACAGCCTGCTAATTTTGTCCTGACCTACGATGCAATCGACGTTAACGAGGTGTCTGCCAAGGTAAACCATGCTAATCATGGCGCTTCAATTGCCTTCATTGGCACAACCAGGGAAATGACTTTCGGTCAAAGAACCGTGCTGCTCGAATATGAAGCCTATGAACCTATGGCTTTAAAAACGATGGAAGCTATTGGACAAGAAATTGAAGACAAATGGCCCGGCACACGAAGTGCGATAACCCATCGCCTAGGGAAAGTCGCCATTGCTGAGGCAAGCATTGTCATTGCGGTATCTTCGCCCCACCGAGCTGATTGTTATGAAGCTAGCCGCTATGCCATTGAACGTGTGAAACAAATAGTACCGATCTGGAAAAAAGAAATATGGGAAGACGGTTCCGAGTGGAAAGGCAGCCAGACAGGCCCTTGGAACCCGCTTCAAACCCCACAGACTTAGTAGATGCAGACTGGAGATGACAGCTTTGGACACACAAGTACATTCAGAAGATAGTCAGGACGTTGATGCCCGTTATTCCCGACAAATTCTCTTCTCTCCTATTGGCATGGAAGGGCAGCGCAAATTGAATCGAAGTCGGGTCGCTATCGTCGGAATGGGCGCACTCGGTACCGTTCTGGCCAATCATATGGTTCGCGCCGGTGTAGGATATATACGATTGATTGATCGCGATTTTGTAGATAAAAGCAACCTGCAGCGGCAGATGCTTTACGATGAAGAAGATGCGGATTCTACAACACCCAAGGCAATAGCGGCAGCCCGGAGATTGCAGCTTATCAATTCACAGGTCGTTATTGAACCTCATGTCACAGATCTAAATGCCACGAATGCTGAAGATTTGCTAAATGATGTCGATTTAATTTTGGATGGTACCGATAATTTTTCTGTGCGGTTTCTCATTAATGACGTCAGTGTGAAATCAGGAACTCCGTGGATTTATGGGGGTGCTGTCGCTTCACGTGGTGTCTCACTAACGATCCTTCCGGGACAAACGCCTTGTCTCCGCTGCTTGTTTACACAAGCTCCAGCATCGGGCTCAGTCGAAACATGCGATACCGCTGGCGTTATTGGCGGTATTATTCACGTTGTCGCTTCCTTTCAGGCAACTGAGGCGCTCAAACTGCTTATTGGAGACAAAGAGCATCTGAATCTCAAGATGCAGCAATGGGACTTATGGTTCAATCAGTACTCAGCCATTCAGGTGACAAGTGCCCATAAAGCAGATTGCCCTGCTTGCGCTAAAAAGCAATTCGATTATTTGGACGCTCATTTGGAGAGCGATACTATTCAGTCCTTATGCGGTCGCAATTCCGTTCAAATTCATCCTGTCACTCCTTCAAAGCTCCCCCTTGATTATTGGGAAGAGCGCCTTAAACCGCTAGGCCCTGTGCAAAGAAATCGCTTTTTGCTCAAATTCCAAGCAGCCCCAGATTTGCAAATGATCCTCTTTCCGGACGGTCGTGTGCTTATACAAGGTACAGAAGACCTAATTCAGGCTAAAAGTCTTTACAGTCGTTATGTTGGGATGTAGTATTACTACTATGTACCTATTTTGATGATGGAACTGGGAGAGGAACTTCTATGCGTATACATGTGCTTCAACTTATAGTTGGCGATAAACTTATTTCCGATTCCTTCAATTCTTTCGGACTCCATCTGCTTTCATCGGGAAATGTTGTGGATGCCAGTGATATTTTGATGCTTAATCGCCACAATGTTGAATATGTGGATATCCTCCCCAGAAGCAGCGAAGCCGCTACAGAACAAGAGGGATCGATTGAACAGCATGCAACTGATGAGCAGTTGCACTCTTTTAACCTTGCCATAAGCAGTATTAAAGATCTCTTTCAGGTCGCTAGCAACTCCGAATCTATTGATCCGGAGTTTATAGAATCCGCTTTCACTCCTTTAATTGAGAGCTTTGAGGATGAAAAAGACGTGGTCTCCTTACTACTTTCCTTAAACAGTAAGGAAGAATACGCCTATCAACATAGTGTACAGGTCGGTATGCTATCCTATTATATGGCCAAATGGTTAAACAAAAGCGAAAAAGAAGCCCGCTATATTGGCAAAGCAGGTTATTTGCACGACATTGGTAAATGCAAAGTGGAAGAAGCCATCCTGCAAAAACCAGGAAAGCTGACATCCGACGAGTATAATGAAATTAAAAAACATACGATATACGGCTACGACATTATTCGCAATTCGCTGCATGAGGATGCCCTGGCTCTTGTTGCGCTGCAGCATCATGAACGATTAGATGGCACCGGCTATCCGCTGCGCAAAAAACATACTGAAATTCATTCCTACTCACTTATTGTTGCGATTGCAGACGTTTATAGCGCCATGATCTGCAACCGCGTTTACCAAGAAAAAAGAGACCTTCTGGCTGTATTGAAAGAATTGCATCGTTTAAGCTTTGGCCAGTTAGACCCCAACATTACACAAGTATTTATCCGCAATATGATTCCTAACTTCATCGGCAAAAGTATTCTTAAGCGACGGCCGCGTTGGCACCATCATCATGACGAATCCTTCTGATTTCTTTCGACCGCTAATCAGAATCAATAATGAATTTTTGGATCTATCCCTTGGCGATGTGGAAATAACGACCATTGCCATGTAACCGTGCCCTAAATAATAATGCTGCTCACCGCTAGAGCAATACCGATGTATACAGCCGCAAGCAGCGTCCCTACAGCCACATTTCCTTCCTGTAATTGAGTAGATAATTTCACGCTTGGGGTAATCCAATCGAAGATCCAATACGTTGCAATTAAGCATACATACCCTACTGCGAACCACAAGCACATATGCCAAATGGAGGAATTCGTATAAGCCGCAATGGCCAATACAATTGCTGTGGCAACGAATTCTCCTCCCTTGGCTATGCCTACAGCAAGATTTCCTTTATTAACCTCATCCATGTCACGATAAGGCATCATCAAACTAAACACGTACATCCCAGCGAATTGAAGCAGAACAATGACTAACAAACTAATAACAATATTCAAAACTATCACTCTGCCCACCCCCTAAATTTGGCCATCGATTGATCATAATTGCTGTAGTCATGTACTTCCTCAAGAACAACCTGAACTTCTTTCTTATTTTTGAAGCTCGCATAACGTTCTTCCGCAATCGGTTGCTTCACTTTTTGCCCTGTTGGTAAATCCGCCACGGCAAAATATCTGTAATCGCCATTCAGCTCTGTTTTATACACACCAACCAGTTTGACACTCGTCTTCAATTCCACTTTCAATTCCGATAAATCTTTAGCTGCCTCTTCTTGGGTTTTAAAAGTCTTAATCGGTTGCCATTTTGAGAGCGTCACATTATTCTTTCCTTCACTATCCGTTTTCGTGGAAGCCTGCATATAGTTAAGGACCCAGATCTTGTCGCCCGTTGCAAAATTTTGATCATTGGATATACGTTCATTGTTGGGCAATAGGACATATCCCCATCCAACAAATCTCCTACTTTAGCTTCTTGCACCTGATAATCCCAAGGTACATCAACACTGCTTGTGGACCCAGTGGCAGCGGTCTTACTCAGGACAGATGGCTCCTTGCCAACTGAACTGCTAATTGCCCATATAATAACCATACAAATAATAAAGCCTATGGCCATTAGCCAAAATCTTCCTTTATTCAATCTCTTTTCACTCCTATCGCAACAAATTGACTGGAATTCCCTGTAATTCTCCCTCCGGCTCGCCCCAAAATACCGCAAGGCACACCATTTAGGACAAAAAGCCCCGTTAGCAAATGTTTGGTGCCATGGGCAAAAGAGAGCTCCGGTAAGTCCGCTCGCTGTTGATACACTCTTTCAAAAAACACGCTCGTGTCAAAACCAGCCTCATCCTTCACCTCTAGCTCCCCCTGTTCGTTATATAACTCAACCGAGCCGCCTTCTCGGCCGAACATGGATTTGGATACATAATATCCTGTAAGGTCAGGGGATGTGAAGGTTGGCAGCATATAGGCTTCTATGGCTGCGTGTTCCCACTTAGAAAAGAGTTCTGACTGCTCCAGGTGTAAGTCCCATATCAAGGCCTGTAAGCCTTTGGATTGCAAAATAACAGCATGCAGCGGATTGAACAATTGAATCAATTGTTCCTCAATGGCATAGGCCAATGCCTCGCCTCCATCATCAACACCCATCCATTCTTTGGGATAAAGGGCGAACATTTTACTAATGATGTGCTCTTCACCAACTTTGACGATACCTTCATCGATGGCCAGGTCCAAACAATCCACACACGTCATCTGCCTGCCGCTGTGGGCCACTAAGGCATCAATCGTTCCTGTATCTTCCTTATGCTGACCATACGCGATACAAGCCGCGTAATCGGGGGCCTCGATCTCCCAAGCGCGACGAATATGTTCTTTCATAGCTTTATTTGGCGATTCTAACCCGTATTGTTCACATAACCAAGGGGTAGCTATAGACGCTTCCACATAGCCTGTTGGCGTGTCTGCATTCAGTTCCAGCAGCTTTATACGGCCATCTTGACTTACCGTAAAATCAAATCTTGCATACCGACTGATAAATCTCTCAGGATTCGGTTGGAGTCGATCTAACCCCTCCCACAGTACCTCAGGTATGGATAATAAATAGTAGAGATGTCTCCGGCCAATCACATAACGTGCTGCTTTATCAAACACTTGCCATAAGGCTTCCGCGGCATGAATAAGCTCTACATAGGCGCGCTGTTCCATGATAACCAGTTGATCGATCCAATAAGCCTCATCCTCCAGATCTGCCCAAGTAAATCCAAGAGCAGCCAACTGCTGAACTTTAATTTCACGGTTGTTGGAAGGTGTCCCCATGACTTCAAATATCATTCATTTAGCCTCCAGAGCTGGACGATGAGCTAAATCCGCTCGATTTGCCGCCAATACTGCCCGATGAGGTCGATGTTGATTTGGAGCTGGATGAAGAGCTGGACGAACTTGTGGTGGAGCCGGAGCTTCCGCTCGTGCCCGTACCCTTGCTGGAGCTTACACCCGAACCTGAGCTGGAACCATTACTCGAGCCTGCAACGGAACTCTTATTTGAACCTCCAGTAGAACCTGTGCCTGAACCGTTGCTAGAGCCTGTACTGGAACCCGTACTCGTGCCTGAACTTGAGCCCGTCGTTTTGCTGGACGAAGATTTATTCGTTGTAAAAGTGCCCGTTTTACTTGAGGTGGTTGGGGTTTTTGTTGCAGAACGATTCGAGAATGAGTTGGCTTCATAGGTTTTCGTTACATAAGGGGTATTGGAACGATAATTATAAGAACGATGATTATTTCCCCAATTGCTCGATGAGTAAGGGCTTACACGATTGAAAATTAAATGATACAGCAGAAGATCGTCCCATCCGAAGCCTCCGCCATGGCTAACCTGGTTTATAATAATCGGCGATGTGCTTGCCCCAGAACCTGTGGTACCACTGTCTGCTTGAGGAGTTGGAGTAGGATTGCTTAATTGGTTATTGGGTGGGATCGGTAAACTCCAATCAACAGCAGGATCATAGTAAGCTTTGACTTCATCCGACGACCACTCAACTAGTTTGGATGCACCCGCTTGTGCAGTCCCTGAACTGGGGGCTTCAACAGCGAAAGCCTGGCTTATTAACATTTGGCCGACAAGAAGAAAGCCTAGAGACGTTGATAGTACTTTCAGCGGTCGTTTCACTACCTATTCCCTCCTCCTTCCGTACCCACCTTAACAAGAAGAAGTTCGAATACATCGAGATCCAGATTAAGTCTCCCTTCAATCATTTCGTATTCTTTACCTCCCACTAATACAAAATTCGCTGCATTCAAGGCTTGGATCCACTTCTCATCCCATGCGCGTTCGCTTATTTTAATGAGCTGCCCATCTGCTAATTTTTCCAATAGAGCTATATTCATTGGTTCATCCTCCTTAATTTCATGACTTCATACTAAATAAAACGCATGAATGACACAATTGTTTCAATCTGGAAAAAAAAGTCTACCCTCTAAGGATAGACTCAAACGACGTATTATACAACGCGTTTTGCGCGAAGAAATGTAGCCTTCCAATAAGCTTTATCAATATTGGTGATCTGTACGCCATTTTTTGGCAATGGTGAGGCGTGGAGCATTTGCATATTGCCAATATAAATACCTACATGTCCCACTGTTTTATTTGATTTGAATCGACCTGGCACAAAATAAAACATTAAATCGCCTTTTCGTAAATTTTTTCGACTAACCAACGCACCGATATTAGCTTGTTCACGAGCAAGCCTTGGAAGACTAACCCCATATTTACCGAAAACATATTGGGTGAAGGTCGAGCAATCGAATCTTCCCGTTTGTGGATATGGCCCGGCGCCAAATTTATATTTTACACCGAGATATTGTTTTCCCTTACTGATTAAAGCATTAATATCCGTACTTTTGAGCACAGGCATAGCCTTATCTTGTCCAAATGAGGACCACACCGGTAAGTCAGATCCATTAATCTGATAGGTAGATGCAGGATTTGTTACGTTTCCTTCGTTCTTGAACGGATCCGTCGGGTCATCGCTAAATTCCAACTCCGCAGCTTGACCTTGCGGGTCTGGATCATCTTCATGTTCAATGGTTGCAAGAGAAGATGCATGAATAACTAGCTGCCCATCCTTAACCGAATAGGACATATCTTCTTGAAATAAATCTGCCAATGCAGCAACGGGTATATAAGTCGTGTCCGCCTCTTTCACGAAAGATTGGCTTACTTGTATCTCATGCCCGTCTTTTCTAGCTTTTGTCGAATTCATGGTTAACTCAAAATTGGCATCATTGTCACCAATCAATAATTTCTGCGCAGTATCGTCCCATTCAGACTGAAATTTCAAGGTTTTAATAAGTTCATCCGCAGAGATATAATTTACATTTCCGATCATCTTTATGGGTACTAATGTATCTTCACTGCCTTGGGCTCTTATTCTTCCTCCATCTTGCGTTAAGCTATCCGTAACAGAATGACTTGTATTCCCGGATTGTGCAGATGGAATTGGCATTGGTGCTGATTGATTAGGGCTAATCTTGTTACTCCCACAAGCTGTTATCGTCGCCAATAAGACAATCACACTTCCGATTAATGATACTTTCAGCCTTCTCGACATGGCTTCTCTTCTCCTTTAAGGATTTCATTGCTATCCTTTTTAGGGTGAGACAAGCCGCATACAAATATGCATGAAGTACCCATTTTACCTGTATGGAGCATATTGGAAGGTTTCATTTATTAGACTAAATTTATCCTTTGAACAAGCCGCCTACCCACTTTATAAAATCCATGGTTATCGGAATAAGACCCACCCCATGTTGACCTACAGCAACAACACCATAAGCAGATTGACCGATTCCAACAGCACCTATAGCTATCTGACCAATAGCGACCGCACCTATAGCCAAATGACTGATTGCCACAGCACCAACAGAAAACCAGCTGGAAATGGCTACAGCCCCCGCGGCCAAATAGCTAGCCACAGCAACTGCACCTAACGATAGCAACCAAGAAATTGCGACAGCGCCAATTGAAAAGACACCGACACTAACAGCCCCTATCGAGACGATGCCAATAGCAATGTCCCCAACCGCGATAAGCCCAATCGCTACACGCCGTCCACCATTACCTATTCCCCCAGTGCGAATATTAATGATCGGAAAGGATGGTGATGGCCATTGATAATCAATCTCTCGGCGATTCAACCCTTTGCTTTCCCACATACCGTTATACCAGTTGCTGCTCATTATTGTTCCCTCACTTTTAAGCCACGCTTTGGGCTGTTCTTATAAGAGTAACGATATCATTTTTTTCCAGTTAGCATAACCGTCTGCGGTTGGCATTTAACTCGGTCTTAAGACTGAGAAACTTGCCAAAAACCGGCACATAACAAAAAATGCGTATCCGAATAAATCGGACACGCATTTTATTTGAAGAAATTGGATACCCCAAGTAGGATTAACCAATACTTCCTTCCATCTCAAACTTGATGAGACGGTTCATCTCAACGGCATATTCCATTGGAAGTTCTTTGGTGAATGGCTCGATAAAGCCCATTACGATCATTTGGGTCGCTTCAGCTTCCGTCAAACCGCGGCTCATGAGGTAGAACAATTGATCCTCAGAAACTTTGGATACCGTTGCTTCGTGCTCCAATGTAATGTTATCGTTCATGATTTCGTTATAAGGAATCGTATCTGACGTTGACTCGTTATCGAGAATCAATGTATCACATTTAATGTTCGCTTTGGAACCTTGGGAGTTGCGTCCGAAGGAAGCCAGACCACGATACGTTACTTTACCACCGTGCTTGGAAATCGATTTGGACACGATTGTAGAAGTTGTATCAGGAGCCAAATGCGTCATTTTCGCGCCAGCGTCTTGATGTTGACCTTTACCCGCAACAGCGATGGAAAGTACCATCCCTTTAGCGCCGCGGCCTTTCAACACAACGGCTGGGTACTTCATCGTCAGTTTGGAACCGATGTTGCCATCGACCCATTCCATCGTAGCGCCTTCTTCTGCAACCGCACGCTTCGTAACGAGGTTGTAGATGTTAGGTGCCCAGTTTTGAATCGTTGTGTAACGCGCACGTGAGTTTTTGAGACAAACGATCTCAACAACTGCACTGTGAAGGGAGTTTGTGCTGTAGATTGGAGCTGTACAGCCCTCTACATAATGCACGAAGCTTTCTTCATCGGTAATAATCAACGTACGCTCGAATTGTCCCATGTTCTCGGAGTTGATACGGAAGTAAGCCTGAAGCGGAACTTCACATTTAACACCTTTAGGAACATAGATGAAAGAACCACCGGACCATACCGCACTATTCAACGCAGCGAATTTGTTGTCGCTTGGTGGAATAATCGTTCCGAAATATTGTCTGAACAGTTCCGGATATTCACGAAGAGCTGAATCCGTATCTGTAAAGATTACGCCTTGATCTTCAAGTTCCTTTTGCATGCTGTGATAAACAACTTCGGATTCGTATTGAGCAGATACACCAGCAAGGAACTTTTGTTCCGCTTCTGGAATACCTAGCTTATCGAAAGTTTCTTTAATTTCAGTAGGAACTTCTTCCCACGTTTTCCCTTGCTTTTCAGAAGGTCTTACGTAGTACTGAATGTCGTCAAAATCAAGATCATCCATATTGCCGCCCCAACGCGGCATCGGCATTTTGAAAAACTGCTCCAAAGATTTCAAACGGAACTCCAGCATCCATTCAGGCTCGCCTTTGATTCTGGAAATTTCCTCAACGATCTCACGAGTCAACCCTTTGCCTGATTGAAAGATCGATTTGTGCTCGTCTCTAAAACCATATTTATAATCTTCGAGATCCGGCATTTGTTTCGCCATGATTGATTCCTCCTTAGTGCTTTTTGTGTTACAAAGAAAATACTAATGCATCGCTTACGCGTTAGTTATCCGTCTTTTGAGATTGTTCAATTCCCTTGCGAAGCGCATTCCATGCCAGTGTTGCGCATTTAATCCGCGCTGGGAATTTATTGACCCCAGATAAAGCTTCTATATCTTCATATTCAAATTCGACAGATTCGCCCTTCATAAGGCCGGAAAAATTTTCGGCCATCTGCAGTGCTTCCTCGATTGTCTTGCCTTTTACAGCGTCCGTCATCATGGATGCGGATGATAAACTAATCGAGCAGCCCTCACCTGTGAACTTAGCTATTTTGACAATACCATCTTCAACCTGCATTTGCAGAGAAATTTTATCCCCACAGGTCGGGTTGTTCAAATCAATGGTAACCGCTTCGCCTGACTCAAACTTCCCACGGTTGCGTGGTGTTTTATAGTGATCCATAATCACTCTACGGTATAAATCATCCAATTGCATGACCGAAGTACTCCTTTGTTTTTTGTAAGGCCATCACGAGACGGTCAATATCTGCTTCTGTATTGTATAGATAGAAGCTTGCACGAGCGGTCGAACTAACATTAAGCCATCTCATAAGAGGCTGGCAGCAATGATGTCCGGCCCTCACAGCTACTCCTTCCGCGTCCAGAACAGTTGCCACATCATGAGGATGTACATCGCCCAGATTAAAGGTTACGAGTCCTGCGCGATCCTTGGTTGGTCCGTAGACAGTCAAATCCTCGATTTGTGTCATACGATCCATCGCATAATTCGTGAGCTGTATATCATGTTTATAAACATTGTCCATGCCGACTTCTTGCAGAAAATCGATAGCTGCGCCGAGACCGACAGCTCCTGCGATGATTGGCGTCCCTCCCTCAAATTTCCAAGGGAGTTCTTTCCATGTGGACTCATAGAGGTCTACATGGTCAATCATCTCGCCGCCAAATTCAACAGGCTCCATATTTTCCAGCAAAGCCTTCTTCCCATACAATGCCCCTATTCCGGTAGGACCACACATTTTATGTCCAGAAAATGCGTAGAAATCACAATCCAAATCTTGGACATCCACTTTCATATGCGGTGTGCTTTGAGCGCCATCGATTAAGATTTTCGCTCCATGTTTATGCGCGATGCGAGCAATCTCTTTAACGGGATTAACCACACCGAGAACATTAGATACGTACACGATCGAAACGATTTTGGTACGTTCAGTAATGGTAGCTTCCACATCGGCAATGGAAATCGATCCATCCGGCTGTAAAGGAATATATTTCAAAATGGCACCTGATGCCTTAGCAGCTTGCTGCCAAGGTATCAGATTGCTATGATGCTCCATCGGTGTGAGGACAATTTCATCGCCTTCACGCAAAACCGATTTGGCATAACTGCTTGCCACGATATTAATAGCTGTTGTCGTTCCTCTGGTGAAAATAATCTCCTGTTCGCTAGACGCGCCTATGAATTTAGCAACTTTCTCACGTGCTCCTTCATAGGCATCTGTTGCGCGGGAGCCTAGGGTATGGACCCCACGGTGAACGTTCGCATTGTCCCACTCATAATAGTGCTTCAGTGCTTCAATCACCTGTATAGGCTTCTGCGAAGTTGCAGCGCTGTCCAAGTAAACCAGAGGATGACCGTTCACTTCTTGCTTTAGAATGGGAAAAAGTTCACGTATCTCCGAGGTATTCATTGTCCCAGCTTCCTTTCGACTAAGCTTTGCAATTGTTCTTCTACGCTCTTAATCGGAATTACGGAAACAACTGGAGCCAGGAATCCATAAATAATTAAGCGTTGCGCTTCTTCTTTTGTTATACCGCGTGACATCAGATAGTGGACCTGCTCTGCATTCACTTGGCCAACACTCGCTGCGTGACCAGCCTTAACATCATCCTCATCGATCAACAAAATCGGATTGGCGTCGCCACGTGCTTTAGGGCTAAGCATTAGAACTTTTTCTGTTTGTTGACCGTTACAGCCTGTTGCGCCTTTTTCGATCTTCGTAATCCCGTTGATGATCGCTGTGGAGCCATCTCTCATTACGGCACGTGTGATCATATCGCTTGTCGAAGCTTTACCCCAATGTACAGCGCGTGTAGTCAGGTTCAACTTCTGTTCCTGTGTTCCGACGCAAATTACTTTAGCATCAGAATCGGAACCTTTTCCTTTAAGAATCGAAGTCGTATCCGACATCGTGTTCCCAAAGTTCATTTCCCCAACAACCCACTGAATGCTTGCATCATTGTCAATGATCGCGCGGCGGTAAGTTAAATCCGTGACGGATTCTTCTAAGTTATGAATGGAAGCGTAGTTGACTCTCGCTCCCGCTTTCACGAACACCTCAACGATGCCATTGTGTACCAATGGGCTGCCTGCAAGGGAAGATACGAAATTATCTACATAAGTGACGGAACTAAACGGTTCAGCAACAATCAAAACGTGTGGGGCGAAAGTAGCTTCCGCATCATCCGTGACGAATAGAGCTTGAAGCGGAATTTCGACTGTGACATCCTTAGGCACATAGATGAAAATACCACCGTTCCAAAGCGCCGCGTGCAAAGCTGTCAATTGATTTTCGTTAGCTTCTACTGCTTTCATGAAGTAAGGCTTAACCAGATCAGCATGCTCGCGAAGAGCCGTTTCCAAATCCGTGAAAATAACGCCTTGTTTCTTTAGTTCTTCGGAAACTTGATTGTAAACAATGCCTGAATTGCGCTGCACAATCAGGTTATCCTGATTCACCAAACCTTTGGCTATTTCCGGCAATTCATCCAATGAAGATAATGGGGTCGATTTTTTATAGGAACCGTAAGAGGAGATACTCCAACGGTCAATTCTTGTTTTTTCTAGTGTAGGTAATTCCAAAGAACCAGCTAACGTTAGCCCTTCTGTGCGAAGAGCAGTCACCCACTCCTGCTCTTGCTTACTGCGGGAGAGTTCGATGACAGCGTTAGAATCTATGGAAATGGTTGTTTGAGTGCTCATGGTATTCCTCCTGATTAGTACTTCGGCGCAGTCGTGTTCATAGGAACTTTGAATTCTTCCGCGTCTTGACCAACGGTTTCATCCACGATGCCGAGTTCTTCTTTGACCCAGTCGTAACCTTCTGCTTCCAAACGTTCAGCAAGCTCAGGACCACCGGATTTCACGATACGACCTTGCATCATAACATGTACAAAATCAGGTTTAACATAGTTGAGCAAACGTTGGTAATGCGTAATGATCAAGAAGCCGCGATCTTCACTGCGCATAGCATTAACACCTTCAGCTACGATACGCAATGCATCAATGTCAAGTCCAGAGTCAATTTCATCCAGAATAACAAATTTCGGCTCAAGCAGCAGCATTTGAAGAATTTCGTTACGTTTTTTCTCTCCGCCGGAAAAACCTTCGTTTAAATAGCGGTGCATGAACTCTGGATTCATTTCCAGTTGTTTCATTTTCGCTTCCATTTGACGAATAAATTTAATCAGGGAAATTTCGTTGCCTTCGCCGCGGCGTACATTCATAGCACTGCGCAAGAAATCTGCATTCGTTACGCCTGTAATTTCGCTTGGGTACTGCATAGCTAAGAACAAACCAGCGCGCGCTCTCTCGTCAACAGCCATTTCGAGGACATCTTCGCCGTCCAATGTTACGGAACCCTCTGTTACTTCATATTTTGGGTGTCCCATCAATGCGGAAGCTAATGTACTTTTACCGGTACCATTAGGTCCCATGATCGCATGAATTTCTCCGCCTTTGACTTCCAGGCTAAGACCTTTCAAAATTTCCTTTCCTTCGACGTTCGCTTTCAGACCGTCTATTGTAAATGTTGATGAATTCGCCATTTCTTAAGCCTCCATAATGTGTGAATGTTTAGATGCCATGTAACAATCTCCCGAAAGTGATTATCACTGATTCTCATTAGAATAATTCTATTATAACTTACTGTATGAAATCAAGAAAGGGCAATTGAATGAAAAAACAAATACTTTTCATGAAAAGCATATGTTTATTTCCCAAGAGCTTTTCTGATTTCGTCTGCTTGCAAATGAAATTCCTCATCGCTCAAAACAGGAATCAAAGCTGCATCCGTGGGCGTTTGGGCATGAATCTCAATCCAAGATTTGCAGCCTATGTAAGCTTCTTCGATAGGAATCTCCAACGGGTGTGCCAGCTTGTAAACCCTCAGCAGCATGACATGAAGCGGATTTTTACGTTTCCACTTCAATCTTTCTTCTGTAAAGCTCTCTGTCCAAATATGAAAGGGGTACAAGGTATTCAGTTGTTCCTGATCGCTGATTTCAATATCTTCAACCATTTGAGCATAGGAACGAATGGTCACTTGCGTATCCGTGGACGTCCAACCTTCCAATGACTGATCAATCATCTCTTGATAAGTCTCCTTCAGCAATTGCTTCCTTTGATGCTCGTAGGTGGGGTAAAGGAAGAAATCATTTGACTCCACCTGGAAATCTTTCGTTTCTTCAACAATTCCCCCCTTGCGCATAATAAAGATTTGTTTGCCCTCTTCTAATGCTTGAACAGCTGAGGCCCATTCTTTCAAAGCCTTTGGTTTCGTATCCATCGTTCCCCACACCTCGTTCTCACTGATCTTCCTATTATAAAGAATCTAAGTTAGAGAAACAAACGTGGCCTCTAAACCGCGATTCCTAACGTAAAAACAGCAACGGAAAAGGATGGCTCTATGGGCCATCCTTTATGGTCATCTTATTTTGTTGTTTCTGCATAGTACGTAGGCTGCATTCTTACGAATTGTTCTTGATTTTGTTTCATGGGGTTCGGATCGGCGGCTGTGCCAGGGGAATCCGCATCAAAAGCCATGACAAGCAAAGTGAAACAAGCGGCTACAATGAACAAAAGATTCAGGATTTTGATCACAACGACACCCTCCAGAACTCATTTGCTCTAAGTATAGCCAAATTTTATTATCCGCATGTTTGAACAGCTTAAAGATATTGTAAACTCAGCTTTAACCTAAGAAAGATTGGAGCATCCAACGATGCTTCTCCAAGGCAGTCTGTATGGCAAGAAGCATATCAGAGGTCGTATCGTCCTTGACTTCTTCGCAAGCTTCCATCCCCGCTTTCACTTCCTGAATCAGAATAGTAAAATCCTCAATAACGGCTTCGACCATTTTGGTCGCCGTTTCCGTTCCTGATGCCTCTTTTAAAGAAGACAGCTCCAAATAGCTTGTCATGGTAGCTGCCGGCTTACCGCCTAGCGCAAGTAAACGCTCGGCAAGCTCATCGACATGAAGAGCGGCTTCATTATAAAGTTCTTCAAATTTGAGGTGCAGCGTAAAAAATTGATTGCCTTTCACAAACCAATGGAAATTATGCAGTTTAATGTAAAGTAAACCCCAATTGGCAATTTGTTTGTTTAAAACGACTTGAATCGATTGTGCGGTGAGAGTTCCCATTTATAAAAGCCTCCTTGAACGATCTGATTTACAAACACTCTTTTCCATAGGCTAATTTGCGTCAAATAGACTACTTTTATGTAAATGGTGTATTATATCAGAATTTTTGTATTTCAAGCTGAGGCATTTTAACTTATACTAGGAAAAGAAGATCAATACAGAGTAAATTAGTTGGGATTAAAACCTAACCATTAATAGGAGGCAAACACATGTCCACATACCATCCACTAACGGAAGCTGAAGCCATTGAATATGCCCGTCATATTCCTAATTTATTTCAACCGGAAGCTGAGCTATCCAGCCATGAGATCGGCGACGGCAACTTGAATCTTGTATTCCATATTTCTGAGCAGGCTACCGGCAAAAGTATTATCTTGAAACAAGCGCTTCCTTATGCCAAGGTTGTCGGAGAATCTTGGCCGTTAACGCTTGACCGCGCACGAATTGAAAGTGAAGCGTTAATTATTGAACATGCTTTAAATCCGGATCTCGTTCCTCAGGTATATGCCTATGATGAAGCTTTGGCGCTTACCGTGATGGAAGACTTGAGCGATCATGTTATTATGCGTAAAGGACTTATTGAACGTAACCAGTATCCCCTGTTCGCAGAACATATCGGTCGATTTCTCGCAAATACCTTATTCTTCACATCCGATCTTGGGAAAAACCAACAAGAAAAGAAAATTCAACAAGGCCGCTTCATTAATCCTGAACTTTGCAAAATTACAGAAGATTTGATCTTCGACGATCCCTATCGTGACGCCGATACGAATAATATTGAGGCTCACATTCGCGATGCGGCGGAGCAATTGTGGACAGACTCTGCGCTTCATTTGGAAGTGCCATCCTGCGCAATAAATTTTTAACCAGCTCGCAAGCGCTCCTTCACGGAGATCTGCATACAGGCAGTATATTCATCAAAGGAGATTCCACCAAGGTCATTGATCCAGAGTTTGCTTATTATGGACCGATGGGCTTTGACATTGGGGCTGTTCTTGCTAATCTTTTATTAAACTACGCAGCGCAAGAGGGCTGGAGCAAGGATAGCGAAAGCCGCGCCGCTTACCGCGCCTACTTGGTGCAAACCGTGAAGGAGGTTTGGACACATTTCGAAACCAATTTCCGGGCATTATGGAATGAACATGGTGTTGATCGTCTCTTCCAAACACCGGGCTATCAAGACTTTTACATGCGCACAGTACTTCAAGACACGATAGGATTTGCCGGTGCGAAAATGGTCCGTCGCGTGGTAGGACTTGCACATGTCGCGGATATTGATAAAATTGAAGATGCTGCCGCCAGAGAGCGCGCCCAGCGTTTAGCCTTAGCAATCGGCACGTCCTTGATTCGTTCCAATCGTGAAGCCCAGTCGATCGAAGATCTCATTGCGATTGCCGCCAACTAATTTCTAACAGAAAGAGGATTTGCCCTATGACGAACCTAGCAAATGAACCAATAGAAACGCAAGGCGCCTTGCAATCATTAAAATGGAACAATGAAAAGTTGGACTTATTGGATCAGCGGCTGCTGCCGGAAGAAATTATTTATTTACCTTTGGAGACACCTATCGAGGTGTGGGAAGCGATTCGCCACTTGAAAGTTCGCGGCGCACCTGCAATAGGGATCGCCGCCGCTTATGGCGTCTATCTCGGTATCCGCGAGCTTGATGCCGAAGTAGACGGTCTTCTGGCAGAAGTCCAGAAGCAAGCCGATTACCTGGCGACATCGCGACCGACGGCCGTGAATTTGTTCTGGGCGCTTGACCGCATGCGCGCGCAAGCTGAGGCTTTGGCGGCTGCTAGCGTCAGCCCAGCTGCTTTCAAACTGGCTCTCCTCGAGGAAGCGCAGAAGATTCAAGCTGAGGATGAGGAGACGAATCGTTTGATCGGCGAACATGCGCTCACGCTGTTCGAAGACGGATTCGGCGTGCTGACACACTGCAACGCCGGCGGCTTAGCGACAGCCAAGTACGGCACAGCGCTAGCGCCGTTCTACTTGGCTAAGGAAAAAGGCGTGAACATCAAGGTGTTCGCGGATGAGACAAGACCCGTGCTGCAAGGTGCGCGGCTGACTGCTTTTGAACTGCAGCAAGCTGGCGTCGACGTGACGCTGATCTGCGACAACATGGCCGGAGCGGTCATGTCGAAAGGCTGGATTCAAGCGGTTATCGTCGGAACAGACCGCGTTGCCGCTAATGGTGACGTCGCCAACAAGATCGGAACCTACAGCGTAGCCGTCCTGGCGAAGGCGCATGGTATCCCATTCTATGTCGCGAGCCCACTTTCCACCATCGATCTAAACACACCGACAGGTGCTGACATTCCGATTGAAGAGCGGCACGAGGATGAGATCACACAAGGCTTCGGTAAGCGCACAGCACCCAAAGGTGTGAAGGTTTATAATCCTGCATTCGATGTAACACCAAACGAATACGTGACGGCGATTATCACCGAAAAAGGAATCGTTCGAGCACCTTTTACCGAAAACTTAAAAAACTTGTTTGAATAAATTTGTTGAAGCAAAAGCCGTCGGGATGTCCTGACGGTTTTTTTATCTATATGATATACCCGTGGTAGAAAGGTTTCTCAGGGATTGCCCCTCTTCTTTTTCATTGCTTGAATAGCTGCCTCCATTTTCTCAGCGACAACTGCCCCTTGCTGCTTTGCTCGACCGTTACAGGGAAAAACAGCGTTACAACGCAGTTTCTAGGCGGATCTGTAAGTCGGTTTTGAAGTTAGACTACTAGATGGACACACCGAATTGATATAATAGAAAAAATATCAATGTAAAGCGGAGTGTGTAAAATGGGAGAACAGCGGCAGCGTTACAGTCAAGAATTTAAAGAACAAGCGGTAAAAT
>NZ_VRTT01000070.1 GCF_008017805.1 Paenibacillus sp. N3.4 | reverse complement strand
GAATATTCGAAATTTGAATGCTTTATGATGCAACATGGCGAACACGACCTCCTTTCGTCTTGGCATATACATCTATTATAGCACATATGTTCGCTACATGGCATGGTTTGTACCCGTTTCCTAGATATGTTTCGGATCGTTGACGTGGCAAAAGCCACGCCCTATCCGAAATTTTCTAACTCACGACTGAAGTCACGAGTTTGCGAAAGCTGTTCATCAAAAGGAAAAAAGGGCATAAGACGCATATAAAGGACAACCATGAAGCCATGGCAAAGATATACAAAAGTCCACCAAGCACACCAAGACCGCTCAACTTACACAAATCACGGCTTACAGATCAATATGGCTTAACAGTCAAAAAAAGCCCTACCCGCTGACAACTGACAACGACTAAGGCTTTATATGAATTTCCGTGAAAATTTAGGCCAACCATTGCTTCACTTTTGTTACAAAATTGAGCAGCATCTCATGCGAGTTGTATTGACCGCTGAAATCTTCAATGCCCAGATAGCCGTCATAGCCAATTGCTTTAAGATCACCAAGCACCGCTTTCCAATTGACAACGCCATTATCCAGCGGAGACCAATCGCTTTTCCAAAGCTTAACACCAGCTTCTTCCTCGCCCGTTGGTACCCAGTGCGCATTTTTAACATGAACATGCGCTAAGTAAGGACCTAACAATTCAAGACCCATACGATGATTCTCATAGCCTTCATGCACCATGTTACCTGCATCATGAAGAACGCCAACGTGATCAGGATTGAAACCGGAGACTAATCGGTGTACTAAACCTGCACTAGGTGTGATTGTCTTGTGGTGAGTTTCCAATAAACCCTTGACGCCATATTGCTGAGACAATTCTTGTACATGATGTAAGTAGTCCACAGCACCTGCATATAGGTCATTATAATTTTGGCTACTATCATAGACAGGCACTCCAACGCGGATAAAAGATGCTCCAACCTTTTTAGCTACTTGAAATACGCGCTCCGTGCTTGCCACATCACCACTCGTCAAGTAAGGAGTTACGCTCAAGTTAACCAAATTATTGTTGATGGCAACAAGACGAAAGCGTTCCAATTCTTCATCTGTAGCTCCAGGATCTATCGAGCAAAGATTATTTCTCCAGAACGAAGGTTTTTCTTGTGCCGCATCCGCAGGGATGTCTTTGAAACGCCATTCAATGCCGTCAATTCCTGCAGCTACGATGGACTGCGCCAATTCTTCCGGTGTTAAGTCAGGTGTGGAAACAGTAAATACGGATAATTTCACAATAAATCCTCCTTAAAGTTTAAGCAAGAATACTTGCTTCATAGGTATCGTCTTACATTCTTGCAAGAACACTTGCGTGGTCAACAGAAGCTTGGGTTTATCTCCTCTTTATTTTGCAGTATACTAAAAACGTATTCATTGCATTAATTGGGCAAAAGTTTGCTTAAATTGACTCCAACTAGACAGAGGAGAACGAACATGCAGGAACTGTATAAAAATCTACACAATTCCATAACCTTCAGGCATGCTGTCACCCATGATCCTTCTCCTTTGGATTTCCATCAGCACCAAGATCTTTATGAAATTTATTTTTTTCTAACCGGTGATGTTCACTATTTTATAGAGAAGCAGGTCTACACTCTGCAATACGGCGATCTCCTTATTATGCACAGCAACGAATTGCACAGACCTAACTTCCAGTCCAAAAACCAACGTTACGAGAACATCGTGATCCATTTTAATCCTAAACTGATCGAAGCCTTCAGTTCCCATGAATTCAATCTGCTTGCTTGCTTTGACCAGCGCACCTTTGGCGAACAAAATCGTATGCGCCTAACGCCGCAGCAAATTGATGATATCATGAAGCTCTATGAGCGTATGGACATTCACAGCCGCTCGCAAGCCCGTCCTGGTGCAGAAATCTTATACGTCGCTGCTTTTATCGAGCTGCTCGTGTTTATTAATCGTACTTTTCAAAGCCAAGGCAAACAAGTGGAGCAAGTCATGATTCCCGACAAATTGCTTTCGCTTCTCACCTATATTGACGAAAATCTCGACCAAGACCTCTCGCTCGATGTACTCGAGCACGTCGTATTTATGAACCGTTCTTATCTTTGCCGTCTATTCAAAAAGCATACGGGCAGTACCATCCACGAGCATATCTTATTTAAGCGAATCGCCAAAGCGAAGCTGCTGCTGCGAGAAGGCTGCACCGTTACCGATACGTGCCAGCAAGCAGGTTTCAACGATTATTCCAATTTCATTCGCACGTTCAAGAAAGCAGTCGGCCTGCCGCCTAGACAGTACCAAGCGCTTCAGAAAAGGGTGTAGCGGCCTTTCTGACTCTGTGTAGTTGGAACTGCATCGATTTGCCTTAGGTTGGGCCTGGCTTCCCACAGTGTTATCTTTCCAAATATGTTACTTTTCGATCTACTTATCTACTTGTAAGCACGGTTTTCAGCGTTAAAGTGGAACTGCTGCTTGTACTTGCTGCTGTAACACTGAAAAACAGTGTTATCTTTCCAGATTGAGGCCATTCAATGATGAGCGACGCGTTTAGAGGTTGGTTTTATCGACAATAAGAAAACGTTATTCGGCAACTGAAAATGTATACTTTTATATGTGGTCAAAAAAAGCCCTATCCCCACAAAAAGGGGGATAGGGCTTCTTTCAATATGCTTATTTCAAGTTTTCCGGGTTCAGTTGCAGAAGTTCCGGCAGAACGAAAATGCCATCTTTACGAATCAACACGTCATCGAACCAAATTTCGCCGCCGCCGTATTCTGGACGCTGAATATTAACAATATCCCAATGCAGCGAGGATTTGTTGCCATTGTAAGCATCATCGTAACAGTTGCCTGGGGTGAAGTGGAAGCTGCCATCAATCTTCTCGTCAAACAGCGTGTCCTTCATCGGATGTTGAATGTAAGGATTTACGCCAATGGCGAATTCGCCTACATAACGTGCGCCTTCATCCATATCGAAAATTTCGTTAATGCGATCTGTATCGTTCGCCGTTGCCTTGATGATTTTACCATTTTCGAATTCAAGCACAATATCCTCAAATATGAAGCCATCATGAGGCGTAGGCGTATTAAAAGAAATGACACCGTTGACAGAATCGCGTACGGGAGCCGAGTAAACTTCGCCGTCCGGGATGTTGAGCTCACCATCACATTTGACGCCGCCGATCCCTTTGATGGAGAACGTCAAATCCGTACCCGGGCCAACCAAACGAACTTTATCCGTGCGATCCATCAGCTCTTTCAGGGAATCCATAGCTTTGGACATTTTCCCGTAATCCATCGTACATACATTAAAGTAGAATTCCTCGAAGGCATCCGTACTCATACTGGCAAGCTGTGCCATGGAGGACGTCGGGTAGCGAAGAACAACCCATCTCGTATCCTTCACGCGGATATCAAAATGAACTTGTTGATAGTAAATAGAATTATACAGCTTCATGCGATCAGCCGGAATATCGGATAGTTCATAACTGTTAACTCCGCCACGCACGCCTATGTAACCTTGCATTTGCTTCATTTGGAAAGCATCCGCATCAGCCCACGCTTGCATTTGCGCTTCCGTGCCTTCCATAATCAACTGACGCTGAATCGCATGGTCTCGTATATTTACAAAAGGATGCGCGCCTGCCGCATGCACCTTTTTGACGAGTTCTTTGACTAAAGCAGCATCGATGCCATAGGCTTCGATCAAAATATGTTCGCCTGGCTGCGCTTTAACAGAATAATTGACAAGTACATCGGCCAGTCTCGTTAATCTTGGGTCCAGCATCGTTATCTCTCCTCTTCTTCGTCCACTTCTACTTCAGTCTCCTCATCCCATACAAAGGATGGTTCATTAATCTGAAAGCCTACCGTGGTCAAATAAAACCACTCGCCATTCTCCTCTTGCTGCTGATCCAATTCAAAAATCAGAGAGCGAAATTTGCTTAGCCACTCCGCAAATTTCTCCTTGCTCATCTTCACCTCAAGCTGCGTTGCCATCCGATGCCACTGCGCGCGGTCCGGTGATGGAATCTGAAAAGCTTCCTCCGGAGCTGCGATTGCTCTTAGCCTTGCCCGTCCCAATACATTCAAAGTCGTTTCCCGATAATAGTTCTCTACCTCGGATACATAGGGAAGCAATTCTTCACTGGGCACGAAGCCGCGTGCAACTGCGCGATAAAATTTTTGCAGGATGCCATTTTTGAGCTCGGTACGAATAACTAAAATAAAGCCGTGCTTTTCCAACTCATTCAAATGATAATGTACTTTTGCGCGAGCCATCCCTAGCAGTTTAGCCAATTGCTGACCTGTGTAAGCTTTCTCTATTAAATAAAGCAACACCTTCGCACGAAGTGGATCGCTCACCGTCTTTAATTGTTCGAGATCCTGAATAATATATACCGGTTGCAGCTTCATCCTCGATTCGACCTCCTTCTCATTTACCAATTCAGCTGTTATCCACAAGCCGTTTGGTCAACCTTAACCCCTTATCGGAATTAATTAAACGACGGTCAAATCTTTTTAACCGTATCATAATGCGAAAAAGAATTCATGTCAATTGCGGGTTTGACAAGCATGAACATCCCCGCTGCATATTTCAGCACTTTAAAGGACTACCGAAGTTTTCTTTTCTCTATGGTAGCAAAAAGGGACGTTTCTGTCACCCATTAAGGTGGAAACGTCCCCGGATAAATTAGCTATAAATATGACTTCCCGCTTCGCGGAACTCCCTCGCCTTTTCTTGCATACCGCTGCTTAGCGCTGCCTCGTCTTCCAGCCCCTGTGCATGCGCATATTGCCGAATATCTTGCGTTATCCGCATGCTGCAAAATTTGGGTCCGCACATGGAGCAAAAGTGTGCCGTCTTCGCGCCTTCAGCAGGGAGCGTCTCATCGTGATATTCAATCGCGCGCTCCGGATCGAGCGAGAGATTGAACTGATCGCGCCAGCGGAACTCAAAACGCGCCTTCGAAAGTGCGTTATCGCGTATTTGCGCGCCCGGATGGCCCTTCGCCAAATCGGCCGCATGAGCGGCGATTTTGTAAGTGACGACGCCTTCGCGGACGTCATTCTTATTCGGGAGGCCGAGATGTTCCTTCGGCGTCACATAACACAGCATCGCCGTGCCGAACCAACCAATCATCGCCGCTCCGATCGCGGAGGTGATATGGTCGTAGCCCGGCGCAATATCTGTCGTCAGCGGCCCAAGCGTGTAGAACGGCGCTTCCTTGCAAACCTCCAGCTGACGATCCATGTTTTCCTTAATCATGTGCATCGGCACATGACCCGGCCCCTCAACCATGACTTGGACGTCATGCCGCCAAGCGATGTTGGTTAATTCGCCGAGAGTTTCCAGCTCCGCAAACTGTGCTTCATCGTTCGCATCCGCGATCGAACCCGGTCGAAGACCGTCTCCGAGGGAGAAGGCGACATCATAGGCTTTCATAATTTCGCAAATATCTTCGAAATGGGTATAAAGAAAGTTCTCTTGGTGATGCGCAAGACACCACGCCGCCATGATCGACCCTCCACGCGAAACAATCCCCGTTACTCGTTTAGCCGTCATCGGAATGTAGCGTAATAGCACGCCGGCATGGATGGTGAAATAACTGACACCCTGCTCAGCCTGTTCAATTAACGTATCACGGTACACTTCCCATGTGAGATCTTCGGCTTTGCCATTCACTTTCTCCAATGCCTGATAGAGAGGAACCGTACCGACAGGAACCGGTGAATTGCGGATAATCCATTCACGTGTCGTATGTATATGTTTGCCTGTCGATAAATCCATAATGGTATCGGCCCCCCAACGTGTGGCCCATGTCATTTTCTCGACCTCTTCCTCAATGGAGGAGGCGACCGCGGAATTACCGATGTTGGCGTTAATTTTTACTAGGAAGTTGCGACCGATAATCATCGGCTCACTTTCAGGATGGTTGATATTGGAAGGGATGATGGCACGGCCTATCGCCACTTCCTTGCGCACGAATTCGGCATCAAGATTTTCGCGGATGGCGATATACTCCATTTCCGGCGTCACAATGCCTTTGCGGGCGTAATGAAGTTGCGTTACGTTACCTCCTGACTTTGCTCGCAGTGGTCTGCGATGCAGACCTGGGAATATCTCGACAGCCCCACTTGCTTCCGTGGAAGAAAGTCCGTTATCCTCTGGTTTCACTTCGCGGCCGACATAAGATTCAACATCTCCCCGCTCTTCAATCCAAGGTAAGCGATTCGCTGGAAGGCCTTGACGAATATTGGTCTTAAGCTCTACGTCGGTATAGACACCGCTGGTGTCATACACTTGAACGGGCTCATTCGCCACTTCTTCTCCGAACATATTCGTCGAGGTGCCCAAAGCGATTTCCCTCATGGGCACTTGAATATCTGGTCTGGAGCCTTGCACGTATACCTTGCGACTGCCTGGAAAAGCAGAAATTTCCACATTTTTAACAGATTGATTAGGGGGTGTTGTCACGTTATATCCCTCTCTCTTTTGTTAGGATTCGAAGCAGCTCTGCTGCTGCTTCGCGGGGGGATGGCGCCTGCGAAATCGCGCTCACAACGGCAATGCCATCCGCTCCGGCGCGGATAACCGCCGGGGCGCCTGCGGTATCGATACCGCCGATACCGACAAGCGGGAGTCGATGCCGCCTGCGCGCATCCGTTCAATCCCTGCGGGCCCCTGGACCTCACGCGCATCGAGCTTCGTGCGCGTGGCGTATTGGGGCCCTACGCCCAAGTAGTCGGCGCCTTCGGCCACCGCCGACTGGGCTTCGCCAAGATCGTGGGCCGATACGCCCACGATCTTGCCCGGCAGCCGCTGCCGCACGGCGGCGGCTGGGGCGTCATCTTGGCCGATGTGAATGCCATCGGCCGCAAGCTCTAGAGCCAGCCCTTCATCATCGTTAACGATGAAGGGGATCGCATGCTGCGCGCATAAGCCGCGCAGCCGAGCGCCAAGCTCGAGCTTCGCCTGCCCCTGCAGGGCCCCGGCGCCCTTCTCACGGTACTGAAACATCGTGATGCCGCCGGCAATTGCGGCCTCAAGAACCGCGAACGGGTCAGCCCCGCTGCAATTCGGGCTGCCCATAACCAAATACAAGCGCAGCGCTTTACGAAGCTGCTCACTAGTCATCGTGCACCTCGGATTGGAACATTCTCATTGACGATAATGGGATCCATGTCTGCACGGGAAATCCTGCCATCGCTAGCGGCTTCGTGATTAAATCCCTCACCCTGCCCAAGTGCTGCACGCTGCCTGACTCCCCGCTGATAGGCCCAATGGTTGGTCGGCCCATGTCCGCCTCCGACATGCAAGGGTTCTGCAATAGCTGCTTGTATGAAACTTTTGGCTAGCTGGAACGCCTCTTTTGTGGATAAACCTTGGGCTAAACCCGAAGCAATAGCCGCAGCAAAGGTGCAGCCCGTTCCGTGTGTATGCCTAGTTTGTAAGCGTCTGGACGAAAATTCAGTGAACGTCTCTCCGTCAAACAAGAGATCTGTCGCATATTCCGTATTCCCCTCGTCATGACCGCCTTTGATCATGACGTTTTTGCAACCGTATTGATAAATCCGCAGCGCTGCCTGTTGACACGAAGCACTGTCCGTAATCCTCATCCCACTGAGCGCCTCAGCCTCCGGCATATTCGGCGTTACAACAGTGGCAAGCGGGAGTAAATGTTGAATCATCGCATCGATGGCCTCTTGCTGCAGTAAGGAAGCACCGCCTTTTGCGATCATAACGGGATCGACGACAACTCGTTCCCATTGATAGGTCTTGATCGCTGTAGCTACTGTTCGAATAATTTCACCGCTGAATAACATCCCTGTTTTGAGCGCATCCGGTGATAAATCATTGCCAATGGAGGCCAACTGCTGCTCGATTGCCTCGGCGCTCATCGGATACACGCCCTGCACGCCAAGCGTATTCTGGGCCGTAACAGCCGTAATCACGGACATGCCGTAAACGCCCAGCTCCTGAAACGTCTTCAAATCCGCTTGTATGCCCGCTCCTCCTCCGCTGTCGGAGCCCGCGATGGTCAACGCTTTAGAAATAGGCACATGAACTCTCCCCTTTCCGCAATATGCTCATTAACGATTAAGAACGACTGAAGCCTTCCATAGGGCTGCTTGCCGAGGCATAGCGTTTCTTAGGAATTCTTCCTGCCTCAAAGCCGGCACGTCCTGCTTCAATCGCAAGCTTCATGGCATAAGCCATTTTGACCGGATCTTTGGCACCCGATACCGCTGTATTCAGCAGCACGCCGTCTGCCCCCATCTCCATGGCAAGCGCAGCATCGGAAGGAGCGCCTATGCCTGCGTCCACGATGACCGGTACGGTGGCCTGTTCAATAATGAAGCTTAGATTGAGCGGATTAATAATGCCTTGCCCCGTTCCAATCGGTGAAGCGCCCGGCATAATGGCATGCACGCCAAGTGCTTGCAAGCGTTTAGCTAAAAGGACATCATCCGAGGTATACGGAAGCACAATAAATCCTTCCTCGAGCAGCATTTCCGATGCTTTCAAAGTTTCAATCGGATCAGGCAGCAGCGTCTTCTCATCCCCGATCACTTCCACTTTAATCATGTCGCAAAGTCCCGATGCTTTAGCTAGCTTGGCAATACGAACAGCTTCTTCAGCCGTTTTGGCGCCAGCTGTATTCGGTAATAAAGTGAACTTGGACACATCGAGCATCGATAGGAAATTCGGCTGACTCGCTTCAAAAATATTCATCCGACGCACAGCGAACGTCAATATCTGGGATTCACTAACTGCAACAGCCTCTTTTTGAATACTAAAATCCGGAAATTTCCCCGTACCCAGCAGCAAGCGTGATGTAAACTCGTAAGAACCAATTTTCAACATCTGATTTATCCCCCTCCGACAAAATGTACAATCTCAATTTTATGACCTTCCGCAAGAGCGGCCGTGGCATGATCTTCTTTTTGTAAAATAGTTTCATTGTGCTCCACGACAAGCACTTTCTCTCCTAATTCAAAATGCGCAAGCAGCTCGCTGATGGTCTGAATTGACGCCGGAACATCTACGATTTGGCCATTAATATGCAGCTTCACTTCGGGACAGCTCCTTTCCATTTTCCAAAACTTGTTCCTTTTCCTGTCGTCCTATCCGGCTGCTATATGCCGACAGATCTGGACGAAAAGCATCCAACCACGGCTCGATGGCATGACTAGTACTCTCGGTCATGGTTAAGTCCAGCTCAGGCTGCAGCACCTCGTCTGCCTTCCCCACAATCATTTCCGATATCACCTTACCGGTGATTGGACTTAGCAGAATACCATTGCGATAATGTCCGCATGCCGCGTATAGCCCTTCGTACTGCGGCACTTTGCCAATATACGGCATTCCATCCGGCGTCTGCGGCCGCAGTCCCGACCATGCTTTCTCCCACTCCGCTTCGCTGATTGCGGGCATCAACTGCTTGGCTCGCTCCATCAGTTCGCCGAGTCCCGAGAGCGAAACCTTACGGTCATAGCTGTTCGGCACAACAGTCGCGCCGATCAGCAGCCGGCCCCCGGCTTTGGGAACAATGTAGCACCCTGGCGTGAAGAGGGTTTTGTGAAGCAGCGGCACTGTCGTATGGACGGAGAAGCATTCGCCTTTCACGGGATAAAGCGGCAAATGGACATCTATGCCTGCCAAGAGCTGTCCGCTCCATACGCCCGACGCCACGATAATGTGCTCGCCATAAAGCGAACCATCGCTCGTTAGGACGCCGCAGACTCTCCCTTGCTCCGTCAACAACCCTTGAACTTGGACGAATTGTTGCACCTTCGCCCCAAGTACCTGAGCCGCTTGCGCGAACGCTGCCGCCAGCCGCGGAGCCTCAACCTGCCCATCGCCCGGCAGGTATAACGCTCCACGCGTTGCCCTGTTTAGCGCAGGCTCAAGCTTGACAGCTGCAGCTGCGCTCAGCCATTCAGCCTTCTCGCCCGCTGCGCGCTGAAGCTTCTCTCTCTCGCGCAGCTCTTGCTCTTGAACATCGCTAAACGCGACGTTCAGCAGCCCTTCACGGACGAGGCCGATATCGATGCCCGTGAGATCTTTCAATTCCTCCGCGAGCTGGGGGAACATGGCTCGGCTATGTCGGGCCCATTGGAAAAGCGGGCCTGTATCCTCCATTTCAGACTGTGCGCCGAGCATTCCCGCTGCTGCTGCCGAGGCTTCCGTACCTAAGCGGCCGCGTTCAAGCAGGGTGACGGATTGACCTCGCTTAGCCAAGTAGTAGGCAATAGATGAACCAATAACGCCCCCGCCAACGATAATCACTTGTTTGGTAATCGTCATCTAACTCACCTCCATGCGCAGCAATGCTTTTGTATAAGCATGCACGGCTTCCAGCGGGTCCACTGCTTCCCAAATCCCGCTCATCACCGCTATCCCGGAAGCTCCAGCTTCGATCACAGACCTTACTCGATCTGGTGTTATTCCACCAATGGCAATAAGCGGAATCGCTAATTGTCCTACCACTTCTCGCAGCTTTTTCAACCCTCTGGCAGGCGTATCCAGCTTGGATATCGTCGGAAAATATGACCGTACAAGACGTAGTCCGCTCCTTCCCGTTCTCGCTGCTTAGCTTCCTCAGCGCTATGTACCGAAACTCCGATCCGCTTCCTACTCCCCCCTCCTGGAATTGTTGGAAGCGGTGGCATATGACCCGGCATCTGTACGCCGCCCAATTGCATGTCCGCTGCTATAGACGGGTAGCCATTCAGATATAGGTTTTTGGCAGGAACGCCTGCTTCCAATAGGAACTGCAAACCCTCGATAATCTCATCCACGGACTTTTCCTTTTCGCGAATATGAATCGCTGTTACGTGAGGATGGATGTTGACCGCAATCGCCGTTAACTCCTTCCACGTCAGCCTTCCATTTGAAACGACATGAAGCTCATACCTTGACATCTATGTGATCAGCTCCTTCGAACCCTTTTATTTCTTATATAGCGTCTATTTTGAAAACAAAAAAACCACTTCTCCAAAGAAAAGTGGTTGTAGGGTGCCATAACAAAAATGCATAGATGGGCTCCGATGGCAAGTTCCACTTTCCTCCGCTGGTATAACCCAGTTCAGGTTCAAAGGGTTCAGATTACTCTGTCTCAGCCTTACGGCGCCCCTAGGGATTCATGTTTCATTCAATTGCTATTTATCATAGCACGTCATCCAACAGTTGGAAACAGCAAATTTTCAATTCATCTCCTTATAGTCAGTCCATCTGATTACTCTTATAATAGGGACGTAAGACAGAAAACCCATCTGGGTATCTGTATTCTGTGCCCCGGCTCAATTTTCCAGAGAGCTTCATGGCACATAGTAAAAGCAAGTAAGGGAAGGATGTTCACCTAGATGCTGCTCCAATTGAATCGCAGGTTAGAAAAAATCTTGCCATTGATTACACCTATCAGCGTGCTTATCGGTGTTTTGCTAGGCAGTCATTTATCCGGCTTCACCTATTTATCACCTTGGATTTTTGCATTCATGACGTTCTCAGGAAGTATAAGCTCCAGCTTCAGAGAGTTCGTCAAAATTGTCGTTCAACCGCTTCCGCTGATCACCACGTTATTGATTCTTCACGTGGTCATGCCTCTTATCGCGATGGGGCTCGGACATGTTGTATATGGACATGAGCCTTTGACTGTCACGGGTCTCATCTTGGCTGCTGCTATACCTACGGGTATTACCAGTTTTGTTTGGGTAGCTATTTATAAAGGGAACATCGTACTCACGCTATCCATCATTCTCGTGGATACCGTTCTCTCGCCTTTTGTTGTTCCCTTCACACTTTCTGCTTTGGTAGGCGCGAAAGTACAGATGGATTCACTGGCTATGATGAAGGGTCTTTTTCTTTATGATCGTCGTTCCCTCTTTAATCGGCATGCTGCTGAATCAATGGACAGATGGAAAAATCAAAGAAAAGTGGAGTGGTCGTTTAGGTCCTTTTTCGAAAATAGCCATGGGCATCGTTGTCGCTATTAACAGCTCCGTCATCGCCCCCTATTTGAGAGATATTGATACGAAATTGCTAGGTTTAGCCGGGTTTGTTCTGGTCATAGCTTCACTCGGCTACATGATAGGCTGGCTTGTCGCCAAACTCATGGGATGGCAGCAGGACATCGTCGTAGCACTGACCTTCAACGGGGGAATGCGCAATATAAGCGCGGGCGCTGTTCTCGCAGTTGCTTATTTTCCTCCTCCAGTCGCCATCCCTGTTGTACTTGGCATGCTGTTCCAGCAGTCGCTCGCTTCCCTGTTTGGCTTTTTATTGAACCGACGATACGCTTTGAAGCCCGTTGTGTCTGAAAACTAGACCGCAACTTTTCCATGCTCATGTGATTTTAAGCTAACTTTTATCTGCCTTTCAGCTTCACTTCTCGATTTGTTCATAATTGGCATGTAAGCTTGTTTATGCAGGTAAAAGATAGGAGTGAAGGAAATCATGAGAAATAAAATAAGTAAACTAGCTGGCATGTGCGTACTTATACCCGCACTGTTAAGCGG
Source organism: Paenibacillus sp. N3.4 (assembly GCF_008017805.1). GTDB lineage: Bacteria > Bacillota > Bacilli > Paenibacillales > NBRC-103111 > Paenibacillus_E. Next base: position 25,214 of record NZ_VRTT01000070.1, on the reverse strand, counting down.
ATGCGGAAATCAACCGACTGCTCAAAACGCAGCTGCGGCAGCGGGAAGCACAACTCAGCCTCAACAACAAAGTGGACAAGCTTCCACAGATAAGAAGCAATCAGGTCAAAATAGACCTACAATGAATGAAGGACAAAGACAACTATTCAACACCTTCCAAACACTCCTTAGACTTGATAAGACAGATGGGTTAACTATCACCAAAGATCAAGCACAAAGCATGCTCCCAGTCGCGCAGGATATTATTTCCAAAGCCGAGCTCAGCGATGACAACAAGACCAAACTGCTTGAGAAGCTGACGGATGCCCAGAAGAAATTCATGGAAGATCAAGGGAATCGGATGAACAACCGGGGTAATGGCGGGGGGAATGCTGGCGGAAACGGCAATCAGAATGCACAAAGCGGAGATACCGGCAAAACCCCGGATGCGTCAAGTAATCCAAGTTCTGCTGGTGGCGGAACTGCGAACGGTGCTGATCAAGGTCCATCGGGCGGCAAGAGATTCGGGAATGGTAATGGCGGTCAAAACAACAATGGAAACCGTCCGACTGGGGAAATGAAAGACCCTGGTACACAACTCGTCGAATTGCTGCAAAGCAAACTAAAGTAACCTGCCTACTTACACATTCTAACCACGTCGTATCGAAGTTTTAAACAAATAAGCCTCCAAACACCACTTCAGTGGTGATGGAGGCTTATTTGCAATTCGGGCAATCTGGTGTGGCATGCCGTTAGCTCAAGGCTTGAATAACCTGTTCGGCCCCAGCCTCGCCACTTGCCACCAATTCCACATGCTCTGCAAACATATCGCACATGTAAACGAATAAACTTAAAGTTTCCAAAACCTCTTCACTCTCAAAAGAACGAGCTGCTGAGATGCTGTATACATAGCGATAATGCAGTTCGTTCTGTTCGTTAATACCGAAATGGCCGATAGGCAATCTCGTATTGACTGCCAATAGTACGGCAGCCGTTGCATCACGTGATCCCTCTTGGAGATGAAATGGCAGCGTACTATAAATTTGCAATAATTGAATAGCTCCGATTTCATCATCGTTTAACGGCAAGAAGCTGAAATGCAGGAAGCGTTCCCGCCCCTTTTTATCTTCTTGAAAGCCCGCTATCAGTACATGAAGCGGAATTGCGTCCGACTTTTCCAATAAATTCGTAGCTAAACCTGTTTCGTCTAAAATCTCTTTCAGCAACCCCAATTGCGCCAAATGTCGCGCATGAACTATCTCTGGCTGCATATGCTCGCCTCCTTCTTCCAATTCTTCAGCCGCCTGTGAGTCATCAGGTGCTGCTATTAGTTAAAAAGCCTACTGCACATTCACACAGCAACTGCGAACGGCAAGCAGACTTTCATACTTTCCTTCTATTCATTCTGATAGAAAAAATTAGGGAGCTTCATTTCATTGTCATAGTGTTGATGAAACACATGCGTCGTCGCCGGTGAAAGTGGCGGAATCAACCACGACCAGTCACCGGTCACATCGCGGCCAATCTTCTGTTCATTTTCTTCAAAACGTTGAAATTGTCTGGCCGCCGTATGATGATCCACGATGGCTACCCCTTGCTTCTGATAAGAATATAGCACAGCAACATTTAACTCAACCAGAGCTCGGTCTTTCCACAATGAAGCATCCCGGCGTGTATCCAACCCCATGACTGAGGCTACACGCGGCAGCATGTTATACCTAGTTGCGTCCGCAAAGTTCCTTGCTCCAATCTCGGTTCCCATATACCAACCGTTAAATGGAGCCGCGGGATAGGTAATGCCGCCAATTTCAAGTCGCATGTTCGAAACTATTGGCACAGCATACCACTGCAGCTTCAACTGTTCGAAAGCCTCTATCTCCGGATGTGAGATATTCACCTCCAGGACCAAGCTGCTTGGGATTTCAAACCAGCGAGGTGCTCTCTCCCCGATTTGAACCAAGAGCGGCAGCACATCATAAGGAGTTCCCGCTCCTTGCCATCCGAGAGATTGACATTGCTTCGTAAAGCTTAGTGAAGCCGGATCGCCAACCAGACCTTCCTCCGTCTCATAGCATGCATAGCGAATAAGCTGTTCGTTCCAGATTTTGAACGCTTCGCTCTGGTCATGCACAGGTGGAAAGATGGTGGTCACCGGACGAATCTTACCGCCATTTGTCGCTATTTCGATATGGCTTAGAAGTGCTTCTGCCATCTGTTCTTCCGTTACAAGATGACGTGCATCTTTTATTGTCAGCGTCTCCCAGAACAAACGTCCAATACATCGGTTGCTATTGCGCCATGCCATTTTCGCACCGTGCTCCAGCTCTTCCAGTGTATGTTCATAGTAACCCTTATGCTGTATGGCTCGGGTAATCTCGACAAGACGGATCTCAATTTCAGCCGCGCTTTTGCCTAATTCGGTATAACATTCTTTGATAAAAGGGACAGCTTTCTCCAGCAGTTGATCCTGAACTTTCATAGGTAAGACTCCGATCTGATATTCATGGCAGCTTTTATATAATGACAAATAGCTTCCTTACCTTGTAATTAAAATTGTGCGCTAAATTGGTCTGGAATGTAAATGATTTGGGATTTGGCTACAATCGTCAACTCGCCTTTTTCCTCGGAGTAATGAACTGAATCGTCGCCTACATAGAACCACAATTTCTTGGTGGATTCATGCTCAATCTCCTGAAAGATGAATACATTGAGTTCGTTTTTCCATTTTAAAAGCTCTGCAATGTGCTCAGCTTTCTCTATTTCCACAGTAAAAATCCATTGGCCTTCGACATGTTCCCATGAATAAGGGATGGGATTCTTACCCGTATCGATAAATGCTCGGCCGCCCACCGCATGTTTAACCAACAAGGTTTCCTTCATCGTTGAAGCCTCCTTCCCTCGATTATGGCAGATCAATTAACATGAAATGAGTATCTTCTAAACCGCGGATGGTTACCGTTTGTTCAGCTTGCATACGTGCACTGTCCTTGGTTTCCAACACAGCCGCATTGGCAGACAGCTTCCCGCTAATGACCATCAGAAATATGCGGCGATTCTCTCCCTGACTGAAAACCAGCTCTTTCCCTGCATCCAATTTGCTCAGGTAGATACTCATATCTTGATGAATCTTCGCTTTGTTCTCGCCGCCCTCAGGCGTAACCACAGGCAGAAGTGCATTCATCATCGCATCAGGCTCATAGGTGACATTTTCAAAAGAGGGCTCCATCCCCCGTTTCGCTGGCATAAACCAAAGCTGGAAAAGGCTCATCGGCTCCGTCTCCGATGCATTATACTCAGCATGAATAACGCCGCTGCCTGCAGACATCCGTTGAACGCCATTGGCCGCCGTAATTGCCACGTGTCCCAAACTATCTTCGTGTTTAATCGCTCCGCTGAGAACGATGCTAACAATTTCCATATCACTGTGCGGATGCGGACCAAAGCCTCGACCTTCCGCAATATCATCATCATTGCATACACGCATGATCCCGAAACCTACGTTCTCTTCATCAAAATAATCCCCGAACGAGAAGCTACGATGGCTTGTTAACCATCCAAGATCGATTGTACTGCGCGTTTGTGCTGGAAATACTTGTATCACAGCTATCGCCTCCTTCTTAGTCCTTATAGCTTATCATACTTGAACCGCCAAGTACCATGGCGGAACGATGTCAGAATTACGGCTATTATACTTGTTATTCGTTCATTTCCTCTGCCTGCATCCATTGCTCATACAGCTTGTTCAGCCTCTCCTGAATAGCTTCTCGTTCCTGCCACAATAGGCTGAGCTTATCCGTATCGGAATGATCGCTTTGCTGCAGTAGTTGATCCATGCTTGCAAGGTTATCCTCACCTTTCGCGATCTGCTTTTCCAGCTGTTCTCGCTTCGCGGTCTGTGTTTCCTGAGATCTTTGCGGTTTAGCTGCTGATCCATCAACTTTAACCTGTTTCCCGGAGGATGATGCTGGCGATTTGGCCTGAACGAACATCTCTCGATCCTGCTCTATCATTTTTTTCTTCTCTTTATACGTGTCAAAATCACCCAAGAAAACAGTAATTTTCCCTTGATCCAATTCCCAGATTTTGCGAGACAACCGATTCATGAAGTAGCGATCATGCGTTACCGCGAGAATCGTGCCCGGAAATTCCTCCAATGCTTCCTCCAGCGCCTCTCTGGAGGCAATATCCATATGGTTTGTCGGTTCATCCAGAATGAGCAGATTCGGCTTGCGCAGCACAAGCAGCGCTAACCGCAATCGTGTCCATTCCCCTCCGGAAAGCTGACTGACCGACTTGAAAACATCGGCTCCATAGAATAAATAGGAAGCTAGACGTCCGCGCGCCTCCCCTTCTTCCAGCCGTGCTTCCTCACGAAAATAGTCGAGTACGGATTTTTTATGATCATCTGGATAATCCTGTTGGGCCAAATAACCGATATCGACTCGAGCTCCAATCTCAAGCTCCCCTTGATCTGGCTGTTCCTCACCCAGAATCAGCTTAAGCAGGGTTGTTTTGCCTGAGCCATTCTGCCCGACGATCATCACTTTCTCGCCATATTCAAGCAAACCGCTCGCCTGCTGCAAAAGCACTTTCTCCCCGTAACATTTGTTCACATTCTCCAAGCGAATCACTTTGCGACCAGAACGGTCATCTAACTTTAGAGCGAATTCAGCAGCCTTCGGATCGAGAACAGGGCGCTTGAGCCTCTCCATCCGATCCAGCGCTTTTTGCATAGAAGCCGCTCGTCTGAAAAACTTCTCATTGCCCCCGACTCGCCCCCATTCCGTCAGTTGTTTGATCGTCTCTTTCATCTTTTTGATCAGCTTCTGCTGTTCCTGATAATCAGCGAATTGCTGTATGAGCCTTTCCTCTTTCTCCTTCACATAGCCCGTATACGAAGTGAAATACGTCGATGATTCTCCATCTTCAAGCTCCACGATCCTCGTAACGACCAGATCCAAAAAGTACCGATCATGCGATACAATCAAACACGCACCTTCATAATGGGTCAAATAGTCCTCCAGCCATTCCACGCCGAACAAATCCAGATGATTCGTCGGTTCATCCAGAAGCAGGAGATCCGGCTTGCCGATAAGCTGAGAAGCAAGGGCAATCTTCGTCTTCTCGCCCCCAGATAGGGAAGCAAAGCTCCGCTCGTAAAACTCTCGCGCAATACGAAGTCCGTTCGCTACTTGATCGATGCTGGCATCCAGCTCGTAGCCGCCCTCGCGTTCGAAGTGCTCCTGCAGGTCTGCATACCTTTTAAGCAGTTGATGAAGCTGCCTTTCGTCGCTGCAAACATCGAGGTTCGACATTTGCTGCTCAAGTTCGGTCATTGCTGCGCGGCATTCCAGTACCCCTTGGAAGCTGGCGGCCAGCACATCATATACCGTTCCGCTTTCCCACGCGGATGGAATTTGAGCCAAGTATCCGATTCGCGTATCTTTACGTACCGTCAATTGCCCTTCATCAGGTTTTTCCATCTTGGAGACAAGACGCAGCAGGGTCGATTTACCGCTTCCGTTCCGACCTACAAGCCCGATTCGTTCTCCCTGATGAATGTCAAGATTGACATCCTCTAGCACAAGCTGTGCACCGTGGTATTTTTTGATATGTTGTCCGTTTACAATTAACATAATAAGAATCCTCCTAATATTCGAAAGACCCTTCTCAGCCCAAACAAAAAAGGCCGCAGGAAAATTCCCCACGACCTTCGGAACGATCCGATTAAGGTTAAGGCAGGCGTCTTTTCGTGAGTTGTGTGACCGTATAAGCATAAATAGACAGACTTCTCGCGTCTTTGGCATATGCATGAACGATGCCAGCCATCGCAATGGGTAACTGGCTCACACGGTTGTTCACAAACTCTCGATTCATCCTACCTTCACCTCCTTTTTTCAAGATGTAGAAATAATAGCATAACCATAGGCCGATTCGCAACCAGACACTAATGTTTCCTCTTTCGTCAAACAGCGTCAGGCATGCTCCCAATGTAGTGAGTTCATCCGCTAACGCCCCTCTATCTATTCAAACAAACCGATCGGCAGCTTGGCATCCCAATCCCTCGGAATTGGGATGCCAAGCGCATGCAGAGCGACAGCAGCGGTATCCATGATATTCAGGTCGTCCAGAGCGGCACTAACGGAAACGCCCGGACCACGACACCCCCAGAATATCGTCATGTCTTTAGGATGATCGCTGCCGTGATTATAGGTGTCCGCACCACCGCCCCCGTGGTCCGTCGTAATAATAATCAAGCTATCCTCCAGCATGCCGGCTTCTATAAGGGCTCTGCTGATTTCTCCGACCTGTCCGTCTGCGCGTGAGATCGCCTTCAAATACGCTTCGGAGTCATACCCATGGCGATGGCCGGCTGCATCCACATCATCCAACTGAACGAACAGCAGTTTAAGCTCCGGAGTGGAACGGAGATAAGCAGCAATAGCAGGAACCAGTTCTTCATCTGGTGCAGAAAATTTATAAACCCTATCATTGTCTTCGATAATACCGGACTGAATCGGTTTCCAAGAAACAAAAGAAGCCATTTTACTTTCTGACTTTTCTTTTTTCAACATTTCAAATAAGGAGGGCGAGGCCGAATCCATCGGGTAATTCCGCTCCATTTTTATATGCAAGTGAGATTCATGATTCTCCGGCAATACCCCATGCAGAAGGGAACCCCAGCATTCCCCGCTATTCGAAGGAAAAACTGTTTGGGCACGAATGGTTTTAGCTCCTCCTGTAAGCAGTAGATCGATATGCGGTGTACTCGCTTCGCTTACGAATGCTCCCACTCCGTCGATACCAAGAATGATGACCCTTTTGATAGCCGTTGTTGATATCATTGTGATTCCCTCCGGTTGCGAATTATCCTAAATCCGGCGTATCCGTCAGCTCGATGACGGCTTTCTCCGTATGATGCAATTCGAATACGATGATTTCATTGCTTCCTACCCGCAGCAAAGGTGCCGGTAGATACAAGGTTCGCTGCGGCCCTTTTTCCCAATAACGTCCTAAGTTAAAGCCATTAATCCAAACAACGCCCTTGGACCAGCCATCTAACCGGACAAAGGTGTCCCCGGCCTCTTCGACAGTGAATTCCCCTCGATAGAAGGTAGGACGATTTAGCCCTTCCACACCTTTAGGGGAGCGATCGAATGGAATTGCCGCCGTATTGTCTAGTGGGAGTGGATATATCATCCAATCAAATAAGAACTGATTGTTCAAACGCACACCCTCAGTAATACCTTTATAATCCTTCAATTGGGGACCATAGTTGACGCGGCCCATATTCTCGACCACAATGTCCAGCTTAGCACCCTGAGCTGGAATGTCCAGCTGGATTGGACGTGAATCCCATCGTTCCACCGTTCCTTGGTAGACACCGTCCAAGAAAACCTGTGCGCGGTCATGGACTTCCTGAAGGTGCAGCATTTCACCGGAACGCGGTCCAGATACATGCGTTGAATAAACGATGAATCCATAGTTCTGCCCGAGCTTCTCCATCGGCTCCGGACTGGTCCTTTTCACAGGGGCGGAAAGAGCAGACAAATGATGGAACATATCTGACTTATCGATTAAAGCGATATGCCCATAGCTTTTCTTCGCAATTGGTGCAGGCCATGCTGGGAAATCCTCCTCAGCTTTGCCTAAATAGTTCGCAATCACAGTGCGGATCGCTCGATATTTCTCTGTCTCATCTCCGCATTCAGACAAAGGCGAATCATAATCGTAGCTGGTGATTGTCGCCTCATACTTCTCTTGATAGTTCGCACCATTATAGAAGCCGAAGTTTGTTCCTCCATGGAACATATAAAAATTAACAGAGGCGCCGGCGCGAAGCATACGATCAAATACATCCGCCACATCCCCCGCATCGCGCGTATGGTGCGGCTTCAACCAGTGATCGAACCAGCCGTTCCAGTACTCCATGCAAAAAAGCGGCTCATCCTCACGATACTCACGGAATTTCTCGAAAGCTTCTTCTGGTTTAGAACCGAAGTTGACCGTGGCCAGCGTACCGGGAACCGTTCCGCCTTGCAGCATGCCATCCTCCGGGCCATCTGAAGTAAACAACAAAACATCCACGCCGCGCTTGACCAGCCCATCCCGTAAATAGGTTAAGTAAGCCGTATCGTTGCCATAGCTGCCATACTCATTCTCAATTTGCATCGCAAGAATTGGCCCGCCGTTCGTGCTTAACAGCGGAGTCAGCCGAGGAATCAACTCATCGTAGTAACGATCTACTTTTTGCAGATACATCGTATCCATACAACGAAGCTTCATAGACGAATATTGCAGCAGCCATGCAGGCAATCCGCCAAATTCCCATTCTGCACAAATATAAGGACTCGGTCGCACAATCACATGCAGCCCTAGATCACCTGCAAGCTTGATGAATTGCTCCACGTCCGCAAGTCCATGGAAGTTAAACACATTTTCTTGCGGTTCATGCAAATTCCAGGGCAAATACGTCTCTACGGTATTAAACCCGCATGCTTTGAGCTTCAATAAACGATCTTCCCAATACTCCGGCACGACGCGGAAATAATGGATCGCTCCCGACAACAGTTGAAATGGCTTCCCATCTAATAGAAATTGCTTCTTTTTCGCCTCTAAAATAGCCACGTTCATCCCTCCGAATTATGCATATAGTTAGTGTATGTCTGCTCTCATCATCGCTGAGAGGGCATCCTTTCTCAATCTCCAAATGGAGCAATTTCTATACCAAATGTGCCGAATCGATGTTATGATGAAAGGAACCATACGTTCAAATGAAAGGAAAAGTCTATGGAAGATTTGTATCGTTTCCCTAACTTGATTCATACGCTACAAGTCGTAGGCTGTCACTTTGGGTTAAAACCCCCAGGATGGCAGTATCCGCGCCATCATCATCATTTATTTGAGCTGCTTTACTGCTTAGAAGGTGAAGTCGCACAGGAAATGAATCGCGAATCAGTGAAGATGCGCGAGGGGGACTGGCTGCTGATCAAGTCCGGTGTCCGCCATCAATCTTCCAATCCATCCACGGCACATTACGGCTACTTTAATGTGCATTTTGATCTGGACGATACCGAGATCCGCAGTCTGCTGGCGGCCACTCCTTATCGGCATATCACGCAGAAGGAAGCGTCAGCGAGCAAGCTTCGCTCCTACATAAGCGAACTGGAGACGGTCATGCATCGCAATCGGTTGGGGGCCTCGGACGATACAACTGAACAAGAACAAGAGCAGCCGCCTCACCTCCGCTTCGAGGATAAGCTGCTGCTCCATTCGTACACCCTGCTCATCATTCACGATGTGCTTGCCTTACTGCGTGAGCATCCAGCGCAGCTCATGCAAACGTCCACTATGAGCCCACCCACAACGAAGAGCAAAGACGCTTCGTTGTTCACTGCCGATGTCGCGCATGCCATCGAGGAGAAGCTTTCGCTCAGCCTCTGCGAAGAAGCATCCGTCGCAGGGATTGCGAAGGAGCTGAACCTGAGCCGCAGCCAGTGCAGTAAGCTTTTCTCCAAGGTATACGGCCTGTCACCGCGTCAATATGTAAGCCAACAAAAGCTGAAGCTGGCCAAAGAGCTGCTCGTCACGACCCACTTGTCGATGACTGGCATTGCGGACAAGCTCGGCTTCCAATCGGCCAGCCACTTTTCGCGACAATTCCGGCGCTGGACTGGTTTGTCGCCAAGCGAGTTTAAACCAAAGCATCATGCCGTGCAGTCGCTTTCTACTCACCCTTCCGAAACTGCCCCGGTGTAATTCCCTCGTACCGTTTAAACACGCGAATGAATGTGTTGCTGTTCGTGAAGCCGACTTTTTGCGTAATATCCGTGATGGTATCATCCGAGTTCATCATCAGCTGCTTAGCCAAACGAACCCGTTGCTTGTTCACATAGTCGATGAATGTTTCACCTGATTGCTCCTTGATGAAGCTAGATAAATAAGGCGCGTTCACTTCGAATTTCAAAGACAACGAGGTAAGGCTTAGACTCATATCTGCCAAATGCTCGTCGATGTACGTCAACACCTGATCCTTCAGATTGGTGTTGTGGCTCTTCTTCTTGGAATCGACATAATCACATACGATCTTCAGAAATTTATAAATCTCATCTTCGATCTCCGCAAACGATTCGCATTGGGTCAATTGCTTAATCAACACCGTCTTCTCGACCGCCAGCTCGCTCGGGCCTTGTTGGAAATGCTCGATCGCCTTCAAGATCGTACCGATCAGTTCAAACATGAGCAGCTTGCCAAGCTGCAGCGACAACGTGCCATCGGAGACATTCGTCACAATCAGCTCGCTGACTGCATCCATTGCTTCTTCGTATTGTCCGGTCTTGATATGATTAATAAGCTTGCGTTCGGTATCCAGCGGGTAATAAAGCTCATTCTTCGGCCGCTTGATCCGCTCATAGGGAATAATTTGGCTGGGTCCAATGACAAACTTGTATTCAAGCGCTTCCAAGGCCTCCTCGAAGCCATGCGGAATGCCTGTCACGGACGGATGGATATCACTGATGCCGATCGTCAGTTGAATGTAAAATTTCCCCTGAATAATCGTTTGAGCCTCTTGCGCAATCTCGATCAATTCCTGCTTTGCCACAGCCTCATCTTCACCTTGTATATTGACCAAAAAGGCAACCATACCTTCCACTTCCGTCGAATAGACGCCATGCTTTCTGCCAATTAACTCTTCCGTAATATTCGTTACGATATAATACACATATTGCAGCCTGGACTCTGTATCGCTGGGTCCCGTTCCCATGAAAAGTTCGGTATACTCACCAATATGAAACAGCAGAATCGCAAACTTGTTGGTTTTGAAGCGCAGCTCGAACGAGGCCATCGATTGCGCGAGCGCCGAGCCGCTTTCCACTCGTCCCTTCAAGAGACGAGCAAGGAAATGGCTGCGCAGCACATTCTGCTGCAGTTGGATCGTCCGATTCGCTGTATCCTGGAAAGCCGCATTTTCTGTCATGAAGGACTGGAGCAGTGAGAACTCATTCCCTATGCCTTCCAGATTCGATTTTACCTTCGGTGATACCATATCCACCATGCGGCGAATCGGCATATAATGTCTCTTCGTCAGCCAGATGGACATTGGCCCCCCAACGAAGATGCATAAGAACAGACCCGCATAGATCCAATCCCGCAGCAGGCCCACTTTGGCCGAATAGACTTTCGATGGGACGATGGCAACATATTTCCATGCATTTTCAACGGAGGATACGTAAGAAACCGTTACTTCGCCTTGCGCCCAATTTTGTTGAAAGGAACCTTCCGAAGCGGTCAAACGTCCGTAGTCGATATCGGAGATGTGCTCGGTTTCGCCAGCTGCCATGAGAAGCTGATTGTTGGAATCAATGATAAGCACACTGCCCGATTGAGCAAGCTGGATATTGGCAATGGCTGCTTTCAGCCGCTCCATGTTCAAAAGCACGACAAGCGTCGCTTTCGCTTCGCTCATATCTTGGATTGGCAGCGATTGTAAGTACACCATATCGTCATTGGCAAATTTCACGAAATTTCCAAAATACGTCTTATTGACAGCTTTCTGCCACTCTGCCATCGTCATATCTTTATCACCGTGAAACAATTGGAAGAGCAAGTCCGCTTCATTCATGGCGGATGTCGATACGCCAATTTGCTGCGTTTTTAAATATAGATAGAGATCGGTAATGTCCCCGTTGGAAGCTCCATAAGAACGTAGGGAAGAAATAAGCTCCAGCGTATCGAGCTTCACCTCTGCCGTGCTATAGTCCGATTGATTCAAAAATTTAGTCACCTTTGGATCCAGAGAAAGCTGCAGCCCCATTCGCTTAATATCTTTGAATTGGTTATCAAACGATTGCTTCACTTGGTTGAGCAGCGCTTCATTCGAACGAGTTACTTCCGAGCTTAGTAAATGCTGCGATTGAAATAGCACGACCATCGTGATGATAATAGGAATGCATAGAATGGTTAAGTTGGAGTACAACCAGAATAGAAACACGCTCCGCTTCAACGAAATTCCTCCCTTACTCTTGCTGTACGTTGTATTATCCCATCTCTCATTAAACCTGTATATCATCGATTTTTAGATGATCGTCGTTTTTTGTGATTATCCCCAGATCAGGCAGAAACCCAAATAACCCGCTCCTTCTTCTTGAAAAGTTCAAAAAGAGAGCAGGAAATGGGTTTAAGTGAGATGAACTATTCTTTCACGGCGCCGACCATGACGCCTTTGACGAAATATTTTTGCAGGAAGGGATATACGATTAGAATCGGCAGCGTTGCGACCATGATCGTCGCATATTTAATGCTTTGTCCAATAGCCTCCGTATCACTTGCGTTACCTGTACCCGTCGTCATCGAATCTGTGCTGTTCTGCACGAGGATCTCACGAAGAATGAGCTGCAGCGGAAATTTGTCCCGGTCATGAAGGAACAGCATGGCATTAAACCACGAATTCCAGTGTGCCACTCCATAATAAAGCACCATCACGGCAATAACAGGCATAGACAGCGGCACGACGATTTGGAACAAAATGCGGTACTCGCCGGCCCCATCGATTTTGGCAGATTCCAATAAACCTTCCGGGATCGCTTCGAACGAGGTTCGCATAATGATTAAATTCCATGTGCTGATCGCCACAGGAAGAATGAGAGCAAGATAACTATTCCCCATATGCAGGAAATTGTTAATCAATAAGTAAGTCGGAATTAATCCCCCGCTAAAATACATCGTAAACACAATGGCAATCATAAGGAATTTACGCATCACGAATTTTCGAGATAACGCATAGGCGCCAATGGTGGTGAAAAAAAGATTCACTACCGTGCCCGCGATCAAAATGATCAATGTGTTCCCGTAGCCCGTCAAAATATTGCGATTTGCGATGACCTTCTCAAAGGCAGCCAGGTTGAATCCCAGCGGTTTGAACAAAAGCCCCGTGTGCTGAATCAGCAGATTCGAGTCACTAATGGAAGCAACAGCAACATAATAGAAAGGATAAAGCGTACATATGATCAACAGCATCATCAATATGGCATTGCCCACATCAAAGACTCTCTCAGCTGCGCTTGTTTTCATAGTTTACCTCCTACCACAACCGGCTCCCAGAGAAGCGGCGGGATATGCTGTTGGCGCTAATTAATAGAATGAAGTTGATCATCGATTGAAACAAGCCTACGGCCGTTGTATAACTGTAATCATTGCCCTGGGCAAGACCTTCCCGGTAGACGAAGGAGGAAATAACATCTGCGGTTTCATACGTATTCGGATTATAGAGCAGCACGATTTTCTCGAAACCGACCTCCATTAAGCCGCCGATTCGAAGAATAAGCAAAATCATAATTGTAGGAATTAGTCCAGGGAGCGTAACACTCCAGATTTGGCGAAAACGTCCTGCTCCATCCACACGAGAGGCTTCGTAGAGCTCGGGGTTAATTCCGCTTAGCGCGGCCAAGTAAATAATCGATGACCAGCCTAGCTCTTGCCACACCGAGGTGCTGACAAAGATACTGCGGAAATTGCCGGAGTCATTCAGCAGAGCCGTGTCCTGTCCCCCAAACAAAGTAATGATGCTGTTCACAATGCCCCCACGGTTTGTGAAATCAATAATTAAACCGGAGATAACAACGATCGATATAAAATGCGGCAAATAAGAAACCGTCTGAATGATCGATTTAAACAGTTTTTGACGAACTTCATTGAGGAGCAAAGCAAGAATAATCGGTGCCGGGAAACCAAAAACCAGATTGTAAAAGCTGATGAGAAAGGTGTTGCGCAAGACACGCAGGAAATAATAGCTTTGGAAAAACGCTTTGAAATGATCGAAGCCTACCCAATCACTGCCCCAAATCCCTTTGGCCGGGCTGAAATCCTTAAAGGCTATGACCGCACCGTACATCGGGAAATATTTAAAAATAAAGAAGTATAGGACAACAGGCAGCACCATCAGGTAGATTGCGCGGTTCTTTTTAAGGTCATTCGTTAAAACCCGGATGGAATTCCCCATGATCTCACTCCTTTTGTAAGGATAATAAAGGGGAGCCTCGCTCCCCTCATCCTGCGTAAGCGTCTTATCGCTTGTTAAAACGATCCGTTGCCGTTTGGTAAACTTCCACAGCGCGATCGATGTTCATTTTTTTCATTTGTTCAACCGCTTTATCGAAATCTTCGATAGAATTAGCGCCCATGATGACTTTGGTGATTTTTTCCGTTAAAAGGGTGCTCACATCGTTCAAAATCTTTGCTGTTTCCTTTGCCTCATCCGTTGTCAAAGCGACTGGGGGAAGCATGACTTTGAACGCATTCTGCGTATATTTCGCATACGTTTTTGCCGCGTCTTTTTGAGCCTGCAATTGATAGTATTGATCGTTGTAGCGATCGTCATCTAAGCCGGAGAAGCTATAATTCGCAATAAAATATTTGGCCATCGCTTGGCTGATTGGCAGGTTATCCGGGTTTTTCAAGATCAGGTCCGTATATTTCGGTTGACCATTTTCTTTGGTATACGTTTGCCCTTCGACACCGAAGTTTTTCAATAGCGCGCCTTCATCGCTGTAGAGGTAATCGAGCGCTTTGACCGTTTCAGCCGCATGCTTATTCGCGCTTGTGATCACCGTTCCCACGTTATCGTATTCCCATGCCGCTTTGACGAATTTCGGTTCGTCGCCTTTTTTCAATACCGGATATTGAACAGCAGCAAGCTGCGCTTTCGGATCTGTTTTTTGCAGAGCGGGCATATACGTCCCGATGCTGCCTCCGATGAAACCGTAGAATGCGCCCGCTTTACCTGAAGTAACTTTAGCATCCATCGTTTTCGTATCATTGGATGCGAAGTCTGGGTCGATCAAGCCTTCCTTGTACCACTTTTGCATGGTCGTCAAGTATTGCTTAAATTCCGGTTGCGCCGGTCCGAATTTCACCTTGCCATTATCGAGATAGAAGCTGTCCACCGACGCTGTTGTCCCCATTCCCGCTACGCCGTAAGCGCCTGCGAAGTCAGCGAAAGAGATCGGATAATCTTTGCGGAGCGTGAAAGGAATAACTCCCTTCTTCTCTTTAAAAGCTTTCAGCACCGTTTCCCACTCATCCATCGTTTCCGGCTGTTTCAATCCAAGTTCATCCAGCCAATCTTGTCGAATAACCATGCCGCTGAACGTCTTATACTGACCGTATTGACCTGCGCGCAAGTGAGGCAGCACATAGATATCCCCGTTATCCGCTTTGATTTGCTTGGCAATTTGCGGGTTCGCGTCCAGCACCTTTTTCAAGTTCGGCGCGTTTTTCTCTATCAGCTCATTCAATTTAATGATGGTGCCGTCTTTGAACATTTTGGACAATCCGCCCTGCACGTTGTTCCAGTTCCACAGCATGGCATCCGGTAAATTATTAGAAGCAATCATCACGCCATATTGTTGAATATCGTCTTGTGTGGTGTTTCCCGAGGAATGCTGGAAATCCATTTTCACGTTCGTTTTCTTTTCCCATTCCTTTACGAAAGGAAGCTCGCTCAAGCTTTTGACAACCGCTTTCGCGTTTGGATTGAGTGGCGTCCAATACTTCACATTAACTGGCTCTTTAGAAGCAGCTGCAGCTGCCGTTGCTGCTGGTGCAGCGCTTTCTTTGGTTGTAGATCCTGAGCTCCCACAAGCTGTGGCCAGCGATAGCGCCAGAATGGATGCCGCGACCGGCAGTACTTTGAATTGAGATCGTCTTTTCATCGAAACACTCCCCTTATTTTTGTAGATCCGGCGTTCCCATCGAAAGTGGGGGTAGCCTGTGAATGAAGCATATCCGATGCAGAACGGTACCGTATATCGGCAATTCTTAAAGTGGTATTGTTTTCTTCAGAAACGGTATCGTCGTTATTTGGCAGATCTTCATTTTATTAGAATGACCTGCTGAACAAAAGAAAAATCGCCAGTTTCACCGCTAGTTTAGCCGGTTTAGTGACGATTGATTGATTCTTCGATTCATCGGTTAGTCGCTGATCAACACATCAATACCAAGCGCTTCTAGGGTATCAATCCATTCCTTCGGACATCCAGAGTCGGTAATTAACATGGAAATTTCCTCTAGCTTCGAAACTTTGGCAAAGGTAGCCATGCCAAACTTGGAATGGTCGGCAACCAAAATAGTCTCTTCGGCTCGTTGTATCATCTTCCGTGAAATGATCGCTTCAGCCAAATGAAAGTCGGTAATTCCATCAGCCAAGGAAATACCGCCAACCGAGATAAACGCCTTGTTTACTTTAAATTGATCTAGCATCTGATCTGTTAACATGCCTGTTGCTGCTTGATACTCAGCATTCATTTCTCCGCCCGCGAAAATAATTTTCCCCTTGAAGGTTTCCATCGCCAGATTGAGGATCGGGACAGAGTGCGTAATTAATGTGGTATTCGTATGATCCTTCAAGTATGGCAAAATTTCAATCGTCGTCGTACCGTTGTCGAGCATGATCGTTTCGCCGTCTTGGACTAATGAGGCCGCCAGTTTGCCGATAGCCGCTTTCTCCGGCTTCATCATTTGAGTACGCTTGAGAAAAGGCGGCTCCACAAGCTCCATGCGCATTTTGACCGCGCCTCCGTAAACCTTGCGAAGCTTCCCTTCCTTCTCAAGCCGGTCCAAATCGCGCCGCACCGTTTCCGTCGAAACCGCAAGCAGCTCCGATAGGTGATGCACCTGTACTTTCCCTTCCATCTCCAACTGATTCAGGATGGTCATTCTGCGATCTTCATATGTTAATGACATGTGGGCCTCCTGCCATGACCGATAGTTTGTATATGATGTTGTTTTTTGTTGTTTTTATAAGTGTAGGGGCAGGTGTGGGGCCTGTCAACCAGATGCCTTGGTCGCGAGCGTTGTTTTCAGCCAAATAAGCCCTCCCACTCGTCATTGACACGGGGACTGTCCGTTCTTGCAAAGTGCAGCAGATCGGTGTTTTTCAGGAAAATCACCTAATGAAAGTTCGAGTTGAGCGAGGATTAGGCTTATTTAACGGAAAGTTTTGCATTGACAGTAGACTAAACCGAAGATACAATTGTCAACAAACAACAACAATTCACATTAAAACAACAGCACTACAACGAAATCAACCAACTGGGGGTCAATACCGTGCAGCATGCGCTTGCCTTTCGCGAAGATCACACATTTACAATCACACAATTCACAGATTTACATTGGAAAGATGGCGGAATCGAGGATCAGCAAACCCGTCGTCTTATAGAAGACGTACTTGATGCCGAACGACCCGACCTAGTCGTGTTTACCGGCGATGTCATTTACACAGGGTATGTAACTCCGGGTGAACCAGTTTGTGAGCAGCCCCTCCAAGCTTTCCGTGAAGCTGTTCACGCTGCCGAAGCTCGCGGTATTCCGTGGGCTGTTGTGTTCGGTAACCACGATACCGAAACCATGATCACGAGAGATGAGCTCATGGATACGGTACTCGCGCATACCCACACTGTCACGCAGCGAGGTCCCGAAGGAGTCAACGGCGTCGGCAACTACCAGTTGACCATTTCCGGTTCCGATGGGCAGACTGCTGCCGCCTTGTATTTTTTCGATTCCGGGAATCTCTCGCCGCTGCCGTCAATCAAAGGCTATGATTGGATTCATCGTGATCAAATCAACTGGTATACGGAACAATCTTGGAAGCTCCGTTCGAGCCATGGGGCTCAGCCTTTACCTGCACTTGCGTTCTTTCATATCCCTCTTCCGGAATATAAACACGTTTGGGACAGTGCAGCTTGCTATGGGAACAAGCTCGAGAACGTTTGCTGCTCTCCCGTTAACTCCGGATTGTTCGCAGCTATGACAGAAATGGGCGATGTCGTCGGAACATTCTGCGGCCACGACCACATTAACGACTATTGGGGCGAGCTTCATGGTATTCGTCTCTGCTATGGCAGAGCCACCGGTTACAATACGTATGGCAAAGATGGCTTTCCTCGCGGTGCGCGAATGATTCGACTACGCGAAGGCGAGCGTTCCTTCGAATCATGGCTGCGACTTGCTGATGGCACGATAATCCGTGATCAACCCGAACACACCCCTGGCATTTAACCTCATTCATGGTTTGGAGATGATGGTTTGTTTATCGTTTCACTCTTACTCGTTGTAGCTTCCGGTCTTACTCACGCGGTCTGGAGCTTGTTCACCAAAAGCAGCCAAAATAAAAGCGTCTTCCTATGGTCCATCATGATGGTAGCCACAATCGGACTGCTTCCTTATTTAATCAGAGAGCTGTGGCTTAACCCTTTATCTCTAAAAGCTTACGGATTCTTACTCTTATCTGCGTGTTTGCAAAGCATTTACTCCATGTTGCTGGCGCGAACTTACAATATGGGTGACCTGTCCCAGGTGTATCCGATTATGCGAGGCACCAGCACGCTGCTCATTCCCATTGGCAGCGTTTTGTTCCTCCGTGAAACCTTAACGCTATACGGTTGGATAGGACTGCTTTGCATGCTCATCGGCTTCATTTGGCTTAGCGGTATTTTTGCCCGTAAACAAACAACCACCGGAACTGTTAAACCATTCCTCATGGCTCTTTGCGTCGGTGTATGTACGACGTGTTACGTTTTTGTTGATCGCATCAATCTTCAGCATGTCTCCGCGATTTCTTTATTGGAGGTTACGAATATCGGGTTCGTGGCAGCACTGACGCCGATTGTACTCCGTTCTAAACAAATTCGCGTCGAATGGAAGCTGAACGCCAAAATCATTTTACTAGGTACGATACTCAACCCCGGATCTTATTTGCTATTTTTATTCGCCATGAAATTCGCCCCTGTTGCCCATATCTCGCCAGTACGCGAGATTGGCACTGTTTTTGCTACGATCCTGGGCATCGTTGTGCTGAGAGAGAAGCAAGGCACACTAAGAATTATTTGTTCGATTCTCATCTTGATCGGTATTCTGATCATTAGCTTTTTCGGCTAAATAGGAAGCAACTTAGGGGGTACTTCATATTTCGACCACGGTGTACAAAACAGCTAACTGTCTGGCCAATGAAACATCATAGCCAAACACACAAATAAGGGCCTACAATCCATTTACTCTTTCTTGGACGAAGTTCATCACTTCGATGGAAAGGTATAATAGATTCTAGGGCCCTTTTCTGCTTTAGATAAGGGGACAATACCCCTTCCGATATATTTGATGGTAGATGGTAATATAATTTGTAATTTCAGCAAAATTAGGTTAAAGTAAAAAAAAGAGAACATATGTTCCTGTGTATTAGTGAAATTAATAAATATATAATAATCATTTTTACTTAAGTATAAAATTAGAGAGGGTGCTGGATGCGGCCATTCTCTGTGTGGGAAATTAGATTTTCCATCATTAAAATAAAATTATATTGCGTATCGTAAGCGAACGCAATATAATGGAAATATATTCTATTCCTAAGTTTTTTTTCTAATTCCATAAATAAGGGGGTTTTAATACGTAATGAATATAGTAAGTAACCCAAATGAATTTTTCAAAGAAATCCCATATAAAAAAATAAAAGAACATATTAAAATTATTCTTGATGCAGAAAGTGATTTCACCAAAATAGTTTATAAAACTCATCATGATCTAAATAACCGCTACTATTTATTCCTTCTTCTACGTAATGATAATGAAGACTTTGCACATTTCCACTTTTTTTCCTCTGACTCTATTGATTCTAAATTCGGTGAGTACTTTTATTTCTCTTTACCTGAATCAGATTTAAAAGTTTTATTAGAATATAGCAAGATTATGTTAGTTAGCTAGTGTTTATTTCAGATTTTTTATCCTTTGGTATTCTTCTTCAATAATTCTCGTTAATAATTCTGTAGCTGTTATACCCAATTTTTTTGCAGTATCAGCCAAATTTTTTTTCACGTATACAGGAATATCGTAATGAAATTTAACTTTGTTTCCATATGCCACTAAATGTCCCTCCCGTTAATTAATGATTATTTATAACGCTTTGATACTTAGACTCAATCAGCTTTATTAATAACTGAGTTGCAGACAAACCTTGAATTGCGGATATTTCAATTAATTTTTCTTTTACTTCTGGAGCAACTTCATATGGGAGTTTAATTTTAGGTTCGCTCATGTTTCCACCAATATTTTTTTCAACTTCAATTCCCTTTTCAAGCAAATTTTGAAATGTAAGCTCTTGATCTTCAGAATGACCATATCTCTGTAGTACTCTCCTTAAATAAGATTTAAGTACTTTTTGATTTCATCAGAAAATGTAATAATTAGATCTTCATTTTCAACATTCAAAATACCCTCTACGCTATTTCCAAACAAATTAATAATGTAATTCAATGTTCTCCCTCCTAGAGTAAAATACTATCATACATACATTATATAATAATTCGGTACGTAATATAACGCAATAATTAGATGTTGAGGACCTGTTTCCGGATGAGTGGCCAAAATAAGGATTAATTCTCAAGAAAGCAAAATAATAGTTGTATCGATGAATCTAGAAGTATCGGCAATCGAAGCCCTTGGGAAACTCCAGGGAGCTTTTTTAATTTACATGTTTGGTTTTTAAGGCTCGGGGTAGTATCAACAATTTGACAAATTTATACGCGGCGGCGTGGGAAATTCGTTGTAGATCCATATCCCTTTTTGAGTGGGATAGAAACATTTTACATTATGGTGTTGTCTAAGAAGATGAGGATCTTATGCTGAAGGGAGCTTCCTAGATGAAGAAGTATATCGTTGTAGCCCTATTTTTACTTTCTAGTGTAACGGGTGGTTGTAGTAAGGAGGAAACTGCTTCTTCTACAGGTTCTCTGTCCCCTAGTCCTAGCCTTGCTACGACTAGTTCCAATCCAGATGTTGAACAGTTTGTGTTTAAGCCTTACACGGATCATGTTGCTCCTAATCCAGAGGTGATGAGCCTGGAGGAACGCAAAAAGCTGACTCCATTAGGGCAGGAGTTTGTCGCCCTATTGGATGACTATGTGAATGCCTTTAACAACAACATTCCGCAGAACAAGAATGGAAAATTCGCAGCTGTAGATGGCCCTGGTTCGGTGACGTATGGTGAGGGGGTTTTAAAGTTAATGGCGACGGATGAAATTAAAGTGTTAAATCAAGGTAACGTAGTAACAATTGCCGCTTTTGTAGAAGTACGGGAAAAAGCGGAAGATATTAAACCCTATTGGAGTGGAAAACAACAGTTTAGGTTTATTCAAGATGTTAACCAAAACTTTCGGTTGGGGTATTGGAACGAACGGGCGGAATAATTATGGTGGAGGTCGTAGATGCGAAAATCAACGGTGCTCCTGGTAGCCAACGTCTTGTCCGGGCTGCCAGGGATGCTCCTCCTTAAATAGGGAAAACAGGAAAAAAAGAAATATAATATTGCGTAACGTTACGTTATATTATATAATATGATTAAGGTTAAGAAATAGAGCAACGACAACGCAAGGAGCTACCGGGGAAACGTTCCCGCGTTGGTTAATCCCCCTCTTTTTTTTAACTTACAATATATCGTAATGATACGTAACAAAACAAAATATTAGGAGGATTTTCTATGTCTACTGCTCGTTATAAAACATTCACCACCGGCGGTATTACCTGTCACGCTATCATAGCTGATTATGATGCTTGTACCGTTGAAGGCCTGGGTTCTTCCTCTACCCTTCGTAGTACAGGGAAGTTTGGTATTAATGGCACATTCTACGGGACTAATCCGAATCGAGTTTGGCAGATTGCGGCTGGTTACGGTGGAAGCCCCGCTGTAACAGGCGGGGACGTGAATTGTTACCCACGGCAAACTATGATTTGCTACAGCTATCAGGGAAGCTCCACTCGTTATATCTCCATCTCTCACCTCTCCAAAATAAGTGAATTTGGTAGCGGTCTTACCATCCATTGGGCCATTGGTGGAGTAGGTTATTACTTGGACAAAGTGTTTTCGGGGGAGCAAGATTTTATTAATAAAGTCTCGGTTTTGGAAACGACTAAAGGACTTTACAATGATCCTGTTTACAACTTTGATAAGCCGGGCTTTAAGTGCTACCATACCGCAATTGGTTACCGTACCTCGGATTCGAAGATCATTATGATGGCGTGCGATGACTCCAGTGCATGGCAAGTTCGTTCCATCATGCAAGACTACATTGGATGCAACGATGCTATTTATCTCGATAGCAACCCGTCTACCCAATTACGTGGAAGAACAGCAGGTGGTAGTATTCAGGAATTTGCTGCTGTTACCAGTTCTGTTCTCTCTTACGTAACGGTAAACCCGACATCTTGGGTTGACATCTAATACAATCCCGCTTGGTGCAAGAGGGTGAGCCCTAAAATGGCTTGCCCGATGTGAGAAGGAGGGGGGAAATGACCCATGAGCAACGTCACAGCTTTAGCGATTGTACTTTCATTTCTCATTGTGTCTATTGCATTCCGACAAGTAACCCTTCACATGAAGTTAAAGGATTTATTGAAGGTTGATTTGAATGCCAAGCGCAGGAAAGAGCCCATGGACGATGAGCATTTGGAATAAGGGGGGATATTTCTAATGGTTCAAGCAATTCTAATGATTGTCTCCATCTCGGTTGCTATGCTTCTTTTTACAATCCAATCTAGAACGTTTAAATATGTTCGGAAGCTGAATCGTCGCTAAGTAAGTTTGTTTCTTTACCGCATTATGGTTTGAAAGAATGCGAAGTGGTAAGCAGAGAAAACGCTGCTTACCACTTCGCTTTTCAGTCAAATTTAGCCGTAATCATCGATTTCGCAATTATGAACATGGGGCCCTTCCCCAAACGTTTCGGCGTGCAAAGAAATACAAAGAACGACTCTTTCCCTTTTGATGCGAACAGAGCCAGCGTTTATCTTTGCCATTAATTCCACGGAAGCTAAATCGGCTGCCAACCAGTAGAAACGGGAAAATTTCTGTGTGTGAAATGGTATTGTATTATTACATAAAGTATAAATATGGAATATGAGGAACAAAATAGCTGGTTTTTGCGTCTAAACTTTGTGTATACTTTATATCCCAAAGGAGAGAGTTGAGACAATGAGATCGATAGCTATATTAGTGCTCTGTTTTATGTTTATTATGACTGGTTGCCAATCCAAAGTTAGCGAGTCAAAGGAGTCAGTGACATCACCTACCTTAACATCTGTAAGTCTCACTGACAATGAAATAAAAGATATTCTCAACCAGCTTATACCGAAGGCAGTAGATATGTTAGGGATATTTAACGGATTCGGGGCGTTCAAAGTTGATGCGACGAAAACGATTCTAGGTGAAGATGGGTATGCCCTAGTAACTGACGAAAAATTCAAATCGGTAGCCGATTTGAAAAAAGCGGTCGAGGAAATATTTACAAAAGATATGGCTCAAACCGTATTTTATTCTCGTTACCTGACCCCGGAAAAAGGAAGCCGTCCTCTTTATAAGGACTATGAAGGGAAGCTTTATGAAGACACGCAAAATGGAGGACACGGGTGGGCAACAAAATTCCTAATTGATACCGCCAGGCTAAAAGGACAAAAAGATAATGTTGCAGAAATTGAGTTAGATAAAACTGTACTTGATGATCCGTCTGATCCTTTGACCATAAGAATTGAATATGTAAATGGTAAGTGGCTGCTGGCATCACGGATTGATTAATTAGCAGAAAGCCGAGGACAGAATATCAGTGTCCTCGGCTAACTTATTTAGCTAACTGTAAATTTTTGGGTTATATATGCTGCATCCTGTGGGAATCCTCTTTTCTTCATTGTATCAGCCAACGTTTTCTGAGTGCCACCATCAGGATCGCACACAAGATATCTGTCAAAACCCGTTGCCGCGGAATTCCAACCATCCACAAGCACATAATGCGAGTTTTTGTTACTTTGATCATAAAGTCTTACTAGGCAGATATTACCGTTATCAACTTCTGCAGAAACGTCAGAGGTTGCTGCAAGATTTACTTTAATGTTCTGGCTTCCCATTGTTGCTGTAAAGCTTTTCCACGTAAAATCAGCGGCGTTGTCTGTTCCTCCAATTGTTGCTTGCACAACGGCATTATAAGTATTGTCATTGTTGTTGGACAAACCGCCTTTATATAGGATAAACATGGCTAAATCACAAATTGGACATCCATACTCCTTGATGGTTCCGCTTGCGGCCGTTTTACCGCAATTTTTGTAAAAGCTCGTGTCAGTAAAAGCAGAAGTCGTAGTGCCTGGATACTTAATCGAAGTATCACCTTGGTTGATTAAATTTGTAGACGATAGTTTATGTGGCATAAACCTGTCCTCCCTAAAAATATATTTTGGAAGATACGAAGGGAATGAAAAACAACAAATGATCCATTCCCTAAATCATTGTTGTTTTTTTCGTTCTCACTATATAAGGTAAAAATCACAGTAAATTTACAACCAAAATAAACTATGAAGTTCGCGGTAAAGCAAAATCATTCAATTAATCTTGCCACGCTGGCACTTGTATATTAGTGGCGTCAAATAGCCCCTACCTAGCGATGGGAGCGAAGTTCATGTATTCTCATTTAAAGATTTAGTTATCAGTCAAAGCCGGAAGCCGACGCACACAGCCAGTTTTTACGCCCTCGCCTTCATGCAGCGCTGACAGCTCTTTCTTGGCTTGCCGGTGGCGTCCCGCGCTGAACGTCCCGTTCGAGTACGTCAATGCGCTGCTGGTTCGGCTTGGTCATACGCTGCCACAGGTTTTTCGGGCGCAGCGCGCAGCTCGTTTTGCTGCTTCCGGAGTGCATCGCGCTTTTTTTCGAGCCGCTGCACCTTCTCGATCTGCTCCAACTGCTTTTGCAGCTTGCCAATGTCGCCGCCCACGTTCTGCCGTTGTCAGTACAGGCGACTGTGCTCGTCGTCGAGCTGCTTCATGGTCGTTGGCGTGGATGCGCTTTATTTTGGCCATGATCTTTTCGCGTTCCTTCGTGTAGGCTTGGAAGTCAAACACCATGCTGTTGTGGTCTGCGCGCACCGATCGGTTGATGGTTCCCCGATCGGTCAGCTGACCGCGCTGCTCCATCTCGCGGATGGTCGGGCCTTCGTGAATCGTCGGCAGCCGGTCGGTGATGCCCTGCTTCTCGAAAATTCCCTCTAAAACAAATTCTTTTAAACGGCTTCGTCTTTTAATAATTGAGTCAAATACAAAATCTCCATATTCAGGCTCTTCGCTGCTTACTATTGGTAATTAAGATTATAGAGAAAAGAATAGAAACAAGCTTCTTACCAGCCTATGCTAGAATCTCATAGCAAATGAAAGC
>NZ_VRTT01000006.1 GCF_008017805.1 Paenibacillus sp. N3.4 | reverse complement strand
TTAAATTACTGCACCTATATGGCGGGGCTGTATCACATTTAGGGAGCACATGAATGGCGGTACCCCGTTGAAGCTAATGAGTTTGTTAAACTTCCCTAGTGAGAAACTCCAAAATTGTATTCGAGCTTATGAAACAGAATAGGCTGCATATCGATCCTTTGCTAAGTCATGTGATAAACCAGAGCAAGCGCAAGAGGCTTACGATGGGCTGAGAATAAATAAAGATCAGTATAATGGCGTACTATTTGACTGGTCCTAGGAGGAAGTTAGGATGATAAGAGGCTTAACACGCGCGGGTTTGGGAAAAATCGAGTCGGATGAACACTATATTACGCATGCAGCCAAATTCGGATTTCAGTCTGTAGATTTAAATCCCTTGGCCTACATGCATCAATATGGGAGAGATAAGGCCATTCATCTACTGGAAAGGAACCAAATGATCGTTGGTTCTTTTGATTTAGAAGTGGACTGGCGAACAACGGAGGAACGATTTCGTGAGGGACTGAAGTCTTTGGTTGAAATGGCAGAAGCAGCTGTTTCCTTACAATGTTTCAATTGCTGCACATATATCTTGCCGTCAACGGATCAGCCTTCAGCCTCATTTATGGTAGCTGCGACACGGCGATTAAAGCTTTGTGCGGATATACTAGGGGCATTCGGCATTCGTTTGGGCCTGGAATTTGTCGGCAGCCATCATTTGCGGACTGAGTGGGCAAATCCTTTCATTTGGAGCTTGGATGATACGCTAGCTTGGATTGAGACAATGAATGCGCGCAATGTAGGTCTATTGGTGGACTCCTACCATTGGCACACGAATGGCTTAAACATTCAGGATCTGATGAGATTAAAGAAGGAACAGATTGTTCACGTCCACATTAATGATGCCTCTGACAGTCCGATTGAAACACTGTTGGATAATGAACGTTTATATCCGGGAGAGGGGGTTATTCATCTTCACGGATTTTTGAAAAGCTTAAAGTCGATTGGCTATTCTGGAGTCGTAGCGCAAGAGGTGTTGTTGCCGACACCAGCTCAAGATTCAGTTGAATTGTTCGCTAGGTCAAAAGTGGCATTCGATAACGTATTTGCAAATTTGTAGATTTGTAGTGTAAGCCTTCATTTGATGATTATCGGTTTGTAACCATCGGACATTTTAATGTAGAAGACAGCGGTGCGTTATTTAGAGAAACGCTGGAACAATTCAGAAAAGAACACCCTGAAGTCAACTTGGTTGAAGAAGCCATTCCTCACGATCCTTACAGGGTTAAAATGACGACTCTCGGTGCCTCAGGTGAACTGCCAGATATGTTTGTTGCCAATGGTTCCATGCTCATTAATTATATTCCAAAAGGTTTTGTAGGAACTTTCAATGAAGCTTTAGATCAAGATGCCAAATGGAAAGATGGCTTCCTATCCAACAGCTTCGATGAATTCACCACCAATGGAAAAATCTATGGTGTCCCAACGGCTATGTTCTCCGTACATGTTATTTACTACAATAAAGATATATTTGATAAAGTCGGTATCACTTCATTTCCAAAGACGTGGGATGAGTTCACCTCGGCTGTTAAAAATCATGACAGGGATGACGGCTGGAGCTGTCAAGGGTAGATCGTATCGTAGATTTTGACAAAAAACCAGTCTTATGGCTAAAGACTGTCCCTCGAGCATGACTTTATACTAATGTCAGTACAACTGAATTCATTTTGATTGACGGAGGTTAATGAATGACTACATTTAAAGGAAAGATCGCCGTACATGCTATTACTTGGGGAGAAGATCATTTCAAGGCTCTGGCGGAAGCTTCGCAGCTGGGGTATAAAGCGATTGAGCCCTGGGCTTCCTTTGCACTTGCCTATGAGGATCGGATCGAAGAATTTAAAGAAATTTTGTCTCAGCATGGTCTTAGTATGACAGGTTTATATGGAGGAGCTTCTGGAGAGGCGAATCGAAGGTTTGCCGATCCGGCTAGTCGTTCCGATATTATCACGTACAATGTTCGTCTTGCGCAGATCATTGCAAAATGTGGAGCTGAACATTTGGTTTTCGGTCCAGGAGGCCGACGTCAAAAACCAACGACTTTGGAAGAGCTGAAGCATGCAGCTACGACGATTAATGAAGCAGCAAAGAGAACTTATGAGCTAGGGGTAAAAGCTTGCGTCCATCCCCATTTATGGACTGAAATTCAGGATGAGAACGAGTTGGATGATTTAATGAGTCTATGTGACCCAGATGTCGTGTTTTTTGCACCTGATTCGGCTCATTTGACTGGAGCGGGTATGGACCCTGTAGCCATCATTCGAAAATACCGAGAGCGTGTAGCCTATGTCCATCTCAAAGACTTAACCTCTAAAGAAGCAACCAAAGAGGACTTTCCTATGCTGCTAGGTAATGAAGCGCTTCCTGTATTTTGTGAGCTTGGGTTAGGAACCATCGATTTCGTCCCGATCATCGAAGAGCTGAATCGAATCAACTACACGGGCTGGCTGACCGTTGAAATTGATAAAACAACGAGCACGCCATTTCAAAGCCTGGAAATTTGTCGTAATTTTGTCGAACAACAGCTGCAAATTCCTGTTAGAGGAGAGTGAACCAGCTTGAAGAAAAAAGTTCGAATTGGCATGATCGGATACAAGTTTATGGGCAAAGCGCATAGCCATGCGTATAGAGATCTCCCTTTTTATTTTGATATGGATGTGGAGCCTGTTCTTCAAACGATCGTTGGCAGGGATCCTAATTCTGTTAAGCTTGCTGCCGAGAAATTCGGCTGGCTATCGTACGATACAGACTGGCGTCGTCTGCTTGAAAGGGACGATATTGATGTCATTGATATCGGCACACCTAACCATACACATGCTGAAATTGCCATTGCAGCAGCAGAAGCAGGTAAACATATTATTTGCGAAAAACCATTAGCCATGAATGCGGAGCAAGCGATGCAAATGTGGAAGGCTGTTAAAAAAGCCGGAGTCATCCATATGATCTCACATAATTATCGGTATGTGCCTGCGATACAATATGCCAAAAAATTAATTCAAGAGGGTGCCTTAGGTGACATTTATCATTTTAGAGCACAATTTTTACAAGACTGGATTATGGATCCCTCATTTCCGTTGGTCTGGCGTTTGCGTAAAGAAATAACCGGATCAGGGGCCCTAGGTGATCTGATGGCACATTCCGTTGATTTGGCGAGGTTCCTTGTTGGGGAAATCAAGGAAGTTACTGGAATGACGGAAACATTCATTAAGCAAAGACCTATTGGCGAAATGTCCGGGGGGCTGAATGCGATTTCAAGCGGAGAGACTTTAGCTGAAGTTAATGTCGATGATGCAGCAGCAGCTTTGGTCAAATTTGAGAATGGAGCCTTAGGTGTTTTTGAAGCTACACGCTTTGCGAAAGGCAATCGCAATGGAAATCGGATTGAAATCAACGGTTCGAAGGGTTCAATTCGTTGGGAAATGGATAATATGAATACACTTCAGCTATACTTGGAGGGAGATCCTCAAGGGATGCAGGGCTTCAGATCCATCACTTGCACGGAGAACGTGCATCCGTATGCAGGCGCTTATTGGCCAGCAGGCCATCATATCGGGTATGAGCATACCTTCATAAATCTCATGCATGCGTTGATGGAAGGGATATCGACGGGGATCAACCCTTCTCCCAACTTTGAGGACGGTTACCGCAATCAGGTCATCCTCGATACCATAGAAAAATCAGCGTCAGCGGGAACAATGGCCAAAGTCATTTATTGAAGCAAATTCATTCTTGAGTCAGCTAGTTAGGGGGGAATCACATGTATGAGTCATGGATGAACAGCATTTCGCCTTTCGTAAGGGCCGCGAGAATTATGAAGTCTTTCTCCTTGGCAGGTGAATGGATGGACCACGATCATGTTTATACGTATATCGAGCAAGGGGAAGCGGAGTTTTTTTTGAGTGGTGTGAAATACGCAGCTAGAGAAGGCGATGTTCTGCTGATGCATCCATTTATGTCTCATGTCATTCGATCAACTTCAACTCAGCCTTTGATTCAATATATTTTTCATTTCGATTTGTATGCGGATGAAGAACGGAGTTTATTGACCGACACAGCCGCAACCAATGATCATAAAAAAAACCAGACGGAAAGAGAAATGAAGCTTGCTTCCATTATCCCTATCTCCCATATACAGCTAGCGGACAGAATCGATTTGAAGAAGAGATTTTTGTTGATGCATAGGGAATTTCAGGAGAAAAGACAGGGGTATTCGTTAATAACGAAATCCATCTGTTTGGAATTGTTATACCTGTTTTTTAAAAATCAAACCGAACCAAAGATAAAGAGGGGAAAATAACAAAGGGATGGACGTTCATTGAAAGATCGATCACTTACATCAATGAATGTTATCAGGATCCTCAATTAAATAATGCTTTAATAGGTGCATATGCCGGTGTGTCTACGAACCATTTATCTCACTTATTCAAAAAACAGCTGGGCATTTCCATTCATAAATATGTCACTCACATCCGAATTGAACAATCAAAAAGAAAGATTATTGAAGGGAAGTACTCATTAACAGAGATTGCTGAGGAAGTGGGTTTCTCAAGTATTCATTTGTTTAGCCGATCTTTCAAAGCTAGTGTAGGAATGACACCTAGCAGGTTCGCTGCCACGCAATCTACTTTAATAAAATGGTGAACATATGGAGGTAACTTAACGATGTCAATGTTTAAATTTTCAGTAGGTCCATGGAATGTTCATGAAGGAGCAGACGCATTTGGTCCTGAGGTCAGAAGTTCCATTTCATTCGATCAAAAACTTAGAAAATTCAAAGAGATTGGTTTTACAGGTATTCAATTTCATGATGATGATGCTGTTCCTGATATGAATGAGCTATCGGAGGATCAAATCAAATCACGCGCTCGTGAACTGAAGCAGTTCCTCGATGAACAAGGATTAGAGGCCGAGTTTGTGGCTCCGCGGTTATGGATGGATGCTAGGACGATCGACGGTGGCTTTACTTCTAATTCGTCCGCGGATCGTGAGTTCGCTATATGGAGAGCTCTGCGGTCCATTGATATTGCCAAAGAGCTAGGCTCGGATCGACTTGTTTTATGGCTAGCGCGTGAAGGGACGCTCTGTTCGGAGAGCAAGGACCCTGTCTTAAGTCTGCATCGTCTGCGGGAAGCTATTAACATCATGTTGGCGTACGATCCTCAAATTCGAATTTTGATTGAGCCCAAACCGAATGAGCCGATCGATCGCAGCTTTGTACCTACAGTAGGACATGTTCTCGGATTTGCGAACGGAACGCAGGATCCTTCTCGTGTGGGTGCGCTATTAGAATCAGCGCATGCCGTTCTTGCTGGACTAGAACCGTCGCTTGAGATGGCTTTCTGCTTGGCGCATGGGAAATTATGGGGTGTTCATCTGAATGATCAAAATGGTCTTCGCTATGATCAGGACAAATCATTCGGTGTGGAAAACATCCGTTCCGCTTTTAACCAGCTCAAAGTCTTGATCGATCATGGATATGGCAGCAATGGGGAATATATTGGCCTTGATGTGAAAGCCATGCGCACACAATCAGCAGCGATGTCCTATGCGCATTTAGAAAATAGTTTGAGAATTGTTAAACTGATAGAATCCAAAGTTAGACGATTTGATAAGGATTTAGTGTTGAAGTACCAAGATGCTAGAAACTATGAAGCGATTGAAATGTATGTGATGGAATTGTTATTGGGTGAACAGTAAACCAGGCATTAAGCGAGATTTGAGCTCGGTTACAGGGATAAGCAGCATAGACATCTGGCATACTGGAAGTAGAAGGGGGATTGAGATCATGAGAGATACGGTTATAACGGCAATAACAAAAGCAATGAACAGACAGTCCCTTTATCATTTTACAAGAAGAAGGAACTTGCCAGCTATTGCTCATTTCGATGCGTTATTGTCCAGTTATCACATAAATCCCCTCCTTCCAGGTGAGCGTCGATTAGAAATTAAGGAAGTAAATGTTGATGAACAATTAATGACAATAAATGCCCATCTACGAATCCCTGACAGTATGCTGGAAGTTGGAATAACTCAGGAACAATTTCGGGCTTGCCTGGACAGGCATGTATTTTTCTGGCCCACCAAAAAGGATTGCCGAAAAATGCTGGACACTTATGCACGCAGAGAGCCTGATGAAGGATTTGCTGTGCTTGAATTCGATGCGTATTCGTTATTAACGGCCTATTATTCCTCTGTGAAATTATCAAAATACGACTCAGGGAGCTCGCCGCGATTCCCGAAACACTGTTTTTACAAGAAAAGTCTGGATATGTTTCTGCCAATAGACAACTTTAAATCCGTATGGAATCATACGATACCGACAAAACCATCCGAAATACGAGAGGTATTGATTGAAGAACGCGTGAGCAACGTGTCCCATTATTTACGAACTGTTTACGTCGATCATAGTGAGCTTATACCTGAACGCTGGAAAAGTCGGGCAAAACCTTTAGCAAGTTTGTAACAAAGCATGACAATGCTCCTAGGATTTCTAGGACATCGTCATGCTTTTTAATTGCTGCATCGGTGCCATTATCGTAGGCCGTGGCAT
This sequence comes from Paenibacillus sp. N3.4, assembly GCF_008017805.1. Lineage (GTDB taxonomy): Bacteria > Bacillota > Bacilli > Paenibacillales > NBRC-103111 > Paenibacillus_E. The sequence continues at coordinate 126,047 of NZ_VRTT01000006.1, read as the reverse complement.
ATGCTCATGTCGGGGAGCATTAATCGTGTTTTTTCATTTGATCATGCTGTTGATGCGGCTTGATTACCTCATATGTTTCATTCTAAAGCCTAAACCTTTTCAGAAGTAATTCCTATTCTGATGAGGTTTTTTTATTTGGATAGTTACAAGCGAAGCAGCAAGTGCGAGTCGATAATGGATGACTATTAAAATGCTATAAAAAGTAACGAATATCCCCTATTAAGGTGATCGAAAATGTGATAATTTTTATACCAATTACACAAAGAAGCGAGAGTATGCTATGGCAGAAGTCAGCCGATGTTTGGATCAGGTGGAAAAGCGGATTGGTCATGTGCAAAGGATCATTCAGAAAAATTGGGATGCCTATGTAAATGCCCAATTTGACTTGGTGAGGGAACGGTCCTAAGCTTCCTGCAAGGGGAAGCGAAGATTGATGGGGTTCGTTTATTGGAGATTGCGGCATTAGAGTTCACAAGGTTTCTAGGGCTAGAGAAGAATGCAGGAAATATTCATGAGGCCGTCCTGCTGCAGTTGACTAAAACTTTAATGGAAGTCCAGGAACTTCTGCTCTATTCACAAGTCAAGCAAGTGAAGTGAAACTAGGCAGGATAATAACGATCCAGAAGCGAATACAGGTTGATTAAATCACGTATCCATCAAGGAGTTGCTCCTATGAATTTATTAATTGTGGAAGATGAAATCCGTCTCAGAAACGCGCTTGCCAACAACATTCCATGGGACAAGCATGGTATCGAGGTCGTCGGTCAGGCCGGAAACGGGAAGGAAGCGCTGCGGTTGATCGACCTCAAAAAGCCCGATATCATCTTGCTGGACCTTCAGATGCCGGAAATGGACGGGCTTACATTGGCTAGACAACTTCGCCAAGCTGACCCTTTTTTGAAGATCATCGTTCTCAGCGGCTATGACGATTTCGCTTACGCCCAAGCAGCACTGGAGCTCGGAGTCATGAAGTACCTGTTGAAACCGGCAGGGGATGAGGAGATTTTGAAAACGGTGCTCGAAGCGACTGAACGATTGAAAAGCGAACTTGAGCAGCGCCATAACGAAGATGAGCTAAAGCAAAAATGGAAGCAACATCTTCCTTACCTAATTAATGATTTTTTTCAGAACTGGCTGAACGGTAAATACGAGCCATGGGAAATCGATCAGAAAAGCAAGGATCTTCAATTGGATTTGCCAAAAGAGGACCAGTACGCTGTAGCCGTAGTCGATATGGATCCGCTTCTGGAAATCGAAACTCGTTTTAGCAGAGAGGATGTACCCCTTCTCAAATTTTCACTGGGAAGTATCGTGCGAGAATCCTTAGAGACCACTCCTTGCTGGGTATCTTCTGATTATACAGGCTGTACGGTTGTCGTGTTCCAGCTTGCCGGAAATGAAGAACCAAACATAGCCCTGCAAAAAATCAATGCGATGACCGAAAAGCTGCTTTTCACCGTACAAAGCTGTCTTAAGCTCAGCGCGAGTGCTGGGATCAGCGGGACAACAGGCGGCAGGGAAGATATGAATAAGCTGTATGTGCAGGCGGTTCGCGCGTTACAGAACCGGATCGTACTTGGGCATGACCTGGTGATTCCTTACCGGGAAGAGCAGGGCAGAGAGCCGGAATTGAAGTTGCAGCCGAACCTGGAGAAAGCGCTGGAAATTGCGCTCGAAACCGGAGATGCCGACAAGGCAAGCGAAACGTTAACAGCCCTTTGGGACAGTGGTATGGCAAGAGCAGAAACCGCCTGGGAAATGCATGAGCACATCCTTTATTTTGGAAGCCTTTTTGTCCGGATGATCCAGAAACAGGGTTGGCCGGTAAGGGAAGTGACCGGTGAGGACTACGTCTATTTTCACAATCACCGTGAATTGTCGGCTAAGGAACAAATTTTGTCTTGGCTGCAGCGGTTGATAAGGGCGTATTTAACCTATGCCAGCCAGAGGAGAAAATTGACTAGCCATGGAATGATTAAAACCATACTAAGTCTTGTCGAAAATGAAATCGACCAAGAAATGACGCTGCATGCCGTCGCCGACCGCCTGTATGTCAACTCTTCCTACCTTAGCCGCCTTTTCAAACAGGAAACAGGTAAGGCTTTTTCCACCTATGTAATGGAACGAAAAATGGAGCGTGCCAAGGCGACCTTACAGGAGGGTGTTCGGGTATACGATGCCGCAGCTGCAGTAGGTTATAGGGACGTAAGTTATTTTACAAGAGTATTCCGTAAATATTGGGGCGTGACGCCTGGGGAGGTACGCAGTTGATCTCCTGAATGTCGTTCGGCAGCCTTCTCCGTGTATCGGGGAAGGCTTTTTTGTGTTTCGAAAGTGAGAAGTTATGAAAGTACCAAAACAAGTAATATTACTCTAATTCGCAAAAAACGGTGGATGATACACTAATTCTATGAATGATAGGCAAGAAGGAGGAGACACCATGAGAGAAACAACCCCTTTTGGGAAAAACGTTAGTCTCGCGAAAAAAAACGTTAAAAAGAAGCTATTTACGACAATTGTGGATCGATATACGGAAAGATTGGGATTTGTATCTCGCTCTCATTCCCGGCATCGCATTTCTGCTGGTGTTTAAGTACACGCCGATGTATGGGATTATCATTGCCTTCAAAGATTTTAATATTTTTGAAGGGATGGCCGCAAGTCCATGGGTCGGGTGGAAGCATTTCGAGAAATTGATTTCGTCTGCGAGCTTTCTGCATGTGTTCGAGAACACCTTGATGATTTCGATTTATAAAATTGTGTTTCTCTTTCCGCTCCCGATTGTGGTCGCCATCTTGCTGAATGAATTGAAAAACATGGTGTTCAAGCGAAGTGTGCAAACCGTTATTTACCTACCACACTTCCTGTCTTGGGTAATCGTCAGTGGCTTGTTCATCGACCTGCTTTCCTCGAACGGAGGTATCGTCAACAAAATGATTGTCGCCATGGGCGGCGAACCGATCCGCTTTTTTCTGGACAGCCATATCTTTCGCTCCGTTCTTGTTGCTTCAGCAGGCTGGAAGGACCTCGGCTGGAATACGATTATCTACTTAGCGGCTTTGGCCGGCATTGATCCTGGATTGTATGAATCCGCCAAAATCGACGGTGCAAATAAATGGAAGCAAATCGTCCATATCACGCTGCCCGGTCTGCTCCCGATCATCCTGCTTATGTTCATCCTTCGTCTCGGCTATGTGCTTGAAGCAGGCACCGAACAAGTTCTTGTTATGTACAATCCAAGCGTATATAACGTCGCCGACGTTATCGGCACCTATGTATACCGCATCGGTCTAGGCGAGCAGGACTACAGTTTTTCAACTGCCGTAGGGGTGTTCGAATCCGTTGTCGCGTTTATATTAATCATTTCGGGTAATGGTTTGGCAAGAAAGTTTTTTGGAAGGGGTATTTGGTAACGGCAAATAAAGGAGGATCAGCTATGAATGCGAACAGTACTGTAAAAACGCCTGCCTTTAGAGGATCTGGCATGATCCGAACATCTACCGGCGAAAAAATTTTCACTGTGGTCAATTATATGTTTTTTATCCTGTTAGGGCTTTCCACGATTTTCCCGTTCATAAATCTTATCGCCAAATCGTTTAGCAGCGAAGCAGCTGTCGTCTCAGGGATGGTTACGCTGTATCCGATCGACTTTCAACTAGGGACTACAAATTTGTAGCCAGCAATTCTATGTTCCTCCATGCTTTTGTCGTTTCCGTCACCGTGACACTGGTCGGTTCGCTGTTAGCTTTATTTATGACAACGCTGGCCGCTTATCCATTGTCCAAGCCTAGGCTGCGGGGACGCAAGTTTATTATCCTCCTGTATTTGTTTACGATGCTGTTCAGCGGTGGATTGATCCCGACCTACCTACTTATGCATAAACTTCATCTGATCGATAAGCTGCCGGTACTTTTCTTACCTTTTATGATAAATGTGTACAACATGCTCATTATCAAAAGCTACTTTGAAAGCTTGCCTGACAGTCTTGAAGAATCGGCCAAAATCGATGGTGCCAACAATATGACGATTCTTGCGCGTATCATTTGCCGCTTTCGCTTCCCGTACTGGCAACCATCGCCTTGTTCTACGCAGTTACGTTCTGGAACGATTACTTTACGTCGCTGATCTACATCAATTCGACTGAATTGAAACCGCTGCAGCTGTATTTGAAGGAACTCTTCGTCTCTTCCACGGATGCTTTCATGCGGACCAATGTGGATGCTTCCCTTAACGTTTCACCGCAGTCCATACAAGCGGCTTCGATTGTTCTGGCAACGCTCCCCATCATAGTCGTTTACCCGCTGCTTCAAAAATATTTTGTTAAGGGCGTTCTGATCGGCTCTGTCAAAGGATGAACGCTTACAAACGATACTTGAAGGGTGGTGGTGGGCAGGCGCCAGGTTTGTTCCGTGATGTTTGGTTAAAAGCTTTAACCCGTACCCCATATACGAAAAGGGAGGTTCTTCCATGTTAAAAAAATGTTTAGCTGTACTGTCTATCACAACTTTAGCGGCGTCTATAACCGCTTGCGGCAGTGGTGGCCAATCGGCCGGCAGCTCCACAGCGCCGGCCGCGTCAATGGCACCAACTGTATTAGCAGATGCGAATAAGCCGAAGCCGGAATTCAAGGCGCTGCTGCAGTACGCTCGTTTTGATCCAAATACCGAAGTCGTGGCGAAGTTCCTGAACGAAAAAACAGGTTACAAAGTAACCTACGATATGCTGCCGGTTGAGAACCCAGACGACAAGCTTAACCTGCTCATGGCCAACAAGGAACAATATGCCTTCATGCTGCTCAGCGGACCGCAGTATTCCAAACTCGCATCGTCTGGCGCACTTGAGCCGATCGACGAGTTAGTCAACAAATATGGCACCAATATGAAAAACGTCATCTCCCAAAATTCTTGGAACGGAGCGAAGCTGAACGGTAAAATTTACGGTATTCCGCAGACGGGATCGGGTACGGTCGTCAATTCGGCACTCATCGTTCGCCAGGATTGGATGGATGAGCTTGGGCTGAAGGCACCGACAACGCGTGACGAGCTGTACAACGTCATGAAGACGCTCAAAGAAAAGAAAAATGTCATGGCACTATCAGGTGGGAAAAGCCCTCTAATTCCTGAAATCCTGCCTACATTTGGCCTGACAATGGTTCAGACGACCTTAACGACCGGCTGGCAGGACGTAAATGGCAAACTGGTAAATGCGGTCGAAAACCCGAATATGAAAAAATATTTGGAGTTTACAAAGAAGCTGTACACCGAGAAATTGATCGACCAAGAGTGGTCTCTTAATCAGGCGAACAAAGTAATAGAGAACTTTACGAGCGGTAAAGCGGCCATCATCTCGAACGCCTACTTCAATGCACCTACGGTACAAAATGCGCTTCTCAAAAATTCACCAAACGCCAAAATTTCCAGCCTGCCTTATCTAAAAGGGGATGATGGCAAAGTTCAAGTCATGGCAACTGCAGGCATCAGCTTTTACGTGGGTATACCGAAATGGGCCGATAAGAAGGAAGACATCATCAAGTATTTGGATCTGAAGCTAGACAAAGACATTCACAAGGAAGCGGCCATCGGTAAAGAAGGCGTTCACCACAAGGTGGAAAATGGCAGCTATTTCCCGATCCTTCCGATCTTTAACGATCAATACAACAACGCCTCGTCCTTCCTCACGGGTGTGGATGAGAAAAACTATCCGATCTATTGGCAGGCGCGAGTTCGTAAAGATCCGATCCTGACGGATGCATTTAATAAAAATCAGGAAGCTTCGAAAGGAAACGTTGTTGTCGATCCGCTCTCCTTTGCTCCTCCGCTTGAAGCCATCGGTAAGTACAATTTGAAGCTGCAAAAGTTGATGGAGGATACGTTCCTGAAGTACATAACAGGTGCAGAGCCGCTCGAAAATTATGATAAGTTCCTGGCTCAGTGGAAAGCAGAAGGCGGAGACGAAATGACGAAAGCAGCCAATGAATGGTACGCTGCGAACAAGAAGTAAGCCTTTTACAGGCACAATATTCCCCTGCGGTTCATGCCGTGGGGGTTTTATATCTAAGAGGGAGTGAGAGAGCGATGAAAAAGATTGGTTTTATCGATTATTTTTTGGATGAATGGCATGCGGAGAAATATCCGGCGTGGTTGGAGAAAACATCAGGCGGAGAAATGAAGGTGGCTTATGCATACGGCATGGCGAATATGGCAGGTAAACTCACCAATTCGGAATGGTGCGAAAAGAAAGAAATCAAGCTTTTGGATTCGATTGAGGCCGTTGTGGATCAGAGTGATTATCTGGTCGTTCTATCGCCGGATCATTCGGAGTACCATGAGGAACTTTCACAGCTGCCGCTTCGATCCGGCAAGCCCACCTTTATCGATAAAACCTTTGCGCCTGACCGGGCGGGGGCCATACGGATGTTTGAACTCGCCGACAAGCACGGAACCCCGATGTACTCGACTTCGGCTTTACGGTTTGCTGCCGAGTATTCGGGACTAGTGAAGCAGGGAATAGAGTCTATTTGTAGTCTAGGACCGGGGGAATTTGGCAATTATTCGATTCATCAGGTGGAACCTATCGTTTCGCTGATGGGAACGGATGTCATACGGGTGATGTGGACGGGCACAGCGAACACGCCGGCGTTGTTAATCGGGTATGCTGATGGCCGACAAGCGACGATCAACCTGTATGGTTTGGAATGCCCATTCAACATGGCTTTGAGTTATGAAACGGGACAGTCGAAGTTTCTGAAGATCGAGTCGGATTTTTTCGGAGCGTTCATTGAGAACCTTATTGGTTTTTTCGAGTCGGGTAAGCCACTAGTTCCGCAGGCAGAAACGATTGCGATTGCGACGATTCTGGAGGCTGGAATGAAAGCAGCGAAGACGCCATATCAATGGTTGGCGCTGCCGTAAACGGAAAGTAGATATTGCAGTTAAGTGAAGCGACACGACAATCCTCTATTTCGCGAAAATACAGCTAGCTACCCGAGTTGCAAGCAATAACGTATTGACGTTCTGCGAAGACTCCAAAAAAAGCATCCTGACCTTCCCACAAGGAAGGCCAGGATGCTTTTTTGTTTCGTTATCAACCCTTAACCGTTATCTTCATTTTCAATCTCCATATGATCAATCTCTTCGTCATCATTCTGTTTATCATCATTCTTATCTTTATGATTGTTGAACACTTTGATTTTGATCTCCGACATATTGCCATTGTAGGAGGCAGTGACGGTTGCGGAGCCGGGTTTCACGGCTGTGATGGTGCCGTCCGCAGCAATGGAAACGACTTTATCGTGCGAAGAGCGGTATATCGGTCCTAAGGTAATATACGACTTCGTTCCGTCCGAGTAGGTTGCCTTTAAGGGTGCCAAATAGGTTTCACCTTGGACAAGGCTGTGTTTCTTTTCTTCAAAAGAGAGACCCTCTAACTCGACGACGCTGACGATTGACTTGGCTGTTTTCCCTTCGAATTGGGCAGTAATTTCCGTAGTACCTGCCTTCAGCGCGGTAACTGAGCCGTCTGCAGCAATAACTGCTACCTTAAGATTACTAGAGCTGAACGAAGCACCGGTTACAACGACGCTCGTTCCATCCGAGTAGACAGCAGTCGTGACGGATGCGTGATTATCGCCTGCTACAAGACGGTATGCGGGTGAATCCAGCGAGATGCCTGTAATGACGGGGGCCGTACGAGTGACGGTTACAGTTTTTTCGTTCGTTTTGAGGTCGTCAACGTAAACGGAGATGTTGACGACATTGGCACCCACATCCAGCGTGACATTTCCGGTGAAGTCTCCACTGTTTGTTAGTGTTGCAGGAACATCGTTCACGCGAACGTCCGCAGTGCCCGGTCCCAACACTTCCACACTGCCTTTGATCTCTAGGTTCTTCAGCGGTGTGCTGATGTTTGCATAGGCCAAATGGCCCCGCAATACGGCTGATCTTACGTTATCGCCGACCTTGTAAGTTATAGCGACCAGCTGTCGTTTCGTCCGAACGCCTGACGCATCCAATGCAGAGATCACGAAGCCGCCCTGCGGAATAGCGCTGTTATTAGGGGACATATTGGTCCAGTTCCAACTCAGCGCCTGCTGCTGATTGACGACTTGGGTGACTTTGCCGGTGTTGCCAACAATAGCTTCGACACCGTACGTAGTCGTGGCTGTCGTCAGACCGAATGCATCCGAGTACACGTTCAAATTGTTTTCGTTTCGGCTCACGTTGTACATATCTCCTTCCAGGAAAGCTTCGTTGTTTCCGGGAATACTGGAGCCGACTTGATAATCCTTGACGTACTCCACGTTCTGGAGAGAGGCTTTCACGACCGGCCAATTGACCTGCGAATAGTCGAAGAGCATGAGGCCGTTCGTTTGCGACAGGCCTGTCTGGAACACAGAACGCTGCAGCGGGGGATCCTGGATGTTGGCCAGCGCAATGCTAGCGTACATCGGAACTTCGCCGTTTGTTACGATGTTGCCAAGGGTAATGTAATGTTCGATTTCTTTTTGCGTCGTCTGGTACGTACCGATCATGAGAAAATCGATGTTATCTGTATAGCCTGCTTTGGAGTAAGAATCGGTATATAGGCTGTCCTCCGGGAATTGGAGGCGGCTGTCATACTTGAAATTGGGGCTGCCCCAGTGAACACCGTTCAGGTAGTAAGTTTCAAACCAGGAGCCAACATAGGCGGAAGATTGGATCTTTTTGCCCTTCAATGCTGTGTAGCGGTCGGTTAGTAAACGGACTTCATCCGTAAACGTCTTGATCGTTTGCGAGCGGAATTCCCACCAGTCGTTCTGTAAGGGACCTGACTGACGGACATTGTTCACATAGGTGAACACGTCAGCAGGCCAGTTCGTCAGCTGTTTGCCGCGGGCGGATAGAAATGCTTCAAACTTCTGGCGTGTTAGCGGGCTAAAGTCGGCTGTTTCATTGTCATAGCGGGTCCGGTCGAGCACGACGCCGTCAACATCATAGTTTTTGATGACCTCTTCTATGTTTTTCAACTCGAAGGCTCTGACGTCATCATTGGCCGGGTTAACGAAAGCAACGAGGGATTTGCCTGATTTGTAATAGTTGCTTTCACGCAGCCGCAAAATCTGACCGTTATCCTCGGGACGGTACACTTGCTCTTCCCAATCGAGATGTTGGTTCAGCAGCCCATACTCATTGTGGGCAGGCGAGCCTTCGGCAAAGACGTTGAAAGCAGCATGGATTTTGATACCAAGCTGGTGCCCGTACGTGATGAACTCCTCTAACATGTCGAGGTCCGGATTCGCTCCCGCGCGGGTTGGCGCTGTCATCTGTGAGATATGTGGGCGGCCTGTCAGGTCGTTCTTTTTGTAATTGGCGAAGCCTTCCACGCCTTTGACATCAAGCGCTATCGCCGTAACGCCGGCGTCTTTCGCCTTAATTAGCATATCTCGCACATTTTCAGGCGTCTGAAGCTTGAAAATATTAGTTCCTTGGTCAACCCAGAGGACGACTTCCTTTGTTGTGCCGGTTTGTTTTTTATAAAACACAATGAGCGTTTTACGGTCGTTTTCCACACCGTTTTTGGAGACTACGACATCTAGGTAATTAACACCTTCTGTGAGCCCGATATCAATCTGGAAGGTGTCGTTCGCCTGCAAGGTGACGGCGGTTTGGTTCACACGGACCGAATAGGGGATACCCTGCTCTAGATTTTCCAATTTGCCTGAAACGGTTGTTTGCGGCAGGGTGACGGTAAACCAGGCGTCATTGTTCAGTTTGAGTTGGGCTTTAGGACCTTGTCCCGTCATTAATTCAGTAACAGGAATCACATCGCCGTTTTTACGCAACTTGATCTTATCCCCGACTTTGAAGTTTTTGGCGAGATACTGCTTGTAGGTTTTGTTTGCCCAGCTGTCGTCGCCTGCGACTAGGATGTAGCCACCTTGAGGGATGGCCAGATCTGTAGGTCCCGTCCACACAGGCACCGCGCCGTTCACAGAAGGGTTAACAACCTGCGTCACTTGGTTAGCAGAGTCGACGACAACGCCGATGGATGTTTTTCCAACTGTTATCTGCGGTGCGTACTCTTTTGTGAATAATGCCACATAATCTGTAATTCCACTTACATCCTTATCGACCGAATTAATCTGCTTGCGTGGACCTTCAATATCAATGGTAATGTCCACTGGAGCGGCTTCCACTTCAATGTAATCGGCGGCAGCGGTAGAGAGGCTGGTTTCCGCAGCAAACGCAGTTATTGGACAAAGGGAAACGAGCAGCGTCAACAAGAGGGTGAAATTCAACCATTTTAACTTTTTCAACGGTATTCACTTTCCTTCCGTATGAGATAAGCTCAGTTATGAACCAGTTCCATTTCAGGTTTTCCGCAAGCCAATTTGCCGATTCTTAGAAGTGTATTTCTTCTCCTTTTTCACTGGATTCATAAATACCGCAAAGAATTTTCATCATTTCAACGCCGTCCTGCACAGGGGAGAGGGTTTCTTTTTTTCCTTGGCATACCTCGATGAAATAATTGATTTCTTGCTGGAAACCGGCGACGAAATCGAAGGACAGGTTGTTGATCTGCGGCGTAAGGTTCAGGATGGTGTCGTATTTCTCCGTAACGATAGATAACTGTGGCTCCAACTCTGCGCCGCCTTTGTCACCATACAGCTTTACGGTAAGCTCGTCTTCTTTCGCATGAAGCGTGAAGCTTACATCGACAAGGAGGGAGGCGCCGTTCTCAAAGCGGATCATCGCATTTGCCATATCCTCTACGGTATTATGAGAAGCATCGTAGTCAGCCGCTTTGTAAAAAGCAAGATTTTTCACGTTGGCACGGTTGCCAAGTCTTTTGTAAATGTTCCCGGATATCGACTTTACCTTTGGTCGGCCCATCAGGTACCAACACAAGTCGATCACGTGTACCCCTACATCAATCAGCGGTCCGCCACCTGAACGCTCGACATCAGAGAACCAACCGCCCGGGTTGCCCAGACGACGGATACACGAAGCTTTTGCATAGTAAATTTCGCCGAGCTCATCGTTGTCCAGGAAGGATTTGACGATGCTCGTGTTGGACGCATACCGACGGACGAAACCGACTTGGAGCGTTTTACCGGAACGGAGGACTGCTTTTTCCACGGCCAGCGCTTCTTCCACTGTTTTGCAAAGCGGTTTTTCAGTGAGTACGTTTTTACCAGCCTCCAGTGCGGCAATGGAAATCGGTGCATGGCTGTTGTTCCACGTACAGATACTCACGGCATCCACGCCCGGATCGGCAAGCAGCTCCTTATAGTCGGTGTAAACGTGGGTTATCCCGTATTTATCAGCCTTTGCCTTCGCACGTTCCTCGTTCAGATCGCAGATCGCGTAAAGCTCCACATCCGGATTGTTTTGATAGGATTTTAAATGCAATTCGGAAATCGATCCGGCTCCGATAACCGCTATTTGTATTTTTTTCATCATGAAAGCCACCTCGTCTTTAGAATTTTTTATACCGAATGAATAGTCGTCCAAGCGAGTTCGATCCCATAGCCCACTAGCATACGCTGGAAGTCGCGAAGCTCCGATTCCTTGTTTCGCACCTCGCGGGGCAGCAGATTGCGGTCTATGCAGTGGCTTGCTAGAAAGCCAGCCGCTTCGCCGATGTTCCATTCAACCGGATGAAGTCGATAGCAGCCGTTCGTAATGTGCGTGACACCCAAATTTTTACACGCCGGAAGCAAGTTATTCATCCTGACAGGAATCAGGCTGCCCAGTGGAATCTGGAACGGAAGCGAAGAGATATCGATATAATGGCGGTTCCCCGTACTTGGATGCAGGTCAATGCGGTAGCAGCCGATACCGACGGAATCGTCGAATGGCTCCGCTTTTCCGTCCGTCCGGCAAGCAGCGCTCACATGCTGCTCCAATACAGTAAACTCTGCTTTGATGCGGCGTGATTCTCGTATGTAAGGGTACATGGCCAGTCCGTCTTCGGTGCCGACGATGTCTTTACGCAGACGAAGTCCCGGGTATCCTTTACCTCCGTCAGGCCGAGGCGCTTCCGTTTGCAGCCAATAGAGCAAGGAAAGACTGAGCTGCTTGGCATCCCATAGGTTTTGCTCTCTTTTCTCTTCACTCACGTCGATGACTGAACCTATCCAGTAGTCGTTTTGAGGCCAGTTGACTAGCGTGATGCTTCCGGGATAAAAGCCCTTCTCAAAGTTCGTGCTATCAATAATGCGCCGATAGTAGAAGAGGGAATACCGTTCTGTCCCTTCAAAAAGCTCGTAATTCACCGACTCCAGGGTATGAGGACGAACTCCTGTCCAGCTCAGCAGCCGATCCGGCCAAAAATCAGCTTTATACTGCCGCCAGAAGTCGTAGCGCTCAGGTCGATCGATGGTGTGATCTTCTCCTTCGATATAATCCATTGCGAAACAGTACGTAAAGCCCTGCATGTCCTGCGGAAGGGCCTGGCCCTCCACGGCATGGGGCTCACCGGTCTGGTTAACGGACTCCGCTCCGGTCACGTATTCCGCTCCGGCGAGCGGCAAAACATCTCCGCATTCCGTTGCATCAAGGAAGTAGGAGGCGGAAAGCTCAACAAGGTCTTCTGTAATCATATTACGTACCGTAACCGAACGGACGTCATCGCCGTCCACGGAAACCGAATTCACACGATGGCGGTGAAGAATGAGAAGTCTCCCGCTATGAACATAGGGAGCGAGCATATCTTGCAGCACCGCCAAAGCAGCGCGAGGCTCGTGGCACAGTCGCGAAACGCCGCCGTTTCCGGGATTCAGATAAATGCGGGACCGCGCTTCTGCCGTAAGCGGAAAATGTCGTCGATAATACTCACGCACACCGTCTCGGAACTGCCGGTATGTGCGGGTGCAGCCGAACTGTTCGATCCATTGGTGTTCATCCGGCGGAACGGCTTGGCTCGTTAATTGCCCCCCGATCCAATCTGTTTCCTCGGTCATGATTACCTTCTTACCCGATTTGGCGGCGGCAAGTGCGGCGGCGCAGCCACCGGTTCCCCCGCCGATAATGACGATATCGGCCTCGTATGCTTGCATGTTGTTTTTGCTGTTCATGTCTGCCAACGCATATATCCCCTCCCTTTTCCTCCTGGCCCACAGGTTTTCATAGGCTATCCCCATTGTATTACAGCATGAACGAGGCTACAGCGGAGGACCATGACTTCTTTTGGTACTTTAATAACCTTTGACCTGGAGGAAAAAGGGTTTCTCGGTTAGGGGGACGAAAATACTTAATGCAAAGCTAAAGTGAGAAGTTCATCTCCTTTCGAGGCGGACTTCTCTTCCTTTACAAAGATTCGAAAACGAAGGAGGAGCGCAGCATGAGCAAAAATCAACAATCAGCTAACGCTGTACAGTTGGACGCGAACATGCGGATTCAGCAATCCGGTGTTAATGATCTCATGTGGTATACACCACTCGAGCATCCGTTCCATATTGGTGGATTCGGTTGGCTGCACGAGGAAGGGTGTTACCGCCGACTTCCGGTGGGGTCGGGGTGGAATCTCCCAGAGGCAGTTGACCAATTGGCCAACTGTACGGCAGGGGGACAGATCCGCTTCGCAACGGATGCTACCGCGCTGTCCGTCAAAATAAAATTGACGGGGGCTGCCAATATGTATCATATGCCTGCTACGGGGCAGTGTGGTTTCGATTGCTACATCGGGGGTCCGGGAGAACAGGTATATTATGGCACGACCGTATACGATCACAAACTAACCGTGTATGAAAGCGTCGTATTTACGAATTTGGAACGGGAGAATCGGATCCTTACACTGAACTTCCCTCTCTATCAAGGCGTAGAGGAAGTTTGGGTCGGCTTGGATCGTCAAGCTCATATCGCCCCTCCACCCGCATATGAGAACAGTAAAAAGATTATCGTCTATGGCACCTCCATCACGCAGGGAGGCTGTGCATCCCGTCCAGGTATGACCTATACGAACATCCTATCGCGCCGGATCAACATGGAGTTTCTCAATCTAGGCTTCTCCGGCAATGGAAAGGGAGAACCGGAGCTGGCTCATATTCTTGCGGAAATCTCAGCCCCCGCGTGTTTGATTCTGGACTATGAGGCGAACTGTGTTTCAACAGATCTGCTGCAGAAAACACTGCCGGAGTTCATTTCTATTTACAGGGAAAAACATCCGCTGACGCCGATCCTCGTGATCTCGCGTATCACAAACGCGAAGGAAAAATTTCAGCCTCAAATGGCGCAGGATCGGGCAGACCGTAAACAAATCCAGATCCAGACTGTAGAGCAGCGGCGCGCCTTGAATGATGACTATATCTATTTTTGCGACGGCTCTAAGTTACTGGGTGAGGACGCTCATGAATGCACGGTTGACGGCTCGCATCCGACGGACCTTGGATTTATGCGAATGGCGGATGGGCTGACACCTGTTCTGCAGCGGATTTTGGCCGGATAATGCTTGTCATATTTGGCAGGAAGTGGTGGTTGAATGGAAAAGAAAAAATCAGCCCTTCTCGTTGTTTTCGCCATGTTTACCTGCTTCACCGCCGTCAGTTGCAGCTCCCAAGCAGGGGGAATAAACGGCGAGGAGGCATCCAAATCTGCAGAATCGCCTGTAATTCGGATCGTCGTGAACAGCTTGGGCATGAGCTTTCCGGAAGGCATGGATGCGAACAACAACCCATATCTAGCCTATATTGAGAAAAACACCGGCGTACAGGTAAATGTGACACTCCCCTCGCTGAACGGGTACGATGAAAAACTGAACGTCATCATGACGTCTGGGAGCCTCCGGACCTGCTCAACACGAGCAGTCCATCCTGGTTTATTAACTTTGTGAATCAAAAGGCGCTAATGTCTTTAAATGACTATATCGAGAAGTACGGGGCAAACCTGAAAGCGAAAATCCCCAAAGAAGCTTGGGACAACGTAACGGTGGAGGGCAACATATATGCCATTCCCAGCTTAAATGAAGTAAACGGAACAGAAATTATTTATGCCCGAAAGGACTGGCTGGACAAGCTCGGCTTAAAGCCTCCGCGGACCATTCAGGAGTACACGGCGGTGATGAAGGCTTTTGCCGAAGGAGATCCCGACGGAAATGGAAGGAAAGATACCTATGGCCTGTCGATCTTGGAGCATCTAGAGAGAACGTCACCTTTTCTCGGAGCCTTCGGCGTACAAATGAACGCTTGGTATGAGCGAGATGGAAAGCTTGTTTATTCCGGTATTCTCCCTGAGATGAAAGAAGCGCTAGCCTACTTACGCAGCCTGTATGATCAGGATATCTTGGACCCGGAATTCCCGCTAAATAAAATCGACGTTCTCGGCGAAAAGGTAGCGACAGGTCGGGTTGGCCTATATTCCGCAGCTTGGTTTGACACGCGTACCCACATTGCGGAGAACCGCAAAAACGATCCGTCAGCAGAATGGATCCCGCTTGATTTTCCGGTTGGTCCGAAGGGCAACCATGGGGTATACAGCACGTCCAACGTCCGTTCCTACAATGTCGTGCCCCTTAAGAGTCACAACGCTGAGGCTGTTGTCAAATTCCTCGATTTTATCGCGGGGCCCGGCCAACAAGCGCTGAAGCTCGGTTTTGAAAACGAAGTCTGGACCCGAGTAAACGGAAAGCTATCTATTCGATTTGCAGAGCATACGAAGCACGCCTATCGGGGCATATACGGGGCGTTGGTTGATACAGTGGAAAAGGAAATGACCAAAGATCGGCTGGAAGGCCTCGGTGAGCAGTTCAGACTCTACGATAACCTGCAGAGGATCGAAAGCAATCTGATGGAGAACCGCTTTAACGGGCCCCCGACTCCTGCAATGGGCAAACATCAAGTTAAGCTGTCCAAACTACAGGAAGAAACCTATACGCTAATCATTACTGGTTTGAGCCCCATCGAGGAATTCGATGCTTTTGTTAAAAAGTGGAAGGAGTCTGGCGGTGATGAAATTAGCGGGGAAGTGAACGAATGGTGGCGGGAGACTAACAAGTAGCTGGAAAGTGACCTAGCTTGAATGGAGGAACCACCGAAATGGCCAAAGAAATCCTGCCCAAAGTTCGCAAACTGCTGACTGGTTTCATTCAGGTTCGGCTTATGTGGTATTTTTTGCTCATCTTGCTTCCACTTTCTAGCTACAGTCTATTTGTCATCGTCAAATCGCAAATGATCTTGGAAGTGCAAACAGGAGAAAGGACCCAAGGAGCCCTACATACGATGGCCGATTACATTGACCTGACGCTGCAGAACATCGAACAGCTTTCCTCGCTGATCGCGTTCGATACGAATATGAATACGACGCTGCAATCCGTCGTACAGGAGCCAAGAAAGCAATCGTTCGTTTACTTTGCGCAGGTGATGGAACAGATAACGAACATGACCACGGTTAATTTAATGGTGGACCAAATCACGATTATTCATATGCCGTCGCGTACGGTCATCTCCACCAAACTCGGTGGACGCAAGCTGCCTGAGGGTGCAGAGAAGCAGGAATGGTACGTGCGCTTAATGGAAGCGGGTGGGGGCACGGTCTTTTACTCACCTCAGGAGGGTGAATCCTACTTCGATAAGGACAGCATTCATCTGATACGGACGATGGATCCTTATAACCGGACACTTATCAATCCAAATCTGCTTGTGCTTTCCATTAAAAAAAGCTCCCTTATCGAGCTGGCAAAGCCGCTTCTTCCCTCCAAAAACGCGAATATTTATCTTTTTGGAAGCGACGGAAGTCCGATTGCTGGTACAGGGGGGAGTGTAAATTCGCAAGTATGGGACAAAAAGGAGGATGTTAGGTCGGTCCGCAGATCGCCGAAAACCGGTACTGAGATGGTCAGGATCAGCGTAGAATCGAAGCTTTCCGGGTGGTCGCTCATGATGGAACAGCCTCTTGAGGAAATTCGCAGCCTGACCGACTCCTTGAAGGTGTTTAATTACGGGATTGTAGTCGTCAGTCTGGTACTCGCGATTTGGATATCCTGGATTGTTTATCGGGGAATTTCCGCACCGCTGCGAAAACTGGCTTATGGTATGAAACAGCTCCGAACCGGCAATTTTACCATCCAATTGGAAGATACGCGTGTGGATGAACTGGGTTACGTCATCGAGTCATTCAACCGGATGGCCGAAAACCAAAGGACACTCATTCGCGACCACTACGAGAAACAGCTTTTATTATCCAAAATGGAGCTTAAGTTTTTGCAATCGCAGATCAACCCGCATTTCCTTTATAACACATTGGATTCCATCTACTGGACGGCTAAAAACTATGAAGCCGACGAAATCAGTGAAATGGTGCTTAATTTGTCAAAGTTTTTCCGATTAAGCCTGAACAAGGGAAACGAGACATTTTCGGTCGCGGATACCATCACGCACTTGAAATATTATATTAAAGTCCAGCAACTGCGATTTTTGGATCATTTTACCGTCCGGTTCGACATCGCCGAGGAAAGCGAGCCTTATCATGTGCTGAAGCTCCTCTTACAGCCGCTTGTGGAAAATGCTTTTCTGCATGGCCTGGAAAAACAGAGCATGGGTGGGGAACTCGTCATTTCGACTTATTTACACAGTAATATGCTGGTGATTGAAGTGAGCGACAACGGAGTCGGGGTAAAAAACGAAAGGCTTGACTATATTTGTGCCAAACTTGAAGAAGCGTCCAGGCTAGCAGTAGAAGGCATTTCAACGGACCGCAAAAAAGAGAATGACCTGTTCGGCCTTCGAAATGTGCTCACCCGGATGAAAATGTATTACGGCGAAGAATCGGAATTTCTCTTCGAGAGCGATCCCACTAAAGGAACCCGGATTACGCTCCGCCTACCGTTGGAAAAGTGCGTTTCTTCCTTAGAGGACCAAGTGGGCTGATCCAGTTCATGAAGCGGGAAAAGCTTTCAACAGTGAGTACCAAGATACGTAAATCTATGCATTGGAGGACAATCACATGAAATTAGGAGTAAGTTCTTATAGCTTATACAGGGCCATACAATCGAAACAGATGACCATACTTGATGCTATTCAGTGGATGGCGGATCAGGGTGCTCAGCATGTGGAGATCGTCCCCATCGGTTTTGATCTAGTCGAAAATCCGGGTTTGATTGAGACTATCCGCCGGAAGACGGAAGAGGTTGGTATGGATATTTCAAATTACGCGGTAGGGGCTAACTTCCTTAAGCCGACGAAGGAGGAAACCGAGCAAGAAATCAACAGGATGCTGACCCATGTGGATATAGCCCATCGATTGGGCGTTAAGACGATGCGGCATGACGTAGCCCTCCGTCCTATTGGAGAAACGTCCGTTAAACAATTTGAAGCTGATCTTCCTACCTTGATCGAACCATGTAGACGGATAGCCGATTACGCATCCCAATTCGGGATTACAACCAGTCTGGAGAACCATGGGTATTATATCCAATCTCCGGAAAGAGTGCTTAGGGTTATGCATGAGGTGGATCGTTCGAACTTTAAGGTGACCATGGATGTAGGAAACGTGATGTGTGTCGACGCCGATTCGGTTAGCTCTGTTCAGAACTTGCTGCCGTATGCCTCCATGGTGCACTTGAAGGATTTCTATTATCGCTCGTCTCGATTGAATCCTGGAGAAGGTTGGTTCTCAACAAGCCATGGCAACTTTCTGAGAGGCGCCATCGTCGGGTGTGGTGATATTGACATGTTTGAAGTGATCCGGCTGATCCGACTCTCTGGTTATGATGGCTACATTTCTATTGAGTTCGAAGGAATGGAAGATGTTTTAATGGGTACACGGATCGGATTGGACAATGCAAGAAGAATGTGGGAGCAAGCGGGACAATAAGCGAATTAAAAAATGAGAGGAGTAAAAGGGTATGAAAATGGCATATCGGAATTGTGCCGAAGGATCCCAAGAGCGAGATTTACGAAACGATGCATATAGCGTGTGAGGAACTGAGCACATACGCGAAAAGCATGGGTGCCTATTTTGCCATCGAAACGGGACCGGAAACGGCAGAATGCCTGAAGCGTTTTCTGGATGGATTGGGCTCCAATGGCGTATCTGTCAATTTTGACCCAGCGAATATGGTTATGGTCACAGGTGACGACCCGGTCCGTGGGGTATATACCTTGAAGGATTATATCGTACATACGCATGCGAAAGATGGAGTGCGCCATCACGAAATGGATCCTCGAGAGATTTATGGCGCACTAGGCTATGAATCTCTCGATCACGGGAAAATTGCTGAACTAGCCAGCGGTGGTAAAGCTTTCGAAGAAGTTCCTTTAGGCGAAGGAAGCGTTGACTGGAAGGGCTATTTGCAGGCCTTAACAGATATTGGATACACAGGATACTTAACGATTGAACGGGAAGTAGGGGCTAATCCTGAGGCTGACATTTCGAAAGATGTGCAGTTTTTAAAAAATATGGCTTATAAATGACCACCATTTCCAATCACCCATTGCTGTTGGGCATAACCGTTCTGGTCACGTAGATTCGTATGAGGAATATTTGATTGTTCATAATCTTGTGCGTGATGTCTTTGATGGCAATTCGCGGGTGGGCCGATGACAACCGTTTTCGTAATAGGCGCCAACGCTTCCTTGATTAAAGCTTCGTCGAGGCAATACGAATGAGACAATATTTCCGCCGGCGTAAGTCGCAACATGTCAGAGCCGGCTATGAACTCAGGAATCGGAGCGTCAAATATGGCTAATAAATGGGTATTATCCACAGTGGCAATTTCGTAGTGCCACCATCCTTGAGGTATATTCCCCACCTGGCCTGGACTTATGGGGATATTGACCAATTTTTTGGTAAATGGATTAATTAGAGAAACAACCGCTGCTCCGGAAATACAGTAAACCAGCTCTGAGGCATTTTGATGGGTATGGGGCTCAACAATATTGGACTTGCTAAGAAAAATATCGAGGAGAGAGACATTGCCCAACGTGTTCAGTTGTTTGACAGAAAGAGAATTAATATAATTCCGATCATCTTTTCTCATTAAAGGGTTATTGCGTAAATCATAACTATATTGTACGGAAGGCGATGTAAAGTCCATGTACGAAATCATTTTGTTCATTCCAACCTTTCATGTATGAAGAGTTTGCCATCTAAGTATATTTTATGTAGTAAGTAGGCATATGGTCCTGAGGGTAACGATGAAATTGATATTTGTCGGTAAATCGCTCTTTCTTTATCGAATGTTGTTCCCTGATTCATCATTTGTGTCATTCTATTCCTTCTGGGCATAGACTAATTGGACGGATGCCCAAACAGGAGGAAACAACTTTATGATGGATACAGTTCTGCAATCTCCAGATTTACAACTAGCAGCCGATTCCAATGTAGTACTAACGGCCTTTTTAATGTCCATATGAGCAAAGGGATTATCATCCAGCCGCACTGGCATACGAATGTGACGGAGATGGTTTTTGTTATTAGCGGCGAGGTTATTACATCCGTGTTTAACCCCTTTACACAAAAGCTGATGACCTATCAACTAAAGCCTGGACAAGTTTGTATGCTTCCGAAAGGCTGGTTTCACTGGATTGTTGCCCAGACCGATCATGTTCATCTACTAACGATCTTTGATCAACCGACACCGGATATTGTTTATGGGTCAGATTTCCTGCGTTTTACACCCAAGGAAGTGATGAATCGGGCTTATTGTGTAGACGAGAACGATTATGCCAAAGCTGTTGCACCTCTTCAGGAATCCATTATTTTGGGACCTCCCCTCGATTGTGTTAAGGGAGCGTCGAATATAAAGATGGAAACACTTCGAAATGTGGAGCCGTGGGTTCAAACAGGTTTACGGGATGGGCAAGGAATGCCTGTAGAATATACGCTTCGGGAAACGGCAGCCATTTCATATTTGATCGGCAAAGGATACAATTCAACTGCTGCGCATCAGATTGTGGAATCATGGCAGTGAAAGGAATAAGCGAGTGAAATGAAGTAATTAACATATGTAAGCCAAAGTCTTCAGTCATTGAGGAAGTTGGCTTTTTCGCTGTGAATATAGAAAATTCAACAAAAAGTTATATAAAATGCGGCACCTAAAATTTGCCTTTTCGTTGTATACTAGAAGGTAGTTGAAAATACTTGGAAATATATTCCGAATATTTCGGATAGACTTCGGGAGAACGCATGAAAAAACTTATTCTAATTGCCATAATGATCAGCAGCTTATTAACCCTTGCATTTTCCTTTTACTATATGCTTATGATATTTCAAAGCGAATCGGGGATGTCCAAAGCTTCTAAACCAATTTCAAGTGAGCATTCAGAGCGAATTGTTATTATTTCTCAAGAACAGGGCAGTTTCATGATGAACGAAATTCAAAGAGGGGCGCGCGATACGGCTGAAACGAATCAAATGATGATTGATTTTTGGGGCGTATACCGATCCAATGTGGAAGAATTAATTAAGCAAATCGATATTGCAATCGCTTCCAAAGTGAATGGAATTATCGTTGAAGGCTTGGATCATCCCGAGTTCGATCGAATGGTGAAGAAAGCTACCGCTAAAGGGATACCCGTCATCACCATTAATTCCGATGCACCAGGCAGCTTACGTAAATCCTATGTTGGCTCCGACCATTATCAGGAAGGTATCATCATGGGAGAACACATTGCGGCTCAGTTGAATGGTAAGGGACTAGTCGGGGTTATTAGAAATATGACAACCCCTACAATGGATGACTTGCGACTTAAAGGTTTGAGCGAAGCGTTCAGCAAATATGACGGGATTAAGATGGTGTTTGCTTCTGACGATATGGAGACAACACAGCCTAACATGCAAACGTACGATATCTTAAATCATTATCCAAATGTGAGTGCATTTATTGGTTTACCTACAGAATCCGGAGAAAGCATTTTTCAAGCTTCGCATGCTCGTTCCCGAACCAAAGAATATCAAATATTTATATTCGATGATTCACCACAAACGATCATGTTGATCAGGAATGGGCTTATTCGAGCAGGTCTTTCTCAGCATTATAAAGAGATGGGTAGTTTAAGTGTAAATCTTATGAAGCGGTGGTTGAATGCCAAACAACTCCCATTAAATAATAGTTATTTCACAACGATTAGTGTTGTTACATCAGCCGGAGAAAAGGAGAAAGATCTTGAAAACCATTCGCAGTAAAATGATGATGCTGTCGATTCTGATCTGGATCATTATGGCTATTATTTGGCTTTCCATGAGTCTTTATAATCAAAGTACCGTGGAAAAGTACAATGAAATCTTACAGCGCTATATGCAGATGAACCAAGCCTCCCAGTTAAGTCAGCAAACGTTGACATCATTAAATAAATTCCGCATGGCTCCTACTTTAGAAAGCTTAAATCAATATACAAGTACGAACAGCAGCTTGCTGCGTACGAAATCGGATTTGAACTGGTTGAGAAACATGAGTAATACGATGCAGCTCGACAATCTCCAGCATATGTTGGAGAGCCAGTCGGAAGCGATGGATTTAGCCGTTCGATTTCAAAAAGACAATGACGAAGAGAACGCTGCCAAGCAATTTGATGAGGCAACCAATATTTCTAAATATATCTCGGATGCCACATTAACGTTGATAAGCGGCGAGCAGAACACCTACGACGCATTTTATAGAAACATCATTAAACGCAGTGATGATATCAAAAAGATGGGATTGTGGATATTGGCTTTAGTTTCTTTGGTGCTCTTGCTGTTTTCTTACCGGTTTGTGAACAGTGTAACGCAGCCATTATTAAAGCTAACACAGTCAGCTCGTGAATTGTCACGTGGGAATTTCAAAAATCCGATCGAAATTAACAATAACGATGAAATGACATTTTTGGCTAAAACGCTGGATAGCATGAGGATGAAAATTGGGAACTTAATTGATGATATTCAAAGTAAGGCACAGTTGGAATACGATCTCCACAAACATAAGTTGATGCTCAAAGAAAGTGAACTGAAAAGTTTGCAAAGTCAAATTAACCCTCATTTTCTCTTTAATACCTTGAATATGCTATCTAAGGAGGCCTACTTAGCAGGCGCAGGTAAAACAAGCGAATTAATTAGCTCTGTAGCCGGAATGCTCAGATATAATCTCCGAAAGCTGGATAGCAAGGTATCGTTAAAGGATGAACTTGAGGTTCTTGAAGAGTATTTAACGATTCAAAAAGCGCGATTTGGAGATCGATTGAACATCGTTAAAGTCATTGATGAACAGGCCCTTGATATTGAGTTACCGATTCTTATCCTGCAACCACTTGCAGAGAATGCTTTTATATATGCCATCGAACCGGCAGAAGATGGAGGTACTTTAACTTTTCGAGTGAAGAATGAAATGGATTACGTCATTGTGCAAGTTCAGGATACGGGCCCGGGCATGGAATCTGAACAAATAAATAGGCTGTTATCACAACCTGAACATTCTTCGTATAAAGGGCATTCTACCGGAATAGGCATTTGGAACGTTATTCATCGACTTCAGCTGTTTTATGGCGTGGAAGAAATTATACATATTGAATCCCAAATAGGAATTGGGACTTGTATTACATTGAAGCTGCCAAGGGGGGCATTGAAATGATTCGTATGATAATTGTGGATGATGAACCGATTGAGCGCATCGCTTTACAAAAAATAATCGAAGAGGGTTCTCTGGATATAGAGGTTGTTGGTCAGGCATCAAACGGGAGGGAAGCGATAGAGGCTGCAGTTCGGCTTCAGCCGGATCTTATAACGATGGATATTAAGATGCCGGGAATTAACGGACTGCAAGCTATTGAAAAAATTAAGGAATCAAATGCGTCCATCAAATTTATTATCGTTACTGCTTTTGATACATTTGAGTTTGCCCAACAGGCGATAAGATTAGGCGTCTATGATTATATGCTGAAGCCCAGCCGGATTTCAGTTGTGCTTGAAACGATAGGCAAAGTTGCCAATAAAATTAAGCATGACCGAATAGAGCTGGAGCACAGAAGTATGGATAAGCAGCGGCTGCAAAAGATGATGCCCTTGGTGGAAGCAGATATCGTGGAGCAGTTGTTATTTGATTATGTACCACTTGCTGATCTAAACGAAATGATTAAGCTGTTAGATCTTCCGAACATGCGGGATGGATTTGTTATGAATGTGCTTTTTTCATCTGTTTCGGAGGAAGATGGCAAATGGTGTGATTCGGATGAGCTTTATTCAAAGTTAGTAACTCACATTCATGAGTTCTCTATACCTTGTTGGATCGGCAAAATGTCAGGTAAACAAGTCCAAATTATTGTTTTCATGGATGGGGAGCAGTCCTATCGCGCGCATGCGATTAGTTTTACAAGGAAATTGCTCCAAGCCTTGAGCAAGAAGAACGAATGCAGTCTTTTTGTAGGGGTAGGAGGAATATGTAGAGAAGTTAGGGAAATGCGGCGTTCTTATCATGAAGCGCTTCTTGCATCACTAGATACGTCATTGCCCTCACGCTATTGTTTGTTTGAAGATATACCCCCTAACGAAAATCTACCCGTTGGAACTCGGACACTCGAAATGGAAAAGAACGTTCTTGAAGCGGTTAGACGAGGCGATTGGGAACTTGCGGGAGATCAACTTGCAAAAATAATTGACATGTTCGAAGGGATTGGCCAACAGGTCGGTATGGCTCAGCAGCGAATTTTTGAGATTCTGATTGTTGTGACGAAAATGCTGGAGGAAATGGGATTAGAAGTAAGCAAGCCTTATTTTTCATATTATACTTCAAGTTATATGCAATTAAAGGCAGAAACCCGCATCTTGATTAACAATTTCATACAAATAGAAGAAGTGGAGACAAATCTGCTTCTTTCTATGAAACAATATATTCGAAAACACGCGCATGAAGATCTTTCTCTAGAAAAAATTGCTGCTACAGTTAATCGGAACCCATTCTATGTCAGTAAGCTTTTTAAAGAGCACGTTGGTATGAATTATATTGACTTTCTCACAGAATTTCGAATTGAAACGGCCAAACAATTAATGCAAGAAACGGATAAAAGTTTAAAGGAAATTACGTTTGAAGTAGGTTACAACGATCCTAATTATTTTAGCAGAGTATTTAAAAAGCTAGTTGGCCACTCTCCGACCGATTATCGGAAGATGCTGCTCCGACCTGCGAATAAAAAGCAGATTTAAGAAGTACTCGGGAAGCAAAATATGTATCGCAACTTAATAATTTCAATGTAAAGGAGAGGTTTGGACTGATAACGAGGTTGAAAATAAGCTGGGTCATTGGGTTTACGGCAGTTGCAGCATTCTCGTTATCCTCTTGTTCGATGTTCCAAGTAAATCGTACTTCAAGCGACAGCTTCGAAATCAGAGCTGAAAATAAATCGATTACGAAATTAAGCTCGAATGATCATAATGTGGTAATCGGTTTATCCATAGATACTCTATTGGAAGAGCGATGGCAGAAAGATAGAGATCTATTCAAAGCAGCTGTTGAGAGGTTGGGAGCACAGATTGAAGTGCAAGCAGCGAACGGAGATGATGCGAAACAAATTGCACAAGCTGAGAACTTGATCTCGCAGGGCGTAAATGTACTTGTTGTTGTTCCTCATAATGCTGAAGTTTCATCGGCTATCGTCGACAAGGCCCATAAAGCAGGTATAAAAGTGATTTCTTACGACCGTTTGATCGTCAACGCAGACGTTGACTTATATATATCTTTTGATAATGAGAAAGCTGGGGAACTGCAGGCGAAGGCCATTACAGCGAAGGCTCCGAAAGGGAACTACGTTTTGATTGAAGGTGCTGATACAGATAATAATGCGCATATGTTCAAAAAAGGTCAAATGAACATTTTAAAGCCGCTAGTAGAAAAAGGAGACATCGATATTGTATTTGATCAGTCTACGAAAGAATGGAAGCCAGCAAATGCTTTGGCGAACATGGAACTTGCACTGAGGGCTAACAGAAATCAAATTGATGCCGTAGTCGCGGCTAATGATGCAACGGCAGGAGGGGTTATTCAAGCTTTAGAGGGTCAACAAATGGCTGGTAAAATTCCCGTTTCCGGACAAGATGCAGAACTTGCTGCTGCTCAGCGAATTGTTGAAGGAACACAAACGATGACCGTTTATAAACCGATCAAAAAACTTGCTGAAACAGCAGCTGAGCTTGCAGTGAAAATGGCAAGAGGAGAAAATGTCCATGCCGACAGAAAAGTAAACAATAAGAAAATAGATGTGCCTTCGATCCTTCTTGAACCGATAGCCGTTGATAAATGGAATATGAATGATACCATTATTGCTGACGGTTTTCACAAGAAAGAAGATGTTTATAAGAATGTAAACTCCTCTAATGCCAAATGACAAAAAAGTCTAGCAATGTTATAAATAGTGCTATTATAAAGCGCATTCATACCCTAATTCGAATGATATACTCATCTTGTAACTGGCTATAAGCCAAAACAAATGAGAGGGGTAAACGAATGAAAAGTAGTGTGAAAGCGATTTCGTTATTAGTCATCGTCATGATGCTTGCTGTTTTTGTAACAGCTTGCGGCTCAAGCAGCAAAGTTAGTGTGGGGATTGTATTACCTACCAAAGACGAGCCTAGATGGGTTCAAGATGAGCAAAGATTTAAAGATGCATTGACAGGCACGAAATACACGACTGAAATTTTGTTTAGCCAAGGATCCTCCGCAAAAGAAAAAGAAAACGTAGATGCTTTGATTGCTAAAGGTATCAAAGTACTCATCATTTGCCCTCAAGACGGTGATGCAGCAGCAGCTTCCGTAGAAGCAGCTAAAAAAGCAGGCATTCAAGTTATCTCCTATGACCGATTGATTACGAATACAGATGCAGTTAATTATTATGTCACATTTGACAGCGTAGCCGTTGGTAAAGCACAAGCGAAATATTTGGTTGATCATGCAAAAGGCAAAGGCCAACCATTGTACCTATACGCGGGTGCTGCGTCCGATAACAATGCTTTCTTGTTCTTCCAAGGTGCTTGGTCCGTTCTCCAACCAAAAATCGCTGATGGCACTTTCAAAATTGCGAACTCCAGCGAAGCTGTAACACTGCAAGCAACTGCGGAATTGACTCGTGATCAACAAAGTAAAATCATTGGTCAAGTGACAACAAACTGGGATGCTAATGAAGCGAAAAATAAAGCACAAACGCATCTGACTGCAGCTTCCGCAGATAAAAAAGGCGATGTTGCGATTTTGGCACCAAATGACGGAACGGCTCGTTCAATCGCCGATGTATTTGCAACAGATAAAGCTGTCACTAGCTTTGTAGTTACCGGTCAAGATGCTGAGAAAGCTTCGATTCAATACATCATTGACAGCAAGCAATCGATGACAGTGTTCAAAGATGTTCGTACATTAGTTAAAGATGCAATGGGCATGGCCGTTTCCATTCTGGATGGCAAAACGCCTGAGACGACTGGTTCTTACAAAAACGGAAAAATCGATGTAAAAGCTAAACAAACGAACGTAATCGTTGTTGAAAAAAGCAATGTCAAATCTGCACTCATTGATTCTGGGTATTACCAAGCAAGCGATTTCAAAGGTCTGTAATCGCAAACAAACATAGTAGGGATGGATAGTGATAGACGTGTCTATCACTATTCCTCTATTCCACGAGTTGTTTTTGTTAAGGGGCGTTGAGCGATGATGAATGAATACTTGTTAGAAATGAATCATATTTCCAAGGAATTCACGGGTGTAAAAGCCTTATCTAATGTCAGTTTTAAAGTAAATACAGGCGAAATTCATTGTTTGATTGGTGAAAATGGTGCTGGAAAATCAACTTTAATGAAAGTACTTAGTGGCGTATACCCTTACGGAACGTATTCGGGAGATATTGTATTTGAAGGTGAAGTTCAAACTTTCTCGAAAATCAGTGATAGCGTGAAAGCAGGCATTGCTATTATTTATCAGGAACTAGCGTTATTTCCTGACCTCACTGTTTATGAAAATATTTATGCAGGGAATGAAGTGAAAAAAGGCATGTTGGTAGATTGGAATCAAACCATTCGCCAAGCCAAAGAAATGCTTAATAAAGTAAAGCTTCATGTAAGCCCAGAAGTTCTTATTAAGGACTTAGGTGTAGGTAAACAACAGCTTGTCGAAATCGCGAAGGCATTAAGCAAGGATGTCAAGCTGCTCATTTTGGATGAACCGACGGCTGCGCTTAACGAAACAGAAAGTGATAACTTGCTTGAACTTTTGAGGGAATTGAAAAAACAAGGCATTACCAGCATTATGATTTCACATAAGCTGAAAGAAGTAATAGCCATCGCGGATAAAATTACGGTGTTGCGTGATGGTCAGACGATTTGCACACTGGACGCTTCCAAAGGTGAAATATCGGAGAGCGTCATTATAAAAAGCATGGTTGGTCGCGAAATTGAGGATATTTATCCCAAAAGAACAAATAAACATTTCGGAGATCCAACACTTGAAATTCGCAACTGGACGGCTTTTGATCCTGGGCTGGGCAGAGAAGTCGTGAAAGATGTAAATATTCATGTCAAAAAAGGTGAAATTGTCGGCATTGCCGGTTTGATGGGATCCGGACGAACGGAATTGGCGCAGAGTATTTTCGGCAATCCCAAATCGTATAAACTGCAAGGCGAGTTATTTTTGGACGGCAATAAAAAAGTGTTTAAGCATCCTAAAGATGCGATCAATGCGGGGATAGCCTACGTAACAGAGGATCGCAAAGGTGACGGCTTGTTTTTGATTCAAGATATTAAGCAAAATATTTCAGCTGCTAATCTTCATGAAATTTCCACGCGAGGGGTCATTAATAACAATGAAGAAGTAAAAGTGTCGAATCATTACAAACAATCATTGAATATAAAAGCGCCTTCGGTTGAGCAGTTGGTAGGCAATTTGAGCGGAGGCAACCAGCAAAAAGTATCCCTTGGAAAGTGGTTATTTGTAAATCCAAGCTTGCTTATCTTGGATGAGCCTACACGCGGTATTGACGTTGGGGCTAAATATGAAATTTATACGATTATGAACAAGCTAATTAGTGAAGGTATGAGCATTATTATGATTTCATCCGAGTTGACAGAAGTATTAGGGATGAGTGATCGCGTATATGTCATGGCTGAAGGGAAAATAACAGGTGAACTGTCCATAGATGAAGCGGATCAAGAAACCATTATGAAGCTTGCTACGCATTAGGAGGAAGACCAGTGCCATTTTTTAATGAAGCGAAATCGTTGATCAAACATAATATTCGAGACTATGGTATGTATATTGCTTTATTTGTTATCATGGCTACATTTTCGATTATGACGGATGGACTTTTTATGTCATCCAGAAACATTAGTAACTTAATCGATGCCACAGGGTATATTGCAGTTCTTGCTGTTGGGATGACGCTGGTTATTGTCATTCGACATATCGATTTGTCTGTTGGATTTGCTGCCGGATTCTTAGGTGCGATAACGGCTGTTCTTCTTACTCAGGCAGGAGTTCCGTTCTATATCACGATTCCAATCATCTTAGTGCTAGGAATTATTGTCGGTTTATTCAATGGCTTGCTAGTTGCTCAATTTGGAATTCCTTCATTTGTGGCATCCTTAGCGGGCATGTTAATTTTCAGAGGGGCTTTACTGCGAGTAACTGAAAAAACCGGAACCATTATTATTAAGGATGATCATTTAATGCGATTGGTAATGGATTCATTCCCGCGATAGCTAAAGTTTACGATCTGAACTTGCTTTCCTTAATTATTGGTGCATTGATTATTGTGATTTATATTTACAGCGAATTTTCTAAGCGTAATAAAAAGCTGAAGTACAATTTTGAAGTCATTTCTAAAAGCATTTTTGCAGTGAAAGTCGTTTTCGTTTCAGCTATTATTGCCTATATCACATGGATCCTTGCTGGATACAATGGATTTTCCTGGACAGTCATTATTGTACTGCTCGTCGTGGTGATTTATCACTTTCTGACAAGTTCAACTGTATTAGGGAGACATATATACGCAGTTGGAAGCAACCCAGAAGCTGCGAATTTAAGCGGAATTAGTGTGAAGAAGATTACTTATATTGTTTTTGGCTCCATGGGAATGCTTTCAGCTCTATCAGGAATTCTCTTTACTTCACGTTTGCAATCTGCCACAACAACGGCGGGTACTTTATTTGAACTTGATGCCATTGCTGCCGCATATGTAGGCGGTGTGTCTGCTGCCGGTGGGGTTGGTAAAGTTACGGGCTCCATTATTGGAGCGATTGTTATGGCTTCACTCTCCAGCGGTATGAACTTACTAGGTATTGGGATATCTTACCAATATATGATTCGTGGAGCTGTGTTAGCCATCGCTGTTATTTTCGATGTTGTCACTCGTAAAAAAAGAGGCTAAATTAATGTTTACGACAAAGTCGTTTATCCTTGTATGATCTGAAAAGCTCTGAAGATCAATTGATCTTCAGAGCTTTTTGTGTGAAGCAAATAACACTATTTTCATGAAGGATCCAAAATTTATTGGCCTATTGTTTGATCAAGCTTACCTTGTAAATGAACAAGACGCATGATGATAACTGCAGCTTCCGCTTTAGTTACTTTGGCTGATGGATTAAAAGCGCCATCGGAACCTTCCATAAGCCCAAGTTTAACGGCTAATGCTACATCAGATTTATTCTTAATCAAATCGCTGTCTGTGAAAGGAAGATCTTTGGCAGTAGGAGCAAAAAGGCTCGCCAGTTTATTGTATTTCACGATATGAACTAATGAAGATGCCAATGTTTCGCGTGTTAATTCTTGATCAGCGTTTAAATGGCCATTCACCTCTGCTTCCAGCCACTTTTGTTGTACGAATGTCCGGACAGCATCAAAATAAGGGCTAGTTTCCGTGATATCCGCAAATAGCGGTTTGTCGTTTCTGTTTCCATTGTAATAATTTTTGTATTGAGGTGTTAGAGCTGTCGCCATCATCGTAAGCCAATCCCCATACTTGATCGTTTGGTTTGGGTTCAGCTTTCCAGAATCATCCGTTGTAAGGACTTGATATTGAACCATAGTCTCAAGGTCTTTTTGCGCCCAGTGATCCGTAATATCGGTTGGCTTCACGGAAGTCTGCGGAGTTGTGGTCTGATCAGACCACAAGAGTTTCCAAGTGCCATCGGTCGCATCCAGTGCTTTGAAATTCAAACTGCCGGTTTTAAAAATTTGATTGTATACTAATTTAGCAATCGGTTGTTCATATGTATTATTGATCGTGTATCCTCCCAGAGAATTTAACTCCAATTCAAGTTTCGTTGATTCCCAGATCTGACTCAGCGCTTGCTCCTTAGATAAATTAAGTTTCAGAGCCCCCATAACTTGGTCATCCAAAGTCGTCCTGTTCCCATAATAATTAGTCACATTTCCTTGCAAATCTAACGTTATGTTTACATTGTCACCATTGACTAACAGCCCTTTATAAAATCTTTGAAAGGAAAATGAATAGTTTTGTAGTGGATTAGATGAATCATCCTCGCTGTTGTTGGTTTCCATTCGTTTTAAAACTTCACTGGCATTTGGATAAATGAGATTGATCAGTTCTTCAGCTTTCTGCAGTGCTGCTTCCTTCGAGATTACGGGTTCATTTGATACTGGCTTTGCAGCAGGCGGGTAAGGACCGAAGATGTCTGTTGAGTATTGCACAATAATTCCAGTTTGGGCGTCCACGGTAGCTCTGTTTGATGATCCAAAAGGTCCCATCCCCATCCTAAGTTCTTCATTTCCCCAATTTATCGACCATACTTTATGATTATCAGCGCTCCAGCCATCATTAAGAGATTTTTGCTGGAGCTTTTTATCTTTTAGCAAAGGGAAAGCTTGCTCCACGATTTGTGCAGCTTGTTCGGCTGTCAATTCTCCATCTGCCGTAATAGGGGTAAATACTTTATCTTTTTTAGGTACAGCCACATAGATTGGTCCTTGATTGCTGCTTGACATGCCTTGCGTCACAAATTGCCCGGTTTGCGCATCAATCGGATGAAGACTTGGCACATATCCCAACCACCAGGATTGAACTTTGCCTCCTCCTTTACGGATCGGAATGTACTGTAATTCTGCTTCTTGATGTTTCTTTGCAAACGTCGTCGCTTGTTCCAACGTTATTTTGGGTTCAGTTGACGGGTAACTGCTGTATTGAGGAGCTTTATAAAACTGAATGACATTTCCTTCTCCGTCTACCGTTACTTGAACCCCGCCATTATTCAATTTCACGCCATTTATTTGAATATTGTAATTGAAATTATATTGAACAGGCCCAAACAAAGAAGTTTGGCCTTTAAATTGTGTATCATCGTCATTCATTTGCAAACTATAGGATGTGATCGAAGGGGCAGCTTGAAGGATAAAATCTTTAGCAAGCTTCTGTGCCTCTTCTCTCGATACTTTGGGAGGGAAATGGGTGATGCTGCGTGGGTCATTAAGAGAAGGCACATACATTTGCAGCAAGTCGCCATTCATAGCATCGACTCTGCTGCTGAATCCGGAGCTTCCATTTTCGGTTTTGAATTCCCACTGAATCGTCCAGACTTTCTCATTACGAGGCGGATAGGTGTTGGGATCGCCGAAATCAACAGATTGTACGGTTGCCTCTTTTAAAGCAGGAAACAGCTTTTTTGTCCGTTCAACAGCCAGATCTTTCGAAATTTTTGCATCAGCAGGATTTAAGTTTGAACTTATACTGTTCGTTGATGCCGCGCTTTCGGTAACGGATACCACGTGTTGGGCAGTTGTGGTGCCCATCTCCGCGGCAAGTGCGCTTGAAGCCAGTACACTTACTCCTAGAACTGTTATAAACATGGACTTGCTAAGTGTATGTAGTGTTCGTTTCATTTTTTTCAAACCATTCACTCCCTCAATTCTGTAGTTTAGAAAACGTTACCTTCCTTTTACGAACAAAAATGAGAAAAGTTTCTAAATGATGGTAATTCCTTTTCAAAAACAGGCAGTCGAATTGATGGGAAATGCGAAATCTAGGTTTAAATCAAACTAGACGAGTCCGGAATAGTGCGGGAAGGCTTGGCGGAATATGTAATAAAGCGCTTAAACTCCCTCATGGCATAGGATTGATACTTCGCTTTGTTCCAAATGATGATCAGATTCCAGGGGATCGTCGGGTTGGTTAACCGTACCGTTTTCACGGATGGATTGTTGATTTTGCAGCAAATGGCCTGGGGCAGGATGGAGATGCCTGTATTGGCCGCTACCATTTCCGCAAGAAGATCCCAATGGGCACTCTCATAAGTAACGCGAGGTTCAAAACCTACGGTGCTGCAAGCCTGCATAATATGCTTCCGAACTGCAAATCCGTTGGGAAACAGAATAAACGGCTCCCTTCTTAATTCCAAGAGAGGAACGGAAGGATTCGCCGCTAAAGGGTGGGATTCATGAAGAATGAGAGCTAATTCTTCTTCCAAATAAGGCATGATTTCAAACTCATCCGTATCTACTGGAGCAACGACCACACCGAGGTCGAGGTTGCCTTCCAGAATGCGACTTTCCACTTTTTTAGCGCCTTCTTCTATGATTTGAAAATCGATTTGTGGGTAGGCCTTTTGAAATGCGGCAACAACATGTGGGAAAAAGATGGTCCCGATCACTGGAGGTAAGCCGATCCGTATAGAGCCTGTTCTCAGGTTGGATACATCGTTTAGGGATGTGTGTAGGTCTTGGACGGCCTGGACAATGACTTGAATTTGCTGAACCGCGGCGATGCCGGCATCCGTTAATTTAATATATTTGCCGGATCGATCAAATAGTGTAACGCCGAGCTCATCTTCAAGACTCCTCACCATTTTACTCAGAGTAGGTTGGGTTAAATGTAAGGATTCAGCTGCTTTCGTGAAATTGAGCTGTTTTACAATCTCAAGTAAATAGGTTAAATGCTTGATATCCATGGGATCCTCTCCGACCTATAGACAATTTTCATGGTAAACATGCTACAAATGAATTTTACCTCCTGCCTATGCGGTTGTAAAATGAATTTAATTATGTAAGCGTTTCGATTACGAACGGAGGGATTTCATATGTCAGGTTTTTTGGAAGGCCGAGTAGCATTCATAACAGGTGCAGCCAGCGGAATCGGTCTTGAAATTGCCCGGACTTATGCACGAGAAGGAGCCAAAGTGATTATTTCCGATGTAAATGGGGAGCAAGCCGATTTGGTCGCGGAGGAACTTAGACGAGAAGGATTTGAAGCCATTGGGCTTAACTGCGATGTTACTCAGGAAGAGCAATATGCAGGAGCCATCCGCAAAACGGAACAGATCTATGGAAGACTGGATATTCTCGTCAATAATGCAGGCCTACAATATATTTCGCCGATTGAGGAATTTCCGGTGGAAACGTTTGAATTTATGCTGAAAGTGATGCTGACAGGGGCATTTATCGGTATTAAGCTTGCTTTCCCTATCATGAAACGCCAAAACTATGGACGCATCATTAACATGGCATCGATCAACGGTGTCATCGGGTTTGCTGGGAAGGCCGCATACAATAGCGCGAAGCATGGATTGATCGGTTTAACAAAGGTAGCTGCATTGGAAGGAGCATCTCACGGTATTACTGTAAATGCTCTATGTCCGGGCTATGTGGACACGCCTCTCGTGAGAGGTCAACTGGAGGATTTATCCAGAACCCGTCAAGTTCCTTTAGATAAAGTGTTGGAAGACGTGATTTATCCGCTCGTACCTCAAAAGAGGCTTTTGCCCGTAGAAGAAATCGCCGATTTTGCTATGCTGATTGCCAGCGACAAAATGAAGGGCGTAACGGGTGCCTCTCTGCTCATTGACGGAGGTTACACTGCGCAGTAGAACCCTATAGAAAATAGTTTAAAGGAGAGGAACAGCATGAATAAATTATTTTCATCCGTTACTGAGGCTATTCAGGATATTCAAAGCGGTTCTACGCTGATAGTTGGAGGGTTTGGGCTATGCGGTATTCCAGAAAATTTAATAGAGGCTCTTAGGGATCAGGGGACTACAGGTCTGACCGTTGTCAGCAACAATTGCGGTGTGGACGATTGGGGACTTGGGCGGCTGTTGGCGACTCAACAAATTAAGAAAATGATTTCTTCTTATGTAGGAGAAAATAAAATGTTTGAACAGCAATTTTTGAGCGGAGAGCTTGAAGTAGAGCTTGTTCCGCAAGGAACGTTGGCGGAACGGATTCGTGCCGGTGGTGCAGGAATACCTGGTTTTTACACCGCTACTGGAGTAGGTACTTTAGTTGCCGAAGGCAAAGAACATAAAATGTTCGATGGACGCACTTATATTTTGGAGCATGGCATTATTGGAGATTTTGCCCTTGTGAAAGCTTGGAAAGCTGACACGCTGGGTAATTTGGTGTATCGCAAAACATCGCGGAATTTCAATCCCATTGCGGCAACCGCAGGGAAAGTGACCATTGTGGAGGCGGAGGAAATTGTACAGGCGGGAGAACTTCTACCGGATGAAATTCATACGCCGGGCATCTATGTACAACGAATCGTAAAAGCAACCAGCCAAAAACGGATCGAGCGTCTTACGGTTCAAAACAGGTAAGTTTTCTTATGAAAACGGTGAGGAGAGATGAGCATATGAGTGACGATCGCACCAGAATTGTAAAACGCGCTGTGCTGGAAATTAAAGACGGGATGTATGTCAATTTGGGCATAGGTATGCCTACCTTGATTGCCAGCTACATACCGCAAGATATTAATGTGTTGCTTCACTCCGAAAATGGGCTGCTTGGCATAGGTCCCTATCCCTTTGCAGGAGAAGAAGATCCGGATTTAATTAACGCTGGCAAAGAAACGATCACCGCTATACCGGGAGCCTCCTACTTTGACAGCGCAGAATCGTTCGCAATGATTCGGGGTGGTCATGTTCACTTGGCCATTCTTGGGGCCATGGAAGTGTCTGCTAACGGGGACTTGGCTAACTGGATGATTCCGGGCAAAATGGTCAAAGGCATGGGCGGCGCCATGGATCTTGTCAGCGGCGCGCAGCGGATCGTGGTCATTATGGAGCATGTCAATAAACATGGAGAGTCCAAAGTGAAAGCTGCATGCACCCTGCCCCTCACGGGCAAAGCCGTTGTGAATCGGCTTATTACCGATCTGGCGGTTTTTGACTTTACCGATAGCGGAATGATTTTGGTTGAATTGCAGCCGGGTGCTACGTTGGATGAAGTTCGTGTGAAAACGGAAGCAGCTTTTTCGCTTTCTCCTTATCTTACAAACGAACAAGTGACGAAAGGATGACAAGGATGCAATCAGAAGCCGTGATCGTCAGTGCTGTACGGACTGCAATAGGTAATTTTATGGGAACTCTATCCGGAATCAGCGCACCCGAGCTCGGCAGCGTTGTTATTCGGGAGGCATTAGAGCGGGCCCATGTTAGCGAGAATCAAGTGGATGAAGTGATTATGGGGAATGTCCTTCAAGCCGGCATCGGCCAAAATCCGGCGAGACAAGCATGGTTAAAAGCAGGCTTCAATGACTTTGTTCCTGCTGTGACGATTAACAAAGTCTGCGGATCAGGGCTGAAAGCGGTGATGCTGGCCGCACAAGCGGTCCGGCTCGGGGATACCGACATCATTGTGGCCGGGGGAATGGAGAACATGAGCCAAGCGCCCTACCTCCTTCAAGGGGCACGCGCCGGCCTTAGAATGGGCGATTCCCCGATGGTAGACTCCATGGTTCGTGACGGGCTATGGTGCGCGATGTGCGACATCCATATGGGCATTACCGCGGAAAATGTGGCTCAGCGCTACGGATTTACACGTGCGGAGCAAGATGAATTTGCGGTCTGGAGCCAGGAAAAAGCCCAGCAGGCGTTGTCTTCGGGTCGCTTCAACGATGAAATCGTTCCTGTCTCGATTCCTCAACGGAAAGGAGATCCGCTGCGCTTTGCTCAAGACGAGTTCCCTCGCGCCGGAACGACGGTGGAAACGCTAGGAAAGCTGCGGCCATCTTTCAAGCAGGATGGAACGGTTACTGCAGGCAATGCCTCAGGCATCAACGACGGCGCTGCTGCACTCGTGGTCATGTCTGCACAGAAGGCGGATGAGCTCGGATTGAAACCGTTAGCCCGTATCCGCGGTTATGCCAGCTCCGCATTAGAGCCATCTTTGATGGGTCTGGGACCCATAGGAGCTACTCGGTCGCTGCTCAAGAAAACGGGCGTATCTTTGGAAGAGATTGACCTGTTCGAGATGAATGAGGCTTTTGCCTCCCAATCATTGGCTATAGGGCGCGATCTCGGTATTCCATCTGCTAAGTTAAATGTCAACGGCGGCGCACTAGCGCTGGGGCACCCAATTGGAGCTAGCGGAGCCCGCATTCTGGTGTCTCTGCTTCATGAGTTGGATAAACGTAATGGGAAAATCGGCTTAGCTGCTCTGTGCATTGGCGGCGGTCAAGGTGTGGCTATGCTTGTTGAGAGAGGCTGATGCATACACGACATCTATAATCGTCAACTATCTTACCTGAAAAGGTGTAAGGTGGGTAGACGATTTTTTTGTAGTTCAGCGATCCGTGTAACCGATTTGTAACCACTCTGTTGTACAAATAAACTCAGCAAATAAAAGAGTCGTAGCATCAGTGGCGGAACATGGAGGGAAAAAAGCGTGAATAGTTGGGAAACGGAATGGTTTGAACGGAGGAGTCAAATAACTCCGAACAATACGGCGATAGTGGATAAGCAAACCGGAGTAAGTTGGACATACCGTCAGGTGCATGATAGAGTTGAACGTTTGGCTGCCGCCATGCAGCATTGGGGAATAATTAAAGGTGATCGCGTGGCGCTGCTTGCTCCTAACGGTCTTTGTTATATTGAATTGTTATTCGCTTGCAGCCGAGTAGGAGCCATATTAGTTCCATTAAACTGGCGTCTTTCTACACTGGAGCTGACGTATATTTTAGAAGATTGCTCTTATAGGATCGTTTTCTATAGTGAAGAGTTGGAGGCACTTGTAGCCGATGTTCATCTTGATCGTCGTATCTGCTTACAGAGTGAGTCCTATCTCGAAGCCTGTGCATGTGATCAAACGGCAATCGTCGACCAAACACGAGAAGCTAGAGACCCCTTGTTAATGATTTACACCGGTGGGACAACAGGAAAGCCCAAAGGAGTCGTCCTTTCCCATCGTTCGATCTATGCCAATGCTGCGAATACAATCATTAGCTGGGGATTGACCGAGAAAGACATTACGATAACTTTCTTGCCCATGTTTCATACGGGTGGTATCAATGCCCTTTCACTGCCGGTATTATTAGCCGGAGGCTGCGTCATCGTTGAACGAGAATTTGAAGCGGTGGGAGCGGTTCATCTCTTGGAGAGCAGCCGCTGTACGGTCGTGCTGATGGTGCCAACGATGTACCACCTACTTATTCAAACGAAATCTTTCAGTGAATCTGCTTTCAGTCATATGCGAGCTTTTATTTCCGGGGGCGCCCTTGCCCACTTACGATCTATGATGCATTTGAGGCTAAAAAGTTACCGTTCAAAGAAGGTTACGGGATGACAGAAGCAGGACCCAACAATTTCTACATCGATCCCATTGATGCGCTGCGAAAGCGGGGATCGGTTGGACGTCCGATGATATGTAACCGCATACGCATCGTGAATGAGCAAGGTGAAGCTGCTGCCGTCAACGAAGTGGGGGAAATTCAAATCAGCGGACACCACCTATTTGAAGCTTACTGGAACAATCCAGCTGCTTCGGCGGATGCTTGCAGCGGAGAATGGTTTTGTACTGGTGACTTGGGGCGCTTTGATGACGAAGGATTTTATTACATTGTTGGCCGTAAGAAAGATATGATTATTACCGGTGGTGAAAATGTGTATCCGCTTGAGATCGAGCATCATTTACAACAGCATGCCTATGTAGCTGAAGCGGCTGTGATCGGATTGCCCGATGCGAAATGGGGGGAGCTGGTAACCGCAGTGATTGTATTGCGCGAAGGCTGTCAGGCAAGCTGTGAAGAGCTGCAAGCTTACTGCGCCAATCATATCGGCAAGTATAAGGTGCCCAAAAAAATAATTTTTGTAACAGCACTTCCTAAAACGCCTGTGGGAAAGATCGATAAGAAAAGTATCGTATTGGCATTTAGCAATCACGTTCAACAATAGGAGAATCTCTTAAACTAGCTTGCCCGCAATTCTTTAACCTATGGTAGAATTAGAAAAAGCGTTTACAAGGAGATGGACATGAGACCAGCCAAGTCGATCTTGTTTACCAAGATCACTCCGCCTCAGTTAAAAAAGAATACACTGCAAAGACAATCCTTGAACAAACGTCTCAAGCAGGTTTTCGAGTATCCCTTGACGATTGTTCAAAGTGGTCCCGGTTATGGGAAGAGTACAGCTCTGTCTTCTTTTTTTCGAATGGAACGTATTGCCGTCTGCTGGTATAGCTGCGGAGAACGCGAAGATGATCTGGTTCCTTTTTTTCAGTATTTGGTTCAAGCAATACGGACAGAGTATCCCAATTTTGGAGAACAGATTATAGATTCCTTGATAGAAGGGAACTACGGCTCCGATGAGCAGGATCTCTATGTGCTTAGCGATACTTTTTTGAATGAATTGATGATGGTTAGCGATGAAGTCGTCGTCGTCATTGACGATTACCATCTCGTCGAACATTCGGTTTCTGTATCCAAAAGTTTGGAATATATGATTCGTCATCTCCCTCAACAAGTTCATCTTGTACTCTCTGGCAGAACGAAACCGCAGTGGGAAGCTCTTACTTCCATGAAAGTAAAAGCAGAACTGCTTGAAATAGGGGAATCAGATCTTGCATTCTCGGCAGAGGAAATCGAAGTCTTGTTTGCCGATTATTATGAGCTTGCCCTTGGCGAAGCAGAAGTCCAAGCGATTTATAAGAAAACAGAAGGCTGGGTGATGGCTGTCCAAATGATTTGGCAGCAGCTTACCCTTGGCAGAAAGTTGGAGCTGATCCTGGAACACGATGGGCACTCAATGGACGATCTGTTCCGCTATCTTGCGATGGAAGTGTTTAGCAAGCAGTCGGAAGAAATTCGCGATGCTCTTCTGCGCACATGCATTTTTGATGACTTCCATGCGTCTCTTTGCGACAAGTTGTATGGATGGCATGAATCCCATGTATTACTGGATCGAATATGCAGCTTGCGCTTGTTTTTATTTCAAACGGGTGAGCATCAATATCGGTACCATGCGATGTTTCGGGAATTTCTCGTGCAGCGTCTAAAAAGTGAGGACAATCGGTTTCGCTTTCTGCATGAGGGCGCCGCTCGCTATTATATCGAGTATCAACAACCGGAATCGGCTCTGTATCATTATCAAATGATTAGCGATCAGCAAGGAATAGCTGCTGTGCTTCATCATCATGGGAAAATGCTGGTTAAGACAGGACGTCTTAGCAAATTGTTGGAGCTAACGAATACGCTGGCCTATTCTTTGATGGATCACTATGTGTGGCTATGGGTGTATCAGGGAGAAGCATATAGGTATCGCTGTTTGTACGATAAGGCGCAAACTTGTTATGAGCGGGCGAAACAACTGGCGCGTACGAATGGAGATATTCAAATACAAGCCGCAGCGCTGGAAGGGCAAGCACGCGTGTTTTTGGACACTATTCAACCAAGAAAAGCGGATGCGCTGCTGAAAGAATCGCTTGAACTTATCGAAAGTCTCGATGAATCAACGACGGACGTGAAAGAAGATCGCTTGCGATTATACAGTTTGCTCGCCGAAAATCTGGTCAATTCCGGTCGTGCCGCTGATGCTGAGCACTGGGTTGTAAGGTGCCGTGAACTGGATCCTAGCTTCAAAGAAGATGTACTGGAGATTCGAATGAATCTGCGAAGCGGAAAGTTGTCAACCGCGTTACGTTTGCTTGAGAAGCTTAAAGAGGAGGAGACTGCCAAGGGCGGTTTAATTCTCTCACGGTCGCACCGTGAATTAATGATTATCACATCCTTGATTGAGTCGATGATAGGCTATCCTGAGAAAGCGAAGGCAGCCGCACAAGAAGGGATGCTGCAGGGTATTCGTACAGAATCGCCTTTTGCAGAAGCATGCGGTTGGATGCGCATGGGCCATGCGGCACAGCTATTATCGAATGTAAAGTTCGATGTTGCGCTGGGTTGCTATCGAACTTCGCAGGAGATGATGGAAGGCTTGGAAGTATCGCGAGGCAAAGCTGAGCTCTCATGGGTTTATGTTTGCTTCATGGGCGAGCCGGATCATTCGAATCCGCTTTTCAGTATGGCAGAATGGCTTTGCAGGAAACTGAACAAGTCAGCGATGCGTGGCTGTCTGCCTGGATTCGTTTAAGCATCGCAGTTGCTCATATCTATCATGGAAAGCTCGCCGAAGCTGATGATTTACTGGCCGAGATCGAAGTTCTCTTTGCTGAATGCGGGGATAGCTATGGGATGACGATAGCGCTCTTGTGGCGGACATGGGTCGCTTACCAAAGCGAAGGGGAGCTGCAATTCCTCCAGCATCTCGAAAGGCTTCTAGTTATGATGCAGAACGGGGACTATGAGTACTTGGTTCAAAAGCGCACTTTGTACGGACCCAAGGATATCCAGCAGCTAGTCCCGATGCTCATTGCCGCACAAAGCCACGCACCTGTCAGTCACTACGCTTCGTACTTATTATCGGGGTTAGGATTGGAACAAGCGGCCTATCATCCCGGATACACACTTCGCATCCAAACGCTAGGTGAATTCAAGGTGTTTTTGGGAGATAGAGAACTGTCCGATAAGGATTGGCAGCGGGGAAAAGCAAAAGAACTATTTCAACTATTAGTTGTCAAAAGAAAACAACTCGTGCCAAAGGAAGAGATCATGTCTCTCCTATACCCTGATTTAGACGAAAAATCGGGAGCGCGGGACTTCAAAGTTGCATTAAATGCTCTCAACTCTGCTTTGGAGCCGGGAAGACAGGCAAGATCGAATCCGTTCTTTGTACAGCGTCATGGTATCTCTTATGGATTGAACTTGGCTTCAGGCCTTATTTTGGATGTCGTTGAGTTTGAGGCGCATGTCAAAGGCGGTCTTGAGGAAACAAACGGAGAACGTGCGACGGTTTTGCTGGAAAAAGGCTTACAGCTGTATCACGGAGATTATATGCCGGACCGTCGTTACGACGACTGGTGCATAGAGGAGCGCGAGCGTATCCAGGTATTGTATCTGCGTTCTTTGGAACGAATGGCAAAACTGTGTGTGGAAACCGAAGCGTTTGACCGTGCTATCCATTGGTGTGAGCGCATTGTTCAAACCGACGAATGCTGGGAAGAAGCTTACCGCTTGCTCATGTACTGCCATTACAGACAGAACAATCGAAATCAAGCGCTCAAGTGGTATTATCGCTGCTGCAAGGAGCTGGACCGTGAGCTGGGCGTCGCTCCAATGGAAAGTACGAAGATGATGTATGACACCGTGATGCAAACGTATGTAACTGATTTGTAACCTGACTGGATAGAATTAAAACTAGATCGAACCATTATCCATTGAGGGGGATTTAACCATGTTTGCTAGAAAGTTATCACGTCTTGGAGCAATATCGATGCTAGGCGCTGCCGTTGCTTTAACGGGTTGCAGCCAAGGCACAAGCGGTAGTGGAGGATCAACAAGCCAACCAAATAACACGCCCGCAGCAACTGTAAGCGCTTCAACAAAAGCTCCTGCAGCCAGTGCGAATAAAACGCCAATCAAAATTGGTTTACTGGCTTCCAAAACGGGTGCTCTGGAAAGTTATGGGAAGCAAACGGAACGCGGTTTTCAACTAGGTATTGAATATGCGACAAAAGGAACAAAAGAAATTGGCGGACGCCCCATTGAAATCATCATAGAGGATACAGAAACGAAGCCGGATGTAGCGGTCCAGAAAGCAACGAAGCTTTTGGAAAAAGATAAAGTGGATCTGTTGGTCGGTTCCTCCAGTTCAGGTGATACGCTTGCTGTTCTTCCTCTTGCAGAAGAATATAAAAAAGTTATGATCGTTGAACCAGCCGTAGCCGACAGCATTACGGGCGCTAACTGGAATAAGTATATTTTCCGTACCGCACGGAACTCCTCGCAGGATGCGGTTGCCGGAGCAGCTGCCATTGCAAAGAAAGGCGTCAAGATCGCTACATTCGCACCTGACAGCTCTTTTGGTCGCGATGGAATCGCTGCCTTTAAGGTAGCGGCCTTGAAACTTGGGGCTACCATTATTTCTGAGCAGTACGCAGATCCCAAGGCAACGGATTATACGGCCAACATTCAGAAGGTTCTTAGCGCAAAGCCGGATTATTTATTCGTCGTTTGGGCCGGAGCGAACTCCCCTTGGAAACAGTTTCAGGATATGAAAGTGCAGCAGCAAGGGATCAAAATTTCTACAGGAGCTCCCGATATTGCAGCGCTGAAAACGATGAATGACCTGATTGGCATGGAAGGCTTCTCTGTGTATTATCACACGCTTCCTCAGAACGATATCAATAAATGGCTCGTAGATGAGCATAAGAAACGTTTTAATAATGAAGTTCCGGACCTGTTCACACCAGGCGGAATGTCCGCAGCCATTGCTGCTGTAGAGGCACTTAAGAAAACAAACGGCGATTCAAGCTCGGATAAGCTGATTCCGGCAATGGAAGGCATGTCATTCGATACGCCAAAGGGTAAGATGACATTCCGCAAGGAAGATCACCAAGCGCTGCAGCCTATGTACGCAGTTCGATTAGAGAAAAAAGACGGATTCGATTATCCGATTCCTGTGCTTATTCGTGAAATGACAGCAGACGAAACGGTTCCGCCGATTCAAAACAAGAAATAGGATGAACCAGGAGGAGAAGCGACGGTTTCTGGCGCCCTCCTCCGATTTGTATATATTTTAGGCTTAAAGGAGTGAAGACATGGAACCTATCCTGGAAACCAAAGGACTAACGATTGCTTTTGGAGGGCATACGGCCGTTAATGAGGTTCATTTTCAAATGCCTAGCCATCACTTTAAATCAATTATCGGTCCCAACGGCGCGGGCAAGACGACCTTTTTCAATTTGCTTAGCGGTCAATTGAAGCCTACTTCCGGATCCGTTTACTTTAAGGGAAAGGACATAACCAAGTTATCCCCGACACAGAGAGTAAATCTCGGCATGGGACGTTCTTTTCAACTTACGAATGTGTTTCCGAACTTGACGGTCTTAGAGAATGTCAGATTGGCTGTTCAAGCGCAGGCCGGCATTCGTTATAACATGTTCTCGCATTTTCGCAAGTTCAGCCACCTGGAGGAGCAAGCTTACGAGCTGCTGCAAACGGTATTACTCAATGGCAAAGCGCAAGCGCTTGCCAAAAATCTTGCTCACGGTGAGAAAAGAAAGCTGGAAATCGCTATGCTGCTGGCT
The DNA here is from genome assembly GCF_008017805.1 of Paenibacillus sp. N3.4. Lineage (GTDB taxonomy): Bacteria > Bacillota > Bacilli > Paenibacillales > NBRC-103111 > Paenibacillus_E. Next base: position 81,770 of record NZ_VRTT01000006.1, on the reverse strand, counting down.
CTTAAATCCGAGATCCTGCTGCTAGACGAGCCTACCGCCGGCATGTCATTGGAGGAAGTGCCTACGATTCTGGAAGTTATTCATAAGATCAAACAGCAAGGAGATAAGACAATTATTCTGATTCGAACACAAAATGGATATGGTGTTGGATCTGTCGTGACTCGATTATGGTGTTATTTAATGGAAAGTTTTTGGCGGATGGTTCCGTGGAGGACATTATGCGTAACGAAATCGTGCAATCGGCATACTTGGGAGGGCTGTACGATGGCGCTTCTTAGCGTGCAGAATATTCATTCTTATATTGAACAGTACCATATTTTACAGGGTGTTACTTTTGATGTTAGTGAAGGTGAAATCACGGTCTTGTTTGGTAGAAATGGAGCGGGTAAAACAACGACGCTTCGGTCTATCATGGGTATGGTGCCGATCCGCAGCGGAACTATTCTGTATCGAGGAGATTCCGTCGGCAGTTTACCGACTTATGCGATATCGCAAAAAGGAATCGGTTACGTACCTGAAGATCAAGGCATTTTCGGAGATTTAACGATTGAGGAAAATATGAAGGTAGCGATGCAAAAGCGTGATGAGGCTTCACTGGAACGACAAGAATGGATTCTGAGCCTGTTTCCGGATTTGAAGACATTTTGGCACAAAAAAGCAGGATTTCTAAGTGGGGGACAGAAACAAATGCTGTCCATAGCAAGAGCGTATGTCAATGACATTCAACTCTTACTAATAGACGAACCTAGCAAAGGGCTGGCGCCTATCATGGTTGAGAAGCTCATGCAGTCTATTTTGCAGATGAAAAAGAAAACAACCGTGGTCCTTGTCGAGCAAAACTATATGATGGCCAGTTCGATCGGCGACCGTTTCTATATAGTCGATGAGGGACGTGTGGTACGCGGTGGCGAAATGCCCGAAATGAAAGCAGATGCAGATCTTCGGCGCAAATATTTAGGCATTGCCTAGGAATGTGTTAACAAGCTTTAACAAGCTGCATACGAAGCTGTTTTCTCACGAAAACGCGAAGGAGGAACACACAATTGGAAGTGCTGATGAACCTCGCGATTAATGGATTAGCTACAGGAATGCTGCTTTTTTTGCTGGCCGCAGGACTAACCTTAATCTTTGGACTTATGGACGTATTGAATTTTAGCCACGGAGGCTTGTTCGCCTGGGGAGCTTACTCGGGTGTATGGTTTTACATGCTGACCGGGAGCTTCATTGTTGCCATTTTAGGGGCAATTGTAACTGGTTTGTGTCTGGGATTGTTAATGGAAAAATGGATAATCCGTCCGGTTTACGGCAGCCATGTAACGCAAATATTGGTTACGCTAGGGGTTATGCTCGTGCTGAGCGAGATGTTAAAAGTCGTGTGGGGACCGAATCCTCTTAATGTAAATGTGCCTGCTTACTTGGACGGAAGTTGGGAAATCGGTGGAATCATTATTATTAAATACCGCTTGTTTCTTATTGTAGTTGGTCTCCTCATATTCACGGGCCTTCAACTGCTGTTGAATCGAACGCGTCTTGGCTTGATTGTTCGAGCAGGTGTTATCAATAAAGAGATGGTAGAAGCACTTGGCGTCAATATTAAACGCGTTTTCACGATGGTATTTATGCTTGGCGCAGCGCTAGCTTCGATGGCCGGCGTATTCGTCGCCCCCTATTCGGGTGTCATTCATGCCGATATGGGCATGCAGTTCGCTATACTAGCTTTCATCGTTGTGGTCATAGGCGGCATGGGGAATATGAGAGGCACTTTATTTGCTTCCATTCTTGTTGGGTTATCCGGAGCATTCATGGCGTATTATGTACCTGAGTTGTCTCTGGCGGTAAATATGCTCATCATGGTTGCGGTATTGCTGCTCAAGCCATCCGGATTATTTGGAGCAAGGGGGTAACGAAATGTTAAAGCTGCTGCAATCGAACAAGTCCTTGCTTATTATTTCCTTGATTGCTGTCCTGACGGCGCTTTTTCCGCTTATTCATAACGAACGGGCGACGATGATCGTCATCACACATATTTTCATTCTTGCCATATTTGCTATGAGTTATGATTTGCTGCTTGGCTACACGGGGATTGTTTCTTTTGGCCATGTCATGTTTTTTGGGATAGGCGCTTATAGCGTGGCAATCGTGATGCAAAAGTTAGGACCGACCATCCCATCATTATTGATAGCCGTCCTCGTTGGAGCTGTCCTTTCTGCCATCGTAAGTTATTTCGTAGGCATGCTGTCTCTTAGGTTGAAGAGTCATTACTACGCGATGTTGACGCTCGCTTTCTCCGGATTGTTTTTAGTCATTGCCGAAAAGTGGCGCTCATTGACGAAGGGCAACGATGGATTCACATTTTCTATACCTGATTTGTTGAAAGATCGTCTCACTTTCTATTATGTTTCATTTGTGGTGTTGATTCTCGTTTTTCTCATGCTGCGCAGGTTCACGATGTCGCCTCTGGGAAGAGTACTTCAATCGATCCGAGAAAACGAACAGCGTTCTCAATCGCTTGGTTATGAAATCATTCATTATAAAGTCATTGCCAGTGTAGTTGCTGGTATCGCTGCCTCAATAAGCGGCGCTTTGTATGTGGTTACGCTCCGCTTCGTAAATACAACGGTATTGTCGTTTGATTTAAACGTCGATGCGCTGCTGATGACCATTATTGGGGGAGTTGGAACACTGTTTGGCGCCATACTTGGAGCTGCCATTATCGAGCTCGCCCATGAGCAGTTAACAAGTTTGGCCAAAGTCCATTGGATTTTTGAGCGATGGATCATTTTCTTCGGATTACTGTACATTCTTGTCGTCATGCTATTCCCCAAAGGAATTGTTGGCACGATCAGACACTGGCGGGACAATCGTCGGGAAAAAACATCGCGTGAGCGGAGGGGCTAGAGATGGCTGACAACCAGCAAGTGACGTCCTTTGTTGTGCGATTCAGCCCTATGGGGCAAGAAGATCTTCAAGAATCGCAACGTTGGCGCATACGTGTTACCCATGTCCAAGGGCAAGAGGAAATGACGGTAGCTTCTATGGAAGAGCTGTGCGAACATATGGAACAGATTTTGAAACGAGGATAATCTTATGACAGATAACAGATCAATTGGCATTCTCGGTACCGGTATGTATATCCCCAAGCAGGTCATAACGGCTCAGCAAATCAGCGAAGCCTCCGGTGTGCCTGAGCATATTGTTCGTACCAAGCTTGGGATTACTCAGAAGCCTATTCCCGGTGAAGAAGATCACAGTTGTGCTATGGGAATACGAGCGGCGCAGACAGCGCTTCAGAAAACAGGCTTAGACCCGAAGGAAATCGATCTTGTCATTTACATCGGCGAAGAATATAAAGAATATCCCGTATGGACGGCTGCATTGAAGCTTCAGCAAGAAATTGGCGCGCATAACGCTTGGGGCTTCGACGTGGCTTTACGCTGCAGTACGACCGTTATGGCGCTCAAAGTCGCTCAAAGCATGATGTTAGCCGATTCTTCGATTCGCACCGTTATGCTTGCTGGCGGCTATCGAAATGGGGATTTGATCGATTACCGAAATCCGCGTACTCGGTTCATGTTTAACTTAGCAGCCGGAGGTGGCGCAATCATTCTCCGTAAAGGGATGAATAGGAACTTATTGCTAGAGAGCGCCCTCATCACGGACGGCTCCTTCTCCGAGGATGTCATTATCCCCGGGGGTGGAACCCAAAAAGCGGATATTGGTCAACAAGAGCGATTCGCAACCGGCTGCTTCGACGTTCCTGATCCTGAAGGGATGAAGGAACGACTGGAGCAGAAGTCGATGGCTAATTTCTTGGCGGTGGTACGCCAATCGCTGCAGCGGAGCGGATATACAGAACATGATATCGATTATATCGGCATTTTGCATATGAAAAAGTCAGCACATGATTATGTGCTCAAAGAACTTAATCTGCGTGAGGATCAATCGATTTATTTAAGTGATTACGGGCATATTGGTCAGATGGATCAGATCTTATCTCTTGAATTAGGAGTTGATTCTGGACGAATCAAGCCCGGTTCCGTTGTAGTCCTTGTTAGCGCAGGGATTGGCTATGCCTGGGGAGCAACAACATTAAAATGGGGGTAGATGAAAATGATGAACGATGTGGAACTGAAATCAGTGGAGCTCAGCAATGGTGAAACTTTGGCTTATCGTCTAAGATCAGGCGGCGATGAACCGCTTCTGCTCGTGCATGGGAACATGTCCTCTTCCTTATTTTTCGATGTCTTGTTTGATACTTTAGATAAGCGTTTTCAAGTTATTGCCGTTGATTTAAGGGGCTTTGGGCTCTCTTCCTATCATCGACCGATTCGCCATATTGAGGATTTCGCTGAAGACTTGTTGTTGTTTGTAAATACAGTTGGCTGGTCACAGTTCTCCATTCTCGGCTGGTCGACAGGTGGAGGGGCAGCTTTGCAGTTGGGATCGATGATACCTGACCGTGTTCGGGCTATTATTTTGCTGGCATCGATGTCCACGCGGGGGTATCCGTTTTATGCTGCAGAGGCTGAAGGTAAGTCTTCGGAGTTGCGGCGACTTACGACTTGGGATGAAATTGCTGCTCAAGAGAAGTCTCGTATGATGGAAAGTGCGATTGAACGTGGGGATAAGGGTTTGCTCCGCGCTATCTATGATGCAGTTGTGTTCAGTACCGCCAAGCCATCTGAGAAGCGATATGAAGCTTACTTAGACGAGATGCTGCTCCAGCGCAATTTAATCGATGTATACCATGCGCTCAATATATTTAATATGACCAATGAGCCGCATGAATGTTCTCCAGGCACAGGGGCTCTCAAACGTGTAAGCTGTCCAATACTTTGTGTGCAAGGGACGGACGATCTCGTTATTGCCCGTCAAATGACAGAAGAACTCATTCAGGATCTAGGAGAACGCTTGACCCTCGCAGAAGGGAAAGGCTTTGGTCATGCCCCGCAAATAGATGATGCCCAGTGGCTGTCGGATCAGATTGCTCAATTCGTGTTGGAATAAATAAAAGGGAAGTGTGGACAGATGCGTTTAGCTGGAAAAACAGCCATAATTACAGGCGGAGGCAGCGGGATTGGGAAAGAAGCTTGTTTGCTGTTTGCAAGTCAAGGAGCCAAGGTAGCGGTTGCTGAATTTAATGAACAGTTCGGTCTGGAGACTGCACGTTTGATTCAGGAGGCTGGCGGGGAAGCTAGCTTTTTTAAGGTGGATGTGTCTTCCCTAGAGAGTGTAGAGCAGATGGTGGCCCAAGTATCCGAGCAATATGGCGCAATCGACATATTGATTAATAATGCGGGGATCACGCAAGATGCCATGCTGTCCAAAATGACCCCCGAGCAATGGCATAGCGTCCTGAATGTGAATTTGAACGGCGTGTTTTATTGTACCCGCACGGTAGCTCCCCATATGATAAAGAATGGCAGCGGCAAAATCATCAATACCTCTTCCATTGTGGGCGTGCAAGGAAATCTCGGGCAGACGAATTACGCCGCAGCAAAAGCGGGAGTCATCGGAGTGACTAAGACTTGGGCTAAGGAGCTCGGCTTTAAAGGCATTAATGTCAATGCGGTAGCGCCAGGCTATGTACACACAGGCATGGTAGCTAGCGTACCTGAGAAAGTGCTGCAGGGTATGCTTGAGAAAGTACCATTACGCAGGCTGGGAACAGCGATAGACATTGCTTATGCGTATTTGTTCTTGGCCTCGCACGAATCAGACTATGTGAATGGAACTGTGCTGGAAGTGAATGGTGGTCTGTCTATTTAACGTTCGTTGTGGGTTCGGCCCTAACCTAGCTTGAAAACAAAAAGCAATGACGGCAATGTCGTTATTGCTTTTTGTTTTGGGATTTTTTGTAACTCATTAGTAACTCCGGCATGATATTGTGTTGTTTAGAGGCGCTTTCCTAGAAGTCACCTGAAAATAGGGAGCTAAGGAGATGATGGAATTCAAATCGTTAGATAAATCTATTTTTACTAGTATTTCGACGCTTTAAAATGTAAGCGGATACAACCATTCGAATGGAGGAATTCCTTATGAAAAAAATGATTCGCAAATGGATAGTTAGCGCTCTAATGGCTGCCCTAATCATGTCGATCATGCCTGCCGCCGAAGCAGCTGGGACCTTCACATCACAAACTTACAACAATAGAACCTATAAGATATATGTTCCGAGCGGTTACCAACAGGGTACCGCAGTTCCAATGATTGTGATGCTGCATGGATGCACACAAGATCCAGATCAGTTTGCTGCCGGCACGCAGATGAACACGCTAGCTGAATCCAAAAAATTTATCGTCATCTATCCTGATCAACCGTCATCCGCCAATCAAAATAAATGCTGGAACTGGTATGATCCGGCCCATCAATCCCGAGGAAGCGGAGAGCCGGCACTTATAGCGGGTATGGTTGGTCAGGTGAAGAGCCAATATACCATCGACAGTAATCGCATATATATGGCGGGGTTATCTGCCGGTGCGGCTATGTCCGTTATCATGGGCGTCACTTATCCTGATCTATTCGCCGCCATCAATGTCAGCTCTGGTTTGGAGTATAAATCAGCAACAACCTTGACTGCGGCCAACACTGCAATGATGAGTGGCGGTCCAGATCCGGTTGCACAAGGAAATGCCGCATATTCTGCAATGGGAAGCAATAAAAGAGTCGTACCCGTTATTGTGTTCCACGGGACGTCTGATTACACCGTCTATCCTGTCAACGGGAACCAAGTGATCTCCCAATGGGCGCAGACTAACGATATGGCATCAGACGGGATAGCGAACAAGAATATCAACGACCAAGCAGACAGTACCCAAAATGGAACGAGATCAGGGGGGCGCAGTTATACAGTGTACAGCTATAAGGACAGCACTACAGGCAGCATCGTCATGCAAAAGTATGCCGTCACCTCTATGGGGCATGCCTGGTCCGGTGGCAGCAGCTCGGGTTCATTTACTGATCCTCAAGGACCGAATGCTACTCAGCTATCCTATGATTTCTTTATGGCTCATCCGATGAATGGCGGTGGGGATAGTGGAGGTGGCGTTGATACGACACCCCCTATAACTACAGCCTCACCGGCTGGAGGGACATTCAGCTCACCGGTCTCGGTTACACTCTCGTCCAATAAATCAGCAACAACGTACTATACCTTAGACGGCAGTACGCCTAATACGAGCTCCACTAAATATTCAAGTGCAATCGCGATTAGCAATACGACCACTTTGAAATACTTTAGTGTAGATACAGCAGGCAATGTGGAGGCCGTTCATTCACAAACGTATACCATCAGCACGGGGGGAAATTCATCGACTTATACATCGATTGGCATCGAGGATGGTTTTGTTGGGCAATTATTGGCAGATGGTTTAAGTACTTCGATTCACAAAATGGGGGATAAAGGGATGTCCAATATTGATACTTACAGGACCATCCTCTCCTTTGATACCAGTTCCCTGCCGAGTACTGCAGCAATCACTAGCGCCAAATTGCGTATTTATCGCAAAGCACTTTCAGGAACAGTAAGCAGCATAAGCATTGATATCAAAAATGGTTTCTTTGGTACCGTCAGCGGATTGGAGCAAGGCGACTATGGAGCGGTCGCCTCCGCCTCGAGTATCGCGACGATTAGCGTACCGACTTCCAATAACGCCTATACGGAGGTAAGCCTCCCGTCCAGCGCTTTTGCTTATATTAATAAAACAGGTAGAACACAGCTTCGGTTAAAAGCAACTACGCCGGCGGACATCACCTCTGACGTTCTGGAGATTTACGGGGGAGAAGACAGCACTTATGCACCTCAACTTATTATAAATTACTAGATCTTTTACCTATAAGAATTTAGAGGTTTTGGGGTGAGCGAAGCTTACCCTTTATGTATGAAAGACAAGATCAGGGGTTTGTGTGCTGTCTACGTGGTTGATCCAAGCAATAAGGTAACCCGAATTGCTTATTGGTGAGAGAGCGGCCGATTTAACTCGAATAAGCAAGCTACGTGGTCATATGGATAGGAAATTCCTCCTGAAAGTCACATGAAAGAGCGAAAAAGCACACCCAGTGGTCTTATTCGACAAGATGAGGCGATAGGAGCATGAATAAGCAATTTGCAATACCTTAACGCTGTTGGAGCACGGATATGCGTCAAGGTTGACAGCAGGGGCACAATGAGGGATGTTTGCTAAACCAAGAGGACCGTCAGGGAACTGACGGTTTTTCCTATATCTATGCGCACTAATTGTGGGTTTTTATATATAATAATTAATTTTTAATTTATATTATTGCATAAGTGTTTCAGTTAATTATATAATATAAAATATATTATACTTATGTATTAATACAGTTGTGATAATGTTGAAGGGAGAGATGTTTATGAGTAGCTTGGCATCTTCGATGGAGCCTGCAAGAAAGAAATTTGCAAATTTACGGGCCTATGACTTCCAAAGAGCTGTTGCAAATCGGGAAAAAGTTACGGAACACGATGAATGTGGTGAAACGGCATTCTATCCCTTATCACCTTTGTTTTTGACACTCCATTATGCCTTCGATTATGAAGCAGATAAGGGATAAGTTCAGTCGTAAATGTCATAAAATGTAATGAGAAGCCTGCCGAAAATTCGGCAGGCTTTTCTTGTGTGCGAGAAGGGAATACTCATGAGTGTGTATTGTTTTAAATGTTATAGTACATTTAAAATAAATTTATATGTTTTATAAAATACCGTTGTAAACATTGAATTAATGTGTTATAAATTAAATTACAAAATGAATCTGTATTAATACATTCGAGGAGGAAGCAACCATGGATTGTCCAACATGCCAAGGAAATGGTGAATTAGAAGAAATGAGAAACACAGACGAGCATTTTCACAAAGAGGGGATATCGATCCCTTTTGGTCAGGACCGTGTACTATGGCCTAACACTTGCCGAGTTTGCGGCGGCAGCGGATTTCTAGACGTTTCCTTTTAAAAATCATCCATCATAAAGGAGTGCAAATGATCATGAGCAAACAAAGTCAACGCGAACAACTGCAAATGAGCTGGAATTCCAAGCGATTCGAAGGGATATCTCGACCTTATTCTGTTGAGGATGTGCTTCGCTTACGGGGCTCGGTATTGATTGAACAGACACTCGCTGAGCAGGGAGCACTTAAATTTTGGGAGCGGATAAATGAAGAAGACTTTGTACCCGCACTTGGCGCTCTAACCGGCAATCAAGCTGTGCAACAAGCGAAAGCAGGACTTAAAGCCATTTATGTAAGCGGTTGGCAAGTTGCCGCAGATGCGAACTTATCCGGTCATATGTATCCCGATCAAAGTCTTTACCCAGCAAACAGTGTACCCAACGTGGTGCAAAGAATAAATCAAGCATTGCAGCGCGCCGATCAAATCCAGCATGCGGAAGGTAAGGGAAGCATCGACTTCTATCTTCCCATCGTGGCAGATGCGGAAGCAGGCTTCGGCGGACCCCTAAACGTATTCGAACTGATGAAGGGCATGATTGAAGCAGGAGCCGCCGCTGTCCATTTCGAGGATCAGCTCTCCTCCGAAAAGAAATGCGGTCATTTGGGTGGCAAAGTGCTGCTGCCAACGCAGCAGGCCGTGAAAAATCTAATCGCAGCAAGGCTGGCCGCAGATGTCATGGGTGTGGAGACGGTGCTGATCGCCCGAACGGATGCCAATGCAGCAAGTCTCCTGACTAGCGACATTGACGACAATGATCGAGCGTTTTTAACTGGCGAACGTTCACCTGAAGGATTCTTTTATGTGCATGCAGGGTTGGATCAAGCAATATCCCGAGGGTTGGCTTATGCGCATATGCGGATATGGTTTGGTGTGAAACGTCGGAACCTAATCTTGCCGAAGCGAGACGTTTTGCCGAAGCTATTCATGAGAAATTTCCAGGAAAAATGCTCGCCTATAACTGCTCGCCCTCGTTTAACTGGAAAAAGAAACTAGATGAACCTACGATTGCAAAATTCCAGCAAGAGCTCGGCAAACTGGGTTATAAGTTCCAATTCGTAACCTTGGCGGGCTTTCATTCCCTGAATCACAGTATGTTCGAACTTGCTCACGATTACAAAGATCGTGGCATGGCTGCCTACTCCCAGTTTCAGCAGACGGAATTTGCCAGCGAAGCTCGCGGTTATGAAGCGACACGCCATCAACGTGAAGTAGGAACGGGTTATTTTGACGGAGTATCCCAAGTGATTACAAGCGGCACTTCCTCCACAACCGCGCTTTCCGGTTCAACGGAAGAGGAGCAATTTGCCCATTAATATCAATGACAGAAGACTAAGGAGCTGAGGATATTGATCGATCAAACGATGATGACGGGAATTGAACTCGAAGATCTGACTTTGGAAGAAGAGAAACGGCGAATTCTTACCCCTGAAGTACTCGCATTCGTGGCGTTACTTGAGCGAACCTTTAGAGTCAAACGGCGAGAGCTCATGGATCAGCGCAAGTGGAGGCAAACTCGAATAGATGAAGGAGAGCTGCCGGATTTCCTGTTGGAAACGGAAGAGATTCGCAACAGCTATTGGACGATAGCGCCACTTCCTGCAGATTTGCAAGACCGTCGTGTCGAAATAACAGGTCCGGCCGCGACCGGAAGATGGTTATAAATGCGCTTAACTCTGGCGCTTACGTTTATATGGCTGACTTCGAGGACGCGAATTCACCGACATGGAATAATACGATGGAGGGGCAAGTGAATCTGCACGATGCTGTTCGTCGAACAATTTCGTTCACCAGCGGAGAGGGGAAAAGCTATTGCCTTCAGGATCAGACAGCAGTACTCAAAGTTCGTCCCAGGGGCTGGCATTTGGAAGAGAAGCATATGAAGGTCGACGGCATCCGGTATCAGGTTCATTATTTGATTTTGGCGTATTCTTATTTCATAATGCAAAGTTGCTGATTCAGCAAGGAAGCGGGCCTTATTTTTACTTACCCAAGCTGGAGAGCCATTTGGAAGCACGACTTTGGAACGAGGTTTTCATCTTTGCTCAGCAGGTACTAGGAATTCCGACTGGCTCAATAAAAGCTACGGTGCTGATCGAGACGATTCTCGCGGCTTTTGAAATGGATGAAATATTGTATGAACTTCGAGAACATAGTGCAGGGTTGAACTGCGGAAGGTGGGATTATATATTCAGTTATATTAAAAAAATGCAGAAGCAGCCTCTCGTTATCGTCCCCGACCGTAAACTCGTCACGATGGAATCACCATTTATGAAAGCTTACTCACTGCTCGCCATTCAAACCTGTCATAAGCGTCATGCTCCTTGCATTGGCGGCATGGCCGCACAGATTCCGGTGAAGAATAATCCGCAAGCAAACGAAGAAGCGATGGAGAAGGTGCGAGCAGATAAGCTGCGTGAGGTGACAAGTGGTCACGACGGAACATGGGTGGCTCATCCGGGATTAGTACCTGTAGCGAAAGCGGTATTCGATGAACATATGCCGACACCTAATCAAATAGGAAGGCAATTATCTGGCGTCGTTATTTGCCCTGAGCAACTATTGGAGGTACCGCAAGGGCCGATTACAGAGAATGGTATCCGGACGAACATCAGTGTTGGAATCCAATATTTAGAAGCTTGGTTGCGTGGTTTCGGTGCCGTACCGATCAACCACTTGATGGAAGATGTGGCAACAGCGGAAATATCACGGTCACAGTTGTGGCAGTGGATCCACCATCCGCTTGGCATTTTGGATGACGGGCGCAAAGTAACGGTAGAACTGTATCACCAGATTCAAGAGGAAGAATTGGCAAAAATCCAATCCATGCTTGGTGAAGAACTGCTCAAGCAACGGAAGTTTAATCTGGCGAAAGTGCTTTTTACCCAGATGACGGTTTCACCTGTCTTTGAGTCTTTTTTAACCGAACAAGGGTATCTACACTTGTAACAGCATATTAATGTGAAGTGATGACAGAGGCTTGCAATAGAGCTTCTGTCTTTTTTGATTTGAATATCATATAATTATTTAAATGTTATAGAACAGTTCAGCGAGGTGTGAACCATGAGCACGGGCCATTCGGAGCTTCTTACGAAGCATGAACAAATTACAAAATATATTGAATCTTTGGCTGTGGGTACCAAACTGTCCGTTAGGCAAATCGCTCAGGATCTGGATGTGAGTGAAGGAACAGCTTATCGTGCCATTAAAGAAGCGGAAAATATCGGACTGGTAAGCACAAAACGGCGGATCGGCACGATTCGAATGGAGAAGAAAGAAGAACCTGTCATTGATAAATTGACGTTTGCCGAAATCGTCAATGTTGTGGAAGGCATCGTGCTTGGCGGATCTTCGGGTATACATAAGTCGTTGAACAAATTCGTTATCGGCGCTATGCAGTTGGAAGCCATGCTGAAGTATATTGAGGCAGGCAATTTGCTTATTGTGGGCAATCGCGTACAAGCACATATGTGCGCACTTAGTCAAGGTTCCGGCGTGTTGATTACGGGCGGATTCGATACAACACCTGAAGTGAAGGAGCTGGCAGATGAACTGCAGCTTCCGATTATAGGCAGCTCGTACGATACATTCACGGTTGCCACGATGATTAACCGCGCTATGGAAGACCGTCTTATTAAGAAAAAAATTATGATTGTAGACGACATCGTGCGCAAAGACAGCCCTATTTACTCATTATTAGCTGCCGACACGGTTAAAGACATGCAAAAGCTTGTGGAGGAAACAACGCATACACGGTATCCTGTTATCGATGACAAACAGATGCCGATTGGGATGATTACGACCAAGGATATTATAGGTGCGAAGCCGAGTCAAACCATCGGCTCATTGATGACACCGAATCCGCTGATGATTAGTCTGAAAACATCGGTAGCCTCAGCCGGACATACGATGGTATGGGAAGGTATTGAACTGCTGCCCGTTATAGATAGCGATCGCAAGATGATAAGCGTCATTAGCCGTAAAGATGTCATGAAAGCCATGCAGCATATGCAAAGACAACCGCAGAACGCGGAAACGTTCGAGGTGCAAATCTATGCAGGAATCGACGAACTTCGAGACGCGGAAGGCAAGCTGTATTTCCAAGGAACGGTTACACCGCAAATGACCAATTTTGAAGGTTTGGTCTCAGAGGGCGTGCTGACGACGATTATGATTCGTGCGGCTTACCGCACGGTTCAGGAGCAAAAGAAAGGAGATCTCATCTTGGATAGTTGTTCCAGTTATTTTCTTATTCCGCTGCAAATGGATGACGTTATCGAAATCATTCCTTCCATCGTGGAAAGAAGCCGCAGATTTTGCAAATCGATATGGAGATCATGACGAACGGGACCCGAGTAGCCAGATCGATGTTTACGGCACGTATTTTGTAATAGAATGCTAAAACATCTCGAAAAAACCCTGTTTCCTCTACTTTTTAGAAATAGAGCGAACTTAGATAATACAATACCATGCTCGTACTGAGGCATTTACCATGAGCTCTCCCGGCTGGACAGGGGTACCCGTACTCTCCGCATGAAAAGTTGCCTTGAAAGGCATTGGCTCATTTGAACGTGAGAGCTCTTGGATTCGAAAGGGGACAGCAGCGATATTAACTCCCAATGTTTGTGCGATAGTTACAGCCTTCTGCCGAGCATTTCGAATGGCAAGTGAGAGGGCATGATTCGCGTACACTTCAGGTTGAGCCAGTGTGAATCGAATGCTTGAGACCGAATTAGCTCCTTGGGCAACAGCGGTGTCAACAATGAGCCCTGACTGGTCTAATCTATCGGTGGTAATTTGTAGTAGATCGGTCACTCTATAGCCACGAAAAATTTGTTTCCCATCTACATAATCGTACTGCGTATCAATTCGAAAATCATTCGTTTGTATCTTCTCTAGGGGAATGCCTATTTTTTGCATGGATTGGATGATATTTGTTACAATCTTCGCATTTTCTGCTTGGACCAGTTGCAAAGTATTTCCTTCTGTAATGGCTCCAAGCACGACTATGGCCCTATCTGGTGTCGCTGTCACTGCACCTTCACCTAGCACTTCGATCGTCGAAGGGGATTTGGATGCAGCATTGTAAAAGGGATAACTATACATCTCGTATACTCCTTTCATGGGTAGAGCATAAGATATTGTATGGGAGGATCGCCACAAAAATTCGGAGTTTGGATCAAATTGGCGTGGATGAATCGAAATAGTGGAATTAACTCAAAAAAGGAATATGAAACTCTTCTATAGTAGAAAAGTTCCATATTCCTTTTTGTTATGTTTTTTGAAAAATTACATGTTCATTTCGCCATTTTCATAGTTGAAAAGCCACTCAATTCCAAATTTGTCTTTAAGACTGCCGTAACATTTGCTCCAGAATGTTTCCTGAAGTTCCATGCTTACGGTGCCTCCTTCTTTTAATTTATGAAAAAGCGATTTAATTTTTTCAATATCATTATTGACAATTGAGAGGCTTATGTTGTTCCCAGGAACAAATGGCATACCTGGAAAAACATCTGAAAACATAACATTGCTGCCATCGATGTTCAGTCGTGTGTGCATAACTAAATCTTTCGCTTCTTCTGGAAGGGGATATTCTGGGTTAGGCGGTGTCTGACCAAAAGTCATAATGTTTGGTTTCTCCGTGCCAAAAACCTCAGCGTAAAACTCAGCTGCTTCACGACAATTGCCATTAAAATTAAGATAAACATCAACAGACATTGGATTCACTCCTCAATTTTTAACTATAGGTACATGCCCTTATTTATTGTATCATTAACATATAATTTCATACAACTACTCCACATGTTCATGGATCAACTAACAAATCACATACTATTTTTTGAAATAATCTTTGTCTCGTCTGAAACTTTATAAAATCCGTCTATTAAGGTAAGATAAAATGAATGATATCGAGTGATTCCTAACGAAAAAAATCAGTTTTGTCGTTATAAAGAAACAAGTAGAGGGGAATCATATGGACGAACGAGCGCTGCTATTACTTGGCATATTAAAATCCCAAAGCTTACATGGTTATCAAATCAATGAATTCATTGATAAAAACTTGAGTCGGATAACCTCCATGAAAAAAGCAACAGCTTATGCTTTATTGGACAGGCTAAAGGCTGCTAATTTTATTAGTGTACGTGAGGATCAAGAAGGAAATCGACCTCCAAGAAAAGTGTATTCCATTACACCGAGTGGGGATCAAGAGTTTTACAAGCTCCTTCGTAAGAATTTGTCTGAACAAGACAACTCCTCATTCAAAGGTGATATTGGACTTATGTTTCTTGACCATCTTTCCAAAGAGGAAACGATAGATTGTCTTATGGTTCGGTTAAATGATTTAACAGAACAAATCAAAGAATTACAAAAGGTCCCTAAACATACGTTCTCACGAGGAATAGATTTATCCATTGAACACCATCTTGTTTGTAAACAAGCTGAAAGGAACTGGTTACTTCTAGTCATTGAAAAATTAAAAAAAGAATAGGAATTTTGTGGGATCCTTCATTGATTAAGAGCGGGTGTTGCGTTGAATGCGCAGAACCTGCTCTTTTTGGCATACAAGCAAAGCCTAATTACCTAATAGTCACGTTTGACTAATCCAAGCTGGAAGATATATAATCAGTATGATCTTATCGAGGTTCTTATGATAGAACAGGAGGGTTATGGTTATGCTACAGTTCAGAGCGCTTAATATCCAAACGATAACAAGCATCGGTATGTTCGTGATGGCACTCCTTGCCATCTTCGTCCGTTCACGGAAAAGCAGTAAACCGGTCTCCACGATGAAAATCATTATGCCTACTCTAGGAATGAGTACCGGCTTTCTCATGTTTGTGTCACCAGTTTTCCGGGTGCCCTCGCTGTGGGCTTTGCTAGCGTTTTTGGCTGGTATGCTATTGTTTTCTTATCCATTAATTCGCAGTTCAAAGATGGAGCTGCGCGGCGGCGAAGTGTTCGTTAAGCGATCCAAATATTTCATATTCGTACTGCTGGGGCTGCTGGCATTGCGCGTGGTGCTTCGTAGTTACATCGAACAATTTATTTCGATCCCGCAAACGGGCGCGCTTTTCTTTATTCTCGCATTCGGTATGCTCTTGCCTTGGCGGGCTGCCATGCTGCTGCAATACAACAGGTTGACCCGAAAGTTTGTGAAACATACACAAAGGCCTGCTTGAGAATACTAGTAGTTATTCTCGGTATTGATTCAATAAAACGAATAAGAAGGTGGTGTCAGTAACGCTGGCATCGCCTTTTTTTATTAATAATTTGAAAACATGGGAATAATCACAAACAAGAAAACAATCAATATAATTATGCTGCTAATGCGACTCATAACAATATAAGCATCGCTTGGTTCGGATTCACCTTTTACCATCCAGCCATATCTCATATACCAACCAAATCTAGGAAAGAAAATATTCAAAATGGCAGCTAAAATAAATAAAAAATAGAAAATCATCATACAGGATCAACTCCTAAATTTTATTTTTTTGAAAATGTTCTTATCGACGATGTTCGTCCATTGAAAATCTGCGGCCTTACGGTTTATTTATCAGACGCTAAAAGTTCTTGTAAGTTTCGTAAGCCGCAAACTTTGACAACTTCTAACAATATTCCGTTTGAGCGTTTAATAAAACTATCATAAGTTCAAATAATAAGAAGACTTCGGCCGGTGGGCAGTTGTCTTTTTTGTTTGTTCATTCATATAAAGCATACTAACAATGTCACAATCCTATAGCTTGGTTGGTCAAATAACCGGATTGACTGATAGTGAATTGTAGGTTATTATGAATTAGTAATTTAGTAAATCAGTAATTTAGTAAATCATAAATGGAGGGTTTAAAAAATGAAAATACCAACTACTTTAAAACATAAACCTGTTATCGTATCAGAAAATTATGAGCAGGTTGATGGCAGATACGCCAGGAACACGGATGCAAAGGGTTTATCCCTTGGATTGGCCCAATGGAATGATCGGGGAAAGGTCGATATTTCGGCAAAAGTATGGAGATATACAGGGGAGAAATGGTCCCGTCAATCCGAAGAGCTGCCTATGCACCGTGTACTTGATCTTGCCATTTTAATATGCAGAAGCAGCTTGCATTTCCAGGATGCCTATCGTTTTCCTAAGCTGTATGATCCAGAGAACGCAACGATTGATCGTATTGGGCTGCAAGGGGATGCAATGAGTGTTGCCGTATGTGAAGATAATCCGATGATTGATAATGATATTAAGCTGTTCGCTCAGGCTCTTAGTGACGATGGGGAAATGATTGGAGAAAGGCTTCATGTATTATCCCGTCTCTTAAAAGAAATGGGTTATTGAAAAATTTGGAGGTAAACAGCGTTATGAATAACCATGAAGAATATGTCTTGTCACCTTCAAGACAATTAACGGAGATAGAAGAAGAACTTGTCTGGAAAAAGCCGTCCTCTCATAAAGTCAGCGAAGAAGAACGGCGTATTTGTAAAGAAATAAAGCGTAATTGGCATCGCGGAGAAATGAAAATCGCCAATATTTTGTTAGAAGGTGATGCCGGCTCAGGTAAAACACAATTAGCAAAGGCATTGTCGGCTGATTTAGGGCTGCCGTATACGAAAGTGACCTGTTTTGCCGATATGGATAAGTCAGATATTATTGGCGCTATTTTGCCGGTTATTTCAACGGAAGGATTAGAGCAGGTGGAGTCAGCGGATCAAATCGTTTTGAAAGCATTATATGAGAGCGATGGTTTTCAAAGCACAACTGAAATCGTGATGAACGTACTCGGAGTTACACAGGAGCAAGCTGCTTTAAAGATGAAACAATTACTGAAGAGGGTAGCGCAAAATACTGAGGACGAAGTCGTGGAGTATCGATTTTACCCCTCCGAAATCGTCAGAGCCTATCAAAAAGGATATCTTCTTGAAATTCAAGAACCGACCGTTATTCGGGATGCAGCGGTATTAATGGCACTCAATTCTGCTTTAGAGCTGGACGGGAGCATTAACCTTCCCACAGAAATCATACGCAGACACACAGATTTCATAGCGGTTATCACAACTAACCGTAGTTATGCAGGAACTAGACCACTAAATGAAGCACTGCGTGACAGGGTTCAGCACACGGAAAAAATGGATCTGCCAACCAAGGAAATCATGATCGAACGGGCAATGGCCAAAACCGAGTATAGAAATGAAAAGGTTTTGGGCATTTTAGCGGATATTATCATTCTTTTGGATAAATCAGCCCGGGCCAATGGGATTAAAGGTGTGGCTGGAATGCGTTCGTATTTCTACTGGTCAGATGCGGTGGCCGAAGGTGCTTCCGCAAGAGAATCTTTATACCATAAGGTCATTTACAAGATAACAACCGATTCGGAAGAAATCAAATTGTTGGAAGATGCCCTAAAGAACCATGGATTGTTAGTTAAGCTGGACGAAGTTGAGATCGAAAAGCAAAAAAAAAACTGATTTTAGATTCTGTAGAGATCCGAACATGCGGAGATATCGACGACACTGATTTTGAGCAAGACAACAAGGTGGAAGAGCAGGGGATCGCATTAAAAAAATCGGTAGACAGTGACGAAAGTACTTCTGACGTTTCTGAACATTCAACCGATATGGAAAGTTCAGATATGGGTGAGGAAGGCACTCCTCAATATCATCAGGCAAACCCTGATACCATGTCCAAGGATGCGGAACAAAAAGATCGAGATTTCCGTAAAAAATTGAATCGAGACGCACGGGAGATTGTGTCCAATTCCATTCATAAGGGCGTTAAGCTCATTGTTCACCGTCCAGAATACGTACTGGAAAATGAGCAGGAATATGCGAGCCTAAGCAATGAGCTTATGCCTATCGTGCGAGAAATCGCCAAAAAGACACTCCCACTTTTGGAACATGAAACTTCTTCTGAATTCGCTAGGAATCATTATTATGGCAGTAAATTTCAAGCGGACAGTGTTGCTTATCGGGATTTCAGGTATTTTGCCAAGAAACGTCCGCCAACGGAATCGCCCTCACTTGTGGTCGGATTAAGAATAGATGAATCTGCATCTATGGCAGCTTTTGGGCGATTAGAAGCAGCCAAACGTGCTATACTAGCGGTATATGAGTTTTGTCAAATTTGTAATATTCCCATTTTAATCTACGGTGATACTGCGGATGTCTCTAGATTGGAACAAATGTCGATTTATGCCTATGCGGATTGTGATAAAGTGGATGCCAATGATCGGTTCAGACTAATGGGGATTCGTGCCAGAAGCAATAATCGGGATGGCATGGCGCTTCGCATTATGGCAGATCGGTTAGCTGCTTCAAGCCAACAAACTAAGCTGCTCATTAGCATTAGCGATGGACAGCCGAAAGCCATGGACGATTATACCGGAAGTTATGCAATCCAAGATATGCAGCAGACCATAGCCGAATATGAACGGAAAGGAATTACATTTCTAGCAGCCGCAATCGGCCAGGACAAGGATGTGATTAACCATATCTATGGGAACGAGAGATTTTTGGATATTACCAATCTAACAGAGTTGCCTGCAAAGTTGGTTCGAATTATCGCACGGTATGTATGATAGATGGAAATTTTTAGAAGCTGAAAGGAGAGACAGCAATGGACAAGAGCAAGCGCAAGGAGCTGCAGGAAGAATTTAAGCAAATTAAGACCTATATGGGTGTCATCCAAATCATCAATAAGATTAACGGCAAAAAATATATAGATAGTTATCCCAACCTAAAAAACAAATGGATGACGATCCAAATGCAATTGGACAGTGGGAGGTTCGCCAATTCCCAATTGCAAAAAGACTGGAAGGAATTTGGGGCTGAGACTTTCACCTTTGAGGTGCTGGAGGAGAAAGAAACGGGTGACGTGACAGACATCAAGTGGGAACTTAAGCAGATGGAAAAGCTGTGGCTGGATGAATTGCAGCCGTATGGAGACAGAGGATATAATAGGCTGAAAGTATAGAGGCCTTGTAAAAAGGCCTTGTGCAAATCTGAAATAAACTTCAACAGTGCAGATGCTGTTGGAGTTTTTTTATGTCATTCAATGACTCGATACATGACTTGTGTGCTGCCAGAACGTTTCTTAGAACAATTTACCATAACTCCATATACAGTTAATCTTCATCAAACAATTTATCACTAGAATAACGTTATAAGTACCGTCTACAAAACCGAAACCAGAAGCCCTCAAGGCGCGATCATCTGTAGGCTGTCGGAAAGCCGGGTGGGGGAAAACCTGATGTCCGGTTTGATGCAGGAGGAACTGAAAGTTTAGAGAAGAGGGCTTATGCCCTCTAATGGAATTTCAATTCTCTACTCTCCCCTGATATAGAAAATGAGTTTAATTAAGTTAATGTGGCAAGAAGCGATTTCAAGCGAACGGGAATTTCTTTACGCAGTTCGCCCCAAGAGACAAAGGTGTCAGGCGCCCATGTATGTGGGACATAATCGAAGCTTGGCTGAAAGCTAAAGGTCCTTAGATGCTCCTCGGCTATTCGGTCAATGTCTTCTCCTGCTTTAAACTCTCCGCTGAACATGGATGGTTCCAGTACGCCTTCAATACCCGTTTCGGCCTGACAACAGGATTCCACATTGGGAAGTAAATGAAAGATATCTTCTAATGGCGACATGGCATGCTTGCCAGGCTGAACGAACAGCTTAACGCGATGATCCTCAGATAGGTTACTGTGATCACGCAGCAGACCAAGCAAGTATCGACCATGGAAGCTGACTTCACAGGATGCAATGCATCCTTCGTGGTCAACATAAACCCATACATGCTCCAAGTCATAAATATGCTGGATGTCATAGTCCCAATAAATGGCGTATTCGATTACCATTCGAATCTTATCGGGATTGAATCGAATGTTTCTGTCAAATGATGACGAATGGGCTGACGTTTCAAAAACAGTAACTCCAACGCGAATGGGCGTAAAGGGCTCAAAGCGATCCATGTACAGCAGCGGGGAAAAGCGCAGCACGGCCTCTTGATGTGGATGACTTTCGAACAGATGCATAATTAAATCCTCCCAAAAATAGTTAAGTAATTCATAATCGATTTTGATTTATGTCGATTAGGCTAAGCGCTTTATCCATTATTATAAATATATTTGGATATAAGTAAACCGGTTTAAAATTGAGAATCAATCCATGTCGGGAAGACCTTAGCGAATAGAAAGGATACCCGTTGAGTGGGTAGACTCATGGTTGATCTTTATTTTCCACCTTATGTAAAATGTTCTTGCACACAGTCAAGAACCGATGTAATATACAAATAATGCGTTTGCAAAACAGTTTTACAATTTTTTTTGATATTTATTAAACCGGTTTAATAAAACGTGAGCGTTATCCTACAAAAGCAATAAAACAGTCAAAAGTAAAATTAAACCGGTTTAATGATGGTGAGGAGGTGGAACATTTTTTTTGTGTACCAACAGATAATTTGATAGCCAAAATTCAATTATGGAGGGGTTAACTTGAAAAGAAGCAAGGTTTTCTTAATTTTATCCGTGATTATCGCTATCACTGTTGCTGGTTGTGACAGTAATTCGGCACCCAATAAAGTAACAGATGCAGACAAAGGCGCGAAAGAAGCTCCAATGCTCGCATCGCTTGTTAGCGCAGGCTCACTCCCGGCATTAGCTGAACGTATGCCAATTCCCGCTGATATCAAAATTGAAGAGGTTGTCGACGAAATTGGCCAATACGGCGGTGATTGGAAAATGCCGTGGATGGGTCCTAGCGATAAATGGGGTGTCGGACAACCAACAGAGGAAGCGCTGTTTCGTTTTAACAAAGAGGGCAATAAGGTAGAGCCCAATGTGGCCAAAGGATTCGAAGTAAATGCCGATTCTACCGTATTCACAATCCATTTGCGTGAAGGCATGAAGTGGTCTGACGGGGTGCCTTTAACAGCGGACGATGTTCTTTTTTACTGGGAACATATGCTTACAAAGGGAACTTTCGGCAAAAAGACGTATGACGCATATTATTCGGTTGATCCCGTTACAGGCAATAAAGCATTAGCAGAAGTGAAGAAGATCGATAATTACACCTTCACAGTTACACATAAGTATCCTAGCGTGCAGTTCCTTGAGCGAGTCGCAATCGACAACAAATGGTTCTTTGCACCCGCACATTTCCATAAAACGATTCTTCCCGAATTTGTAGGCGATGCCAAAACGCTGGAGATCACGAAGAAATGGGGCTATGAGGACCCAAAGGTCTTTTTGGTAGAAACAGGCTACTATGATTGGCTCCATAAGGAGATTCCGACACTTAGAGCGTGGGTTCCTAAAACAGATCCGAATAGCGATCAGTTCATTATGGAACGCAACCCTTATTTCTGGAAAACGGACACAAAAGGCAAACAGCTTCCTTATATCGACCGTATCGTGGCTACGAAAATTCAGGATCCTAGCCAGAAACTGCTAGGTAAATTATCCGGAGATTACAACCTCGTTGTATTTGATTCTAAAGATTTCACTGTCTTGAAGGAAAATGAGAAAAAAGGCGATTACCGCGTAATCCCTTGGACACAGCCAGCATGGTCAAGCTCAGGCATTCAGTTAAATCAGACGACGGAAGATCCGAATCTGCGCAAATTGTTCCAGGACATCCGCTTTAGAGAAGCGCTATCTATTGGAGTTAACCGTGTAGAAATTTCAGAAATTGTCTCTAATGGATTAGCTGAGCCCATACAGGCTTCTGTTCCTAAAGGAGTTATCGGATATCAAGAAGGATGGGCTAAGCAATGGGCCGAGTTCAATCCGAAACGTGCAAATCAGATATTGGATGAGATTGGACTGACGGCACGTGATAAGAATAACTTCCGAAAATACGCGGATGGCTCGGATGTGACGCTGACTATCATTGAATCGAGTACGGATTCTGCCGCTTTCCTGGAACTGCTTAAGAAATACTATGAAGATATGGGACTGAAGACCAACATTAAAGTTGTTGACGGAGGCACCCACTTTGATATGAAATATGCCAATAAGATTCCAATGACGACAGAGAATATCTCGGTTGCTAATGTGGCATTCCGACCTGATACGCTTGTGCCGCTGCGTGTAATTACGCCATGGTTTGGTCACTACGGCCTGTATAGCTCATCTGGAGGCAAAGAAGGAGTTAAACCTGAGGGTGATGTAGCTAAGATTCTTGAAATCTGGGATAAAATCAAAGCAAGCAAAAGTGTCGATGAAATCAATAAACTCAGCTATGAAATCGTTAAGTTGCATCAGAAAAACCAATGGGTAATCGGATACGCAGGTCCAACACCGATGCTGGTTGCAGCATCAAACAGTATTCACAACATTCCAACGAATGCGGTGTGGGCTGATGAATACCGGTCATTAGGTCAAGGTCACCCAGCGCAATTCTTTATCAAGAAATAACACCTGGTGGTCGTGGTAACAATAGCGGGGAGCATAACTTCCCTGCTATTGTTTCCTTTTCAAGCTTCAAAATGTGATGGAGAGGATAGGATATGAGATGCTGCAATACATTTTAAAACGGATCCTATTGGTCATTCCTGTCGTTATCTTTATTTCCTTTATTGTCTTCTATATCATTCAGCTGCCACCAGGTGATTATGTTTCCAGTTACTCGGCCAAGATGTCGGCAGCAGGCGATGTGATGACAACAGCTGAAATGGATGAGATGAGGGCAAATTTAGGATTGAATCGCCCGGTATACGAGCAATATTTTGTCTGGATGAAAAAAATCGTGCTGCACGGTGATTTTGGATTTTCGTTTAACTATAATAAACCGGTGACAGCCGTCATTCAGCAGTACATGGGCTTGACCTTAGTCGTTTCGCTGGTTACGATGCTTTTTCAGTATGCTGTGGCTATTCCAATTGGCATTTATACAGCCGTAAAGCAGTATAGTGCAGGAGACTATATCTTCTCTGGACTCAGTTTTATCGGTATGGCAACGCCTAACTTCCTGCTTGCCATCATACTTATGTTTCTTTCATATACCTGGTTTGGCGATCCGTTGCTGGGTTTGTTCTCAGGTGAATACGTCAATGCCCCATGGTCCATGGACAAGGTGATGGATCTTATGAAGCATATGGTCATCCCCGTCATCGTTATCGGGCTTTCGAGTACGGCGGATCTGATTCGTGTCATGCGAGGCCAGATGCTGGATGAGTTGAATAAACCGAACGTCGTAACAGCAAGAGCGAAGGGCTTATCTGAAATAAAAATATTGCTCAAATATCCGACACGAGCGGCATTAAATCCTATCGTTAGTACTTTCGGATGGTCGCTATCCTCTATTTTTACAGGTGCAACCATTACAGCCATCGTATTGAATTTGCCCATTCAGGGGCCAGTGATGTACAACGCCCTATTAGGGCAAGACATGTATCTTGCAGGTTCCTGGCTATTGTTTATGGCTTTGTTAACGGTCGTGGGGACATTAATCTCTGACATTCTACTCGCATGGCTGGATCCAAAAATTCGCACAGAGTTCAGGGGAAACTAACCGATGAGAACAATTCCTGTATTCCGAAGACAAAAAGTACAATCTTTACATCCGACCAAAATCAAAGATGCCAATTACAGCTCGCAGTGGCGGCTCATATATCTCAGATTCAAGAAGCACAAGTTGGCGCGCGTAAGTTTGTTCGCTCTGGCTATCTTGTACGCTGTCGCACTATTTGCCCAGTTTATAGCACCCTACGGGTTGCAGAGCTATGACAGCAAATATGTAAATGTATCTCCCATGGGTATAAGATTCATAGACGCGGAGGGCAAGTTTCATATCAAACCGTTTGTATATGACCTTAAGTCTGAACGTGACCCGAAAACGATGCGTAAAATATTCGTGCCGAATACGGAAAAGCGCTATCCGCTTCAGCTTTTTGTCCAAGGAGAGAAGTATAAGTTTCTCGGTTTGATTCCAACGTCCACGCATTTAATCGGTGTGGAAGAGCCCGGACGTGTATTCCTGCTAGGTACGGATGGAATGGGAAGGGATATGTTTTCCCGTATTTTTCTAGGCAGTCAAATATCGCTAAGCATCCCGCTTGTTGGTGTGGGAATCAGCTTCGTGCTTGGTTTGATAATCGGAGGCATCTCTGGCTATTTTGGAGGCTGGCTAGATTCGCTCATTCAGCGGATCATTGAAATTATCCGTTCGTTTCCTACTCTTCCATTGTGGATGGCCTTATCCGCTGCCATTCCGCCACGAATACCTGTGGTGACCATGTATTTGTACATCGTCATTATATTTGCCTTCATCGGATGGACCGATTTGGCAAGAGTGGTACGAGGCAAGTTCATTTCGCTAAAAAATGAGGACTATGTCATTGCTGCAAAGATTGCGGGCGTTGGCAATACGAAAATCATTGTTAGACACCTTTTGCACGGATTTATTAGTTACTTGGTCGTGGCTACGACTTTGGCGATTCCTGGTATGATACTTGGCGAAACAGCAATGAGCTTCCTTGGTCTGGGAATACGCTCGCCTGCTACCAGCTGGGGTGTATTACTTCAAGAAGCTCAGAAAATTGAAAATGTCGCCTTGTACCCATGGAAGCTTTTCCCGTTGGGGATTGTCATCCTTACGGTATTGGCCTATAACTTCCTGGGTGATGGATTACGTGATGCCGCAGATCCATACAAGAAATAACCGACTAAAATAAGAGGCAAGCGAGGGGATAGCATGACGACTCAAGCGGCTCAGACAGAGCAACCCTTACTGTCCGTTCAAAACCTTAAAATTCGGATTCAGATGGATAATGGGGAAATGAATGCGGTGGATGGGGTCGATTTTGAAATCCATAAAGGAAGAACATTAGGACTTGTAGGGGAGTCCGGTTGTGGGAAAAGTCTAACCAGCAGAGCGATTATTAGTATTAATCCCAAAGAATGCGAAACGACAGGAAGCATTGTGTATCACTCCCAATCCGAAGAGTCGCTTCAACATTTAAATTTATTGTCTTTGAGTCCGACGAGCAAACAGATCCGTTCCATTCGTGGTCGGAAAATTGCGATGATCTTTCAAGAGCCGATGACAGCGTTCTCACCCATGTATACAATCGGAAATCAAATTATGGAAGCGATCCAAATTCATCGCACCAAAAACAAAAAAGAAGCCAAAAAAATTGCGCTTGAGATGCTGGCTAAAGTAGGAATATCTGATCAGGAGAAACGATTTGAGCAATATCCGCATGAATTTTCCGGAGGTATGCGGCAGCGGGCCATGATATCAATGGCGCTATCTTGCAACCCGGAACTATTAATTGCTGATGAGCCAACAACAGCGCTCGATGTAACGATTCAAGCCCAGGTGCTGGAATTAATGCGAGAACTTCAATCGGAGTTCGGGATGGCAATACTGCTTGTCACGCATGATCTTGGGATCATCGCGCAAATGTGCGACGAGGTAGCGGTCATGTATTTGGGCAAAATTGTTGAACAGGCGCCTGTCAAAGAAATTTTTTACAACCCAAAGCACCCTTATACGAAGGGCTTGCTGAAATCAATGCCAAGACTTGGAGGAGATAAGAGCAAGCGGCTCGATTCGATTGAGGGATCGGTCCCGATGCCGATCAATATGCCTCCCATGTGTGGATTCTATGATCGTTGTAAAGATCGAATTGAAGGTGTATGCAATAAAAAGGCTGTACCCAACACTCGGATTTCAGATCAGCATATGGTAAAATGTTTTCTGTATTCGGATCAGCGTGAAGGAGAAGCACAATGACCAAGCCCATTCTCGATGTTGTGAATATGAACAAAGATTTTCAAGTGAAATCCAAGACTTCTCTCTTTCGCAAACCTGCTCCTGTACGTGTGCTGAACAATATTTCCTTTGAGCTGATGGAAGGTGAAACGTTAAGCATCGTAGGAGAATCGGGCTGTGGGAAGACGACGCTCGGTCGCTGTATCGTAAGAGGGATGAAAGCATCCTCTGGTGATGTGATTTATCATACCGAAGACGGGCAAAGCATTGATTTCCTCAAGCTAAAGGGCAAGAAATCCAAAGAATTCAGAAAAGATATTCAGATGATTTTCCAGGATCCCTATTCCTCTCTGAGCCCGCGAATGAGCGTATTCGACATTATTTCTGAACCGTTAACGGCCAATTTCAAGCTGAAGAAATCAGAAATAGAAGAGAAGGTTATGGAAATAGCAGAAAAGACAGGTTTAAATGTCGGCTATCTGAAACGATATCCGCATGCCTTCTCTGGTGGGCAAAGACAGCGTATCGCGATCGCGAGAGCTCTTATTACACAACCTAGGCTGATCGTCTGCGATGAAGCGGTATCCGCCTTGGACGTATCCATTCAAGCCCAAATTATTAATTTGTTGAAAGACTTGCAAGAGCAGTTCCAGATTACGTATATTTTTATTTCTCATGATCTTTCCATTGTACAAAACATATCAGATAGAGTTGCTGTTATGCATTTGGGAAAAATTGTTGAGCTGGCAACAACGGATTCGTTGTTCAGTCAACCTAAGCATCCCTATACAGAGGCACTTATGTCTGCAGTCCCTCAGCCTGATCCGGAGCTGAAGAAGAATAGGATCATTTTAGAGGGCGAGGTTCCTAATCCGGCCAATCCGCCAAGCGGCTGCCACTTTCATCCAAGATGCGCCTACAGAACAGATAAGTGCGTCCAGGAAGTTCCAGAGCTCCGCGAAGTAGGCAATAATCACTTCACAGCATGTCATTATGCAGAGGAATTAAATCTGAGGGGTGTCGAGAATGAATCAGCAAGCGGAAGTTAAGTCAGAAGAAAAGAAGCTAATTATTTTTTTGGATTGTGGCGATACGATCATCGATGAGGGCACCGAAATACGCGATGAGGCAGGAATCGTGATTCACGGAAAAGTGATTCCTGGAGCGGACATCATGGTGAAGACACTTGCCGAGCGTGGATATAGGTTGGCTCTTGTAGCCGACGGAGATGCGCAATCTTTTAAAAACTTACTGACTCAGAATGGCCTGTATGATTACTTTGAATCCTTGACCTATTCTGAGCCTGTAAAAGCTTCAAAACCCAGCCCCCGCATGTTCAAGGCGGCAGTTGGCGCAATGGATCTTAGCGAAAAGGATTATTCGCGGATCATTATGGTAGGAAACAACCTGAGCCGGGATGTGAGAGGGGCTAACCAATTAGGAATTACGAGTGTTTTTCTTAGCTGGACCCAGAGATATCCGAAAGCACCGGCGGATGATTTGGAAATTCCCAATTATACAATAAGTGATCCGCAGGAATTGGTTGATTTGGTGGAGGCTCTTAATTTAAAATTATCTTGAATATGCTTGGAGGGGATGTTACTGCACAATGGCAAAAATCGATGATGTCGCCCGTCTTGCGGGTGTCTCAAAAGGAACCGTATCCAATGTGTTTAGCCAGAAAAGAGCTACGAGTCCAAAGGTGACGGAAAGAGTGTTGAGGGTTTCCAGAGAATTGAACTACGTGCCGAATCATACTGCTAGGAGTTTAGTCACGAAGAAAACAATGGCCATCGGCCTTACGATTCCACACGTAAATTTCTTCTTCAGCGCTTTTCATAATCAATTTATCAACGGAGTTATTCTGGAGGCTTCAAATTATGGATATCGCGTACTGCTGGACATGATTGCTGTAGAGGAGGTCAAGACACCATCCCTTGCCAGCTACCCAATTGACGGTGCTATTGTGTTAGGCCCAACAAAAGAAGATAGGCGTATTCAACTGCTGCATCAGAATCAAATTCCGTTTGTCACGGTTGGCAAAATTATGAATCAAGGCATTCAAGACGCTTCTACCGTAAATAACGACAATGAAAAGATCATTCATGATATATGCAACTACTTGATTAGCAGGGGCCATCGCAACATTATGTTTCTTAACGCAGTGCAGCAGATGACTGTTTCTACCGTTAGAACAGAGGCATTCATTCACGCAATGGAGGAACATCAGATCGAGGTGCAACCACATATGATTCATTATAAACCGTTGATATATTCAGAGGAGTATCTGAGATATGGTTATGATGAAACGTATAATACACTAAGTAAGCTCAAAGAAAAGGTAACAGCGATTATCTCAGATGATGACCGTACAGCCTTCAGTGCTATGAATGCGCTTAAGGATTTGGGTTACCGTGTACCGGAGGATATCTCTCTATTCGTCATCTGCGGTGATCTTTCTATGATGAATCAAGTGACGCCTTCCTTGACGGGAATGGATTTACAGTCTTCTGAGCTTGGTGTTCAGTCAGTTAAGCTGCTCATGCACAAGCTGTCTGTCCTAGAGGGCGAGTTTGCGAATAATTGGATCGTAGATACCAAAATTATTGAGAGAAACTCTTGTTCATCAATATGAAGATAGAGGTGGTTGTTTCTGCCTTGCTTACATGATGAAGTCAAAAGTACGGAGCCAATGATTCTGTAAGTTTCATCGACTGAAACTTCAGGTCAAAGGTCTCATTTTTTGTATAATTCGTACTTGGAGTTAGAAGAGGCCGGGACAATAGATGGAATATTCTCAACTTTGAAAAGTATGGCGTATGTTTACGTTTTTTCGTGAACGTGAAACAGAATTCAAATTCGAATAGCTGACTATTGGTGAGGAAATACTAGGTAAATATCTTGAGGAAAAGTCAGGGGATGTAAATGATGAAATCGATGGGTCAACCGATGAGGTTATTCGTTGCTATACCTGTGCCAGAGCAGGTTGGTGAGAAGTTAGAACAGTGGACAAAAGCGAATAGAGAGAGGCTCCCCTTTCGTAAATGGACCCATGTACAAGATTACCATATCACCATACAGTTTCTAGGCGAAACTACGATAGAGAAAATGGATGCATTACAAATTGCTTTAAGGAATATTAAATCAAAGCCTATTTCGTTAGTGTTAAACGGAGTTGGATTCTTCGGTACGCCAAAAGCGCCTCGCGTTCTATGGGCGGCTGTGTCTGGAGATCTACTTGCATTGAATAGCTTACATACATCGGTTATCCAAGCGACGCATGCTCTGGGATATGTAGCGGAAGATCGTCCTTATGCCGCGCATATGACTCTTGCACGAAGCTATGCAGGAGAAAATGAATTTCTGGCGGAAGCGCTTAAGTCCGCTCCA
This sequence comes from Paenibacillus sp. N3.4, assembly GCF_008017805.1. GTDB lineage: Bacteria > Bacillota > Bacilli > Paenibacillales > NBRC-103111 > Paenibacillus_E. The sequence goes on along the minus strand of NZ_VRTT01000006.1, from coordinate 51,722 downwards.
AAAGGAATAGAGTGGAAGTCTGATAACTTTATACTCATGAGAACCCATATGAATGCTTCGCCGATGTATGAGACGATCGGAAGCTTTCCTTTGCTGGAGACGTGATCTTATGGACTTATCTCATGCTTGGCATAGGAATTCCCGTAGCCACATTTCATCATTATATGGAGGAATCAGGCGGGGCGAGAGCGGTCGATTTCTTTCAACTGCTCGGTCACCGCTCATTCCAGATGTTTCAGGAAACGACCCATCCGGCAGCTTCCGTCATTCTTCAGCGGATCATACAGTTAGCTCAAGCGCACGACACGAAAAATTTCGAGGTGGAATGTAGTGTATGTCGTTTCCTTATTCATTCTGTGTGCTGCTAATTTGTATCGCGGGTATCGTTGTTCTCAAGAAAAGGTCAACGACCGTAAAACTAATAGTTGAAAAGATATGAACAAAGGAAAATTGCTTTTCGGAGCAGTTTTCCTTCCAATATGCATAATATTTTTCATTGTTTGTATTCTGTACTTTGTTTTACAATGTTAGTTAAACCATATTTTGTGAAAAAAGCATGGTGTAAATTTCTATGGCGGAAACAAACCTTGCTGCTGGGAATTCAACAACGAAAAGTGGTCACGCTGATGTCTACGGTTCCGGCAATGTAAGCTACAGCAACCAAAGCACGTATGGGGAAAGTGTCAACAACGCATTTCCACAATGAGTTCACGTCGATCTTGGAAGCGCTAACTCCATCAATTAAGTAGTTCTTAAGCAACCTGCAGGCTGGGGAACTCGTAACCAACAACTATGTATAGGGAGGGCAATTATAATGTTAAGGTATAGAAAAGAAATTGAGGGATTTTTGGAAGGGGCATTAGAAGATTGTAAGGGGGATATTGAAATAAATGAAATTATTAGTAAATATTTCGTCAGTTCAGTGGATACGAAGGAGCAACAAGAAATAATAAAAGTTTCTTATCCCATTCCATTTTACACTCAGAAAATTGATTTTGATGATGTAAATCTACAAGGCTTCAAAAGCAAACAAGATGCTGAACATTGGCAAGTGCGTGGTTGTGGGATCGCAAGTTTGAAAATGATAATAGATGGTTTTCAAATATATCGTGGTGTGCATCTTAGTGAAGCATATGGAGAATTAGTTTATAAAGGTTTTGAAATGGGCGCATATTGCGACCGTGGATGGATTCATAAAGGATTAGTTGAGCTTGCCAAAGAATATGACATATTAGGTCAGACATTCAGAGAAAGCAGCTTACATGCTGTGCTATTAGAAATTGAACAGGATAGACCCTGTATTACGTCAGTCAGTGTTGGTTTTAATGGCGGGAAAATTAACAATAAAGGTGAAGTCATTCAGGCAGGCGGCCATTTGATTGTTGTTATAGGAGCAGTAAAAGAAAATGGAGAATTACAAGGATTTATTGTCAATCATCCATCGTCGAATGCTGAGTTGAATTGGGAAAATCACTTTGTTCGTGTTGATGAATTTAAAAGATCATTTTCGGGAGCATTTATGTCGTTTGGGATTAAAAAATAGTAGTTTGTTAAAAAATGAAGGATTAGGTGACAGGTTGATATCGTGCCCGAGTAATAAATGGATAAAAGTCGTGGGGATGGCGAGCGCCGCAATGGTACCAGAGAAAGCCGAAGTGGGCGTCTGCCTCTTCGCGTAAAATGCTGACTGGCGATGTCGCGGAATGGCACACCCTCGTCGCCGACCCCGTCAAGCCGTGACCCCGCGGGGCCGACTTCCAGCGCCAAGCGGAACTGGCGCGCCGCATCGAGGCGATGTACGGCCGACCAGCGGTTGGACCCGTCACCGATGTAGGCAGAGATGCCCTTCGTGCGGGCGAAGTTGATCAGTCTCGGCACGAAGCCCTTGTCGCCTTCGCATGTACGGACGGATAAAGCTCCACGATCGATATCTGCACCCCGCGCTCAAGCAGCGTGAGAGCGGCGTTATCTGATGCCGCCCCGTTGAAGTGAGCGGTGATTACGAACGGCTTGCCGGAGCCCTCGAGAGCTGCCCCGAATTGTCTCGACGGCGCGCAGATCGGTTGTGAGCGCGCCAGCGAAGTCCGAGAAGTAAGTCGCGCATTGGGTTTACTAGGAAATGCCCCACCAACTTTTGGATCTGCCTGGGATTGTAGTAGCTGTAGAGATCCCCGACTTCGAGAGATTTAGATTCTCTGCGCTCACTTCGTAATCAAAACACACGCACTTTCGAGTAAAGAAACTCCGGATTTGCATTCCAATAAATGTTGAATTGTATGTTTTCGTTCATATGTCGGCTCTACCCCTATGATTAAGTTGAACCTGCTCTTACCAGCAGGTTTTCTTTATGCCACCATCTCAGAATGCTAACCCAAACCGCCATCCCTGCGTCGGTGACGAAAACAATTAGCCATTTAATTGACGGTTCCGATTTCACCGTCAATTAAAGTGGCTTATGACAAAATGGGACAATAAGTTGTCTTATTTCCATTGGGTATTGATAAGGTTTGTAAGAAGGAGAGTACAATTTTTGAATTATACATTCTTGTCTACGTCATGATGCTGATCACCTCCATAAAATGAAGAGACTTGTTATAGTAGGAGGTGTTAGAAGATGAAATCAACTGCGACCTCAGAGCGGAAGAAACAATTTATGAGGTCAATGATGAGGTTTGGATTTGACGTGATTCAATGAATCAGGCCTTTATTTAGCGATATTAAAATGTAAGCTGTAATTTGCTGATATGATTTATAAGAGGAGGAAACCAAGATGCAACCCATCTATCCAATAAGTGCAGAATCATGCAGACCCTACATCGGAAAACAAATATGTGCAGTTCTTCATGATGGCACTCAGATTACAGGAACGTTAAGCGACATTTCACAGCATGGATTATTTATCAACCAGGGTTATACCAATGCCACAGTTCTTTCAACAAAACCTGATGTAGTAAAGAAAGAGCTAAAAGCATTAAATAACAAGGCACAAACATCTGCTTGGGGTTATGGCGGATTTTTTAACCCTCTATTGTGGTCATCCATTGCTTTATTATTTTTCTTGCCATTTTTCTTTTTTTAACAAGACGTGTCTGATCAGACACACAATTTTCCATGCAAGACATTCCATTGCTTGATGTTGGTTATTTGATAAAACTTCAGGTTCAAATGTCTAAACCACGGATTGTATGTGGGATTTGTTCTGCTCGATACTCTTTTTACCGTCGTACGCATAGTCAATCCGGTGGTATCCGATCAAAATGGTGCTGAACCATCGAACAGGAATCCAAAATTTTGTTAATGTGGATTTTGTGGGAAAGAGTAGTACAGCAAGACGGGCACTATGCTCAGAATATTTTATTTTAACTCATCTTAAGAAATTGCCTGAATGATACGACTTAGAGATGCCTTGATTATGGCATCTCTTTTGTTGCGGATTTTTGGGCAAGGGCAACATGACTCAAAGGCATAATTTTTGATGAATGTGTTTGTTTGATTGACCGATTGGTTTTAATATCGACTTTGGATTTACATTTTTTCCATTAGGACAACCTTTCTAGTACCTTAGAAGTAAGGAGGTCTATCACAAAGATACCTTAGGGAAATCTGTTGAAATACTTAAAGAAGTCGGAGCGTGTACTCGTACAAAGTAATATAAGAAACAAGTCGGAGCGCATGTTGGGCAGCGCTCTGGCTTGTTTTTATTTGTGAAGTTTCATCCTACTCATGAGTAGATGAATGCACTCTTGCTATTATTAGTAATTAGAGATATACTATTAATTAAATGAACGTTCAATTAATTAATTGCAGAGAGTGGGAATGAATTTGGCAAGACCAATCAATGAAGAAAAAAGACAGGAGCGGCGTAGCTGTATCCTAAAAGAAGCCGTTGTCCTGTTCGCAGAAAATGGATATTCTAATACCACAACGGCTCTCATTGCGCAGAGTGTGGGAGTGACTGCTGGAACCATTTTTCAATATTTCCCAAGCAAAGAAGCCTTATTCTACGCCGCTGTCCTTGAGCCGCTTGCTGATATTCAGGTGAAGTCGCTTGCTTGTCTAAAACAAGAGGGGACGCCGGGCGTATTAATTAAGAACATGGTAGAAGTACAATTCAATCATATCTATTGCTATACAAATGAATTGCGGCTTGTTCAATATGTCTTAGGACAACGGATAAGATTTCCTGAACTTACACAGAAGGTCCTTGAAAGTACAAAAGTAATGACAGATACTATCGAATGCGTCTATGCCAAGGGACAGTTAATGGGAGAATTCAACAAAAACTTTTCACCAGCAATGATCTCTCGTGCCTATATCTCTTTCTTAAATGGGATAGGCTTAACTCTTGGAGAAAGTATTATTCATCACCCCGAGTGGGGAAATTTGAAGGAGCATGCCTTATATTTGTTCGCACCCACACAACCTAAAGAAAAAGCGAGGGAATCTGAATGAGTGAAACATCATTACAACCAAATTTGACATTAAACGTTCGTTCGAAAAAACGGAGGAAAATTTTTTTGATCCTAGGGATCGTGCTATTGCTTGTGGTGGGTTTAGTATTTTTTATATCCTATAAAGTAATGGATACCTTGCTGCACCATCCTAGAGACACGAATGTCAGCTACGACTTGAATATCGATAAAACTCCCTACGAAGAGGTTGAGTTCAAGAGCTTGAAAAATGATAATACGATTAGAGGTTCCTTCTTTCATGCAAATGGTCTTTCCAATAAGGCAAGTGATAAGACGATTATTGTCGTCCATGGATATACAAGCAATCGTTTAGTCAAAGGGCGGACCAAAAAGTTAGTAGAGCATTTCGTTCCGAAAGGCTATAATGTATTGGCATTTGACCTCAGTTCGCAAGGTAATTCCGATGGTAATATGATTACACTTGGCCTCAATGAAAAAAATGATTTGCTTGGAGCTGTAAGCTATATAAAATCCAGAGACCATGCTGGTGATAACATTGGAGTTATTGGCTTTTCAATGGGTGCTGCTACTTCTTTGCTAGCCACAAGTGAAAGTGCTGACATCAAAGCTGTAGTTGCAGATAGTTCTTTTCGTAATGCAGGTCTATTTCTAAGAGAGGGTTTGCCCTTCTTTTCAGGTTTACCTTCTTTTCCATTTAGTTATACATCGATATGGGTGGGTAAATGGGTCTTAAAGGTTGATCTTGATTCCGTATCTCCTATGGATGCAGCAAAGAAGATGAAAGACAAGCCAGTTATGCTGATTCATGGAACTGGAGATCAGCAAATTAGTTATAAAAATTCAGAAGCAATTTGGGAGTCATTAAAAGATGACCCAAATGCAGAAGCATGGTACCCGCATAATACGGAGCACATCGATGCCATCAATCATTACCCCACTGAATATTTCCAAAGAGTAGATCGCTTTATGGATAAGTATATAGGAAAAGAGTAGAAACGACATGAAAGCCGGTGTTCCTTATAATAGGGAAAAACCGGCTTTTCTGCTGTCACTTGACAAATGACCAACATTAAATGTCAATGGTGTCACGTCCATATACGCACAACAAAAAAGCCCTTAAAATGGGGCTTTATAGAACAGGTTTACAAATTATCGCTTACGGGAGTTATTCGTGACGATCTTCGCCAAATAAGGCGCCTTGTATTTCATTGTTAGTTTCTACATTAAGTCTTGTTTTGAAATAATCAACGACCGCTTCCACTGCTTTTTCAGCTTGGAATTCGGATATACCTGCTTCTTTTGCTACATGATCTCGAACTATATGCTTCATGATCTGTTTTCTCCTCTTCGATTTGGAATTATACCAAGATATTATTTGCAAATAGTGGAAAAATATTCAGCTGTAACTGAATCTGAGGGGTATGAAGGAAAAGGAATGCGAATCAATAGAAAGTGAATCTTCCCAAGAGGATAAGAATCATTGCCCCTGCTAAACGCAGGGGGAGTTTCTTAAAGAGGGACTGACCACGCAGGATCAATCTTCAGGTGTTCGATCTAAATATAGACGAGTAACCGAAGTGGATTCATCCTTCTCAATTTCTTCTTCTGTTGCCTTTTCTTCAAGCGGATCGTGGGTATTCATGCCTGGGGCAATTGTTGGTTCTTGCTCATTTGTATGTCCCATAAAATCACTCCTTTGAAATGTAGCATGGAACATTTTCACTAAATATATTCAGCATTAGCTACAAACGAATGGACTGCATTCCGGTACAGCGGCTCTGCAAATGATCTTCAATATCTATGAACAGCTAAGTAAATCGGAAAAGACTCCATGTACCCAGTTTTTGGATTCCTTATTTTGTTGTGTGTACGTTTATTTCCTGTGTATTTGATAATACGGACAAATAGTTCCGTATATATATAGGTAATGGAGAATTAGATGCAATTCACGGTTGAAATGAATAACCCCTCCTGAACAATAGGAGGAAGGCAATTTTAAGAGCTCAAGAAAGTCCATCTCCCATCTGCCTCGGCGAATGCCGAGAGGTTATTCGAAAAGGAGGGACCATGATCGGTCAATCCGTCGGAAAAAGCGTTCCGAGAAAAGAAACATGGGAAAAAGTTACAGGGAAAACCAAGTATATGAATGATGTTTCAAGACCGGGTCTTTTACATGCCAAACTAGTTGTCAGCCCTCATGCTCATGCCCGTATAAAATCAATTGATTCGTCTGAGGCCTGGAAAATAACGGGCGTACGAGCTGTCATAACCGGAGAATACTATCCGATTTTGACCGGGTCACCGCTGGAAGACCGACCGCCAATCGCAATGGACAAAGTGAGATATTATGGCGAGCCTGTCGCTCTTATTGTCGCGGAACAGGAATATATTGCAGAGATGGCGGCTCTCCAAATCAAAGTGGATTATGAGCTTTTACCGGTCGTCAATTCCCCAAGTGAGGCCTATCGGAAAGATGCTCCGCTCATTCATGAGCATCTTGACACATACAAGCGGCACGAAGAGGTTTACCCGGAACCGGGAACAAACATAGCTAACCGAACCAAAATTCGCAAGGGAAATATGGAAGTTGGATGGAGGAACAGCGAATATACAATTGAAGTCCATATTTCTTCACCGCAATCGGACCACGCCGCGATGGAAATGCGGTGCTGTATGGTGGAGATATTACCAGACGGAAAAACGATTATCCATTCTGCTTCACAATCACCCTATGTCATCCGAAAGGCAATCAGTCAATCCTTTCATATTCCGCTTCAGAAAGTCATCGTTCATACGCCTATGGTCGGGGGAAGTTTCGGTGGAAAAGCTGCGATTCAGATGGAATATCTTGCTTTCATGGCTTCCAGTGCGGTTGGTGGAAGAGCTGTAAAATTGGTTAATTCAAGGGAACTGGACATGATCTCTTCTCCTGTCCATATTGGATTGGATGCCAAAATCAAACTTGGCTGTACCCATGATGGGAAAATTATGGCTGCAGAAATCCTGCATCTATTTGATGGCGGAGCTTATTCCGATCGGGGAGCAGTCATGAGCTTGGCGGGGGCCACAGATTGCACCGGTCCTTATCGAATCGATAACGTTTATTGTGACTCTTTATGCATGTATACCAACCACCCCTATTCAACTTCGTTTCGAGGATTCGGCCATCCGGAACTGACGTTCGCCATGGAAAGAGCAATGGATATATTGGCAGATCAAGTGGGCATGGATCCTTTAGAATTTCGTTTTCATAATGCGATTGGACCAGGGGACACGTCCCCTACTCAAACCTTACTGGATAGAAGTAACTTGGGCGATCTTCCCATGTGCATTGCAAAATTGAAAACATTAATGGATTGGGACGACAGCCCTAGAATGAAGATCGAAGGCCACCTCATTAAGGCGAAAGGGGTATGCTGTTTCTGGAAAAATTCGAATACACCAACAGATGCTGGTGCGGGAGCCGTTGTTGTATTTAATTCCGATGGAAGCGTCAATCTGCTGTGCGGGGCAGTGGAAATCGGTCAAGGAACGAGGACAGCACTTACTCAAATTTTGGCTGAACGGTTGCGGATTGATGACCGGATGATACATATTTCTACGGAAGTAAATACCGAAACCGATCCCCAGCATTGGAAAACGGTTGCGAGCCGCAGTACCTTTTTAGTTGGCAATGCAGTCTTGAAAGCGGCTGATGATGCCATTGTACAGCTAATAAACTTAGCTTCAATTGTGCTGGAATGCTCTCCTGCCGAGTTGGATTTCGGAGGAGGGAGGGTTTTCTTGAAAGGTAGTTCCGATAAGGGGATAGAGATTGAAAAAATCGCCAACGGTTATAAATTCCCAAATGGAAATACGATCGGTGGTCAGGTAATCGGGCGCGGGAGTTACACGATGCGTAATTTAACATTATTAGATCCTGAAACCGGTAAAGGAAATTCCGGTCCAGAGTGGACGGTTGGCGCACAGGCGGTTGAAGTGGAATTGAATACAAAAGAATATATCTATAAAATTGTTAAGGCCGCAACGGTCATGGATGCTGGTAAGGTGATTAATCCGGAATTCGCCCGTAGTCAAATCACGGGAGCTATGAGTATGGGATTGAGTTTTGCTAGTCGGGAGGCATTTCTGTTCGATAACAGTGGCGCTATATTAAATCCGCAATTTCGAACTTATAAATTGATTCGATATGGAGAACAGCCGGAGTACTTTGTTGAATTCGTCGAGACTCCTCATTTGGAAGCGCCTTACGGATTGCGCGGAATTGGTGAGCATGGCTTGATTGGCATGCCTGCGGCATTGGCAAACAGTCTATCGATCGCTGCGGGAGTAGAATTCAATCAATTGCCTCTGACGCCCGAATTGATCTGGAGGACGGTCCATGATTCCATTTGATTTTGAGTATTATAAACCATCTTCCGTTCAAAAGGCAGTAGAATTATTTCGACATCTGTTTGCGCAGGGGAAAAACCCGATGTATTTTTCCGGTGGAACGGAAATGATCACATGGGCTCGTGTGGACACCATTCACCCGGGAGCTGTCATCGATTTAAAGGCTATTCCAGAGTGCAACGTAATTGAATTCCAAATGAATAACCTAGTTATTGGATCTTGCGTCACTTTATCAGCTTTATCCGCGGCTAACCCGTTCCCGCTGCTTAGCGAAACGGCACGAGGAGTTGCCGATCAAACGGCCCGAAATAAAATCACGCTCGGGGGGAACATTTGCGGCAAAATTTATTATAGAGAAACTGTGCTCCCACTGTTGTTGGCGAATAGCCGCATAGTTATTGCAGGAGCGCAAGGGATGAGAGCGGTTAGTATACATGATGTTTTCATACAACGATTGAGATTGGAGAAAGGAGAATTTCTTGTGCAAATTATTACAGACCGTGGATATTTATCGTTGCCATTTATTCATTTCAAAAAACGACAGATTGGAAATGTCGGCTATCCGCTTGTAACTGTGGCTGCTCTTAAGAAAGATAGGCAGATTCGTACAGCATATAGCGGCGTTTGTGCATTCCCTTTTCGATCTATTGAAATCGAACAGGTGTTGAACGACACCACGATGCCCTTAGCGGCAAGAATTGAACAGGCGATCGGTAAGCTTCCTGCTCCGGTGCTGACGAATGCGGAAGGATCCGCCGCTTATAGGAAATTTGTACTTAAACAAACGATGGCAGACACTGTGAACATATTGGAAGGAAGGTGAGGCATGATATCATACGATACCTCTCTTTATCCGGTGAATTTCCGAGTTAACGGTGAACCGCGAATGATTCGGGTAAGGGCTGCGGATATACTGCTATATACTCTTCGGGATAGTTTCGGACTAACGGGAAGTAAGTCTGGTTGCGACAACGGCGATTGCGGCACTTGTACGATATTAGTAAACGGCCTGCCTATGAAGTCGTGTCTTATGCTCACCGTGGAAGCCGATGGACAGCACATAACAACGATCGAGGGTTTGATAAATTCACCGGTTCAGCAAGCTTTTGTTCAAAAGCAGGCGTTCCAATGCGGATACTGCACTCCCGGTTTTATTATGAACTGTCACGGATTGTGGAATGTACATCCGGATGCAAATGAAGAAACGATTAGGCTGTGGTTGGAATCCAACATTTGTAGGTGTACGTCCTATGAAGAAATTCACCATGCGGTGAAGACTGTCTTTACGCCGAATAACGATGGAAAACCAACATCCTTTGGGAGTTGAGGAGGGGCAGAATTGGAAGGGATATCCTAAAGGATGAAGCGGGAATTTATATCGACTTCGCAATTCCGGACTTGTTCATGGATGTGATACTAGGGAAGACTACAGATCTTTATTGGAAAAATCAAATTTTTGGAAATCCTGAATAACTTGTTCGGCGTTCATATATAAAGCAAGCGGGTATAGATAGTTCTCCAAATGGGAAGGTGTTTTTATTTCCAGATCGGGGACATTCGAAACAAAGGTGCCTGTGGCCGGCTCATCCAACACTCTTTTCCATTCCTTTACAAGCGACGCTAACGATTTCAAATGATCGGCCCAAATCCGTTGATCCACTTTTGTAAAAACGCTGCTTTCTGTCCATTTTGTAAGTATACGGGTCATATCAGCAAGATTAGCATAGCCTAAACCGAGTTGATTCAATTGCCGGGCAAGCTGATCCAAGGAATTGCGTTTTTTTGGGGCGAGAGGATTGTAACGCAGACTTTGTTCCGCCTTATCCAATTCGGTTGTCGCTTGATGAAGTTCCTGAAATAATGTTTGCAATTCTGTATTCATAGTTTGAGCTTCACTCGAGGAGCAACCTTGTTCAACCCATAGTGCGGTGTTAAAAAAATGTTCGGTCAGATGGTCTGCGAAACAGATCATCTTTTTTTTGGCCTTTTTAATGGAATCGGGTGGAAATATCAGTATATGGATCAGTAAAGCAACGGCAGCTCCGATAACGGTATCGCGAATGCGATCAAGGGGATAACTGGGCATCTTGCTCTGAAAGAACATCACCAATAATATGCTAAGCGTAACTTGTACCATCATAGCATGATCCAATTTCAACCACTTAACGATGGCTGCCCCAACAAAGAGAAGTAGTCCGATACTCCAACCGTTTAAACCAAGATAAGGGGCTATTGACGCAGTGAAAAGGACGCCAACAATCGTACCTATGGTGCGCTGCCATGCAAATCGGATGGATTTGTCAATTGTTATCTGGATGGTCAATATGACTGTAAGCGGGGCCAAGTAAGGATGGTCAGATCCAGCCCACTTCGCAAGCTCCCATGACAGTGCTGCAGCTAAAGGAGCTTTCCATACAATCCCATTATTATTGATAAATTTCACGATTGTACTTATCATTTCGTATAGCTCCATCTTCATATGTAGATTAGTGATACAAGCACATAAATATACATAACTAGGGGCGATTTCGAAAGGCTGCCCCACACGTTTCATCGGGGGCTTTGCCCCCAATAGGCCACTTGATCCTCAGCGAATGAAGGCTCCAGCGACATCGCTTTACACAGGAGGAACATTTACTTATGAGAATGTCCATCATCAATGAAAGTTATCCCAGAAAATGTATGGATTTTGGCTTTTTTTTAGGATTGGACAAGATCAGTACTTATTAGATCTTTGGCATGCTGCTTGCCTGCCGATAGGAGGCTGTCACTTAGCTTGGAATCACTAACAGATCGCGACAGTACTAGCGTTCCGACCATGATGCTAAGCAAAGCACTGCCAACAGAATTATCGACTTCCGCCAAATTGGAGATAAAATCAATCATCCGCTCCAGCTCTTGGGTGAAGACCTGACGAACCTCCTCTGAAGATCGGGATATTTCGCCGGAAAGAGCAGGTAGAATGCAGCCCATCTCTGTCATGTCACGGTGATACGGGCTTAGATAGTAATCAATGACTGCATTGATTTTTGGTCCTTGCTTCTTCTGCTCTGCGGCTTCCTGCAGGAGTGCAATCGTATCGCTGATGGCATACCGGCAGGCTTCGGCGACCAGTTGTTCTTTATTGTCAAAGTGTGCATAGAACCCTCCATGAGTCAGGCCGGCTCCTTTCATAATGAAAGGGACGCTTATGTCGCGAATACCATTCGTACGAAAAGCTTGGGCAGCACTTTCGATAATCTTGCCTCGAACTTTGATCTTATGACCTTCTGGATAAGGCATGCAATCACTCCTTCACTCATAAATCCATCTTTAAAATATTATATTCATCATAATAAAGCGTGTCAATTTTCCTTTTGCAACCGTTAGTCACAAGAAAGAATAAGTGGAGCTATTGACTATTTTAAAATATGATGATTATAATATATTATGTTCATCATATTTTAATGTGGACTAGATTCAAATCGCAGAATGTTTAGAAATATTCATGGAGAGGGAGAGACAGAACAATGAAACTTAAAGTAGGATTGTATGTTGGAATTGCGGTAGTGGTTATAGCAGGAGGTTCTCTTCTGGCTGCTAAAGGTAAGGACGCAGTCAGTCAGGCAGAGAGCAGAAAACAAGGTGTGCTTGAGGCGGAGCAAAAGACAATCGTGTATGACAAAAGTCCAGGGACAATCGTCAAGGTTAACCCAGTTGTAGGCGATTCCGTCAAAAAGGGAGAGGCTCTATTCAAGGTTAAATCATCTGAAGGAAGCGAAGTGGATGTGCTTTCGCCGGATGACGGATTGGTTAGCAGAATCGCGGTAAAACCGGGAGATCAACTCGCACAAGGGATGCCGGTTGCGGTTGTGCAAAAGACTGTCTATTATGCAGATCTCTATGTACAAGAAGATCAAATTCAAAAGCTTAAGGTCAATAAGAGCGTCAATGTCCATTTTCCGTATCTGAATCGTCCTGCACAAGTCGATGGAGTTGTCGCTTCGATTTCGGCTGCCCCACAGTTTGCGAGCTTGCGTATGACACGTGAGAGAGGGCAAGCAGATTTAAGCATGTTTCTTGTCAGAATATCCGTGGACTCAAACACTGGTCTCCTTCCGGGTATGACTGCGGAGGTGGATCTCGATGAAATCATTGATTGAGGAGTGGAAGTATGTAGCGGGCAGCAAATTTCTTCTTGCTATCTTTATCGGACCGCTAATTGCGGCGTTGTTTTTTGGTTTGATGTTTTCGAAAAACCAAATCAGCAAATCACCGGTTGTTGTGATTGACGAGGACCACAGTTCTTATTCTCGGCAATTGATTTCTAAAATAAATGCGTCCCAATATATGAAGGTCACGAATGTATTCGCCAACCGCATGGATCCCGAAACATTGCTGGCAAACGAGCAGGCTGTAGCGGTCATTATGCTTCCCAATCAACTGGAGTTGCTTAAGCAGCAAGGGAAGTCATCGAATATCGGGATTCTAATGGATAACACGATGCCCTCAGGGCTAATGGGTATCCGAACCGCAATTCAGGAGATTATCACAACAGAAAATATGACTCTTTCCATGACACGTCTAGGGCAAAGTGGGATGGATGCGGAAACTGCCAAAGGGCTTATATCTCCGTTATCTCTCGGGCAGCGAATGTTGTTTAATCCGACGACAAGTTATGTCGGTTTCATGGTTCTGGGATTTGTGAATATCATCGTGCTCATGATAACAACTAGCGCAGCAGGATCCATTGCACCTCGTCTCCGAAAAGAGGGGAAGCTGTTTGCAAACGGCAATTCGCCTGCACAGTTTTGGATTCGCAGTGTGCCCTACGCTGTTTTGAGTACATTCTCGTTACTCCTAAGCTATGGATTATTAAAGCAAGTAGGGAACATGCGGTTTGAAGCGGAGCCTTATCTTTTTATTATCCCATTGCTAGTTTATTCTTTTGCCTTGTCGCTCATGGGGATGTTAATCGGGTATTCTGCTAAAGATGTGTCCAAAGTTAGTTCACGTACAAGTATTGTATTATACCCGTCGTTCCTTGCTACCGGAATTCAGCTGACCCCGCTTGCGTTTCCAACATTTTTTCAAGTCACTGCTTGGGCGTTGCCGATGAACTGGCTCAACCGATTAATTCGCGGAATGGCGTTTCGGAATGGGGCACTAACTGCCTACAGCATGGAGATGGGAGCATTGCTAATCATTATTGGCGTTACGTCTTTGTTCATCGGATTGTTGGTGTTTCGGGAAGCCCGACAGGCAAGATCTTTTGTGGATCAGCGTGTAGATTCGGTAGGTTTACCGGTTAGCAGTTAGGTATTCGCAGGATCTTGGACAGGAAGCTTAAGCTGTTAATTTGGTTACTACAAAGACTTTCTTTAACAACTACATTTATGTTTATTTATTTTTTTATCAAGAAATGGATGCCTGCCTTATGGTCGGCTTATTTTTTTATTTTCGATTTAAATGTCACATTGAAATAAAGTACACTGGAAGATTGGATTGAGTCGCTCGGCGGTGGATGGATGACAGACAGATTAGTAAAGAAATTTTCAATTAACTAAAAATATTGCCTTGTTTCATGAATTGCGAAATGGTAAAAATTAGGGAATACCATTTCAACAATTGAAAACGCTTCAATTGTTGTGGTAGAGCCGTATATTCCAAGTTCAAAAGGAGGAAAATGATTTGAAACAAGCGAGGAAGGACAAAAAAAGTTGGCAGCAGTACACTTCCGTGTTTGACCCTACGGGACATTATTGTACTTCTTCTGATGGTAAAATTGGACATACTGGGGATTCTAATGGTGGCTTAGAAGGCGTTAGTGTTAAAGATGATATTAATGGTTCACATTATATAGAGGATAATATATATGCTAAGATGCAGTTAACAAAATTGTTATTGGATGATATATCTAATGTAGGTTTATACAATATAGGTAAACTTGCGTATACTGGCGTCTTTAATGACCCTCTTAGCGCTTTAGACAACAATAAAAATGCTATTAATAATACTGGTGCTACATATGGAATCCCCTCATATATAATTGGTGCTATTATTTTTAGAGATCAAGGTACTAAGTCACCACCAGATAATGTTGCGAATGCAACTACTTATTTAACAGGACGAGGATTTTCTGTAGGATTAGGAGCAATATTTGCAACAACTGCAAGTGAGGCATGGGAGAGTGAAGGTCGTGGTGATGAATTGCCTAAAGAGCAATGGTTAAATGTTGTACCATATTACAATTCGACAATGTCCAATGCGGTGGCTATAGAAAAGGGAAATCATTATGGAGCAGCAATCACTAGTTACCTAGAATATGTACAATTTTTGTTGAAATAGTGGTGATGAAACTTGAGAACGAGAGTTAGATGGTTTGGAGTGGTATTGCTTATAATTGTAGTAATAATTGCTTCAATGGTAGCTTTTCAAAGATTTAGATGTTCCAAGAATTTGAACGTGGCTGTCCCAAACGAATTAAGGACAGCAAAAGAACTAATTTATTTTTCTAAGAGTTATGTTGATAAGTATGTAGGCAAAAATAACACTTACAATATAGGTGAAATTACTATGTCACTTAATAGTTTAGAGGAAGGAGATGTAAGAATAACATTTGTGGAGACTCAACAATCAAATAAATCTTTTGATTTTTCAGTTTACAAATAAATACTGAAAAGCATATTCTGAATCAGATAGAATGTTTGGGTAGTGAAGATAGAGTTAATCCGGGGAAGATTGACTTTAATGATTGGCAAATCGATAGTAAGGAAGCTATTGAAAAAGCAAGATCAGTATTAAGCAAAAGTGAACATGATAGTAAAGTTTACTTAAGAGCATATCATAACTACAATACTAAAAAAGAGTATTGGAGAGCTGATTTTAAACTACACTGGGTTGAAATTGACCCTTTTTCTGGTGGTATAATAGCTCAAGGAACCCAATAAGCTATATTTCTCTAAACCAACCGCCTTGCGACTATCGCTTGGCGGTTTCTTTTTACAACGCAAATAACCGCTCGGAGGGTATAAGCGGCGGGATGATTACCTTTATTTTAATAAATAATTATGAAGTTCTCTTGGCAACGGAAGTAAGTTCAAACCAGTCACCCACATGCCTCCAGTCGTTTCTTCTTTTTCAAAGAATGTTACTCAGAAAAGTTATTTAACATTTAGAAAGAGTTTAAATTCGAAAAATCTTTTGATCTCCTTATCGGATGAAATAAGGCTTTTATTTGCATTTCTAATTTTTAATATTAATTATCTAACGTATTTGAGTACATTAAAGGAATCAACCATTAGATAATTCTATATTTGATAATTTATTATCTAATGTATTAAAAACTGAATAGAGCAGTCCTTTTGCCTTATTCAGAAGTCAATCATCTTAGCTAAATCAATGAAATATCCTAAGGGTAATTGTAATAATATGGTATGATATTTATGGGATGTAATTGAGCTTTTAAACAAAATCTGAGGTGAGTTACACTGCAAAGAAATGTATTTTAGATGTTTCTTCTAATTAATGTAATATTAGGTGGGGGATTATTAATTTCGATTTTATTTAGCACATAGAGATAATACAAGTGGTTTAATACCCTTCGGTACTTGTATTAATGGGAAGATAGATTGGCTGTTATCGTTTAATACAGGATTACTTGTCAAAGCCCCAGAGTGTCTGGTTAAGGAGTATGTTAGGGTGTTAGAAAGTTTTGGCTTAAAAATATTATTATTGCCATCTAGAAGTGTTAAGAATGATGAATATAGAGTTTTTATATTTGGGGATTCATATGTTGTTGCTAAGGAATTCATAGCAGTTCAACTAGCTTAGTAATTAATAGGACGATTCTATAGTTGGAGTTGTTGTAGATGGGATTAGATGTAGTTTTGTACGGAAGGCAGAGGGAACAGTTAGGAGTTATTAATATATCATATACCTTGCATGAGGCGATGTATATTGAGAACAACCAGTGGGCGAGTTACCAATTGTTAAGAGAACTAAGGGACTACTACAAAACAGACATTACCTTTGACAGAGCAGGTATTAACGAATTTATATATTGTTTGGAGCAAATAAAGTTATTTGTTCGTGATGAACAGATGCTTGAAGAATTGAAACTACTTATTAGTTTCCTTAGCAATCCAAACGTTGAACAGATTCACGTTGCAGGTGACTAAACAAAAGAGCAATTTTGATGAAAAATAGGTGATAACCTCCATGAAAGTTTGCATAATAACTATAGATAAAGAAGTTGATGAAGGATTCATTGTAAGATTTGATTCTCCATATGGTGAAGGCATTGCCACATATATTGGTAATAGACCAATACCGAATAAGGAATATTTTGTAGAAATCGATATACAAGGTATTCTAAAGTGGGTAGAAGATATTGTGAAAATTGAAAGTAATCTAAATAAGATTGAAGCAATGGGGGAATTGGTTTCCCTTTATGGCACGTTGGAATCTGTAGATGAAGATGGTTACACAGTTTTGCGCCTTGGTCATAGTATAGTACCAATTGAGACAGAAGGCTTACCTTATCAAATTGGCTCAAATATTAAAATTCAAAGCCCTAATGTGAAGTTATATGATATTGGGATTTAATAGTTTTGTTTTAGTTGATATTTCACAAAACGTAGATTTGATTTACTTGGAGGAAGTAATGATGGGTGATTTCAGCTTCAACATGAATTATGAAAACAGGGATAAGCTGTTAGGAATTTCTGGTGAATGGATTTTTAAAAGGGGTTCAGGAAGTATTAGACGATTCGATTTCATTGATGTTAGCATCTTAAAACAATTAATTGAAAATAAATTTATTGATCCAATTGAGAGCCACAATAGTTCCCCTAGCATAGAACAGATATATGGATTCATGGCTCGATTCCCTCACGTAATGGCTAAGGGTTATGTCACTAGCCCTTTGCGTATAGATTATAGAGTGTCTTTAGATGCGCTTTTTGTACCAAAGAAACATATAACTCAACAGTTGAAACAAGATTTCATCGCGTTCTGTGTAAAAGCAGATGAACTTGAAACGGATGAATATTTGTACGCATGGTGGGACTAGTTCCATGAAGGAGCAATTTTAATGTTAAAGGAGAGCGTTAATTTTATAGCAGCATAATACATTTAAACTTATGAGTCTCGATTCAGCTATTGTTGACGAAATAATTCGGTCACTTAGTTATACTCATGTTAATGGTGGTGTAATTCTCTCTTGTTTTCAGGTAAATAACACTGATGTGTTCGACACGTTGCCGATTATTGAGAGTGAATTTACAAGGTATTTTGAGAATCTACTGTCTTCTTACGATATTGTTTCTGCATTACCACAGTTGAAGGTAATCGCTCCTTTTCATAAAGAGACTGTATTCAACAGAAGCAGCGCTTTTACTTTAGATGGTGAGATTGCCTCAAAGCTCTGTACTGGTGGCGCATATAGAAGCTTCGAAGGAAGTTCAAAAGAAGCTAAAAACATTACCTCTATTTTAAGTAACTTTATTTTTGAAGATAGATACAAGGAATCATTTGTTTTTACAACGAACAAAGCGTGGAGCGACTGGTTCTTTGATATTGCTTGGGATTTTACTTGGATTGTTTTTGATGAACACAAGAGTAGGCTTTGGCTGGTTTGTATAACGGATACTGACTAAATAAAACTTGGATTTCATTAGGGAGAGGGATGGAATTGAATTTTGAATATAGGTTATCTGGATTAGGATGGGCTGATGGTTTCATTGAAAAAGATGGAAATACCTGTTACTTTACAACAAGTTATATTACAAATGCATTGAACGATTTTTTAGACGCATTGGTAAGTGTAATTCCAAGTTGTGTACCTGACGATGAACTGAAAACATCCAACACCTTTGAATGGTACGCAGAGCCATCTGGTACGCAATGGACGTTAACGAGACAAAGCGAAGGAACTTTACATATTAAAGTTGTAACATACAGGGATATTGATCTTAAACTTGAGCCAAAGCTGGAGATAGATGCAGATTGTAACATTATTGATTTTGTAAGTGTTGTTGTAAAAGAATTGGATATACTCATTAAAACGCATGGCATTGTAGGGTTTAAAAAATGTTGGAATGCACATGACTTCCCTTTGTCCAGTTTCTTAATTCTGAAACATTTTAGTCTGGCCAAAACCAATTTAGACGTAATAGAATACGAAGAAAAGGGTTGCCAACTCATCAAAACTGATATTAACAAGGACTTTGAACTATTCCTCATTACAATGGGAAGTGACTGATCTTAAATGAAAGACAGTAAGGAAGATATCGCTGAAGCTTATGCCCATCACATATTTATACACTCCTGCTGAGATGTGGAATTCAATTGATACTGAACCAAATGCGCATGATTAGATGTTCGCGTGAATATTGTGCATTTGAATGTTTATTTCGGTTATAAATAGAAGGATACCGTCTACCATTGTCCCACGAGTTCTGTGAAGGTCGCAGGGAACATCTTGCTTGGAAGCAATATGGAATTATTAGAACATCGATATTATTAGTCTGGTGTTAATTTGGAATGGCATTTCGATTCTGTTCATAATATGAAAATCAGAGCTTGCATAAATTGCAGGCTCTTTATTTATTTTGAAAATGATTAAAGCCAGTATATCCATAACCTTGCGTGTTAGATATAATAGGATAATAATAAAATTTTCGGGAATTAAGTCGAATTTAGACGGCAACCTGAGGTGAAACATACTGGAGATTCAAATAGATCAATTAAATATAGCATATGTCAATGAACTTGTTATCGATCAACTCACCGCGACGATTCCAAGCGGTGCTCTGGTTTCGCTGCTTGGCCCAAGCGGGTGCGGCAAAAGCACGACATTGCTTGCATTAGCGGGATTGATTCAACCATTGTCAGGTGAAATCAGATTTGATGGACAACTCATGAATCCGATAAAAACGGAGCAGCGTGAAATCGGTATGGTGTTTCAGAATTATTCTCTTTACCCGCATATGACTGTATACGAGAATATTGGCTTCCCCTTGACGATGAAGAAGTGGTCTAAATCAGATAAAAAGCAGCGCATTGACGATCTCGCAGACATACTGCAAATTAAGCATTTGCTTGACCGTAAGCCGAGGCAACTATCGGGTGGACAGCAGCAACGAGCAGCTATAGCACGTGCGCTTGTTAAACAGCCGAAGCTGCTTCTGCTTGATGAGCCGTTTTCGAATGTGGATGCTAAACTTCGGTTGGAATTGCGCGAAGAGCTCCGTCAAATCCAGCAACGCTTCGGCATCACGACTTTATTTGTGACTCATGACCAAGAAGAGGCGTTGAGTATTTCGGATTACGTCATGCTCATGTCTAAGGGGCGACTTTTGCAATTTGGTACGCCGCAGCAATTATATGATCATCCCCAAAATCGAGGAGTGGCCGAGTTTGTCGGTCATCCTCCCATGAACTTGCTTCAAGTCCAATCTGAACAGTTCATAATAGGCATAAGGCCGGAAGATTGGCTAGTTTGTGAGCCTGACGAAGCGTTTCTATCTGGTCTTGTGATTTCTATGGAAATGACAGGACGGGACTTTTTACTCAAAGTGCGTTGTGCTGAGTTTACATTCAGAGTTATCGTTTCACGAGATGCAAACATTCGCGTAGGACAAGAGGTTCATCTTAGAGTGCGAGAGGATCGCTTACATTGGTTTGATGCGAAAACGGGACAGCGGCTAAATGAATGGCCATCACTTGTTGAAATGCGATTTACAGGTGTGAGCTTGTGAACGAGAAACCGACTTGGCGCAGCACTTTACATGCATGGTTGTACTTATTTCCCGCTTTTCTCGTCATAGCTGTGTTTTGCGTTTATCCAATCTTTCAGTCATTTGATGTAAGTCTGTATGTTCATTACGATTTTTACAAAGACATCGTATACAAACGTGGGATTCATAATTTCATCTACGTCCTGCAAGACCCTGAATTTATATATGCTTTGAAGAATACGCTCGTGATCGTGATAACTGTCGTACCTTTATCGATTTTACTTCGCTTGGCATCGCATATGGCTTACATACTCGGCTTCATATGCGCCGTTTCATTCAAACGGCTTATTTCCTTCCGCTCGTTACATCGGTCATTGCAGTTTCGATGACATGGCGTTGGATATTTCATACGGAATATGGCGTGCTCAACGCGATGCTTGGTTGGATCGGAATTTCGCCTATAGGCTGGCTCACCACACCACAATGGGCGCTTCCATCATTAATTATGTTTAGTATATGGCGCAGTTTGGGCTATAATATTGTTCTTTTTTGGGTGGGATTACAGAGTATTCATCCTCAGTATGACAAGGCTGCGAGGGTGGACGGCGTGACAAGATGGCGGCGATTTACTCGGGTGACACTCCCGTTATTGGCTCCAACACTTCTTTACGTTGTCATCATTTCGATGCTTCACGCATTCAAAACATTTGATGAGGTCTATGCTTTGTATGGCGGTAAAGCGGGGCCGATGGATAGTGCAATGACCGTTGTGTTCTACATATTTAGAAAATTTTATGGCGAATCGGAGTATGGAATAGCTTCTGCGGCAGCATATGTATTGTTCGTTATTACTTTTGGTTTAACGATGGTTCAATTATGGATTTTTCGCAGGAAACAGTAGGTCTTATTGATGAAGTGTAACATTTGAGAGGAAGTATGAAGCGGGATGAGAGATAAGGCTGGGGGTTGGCTGATCGACACCATATTGTACATAGGCGGTATCATCATGTTGATGCCTTTCATTTGGATGATTGCAACTTCGCTGAAATCGAGCAGAGAAGCGATGCTGCTCACTTGGCTGCCCACTCATTTGGAATGGAGCAATTATGTTACAGTTTGGAATGCGATCCCCTTCCTGAGATTTTTGGCCAATAGTGTGTTCATCGTAGTAACGAGTACACTAGGTGGAATGCTAATCACGACTTTGGCGGCGTTTGCATTCTCTAGGCTGCAATTTTACGGTAAAAAAATACTGTTTGCGCTGATGATTGGCACGATGATGGTTCCCGAAGAACTGCTGCTTATTCCTAACTACATGACGATTTCCCATCTAGGGTGGATCGATCATTATGAAGCGCTCATAATTCCGTGGATGACGAATGCTTTTTCTGTGTTCTTGCTTGTCCAGCACTTCTCGTCTGTACCCTCTGAGTATTATCATGCCGCCCGTGTCGATGGAATCAGACCATTTTTTTACTTATGGCGAATTATGGTTCCTCTCACGACTCCTATCCTTACCACTTTGTTGATCATGAAAACAATTGCTTGCTGGAACGCCTACTTGTGGCCGATCCTTGTCACCAACAGGGTGGAAATGCGAACCATTCAAGCGGGGATGCTCGCGTTCAGCACAGACACGG
The DNA here is from genome assembly GCF_008017805.1 of Paenibacillus sp. N3.4. Classification (GTDB taxonomy): domain Bacteria; phylum Bacillota; class Bacilli; order Paenibacillales; family NBRC-103111; genus Paenibacillus_E. The sequence continues at coordinate 29,537 of NZ_VRTT01000006.1, read as the reverse complement.
GTACTTCTTACGAGCTCTTGATGGCCGCCGCGACATTAACGGTGCTACCGATGATTGTTCTTTATATTTGGCTCCAAAAACATATTATTCAAGGCATTTCCCAAGTAGGACAATCGAAAAATTAAATCAAGCATACACACTTGCCCATTATCGGAGGATTTGACAACATCATGAAAAAGCTTTTTGTCCTAACCGTAGTCATCATTTTACTTTGTTTATCAGCATGTTCGAAGGACAGTATTTCAAACACGTCAAAACAACCAGTTGAAATTACATTCTGGCATGCAATGAGCGGAGATTTGGAAAAATCGTTGCAAAAGATGACAACTGACTTCAATACACAAAAGTCTAATGTTCACGTCACACTTGTCAATCAAGGTAATTATTCGGACTTACACCAAAAATTAATGGCCGCAGGAAAGTCGAACCAGTCTCCGATTTTGTCACAAACATATGCGGATTGGAACGATGAGTGGATTAAAGCTGGCATAGTTGAAAATTTGAATCCGTATATAACAGATTCGAAGATAGGTTGGACAAAGCAGGAACTGGAGGATATTTATCCTGTATTTCGTGAGGAAAATCAGTGGGGTGGTAATTACTACAGTCTTCCGTTCAACAAAAGCATACCTGTTCTGTTTTATAATAAAACGATGCTTGATGAAAGCCATGTCAACATTCCGACAACGTGGGACGAATGGAGAGAAGCATCCAGGACGCTGACTAAGGTGAAAGCTGATGGAAAAGGGAAAATCGTCGGAACTGGATTTGAAAATTCCGTATTTTTGGAGCTTTACAACTATGTGCTGCAAGCTGGGGGCGAGTTTTATAATGTTAAAACGCAGCAGCCTGCTTTTAATTCTCCCGAAGGAAGAGAAGGTGTTGCTTTCGTAAGCGACATGATGCATGACGGAACTGCTCGTTTGGCTGGAGAAGATCAGTTTATGTCAACTCCGTTCGGACGTGGTGATGTCGCAATGTATGTTGGCTCATCTGCGGGTATTCCATTCGTTGGAAAAGCTGTGGGAAATCAGTTTTCGTGGTCAACGGCTGTCCTGCCTAAAGGCAAGAAGTCGGTTGCTTATGTCCAAGGTACGAACATCACCATGTTTCATGGAGGAACCGATGCACAGAAGCTTGGCGCTTGGATGTACATGAAATATTTACTTAACAAAGAAAATAGCGCATACTGGGCGGAGCAAACAGGCTATTTGCCTGTGCGGACAAGTGTTTCTACATTAGATAGCTACGCGCAATTTTTAAAAGTAAATCCTGCTCAGGCAGCAGCTCCAAAACAATTATTGGCAGATCGTTACCTCTCTCGCATTCCTAATGCAAGTGCTTTTGAGCCAGTTTTAAGTAAAGAAATGGAGGCAATTCTCCGTGGTAAAAAATCAGTCGAACAGGGGCTATTCGATGCTGAGCAGGTTATGAAAGAAGTCATTTCCCAAAAAGCGGCTCTAAAATAACAAGACGGAGAGTTCTTTATATGGAGTCAATAAATTCATTAAGCCGTGTCGTACAAATTATGTTGCGGCTGCTCGATGGCGAGGAGCTTTCCGTACAGGAGTTATGCGCTACCTATGAGAAGCATGCCGAAACGATCAAAAAAGACATTGCGACCATTCGTAATGAACTCATGCATAAGCCTGTAGAAATTCAATATAGCCGTTCGAAAAAAAGTTATAAATTAGTCGGTCTGGACGATATGAGCGCAGGAAATACATTCAGCAGTGCGTTAGCTGTTTTAATGGTCATGTATGGCTGTCGCGCTCTTAGTGCCGATGAGGTACAACAAGTAGAGAATTTCATTGTGAGATCATTTACTCCACAGCTTCAACAGCGGCTAAAAAAATTTGCAAGCAGTTTTCGCTTTCATTATAAGCCGATACTTAACAAACCCCTCTTTGAATTTATTGAAACTGCTTTTCAATGCATCATAAGACAACAAACGATGCGGGTCACGTATACGACGATCTATAACGTATCGCAGCAATACGACATACGTCCCTACACACTTATATTCGACGAAGGTTACTTTTACTTGATTGCTGAACCCATGGGAGTAAAGCGAGTGGAAGGAAACATTTTTCGTATTGATCAATTTGACAAGTACGAAGTTTTGGACGACCAATTTGCCGTACAACAGCATGGTAATGACTACTTCAAGCCTGGAGAGTTTGCGAATCATTCTTTCTTTATGCACTACGGAGCATCGACTACAGTGATACGGCTAAAAATGCAGCCTTTTATTGAATCGTACTTCGTGGCGAAGTTTCCCGTTCATCAATTAATTGATCGAGGAGAAGAATGGTTGGTATACGAATGTACCGTTTCTCATGGGGAGAGCGCGTTATTTTGGATATTCTCGGAACGACATTGGGTAGAAGTGCTGTCTCCTTTGTGGTTAAGGGAGAAAGTGAAATATTTTCTTATGGAAATGATGGAAATGTATAAGGATTAATTTATTCAGTCGATGTTAGTTACCGCTCTATTCCGGCAAAGGAATAGAGCGGTTTTTCATTCTTACAATCGCTAAACACTCGGAAGGTTATTATTTGTTAATTATGTTTGCAACAGCGTAATACGTTGCGGTAGTTTGATACAATATCGGTGTTAATTTATGACAATAATCGACACGGAACACCAAGATTCTATGAACAATAATTTAAGGAAGGAGAAATCGTCCAATGAAAACTTGCCCGAGCTGTGGAGATGAGAAGCAACATCTGGATACATTGTATAAATGTACGAATTGCTTCAAGGTTTATTGTTCTAGCTGTGGTAATAGTTGTCCTAAATGCGGTAGTGGTGGGTTGACACCAATCATTGTTACTGAATAGTTGATTGTTTTTGGGAAAGGCGTCTTTATTTAACTGATGACATCATGAGGAGAGGAAAAAATGAAGAACCTTGTTAGTAAACTGCTTATCACGCTTTTGATTTTGAGTATTTCTATTCCGGCAACAGCATTTGCCGATGCAAGCCAAACAAACAAATTTAACGATATATCTGGACATTGGGCTGAAAAGCAAATCAAAGATTGGGTAACACGAGGGCTTGTCAAAGGCTACGAAGATGGAACCTTTAAACCGGATGCTTTTATTGCAAGGGCTGAATTGATTACCTCCACAAATCACGCATTTGGATTTAAAGATACATCTCAAATAAGTTTCAGCGATGTACAAGCTAATGATTGGTATTATGACGAAATAACAAAAGCACAAAAGGTTGGATATGTTACTGGATATGAAGATGGAACTTTTAAGCCTAACAACAACATTACTCGTCAAGAAATGGCAGTAGTGGTGTCCAAGCTGCTTTCACTCAAACCATCTGAATCTGCTAGTAAATTCGCCGATACAGTTGAAAGTCCTAGTTGGAGTAATGGTTCAATTGGCGCAGTGATTGATTCAGGACTTATGAATGGTTACAACAAGGATTCATTTGGTCCTAATGAGAAACTAACAAGAGCTGAAGCGACAGTAATTCTTGACCGTGCTGTTAGTTCGAAAGTTCAAAGCTACGACCATGCGGGAACGTTTGGTCCTGAATCTGGAGTAGAAAAGGTAAGTAAAGATGTAGTAATCAGCGTTCCTGGAGTTACACTCCAAAATATGGATATTACAGGTGATCTTCTTATTGGAGCTGGGGTTGGTGAAGGGGACGTATACCTAAAGAATGTTAAGGTACATGGAACAACCACTGTAAAAGGTGGCGGTGAGCATAGTATTCATTTTGAAAACGCAGTGATGGTCACAGTAATTGTCGATAAGGTTGGTGGTAATGTACGTATTGTGGTTAGCGGAAGTAATTCTGCCGTACAAGAAATCAACATTCAATCAAACGCTCGAATTGAATCGGAGAGTGGAGTAGCAATTGATAATGTAACGCTATCTTCTGCTCTCCCGAAAGATTCCAAGGTTCAGTTGGCTGGTACCTTTGAAACAGTAAACTTACTCGCTAAGAGTATCTTCGTTCAAATTCCACTGGGAAGCGTAAAAAACATGAATGTAGATAAAGATGCTGGTAACACTCAAGTGGATGTAAGTAAGGATGCTTTGATTACTTCTCTTGTACTTAACGCAGCAGCAAACATTACGGGTAATGGTAAAGTTCAAACTGCTACTATTAACTCCCCTGGTATTACAATGGAGAGCGCTCCTGTCAACACTAAGATTGGCAATAACGTGCCAAGTGATGTCACCGTGAATATTGGTGGAAAAAGTACACCTGCAAGTAATGTAAGTTCTCCACCTGTAAGTGGCGGAGGAAACGGAAGTTCTTCAACTACAGAACCAGACCCTAGCCCAAAACCAGCTCCAGATACTACAGCGCCTGTGATCTCTGGATTCACGCAACCAAGAGTTACACAGGGAGAACGGCTGAATGCTACATCTAATGAGAATGGAAAAATATATCTCGTAATGTCGGGATACGATCAACTTGGAAGTCTGGATGATGGTATAGTGGCAGGCGGCAAAGTAGTGAATGTGAAGGCTGGCATCAGTGTAAGTTTTCCTACTGACTCTTTGGACACTACTCTAGGTAATCTTTACGTTATAGTGGCGGTTGATTTGGCTGGGAACATTTCCACTTCAAACTATGTTAGAATACTGGATACATCTGAAAAGCCTTTAAGAATTGTGGACAAAATGTCAAATAGGATTAATAGTGTAGGGTTGGTATTAAACAAGTATGTTCAAGCAGATCTAACTGCTTTAAAATCATCTGTGACGGTATCAACTTATTCTGCAGAAGAGTTTCATCCATTGGCAGAAGGGGATCAGGTTCTCTTTACAGACGGAGGTATGGTTTTAGGAGTAACTTTTGCTGATGGTTATTATGGAAAGCAAACAAGAATTAAAATTAATGCTGGGGCTTTGCGTAACGCCGTCAGTGAAAGTCCAATTAATGAAGAAATTATTTCAGATTATTTTACATCTTCGCTAATTCAAACACTGCTTGTTTCCAATCCAAATGGATCTAAATCGATTACATCAAGTTCAGATGCAGTCGTATATTTAGTAGAGCAATCTGTTGCTATTGGAGATGTAGCGGTAAAAGGAGTACAAATTAATCTCCTTGCCGATACGCCGACAGTAGTTCCAACTAATGGGCTGGTCGCAGGGACATACAAATTAGTTACTATTAATGGAAATGTTATAAATAATATTGTAATAAACTAAGATGATTGATGGGAGGGGCATAAGCCCTTTCCTTTTTGTATTTCTTTAAGGGAGCTGATTAATTTTGTTTTTAAAATCAATCAAACTATTCGCAATTACTCTGGTTACCATTATGTTAACGTGTGTGTATCAAATGCCCGTGAATGCTGAAGTGAATGTCATTAACGTTGTTGTTAATGGTAAGCATCTGTCTTTTGATGTAAACCCTCAAGTGATTAATGGTCACACTTTTGTTCCACTACGAGCTATATTTGAAGCTCTTGGAGCTGAAGTAAATTGGGATACTTCCACTCAAACAGTAACAGGCACAAAGGAAGACAAAACTGTTGTTCTTCAAATTAATAATGAAACCGCTATTGCAAATGGTAAAACAGTAAAGCTTGATGCTCCTGCAACTGTCTTTGAAGGACGTACTCTAGTTCCAGTTCGATTTATTGCTGAAGCTCTTGGAATCGAAGTGAAGTGGGAAGCAGGTACAAGCACAGTAATTGTAGGAAGTAATGAACTTGCTGACGCCGATTATTACTACTTTGTTTATAATGGAGATAAAGTTTCCAACGATGACTTGAACGCAATCAAAGAATACGTAAACAAATTTAACAAGACAAATATTATTTTGGTTGATGTTGGTGGCATTAAAGATGCAATTGGAGTTTACAGTAAGCTGAAAGTGGATTTCGCAAGCCACAAGGGAAAACTGCAAGGTGTTCAAATTTTTGGAACATCTGAAGATGTACCTGCATTTAATTACTCCAGTAAAATGAGTTTTGTTCAACCGAATAGAGACTTGAGTAAATTTGACCGAGTTTCTGGTGAAGACATTATTCTTACAGATTACTTCTATTCAAACCTCAAGAATAGTGAAAGTGAACTACGGAAAGAAGTGAGCGCTTACTCTATTTTTGATGAAAAATCTGTAAAAATTGACATCACACCTCTTTGGAAAGTTGCACGACTTCCTCTATCTAGAGGAGAAATATCAAGCTATTTTGTAAAGTTTGATGAATATACAAATCAATTAAGCAAACAAGGTACAGTTCCCGTAGTAAGCTTTTCAAGTCCAACATTTGGTGATGTACCTCAATGGTCTGATGAAGCTTTAGATTTCAGAAGCCTCCAAAATGAAAATCGCCTGAAATATCAAAAGGATGATTATGGTTACGTTGTTGAACGACTTGGAAAAGAGTTCAAGTTCATTAAAAACTATCGTCTCTATGGTAATCAAAAAGGCGATATTAAAGTTGGAACAAATGTTCTAGGCGATTACTCAGCCGCCAACATTACCAAAGAAAATGGTACTGGAATTGTTGACTTTGTATTCAATGGATATGGAGAGTTTAAGCGAACAGTAGCGAAAGTTACAGAACGTGGTCAAGATAAAGCTCCACTTGAATCCTTTAGTCAAGAAGAAGTATCATGACTAAAGATAACGTGAACAGCGTACTATCTAAAAATTACTACACCGCTTCTTTGTTTGAAAATGGAGATGCAAAAAACATCAGCAAAGATAGTATTGCTCATGAAATGTTGGCAGATGGAAAAGCTATTAGTTTATTTGCAAGCAGTAATGATATTGTAAACTCTGGTTTGGCTAACACTTTACCACTTGAAGAATTGAAAAAAACTTTCTATTACTTCATTTACAATCTCTATAGCAATCAAAATAATGGAGAAAGTAGAACTGATAGTTTCTTTCACGCTACAAAAACATTTGAAGAAGAAACACTTAAACATCAAGACCTTAAATGGGAACCCAATTATCAAGTCAATCTTATCAACATGATTTCTTTGCAAAATCTTGGAGTATTTGAATATTAGAAATCATTTCATTTTGAAAACCGTTTGAAGAAGTCGAACCTCCAAGGTAATCGGCTTTTTCGTCTATATTATTTGAAGAAGTCTATGGAATTAATTCTGTAGGCTTTATGTTTATTTGCTGAAACTCAGGGAGGATGTATGTGAACTTTTATCTTCAATGGATGTTTTTTATTTTATTGTAGGATATGTTAAACTCGATACGAAACAAATATATCCAAAACCCAAGGAGGTGGTGCCCCGTGACAACGAACAATAAACCCAATAGATTAGCCAAGGAAAAGTCACCATACTTGCTTCAACATCAATACAACCCAGTTCACTGGTTCCCTTGGTCAGAAGAAGCTTTTGAAAAAGCTAAGCAGGAAAATAAACCTGTTTTCTTATCTATTGGGTATAGCACCTGCCATTGGTGTCACGTCATGGCCCACGAGTCTTTCGAAGACGAAGCGTTAGCGGCTATGCTAAATAAGGATTTTATCTGTATCAAAGTAGACAGAGAAGAGAGACCCGACATAGACCATATTTATATGGCAGTCTGTCAAGCGATGACGGGGCAAGGCGGATGGCCGCTTACGGTGTTTATGACGCCGGAGAAGAAGCCATTCTTCGCAGGAACTTATTTCCCGCGAAGCCGCAAGTATAATCGCGCGGGGATGGTAGAAATCGTAGCGCAAATAGATGTTAAGTGGAAAGAGGATGCTGAGCGGATACGCGAAGTTGGAGAACAGGTGATTCAAGAGACGACGAGCCGGCTTTTGGAGCATCATAGTGGCGGTGAGGTATCAGAGGAGACGCTGCATGAAGCGTTTCGTTTGTATGAACAGCAATTTGATTCTACCTATGGGGGATTTGGCAGCTCGCCGAAGTTTCCTACTTCCCACAATCTGTCGTTTTTACTTCGATATTATAAGAAAACAGGGAATGAGCGTGCACTTGAGATTGTGGAGAAGACGCTCGATGGCATGCATCGTGGCGGGATGTATGATCATGTAGGTTTTGGGTTTTCACGTTATTCAGTTGATGAAAAGTGGCTCGTACCGCATTTTGAGAAGATGCTTTATGATAACGCGTTATTAATGATGACTTATATTGAAGCGTATCAAGTGACAGGGAATGCCAGATATGCTGAGGTGGCTGAGCAAATTATTACGTATATCCTTAGGGATATGACGGATGAAGGTGGAGCGTTCTATTCCGCGGAGGATGCCGACTCAGAAGGCGAAGAAGGCAAGTTCTACGTATGGACGCCGGATGAAGTAGAGGTAGTTCTTGGCGTGGACGAAGGCGATTTGTATGCTGAGTTGTTTGATATTACGGAGTCGGGCAATTTTGAGGGGCATAATATCCCGAATTTAATTCACACGACGCTGGAGTCGTTCGCGAAGCGTAAGCAGATTCCTCTGGAGGAGCTGAAGCTGCGGGTGGAGGCTGCCCGTGGTAAGCTGTTCGCGCATCGCGAATTGCGTGTCCATCCGGGCAAGGATGATAAGATTCTGACCGCGTGGAACGGTCTGATGATCGTGGCTTTGTCCAAGGCTGCGCGTGCCTTGGATAACTCTATCTACGCGGAAGCTGCCGCAAAAGCCGCGGACTTTATCCTGCGGGAGCTGCGCCGCGAGGACGGACGGCTGCTCGCCCGCTACCGCGATGGCGAAGCTGCTTTCCTCGGCTACGTGGACGACTACGCGTTCCTCGTCTGGGGTCTCATCGAGCTGTACCAGACCACGTTCGAGCTGCGCTTTCTCCGTGAAGCGATCCAGCTGAACGCCGAGATGCTTTGCCTCTTCGGAGACGAAGAGAAGGGCGGGCTGTTCTTCTACGGCAGCGACGCCGAGCAGCTGCTGACCCGCCCTAAAGAGATTTACGACGGCGCGATGCCGTCGGGTAATGCAGTCGCCGCGCTGAATATGCTGCGGCTATCCAGGCTCACCTACGACGCGAAGCTGTCGCAGGCTGCTGACGAACAGCTCCAGGCGTTCGCCGGAGCTGTTGCGAACTACCCGCCGGGCCACGCGCTGATGCTGGCCGCGCTCGATTTCGCTTACGGCGAAGCCAGCGAAATCGTCATCGCCGGCGACCCGTCGCAGCCCAAGACGAAGGACATGCTGCGTACGGTGCAGCAGCAGTATTTGCCGAATGCGCTGCTGATTCTTCACCCGCCGGGAGCGGCAGGCGAGGAAGTTCGCAAGCTCATTCCGCTGGTGCAGGACAAGATTGAGCTCGGTGGCGGGGCAACCGCCTACGTGTGCCAGAATTTCGCCTGCCAAGCCCCTACGGCAGACGTTGAAGAATTAGCCCAATTATTAGAAGCAGGGAACTACCAATAGGGATACCCTGATCTTTGCACCTTATGAACAACAGCAGCCAGAAATCTACGAAAAAGGTTTCCGGCTGCTGTTGTTCAATTTGTTCCAGTCATAACTTCGATGTTCAGTACACGTTTGTTCTCAGGTTAGTGAAACGCCTCTCTTAAAAGTGAACTCGCATTCATTTTTAAAGCATAGAAAACCTCCGCTCCTACGTAACACACCGCAGAATATTTCCTAAGAATCTCTAAAGCTTATTTCCATCTCACACGATGAACTTAACTGTATCGTTCACTCCTCGGCTGCCCTCTGAAGCATCTTCCACTGTTTCCATCTTATCCAAATCTGCTTCCTTACGCGTTAAGAATTTCTAAATGTACAAGTTCAGAAAAGCTATCAACTTCCTCCTAGAATCTCACATTATTTAACACCATGAAACGCTCTTTTTACAAAAAAACGCCCAAAGGCCGTTTTTAAACACGACCATGTGGCTCTATCAATTGCTGTATACCCATAAACATTACGGTTACGAATTGCTTAGTCATTTTGTGGATCAACTTGGGATCGGACTGCTGACGAATAATTTCAAAAAATCCTTCAAAGAAAGCAACAGCAATAGGCCGGGCTACTGCTAGATCAAGCGTTTCAGATGTATCGTTATGTTGGTTAAAGTCTGCAAAGTGTGAGAGCAGATGTTCGGTCAGTAGGTCAAACAGATGATCTTTGGCCCGTTCATGTCGGGTTCCAATGCTGCCATCCAAGATGATTAATAAGCCTTCTCGATGCTCTTGCAGCAGTTCCGATAATATATCGCTAATCGCTTCCAATAAAAAAATACCGGAAGGCTTTTCATCGACGTTGTGCTCATGATGTTGAATCATTCGTGTGAGACTTTCATAAGCAGGGAGGACAACCGCATCAAACAGTGCCTCTTTATTTGGAAAATAGCGATAAAGGTTGCCAACAGATACGTCTAGTTTGACGGCTATATCTTTCATTGAAGTTTTATCAAATCCCTGTTCGAAAAAGCTCTCTTTGGCTTTCCGAAGAATGGACTGCCTGAGCTCTTCTTTTAATACCTGCATAGCGTGAACCCCCATTCACTTTTGAATATAGAAGAAATGAATGAGAATGTCAAGCGTCTGAATCGCTAATTTTATGTATTGACATCCAGGATTGTATAGGAGTATCGTTTATATCGTGAATCATAATTCATTATTGAGCAAATGGAGAGGAGAGTAAGCATGATTGAAGTCAAAGGGCTGCGGTTCACATATCCCGGCAGTAAGGAACCTGCGCTTAAGGGACTGGATTTCTCGATAGCCAAAGGAGAGATTTTTGGATTTCTAGGCCCATCTGGAGCAGGCAAAAGTACGACGCAAAAAATATTGATTGGCGTGTTAAAGCAGTATGAAGGTCAAGTGAATGTGATGGGCAAGCAACTACGGAATGTGAAGTCGGAGTACTACGAGAAGATCGGTGTCGCTTTTGAGTTTCCGAATTTTTACAATCGATTTACGGCTCTCGAAAATTTGTCTTTATTCCGTTCTCTCTACTCGGGTCCGACAGAGGAACCGAAGCGATTGTTGTCCATGGTTGAATTGGAAAAATATGCAGATACGAAGGTGTCCGATTTTTCCAAGGGGATGAAAATGAGATTAAACCTGTGCAGGGCGCTGCTGAACAAGCCGGATATCCTTTTTCTCGACGAGCCGACCTCTGGACTTGATCCGGTTAACGCCAAAACAATCAAGGATATGATTCTCGACATGAAAGCCGCGGGAAAAACAATCTTGATGACGACGCACAACATGAAAGCCGCCGAGGAAATATGTGATCGGGTCGCTTTTATCGTGGATGGAGGCATTAGCTTAATTGACGCTCCCAGAGAATTGAAAGTACGTCGAGGCAAGAGGCGGGTGAGTGTCGAATACAGGGAGGAGCAGCAGCTTGAATGTGTCACTTTTGAGTTGGATGGTATCGGGTCAAATGAGCTGTTTCATAAGCTTTTGGCAGAAAAAAAGATCGAGACTATGCATACCCAAGAAGCGTCGCTTGAGGATATTTTCATCGAAGTTACAGGGAGGAGCTTGGGATGAGATTTGCTGCGGCATTCGCCTTTGACATCAAGCTTCAATTCAGGCATGGATTCTACTACGCCTATGCACTCATTAGCGCCGCCTATGCCCTATTACTTCACCTGCTACCTGAAGCATACAGGGAAAGTGTAGACGTTGTGCTGACTTTTTCCGATCCAAGCATGCTGGGCTTCTTTTTTATTGGTGGACTCGTGTTGCTGGAGAAAGGTCAAGATATTCATGACAGCTTGTTTGTTACCCCATATAAGCCCAGTGAATATATATTTTCCAAAACACTTTCACTGACTTTCTTATCGCTGCTAACAAGCTATGCGGTACATGTGAGTACGTTCGGTTTTAATACGAATCCGCTGCTTTTTTTGGCTAGTGTAGCGTTAACGTCGATGTTTTTTACTTTGATCGGTCTTGGAGTTGCGGTAAGATGCAAGACGATAAACGGTTTTTTCTTTGCATCTTCGGTATATACGATCGTGTTTGTGCTGCCTGTTTTTGAAACGGTCGGTTTGTGGAGATCACCGTTGTTTACAATTTTACCCGCCAAAGCATCGTTATTGCTGCTGGGATCCGCTTTTCAACCAATAAAGGTAGAGGAAATCATCTACTCTTTGTGTCTGCTGCTAGCTTGGTGCGGTCTCGCTTATATATGGACACGGCATTCCTTTCGAACATTTATCATATTGAAAATCGGAGGCGCGAGAGGTCGATGATCCAGAAAATTTACCATCTCATTCGAGGCGATATCAAGCAAATTGCCCGCGATCCGATGCTTTTCTTTTATTTGCTTGCACCGCTCCTTCTTCTGGCAGGCGTCAGGTTTGGCGTTCCCATCGTAGACGAGGAGCTTCAGCAAAGATTTCATTTCGATCTGTCAGGGTATTACGATTTAATCATAAGTTTCGCTTTGCTGCTTGTTCCCCTCATACTTGGAGCTATGTCAGGGTTTATGATGCTGGATGAACGAGATGAGAACTTAATCAATTATTACGCGGTTACGCCGCTTACCAAACGAGGTTATATGTGGTACCGGCTGTCATTGACGGTAGTGCTTACGATTATTTACAGCATATTGTTGTTATTGTGCTCCGGCCTTACCATAGTCAATCCGTATAAGATCATTCTGCTTCTTTCCATGTTGGCCCTGGAGGCTCCGATTTTCGCGTTGTTTCTAGCCGCCTATGCTTCCAATAAAGTAGAAGGGCTTGCTCTGTCAAAAGGCGCCAGCCTACTGATTTTTGCCCCAGCTATCGCTTATTTCATTCCTGCACTATGGCAGTATCTGGGAGGAATCCTGCCCACTTACTGGATTTCGAAGACATTTCTTATGGGGGAAACAGCAGATTTCATGACACTTACGTTGATCGCATGTATAGGAGATGTGGTTCATACTTTGTTTTTTCGCTACTTGTATAAACGTTTTATGATGAAAATCGATTGATTTGTTTAGTGTGAACGATTCGCGCTCTAAAAATGAATTTTTATTCATTATTATCATAAAAAACTTGGAAAGCGGTGTATGTTATGAATAAAGAAACCAAATCAGTTCTTCCATTTGACGTTTTTAGTCAGGAATTTAAAACCAATCCGTACCCTGTCTATGCACACTTGCGTGACCATGCGCCTGTTTATCGAACGGAGCTGCCAGATGGGCAGGGGATGTGGCTGATTACTCGTTATGCAGATGTCATGTCCGTCATGAAAGATAACCGTTTCGTCAAGGATATACGGAATGCTTTAACGAAGGAGGAATTTGAGCAAATACCTAGAAAGCCAGAGGTCCTGGAACAATTTTCGCAGAACATGTTAGATTTGGATGTGCCGGATCACACGCGGCTAAGGACACTCGTCCATAAAGCATTTACGCCACGCTATATCGATCAGCTGCACGACCGCATTGAGCAGATCATCGATGAACTGCTCGATACGATGGAAGGAGAGGAAGAGGTGGATCTAATCCATTCCTTTGCTTATCCGCTGCCTATTACTGTCATTGCGGAATTGCTTGGTATTCCACCCGAAGATAAAAATCAATTTCGCGCTTGGTCCGACGATCTGGTGGCAGGGTCCGGTGTTCTAGATCTGGATGACTCTCAGCTTGCCATATCCGTAGCTTTGGCTGAATATTTCCGGAAATTGTTTGCTATCAGGCGCAATGAACCTCAAGACGATCTGATTTCGGCGCTTGTGCAGGTTGAAGAGCAAGGAGATCGGCTTAATGAATCAGAGCTATTGGCCATGGCGGTATTGCTGCTGATAGCCGGTCACGAAACCACAGTTAATCTTTTAGGGAATGGTATGCTGACGCTTTTTCAACATCCTGAACAAATGGAGAAGCTGAAAGGTGATCTATCGCTTATTCCCGGCGCGGTTGAAGAAATGCTGCGTTTCAGCTCCCCGGTTGAAATGGCCACACCCCGTTTCACTAGTGAGGCCGTAGAGCTCAATGGTACGATCATTCCACGCGGGGAAATGGTGATGCTCGTACTGGCATCCGCCAACCGTGATCCGGAGCAATTTCCGAACCCTGAAATCATGCAAATTGATCGTCAGGAAAACCGGCACTTGGCTTTCGGCATGGGCATTCATTTTTGTCTGGGGTCTCCGCTAGCCCGGCTTGAAGGGCAAATGGCTTTCACTGCCTTGTTGAAACGGTTTCCCAACCTTCAATTAAAAGTTCCAGTCGAAGAACTAATTTGGCGTTCTAATCTTGTGCTACGCGGCTTGGAGAAACTTCCTGTCGTTTTGACTGATAACATGTATAAAGGCCTTTGACTTAAAAAAGATCTGGCTTTCATATGGTGATAATAATTATCATTATTGGTTAAAATAGAGATAGACACAAAAAAGAGGCCTCAAGGCCTCTTCTCAAGTCCATCAAATCTTAGGATCAAACGTCTTACAATCGGTTTCTTCGGAATTACGCGCCTGATTGCTGCCGTGGTGACTCACGACATAAATGGAGGATGCGTTGCATTTATTGCCAGTAGCCCAGTATTTACAAGAATTCACTTCACACAGAACGTCTTTTGCCATGTCTCTTTCACCTCCCCTACTTCATAGGGTGGGCGAAAGAGGCCTATTTTTATACATCCGCACCATTTATATTTTGTCCCTAACTTATTTTGTCGATCGTAAAAAACACCCCAATCAAGTATTCCTACATAATATGTAGAAGAGAGCATACTTGAAGGGGGTGTTAACCATGGCAGATGATGAACTGCAGACTTGCGTCCGATGCTATCATGTTGCAGACAAAAAGGATAAGTACTGCATACAATGTGGAGCCCCGCTTAAAAATAAATGTACCAAAAAAAAGACAGTCCTCCATGCGGGTTGTTCCAAAGTCAATGAACCTAATGCCAAATATTGCGCCGATTGCGGAACGGAAACGTTGTTCAACGAGTGGGGCTTATTATAAACCTTATTTGTTTTGTAAAATCAATTTCCATAAGTCAGGTTGATCATAACCAAGGCGCCATGCGGCTACGCCGGCAATGTCATACTTTTTAGCTAGATCCATACGTGCCTTAACGGTTGCCTCATCTTCCAGCCAGAACACGAAGTTGAAGCCGTTTTCTTGATATTCGATACGGTATTGATCATAGGTGGAGTCCCATGTTTGGGTCGTTGTTTTGGATGCCAGCAAGGCTGGGATATCCTTCAGGAGCACGGTCCGATTGCTGACCAACGTACCGGCTGTATCCAGTTTCCATTCCCTGACATAGTAAGGGATGCCCAGAATGATTTTATCTCTTGGAATGCCATATGACAGAAATTCTTGGATGCCGCCATCGGCCCATGGGAGACCCGCAACGGAACCTGCTGAAGTACTGCCGCGATAAAATTGATCGTAGGCCATGATTACGACGTAATCAACCAAATCGCCCAGTTTCTCGTGCTCAAAAGCAGATAAATGATTCCATTTGACGCTGCCGCGAGGAAGATCGATGGAGACGACCAAACTTTTGGCATGTGCATAGGTTGTCAGTTTGGCTATAAAAGCTGTGAATGCATTGCGATCGGAGCCTGCGAGGCTTTCGAAATCAATATTCAGTCCGGGAACACCCAGCTGAACGGAACGATTGACTAAAGCTTGAATAAATTTGTCTTGCGCTGCGCTATTGGCTAGGAACTGCGTAGTCAAGCTGGAACTAAATTGATTGCTGACCAACGGATATACGGTATAGCCACTCGATTGCAGCCATTTGACCGTATCCGCATTCGAATTATCTTTCAAGTTGCCTGCAGCATCGGCAAGCTCGAAATAACTGGGCGAATCGACATCAAGTCCGATCGTTTGATTGACATGCCCTTTAATGGTATCTCCATTCGACAACCCATTCCAACCCCAAACCTGAAGCTTTTTGAAATTGTCCCATAACATGCGATGATCAAGTGTTTGGATAGATGCATTGCTGAATTGTACGCTATAGCTTAAGGCATCGGGGATGGACTTAAACTCTCCAATTAAAGCTGAGTTTTGATATACTTGATAAGAGGCGAAGTTATTCCATATTTTATGTCCATCCATAAAAATAGCACTATGTCCCCAAAGTCGAGCGTAATCTACAGCATCATCTAATGAAATAAATTCTTCTAGAAAGCTATCATTTTGGAATACCTTATAAGGTTTATTATTGCTGTAAACGGTCATTTTGGTTTTCGTATTTACAACGGTTGAATGACCCCAATTCAGCGATTCATGAATCACATCTTCAAGAGATGCAAAGGTCCAATTGTCGGCTGAGAAGGTTCCTTGATATACTTTGTAGATCGGCTCTGCGGCTTGAAAAAGTTTTTTGTTTTCTACTGAAATGTTGTCCCATATCCAACGGTTGTTTGTTAAATCAATGATATGCGCATTGCCCCATTTTTTGGCTTCCGTCATAGCTTCGTTCAGCGTCGCGAATTTCCACGAATCCAGTGTGATTTCGCTTTGGTACACTTGGTATCGGGGATAATTGTTCCAAACCCAACCCGTCGATGCCAAATCTCTAACGCTCGCATATGTCCACTTCTTCGCTTCTGCAATGGCCTGATCTAATGTAGCAAACTGCCATTCAGGTAAGGAGGCATCCATTTGGAATACTTGGTACCGGGGGAAATTACTCCATAACCATTTGCGACTTCCAATTTCTTCAACGTGACTATTGGTGAACCCTTTGGCGAAGGATTCTGCTTGCTTATAGGCAGCAAATTCCATCAGTACTTGATTGTACTGGTAAACTCGGTATTTCGTTGTTTTATCAGCGGCTGCTTGTGCAGTGCCTGATGCAAACATGGCATTCGGTGCGGCAATCGAGAAGAGCAAGGTACCAGTGAGCATCCACTTTCCAATTTTCATTCATCACGCCTCTTTCTAGTAAGCTACTTTATTTGACGCATGAATGGGTAGTTTGGTTGCGAGAACATAGGTATGAAAATGCGATGGATGGACGATTGCGCCCATTTCGAGTAACATAAATGAAAGAAGTTGTATTTCGGTGATTACCATATGTGAGGGGAACGGTTGATGAAGCAGTATCCGGAGGCTTATATTGATTATTTGTTGTTTTTCCATGCGGAGCGGGATTATTTTGAATGCCATGAAGTGATGGAGGAATTCTGGAAGGAACATCCGGAGGATGAACGCAGCAGGACGTATGTCGCACTCATTCAAATTGCTGTCGGAATGTACCATATCCGAAGGGGGAATCGTCTGGGCGCAGTGAAAATGCTGCAAAGCGCAGTGAAAAATGCCCAATACGAGCATGTTCTCTCCTTGGGGCTTGACCCGATGAAACTTGAAGAAATCGTTACATGGGAATGGAAAAGAATTGAAATGGACAATCATTTTTACGAAGATATCAATCTACCGATTAGTGATCCTGAATTAGAATCGTGGTGCTTGAACGAATGTAGTAAGCGAGGGCTTACTTGGCAGGCAGCAAGCAGAATGGAAGATGAGCTGCTCATACAGAAACATACGCTAAGGGATCGAGATGAAGTCATTCTCGAGAGAGCGAGACAGCAGCAGTTACGTAAAGATAAAGGTGGGGCCAGATGAATTCCGAAGGCAAAATTCTAGTTGTAGATGATGAACCTAATATTGCTGAAGTCGTGAGACTGTATCTGGAGCATTCGAATTTCGAAGCCATTTTGCTGCCGCGGGGAGAGAAAGTTCTCTCAACGATCATGACGGAAAGGCCTAATTTGGTTTTGCTGGATATTATGTTGCCCGATATATCGGGATATTTGTTATGTGAACAAATTCGCACCATGGATTCGCCTTTTCATCAAACACCGATCATATTTGTAACGGCCAAGGGCGAATCAATTGATAAACTTCGTGGCTTTAATTTGGGTGTCGATGACTATTTGGTTAAACCTTTCGATCCTAATGAGCTTATTGCACGAATTAAAGCGGTGCTGCGGCGCGTAGCTCAACCTCAATCTGATCAAACACAGTCGGTTAATTCCGCGCGCAAATGGTTGGAAATCGGCAATATTTTGGTTGATTTGGAACAATATCGTGTCGTTGTAGGAGGGAAACGGGTAGAATTAACCCCCAAAGAGATTGAATTACTCTTCTTTCTGACAAGTCATCCAGGACGAGTTTTTACAAGAGAAGACTTATTAGGCTATGTGTGGAATTTTGACTTTACAGGCGGAACTCGCACGGTGGATGCTCATGTGAAAAATTTACGTAAAAAACTAGGTCAACATGACATGTGGAATATTCAAACCCTATGGGGGATAGGTTACTCTTTTGAGGTGGTCCAACATGCTTAAAAGGTGGCTTGTCGGGAAATTCCGCAGCCTCTATTTAAAAATATTTTTATCCTTCTTGGCGACCTGCGTGCTTTTTTTCGCTGGCTTATTCTTTTTTTGGAATTATTACTTTACGGATCTGTTTTACAAAGACAAGAAAGAGCTGCTGGATAAACGTTATGTAGAAGTGACTCGGTTACTGAATTCATACCAGGACGGTACGATCTCGACACGTGAGTTGAAGTATACGATGCGCATTTTAGCAAGAAGCATTAATGGACAAGTGTGGGTCGTTGATGATAAGGGGAATATTATTAACGGCTCTTCAGAGAGCGAAGACAAAAGTATTCCTAAACAAATGGACCCTGTTTTCATTGATGGCCTCCATGGTCATACCGGGTATGCGATGGTTACTTTGACAACCCCTGATCAACGTTTGATCAATGTATTTTCTTACCATGCGCCCTATGTTCTTAACGGACAGCCTATGGTCATCATGCTTCATTTTCCTGCGGGCGACATAAGTGAAGCGATTTCCGCCGTTCGAGTCAATATCATGGTGCCATTATTGTTCTCTCTGCTTGCGGTTGGCTTTATATTATTTGTGATCTCTCGCAAATTTGCCGGTCCTTTGCAGCACATGAATCGAGCTGCGCTGGAACTGGCTCACGGTGATTTCTCAGCCCGTGTTCCCGTAACGTCAAATGATGAGGTCGGCCAGCTGGCTGCCAGCTTTAACTATATGGTAGAGCAGTTGGAAGGATGGGAAGGCACAAGGCAAGAATTTCTTACGAATGTCTCGCATGAATACGCTCACCTCTAACCACGCTTCGCGGTTTTATCGTGGCGATGAAGGATAAGGTTATTCCGGAAGATAAGTATGGCCATTATTTATCGATTTGCGAACAGGAAGTACAACGTTTGCAGCGCCTTGTTAGTGATCTCTTGGATTTGGCGAGTATTCAGAATGGTGTCGATGTGTTTCGTTTAAGACCTGTCCTCATAGCTGAGAAGCTTGAAAGTGTGTTAGAGTTATTAAAAGCGCCTATTGCAACCAAACAGATTAAACTTGATGTTGATCTGCCTGGTTCTTACATGGCTCCGCTTCGAGTCGACATGGATCCCGATCGCTTTGCCAAATCGTTCAAAATTTAATCTATAACGCGCTTAAATTCACCTCGGAAGGCGGAACGATTACGATCAAGCTGGAAGGGGCTGAGGAAGATGTGCATCTCTTTATTCGAGATACGGGTAGTGGGATGACCCCGGAAGAATTGGAACGGATATGGGATCGTTTCTATAAGGCGGATGAAGCGCGAACTGCGCGGTCTGATGTGGCTACAGGAACAGGGCTCGGGCTCACGATCGTCAAGCATTTGGTTAACGGGATGGGCGGGACGATTCAAGTTCAAAGCGAACTTGGGGAAGGAACGGAATTTCGTCTTACATTTCCTCGTCTGCCCTAAGGTAACGTTTACATTTATTTTACAAAATAAGCAAACTTCATTCACGTTTATGAATTATCCTGTAGCTAATGCACAGGATTTTTTTGCTTTGGAGGTGTAGGGGATGAGGAGAGACGTGTGGAGGATCGCGTTAAGCCTAACGCTGCTATTTCTCTTGCTCACTGGATGTAAGCTAGATCAATTTACATACTCGTCAAATGCGTCAGAGGTGTCGTCTTCGCCTGAATCCACCCAAGTGCCGCAGTCGGATATCTCATCCGAAGTGGTTCAAAACATGAGGGAAATGCAGCTCGTTATGTTATTTCAAGGTTTGCTTCGGATGGATCGGCAGCCTTCTTTAGCGATAACCGCCAAGCAAGCACGAGACATGCTGCCTAATGTTCGCAAAAGTATAAATAATGGCAGTATGCTTGAAACCGAGCAAAAGCAAGTGATGGAAGGCCTCAGCCCCGAGCAGAAAAAATACTTGGACGATCAGGCAAAACAAGTAAGAAAGCATATGGCGGAGCGCATGAACAACCAAGTAGGAGACGAGCTAACGCCTGAAGAGAGAGAAAAATTAATTGAAGCGTTTATCCAAAAAAGAAAAGCGGATCACCCCGGTGAAACGGGATGGACGGATCGTTCCAATGGCGGAAGCCTAAGCACGGATTTAAAGAGCATGGGGGTAAGTGTTGAAAAGCAATTAATCGAATTACTGGAATCCAAGAAATAACCAACGATATGTTTATTCGACACCTATAGATAAATAAAAAAGCCTAAAGAAATTTCTTAGGCTTTTTTTCTTGCGTTATGGGGGAAGTGGATTCTCCATTTAATTAAAGGGAGGCATATCCATCTTCGATCAAGTCGAGACGACCTGTTTCGGGGTCAATGATGAGACCATGCACAGGCAGGTTTTTGGGCAGCAAGGGATGATTGCGAATAATGTTTACGCTTTTCTCAATGCCTTCCCGAGCATGATTGAATCCTGCCAGCCAACGTGACAAGTCAATGCCTGAGTGACCCAATGTCGCTATGACATCATCCGAAATACCGCGTTTTTTGGCATTAGAGATAATGGTTTCTGAATTGAGACCCGTCATGCCGCAATCATAATGTCCGATCACGAAAACTTCATCTGCATCCAATTGGTAGACAGCCACGATGATACTGCGCATAATACTGCCGAAGGGGTGAGAGACAATGGCACCGGCATTTTTAATTATTTTGGCATCTCCATTGTGCAAGTTCATTGCCTTGGGAAGTAGTTCGACGAGCCGCGTATCCATACATGTGAGAACAACCATCCGTTTGTCAGGAAACTTCGTAGTCAGAAACTCATGGTACTGTTTGGTTTCAACGAATTGTTTGTTATAGTGCATGATGTCAGTAATTAAGGACATATTTCCTCCTCCAAGTATGTTGAAGTTTTGCTTGTCTATATGCTCGTGTTATCTTTTATCAACCAAGCTCATACTCGTATGATAGATCTGATTGTTACTCTTCAGTATAAATGATTTATTTGCTTCGTGGAAGTCGATTTTTAAGTTGTTTTCAAAAAGAATTTCATCTTTGCCTCTGTAAAAAACTTTGAATATTTCGGTCTCAGCTGTACGGTCACCAGGCTCATCTTGGGTTACTAACCACAGCGTAGGCACCCCGTTCACGGAACAGCCACAGTCTTCGGTATCAAAAAAAAGCTTTAAATGGATGGGTGTTGTTCCTGCCAAAGCCGTTATTTTATCAATAGCTGTCGCTGTAAATGTAATGTTCATAACGCTTATCTCCTTCGGGTAATTGCTGTTTATTCGCCTGATTTGCAAGGACTAAACATTATTTTACCATAGATCCGCATAAATTTGATTCTGAGAAGGGGACGAAGTATGATAAATTAAGAAACTTTGGAAGGAGATTAGTGTATGAGTGTGCAAGTGGATCAAACAAAATTGGCGTCCTTCAAAGCGTATATTCGTAAAATGAAGCAGTACGAGGAGGCCATTGCATTAATTTATTGGGATATGCGCACCGGCGCTCCCAAAAAAGGCATTGAAACGCGTTCTGAGGTTGTCGGAGAACTTTCCACAGAAGTATTCCGAATGTCCACATCCGAAGAGATGGGTGCATACCTCGCTTATTTCATTGAACCTGCTCAACTGGATCAGTTGGATACTATCTCCAAAAAGATGGTGTTAGAGGCAAAAAAAGATTACGACCGCAGTAAAAAGATACCGGCTGATAAATATCAAGCCTATGTTGTATTAACCTCACAGGCCGAATCAGCTTGGGAAGAAGCGAAGCATAAATCCGATTGGGCGTCCTTCCAGCATTATCTGGAGAAAATCGTTGCTACAACCAAAGAGTTTATTGAGCTTTGGGGATATGAAGGAAACAAATATAATACGCTGCTTGATATGTATGAGCCGGGAATGACGGTTGAGAAATTAGATCAAGTATTTGGTGAATTGCGCGAAAAGGCTGTGCCTTTGCTTCAACGCATTCAAGCTTCGGCTCATCAACCAGAGCGTTCTTTTTTGGAGCAGGAGTTTGAAATTAGCAAGCAAAAGCAGTTTTCGCTGTCCATCTTGAAACAAATGCAATATGATTTCGATGCTGGTCGACTGGACGAAACCGTTCATCCTTTTGCGACAGCTTTGAATCCGGGAGATGTTCGCATCACAACGCGTTATTTGCTAAATGATATTACATCTGCGTTATTTGGTACGATCCATGAAGGCGGCCATGCGCTGTATGAGCAAAATATTTCCAATGATTTAGTTGGCACTAATCTGTGCACGGGCACTTCTATGGGGATCCATGAATCCCAATCTCGTTTCTGGGAAAATATGATTGGGCGAAGCAAAGGGTTCTGGAACCGCTACTACGGTGAATTGCAAACCCTATTCAGTGGGCAAATTGATCAGGTAGATGTGGACACTTTCTACAAGGCGATTAATCATATCGAGCCGTCCTTAATTCGCATTGAGGCAGACGAGCTTACTTATAACCTACATATTATGATCCGTTATGAATTGGAGAAAGGTCTCATTAACGACACGATTCAAGTCGCTGATCTACCTGAAGCATGGAATGCCAAGTACCAAGAATATTTAGGTGTTGTTCCTTCTCATGATGGCGAAGGAGTGCTGCAGGACGTCCATTGGTCTGGCGGGGCATTTGGTTATTTCCCATCCTATTCACTGGGCAACATGTACGCTGCGCAATTCACGAATACGATGCGTAAAGAGCTGCCAAATTTCGATCAGTTGATTGAGGAGGGCAACCTAGCGCCGATTAAGGAATGGCTAACAGAAAAAGTGTATCAATACGGTAAAATGTTGACACCGAATGAAATTATTAAGCAAGTCACGGGTGAAGACTTAAACCCTGATTATTTGATTGCTTATTTGGAAGACAAGTACAAAGAGGTTTATGCGATTTAGAATGAACACCTAGCTATTTCAGACACATAATGCTTTATCCAGTTGTGAGCGTCAGGAACTTTTCCTGGCGTTTTTTCTTTTTGTTAACCGAATTCTGGGCTCCTGCATACGATACAGTACTACTTAATGGGAGGGACGTCTATGAAAATCCAAAAAAAATGGGGACTCGTATTAATCGCCGTCCTGCTGCTCAGTCTCATCGTTTCGGCGTGTGGGAGTAAAACAGTGGAAACAACCAAGGTTCGGATCGGTGAAGTAACACGTTCTTTATTTTATGCGCCTCAATATGTGGCATTATCGCAAGGTTTCTTTAAGGAAGAAGGGTTGGATGTTGAGCTGACAACCACACCAGGCGGAGACAAAACGATGACAGCGCTGCTGTCTAATGCGATTGATATTGCCTTAGTCGGCTCAGAAACCTCCATCTATGTGTCCCAGCAAGGCTCGGATGATCCGGTTATCAATTTTGCGCAGTTGACCCAAACGGATGGCACTTTCTTGGTGGCTAGAAAGAAGGTGGACACATTTGATTGGAATTCGTTGAAAGGTTCAATTTTTCTCGGACAAAGAAAGGGCGGAATGCCCCAAATGGCAGGGGAATTCACACTGAAGAAACATAATATTAATCCGCAGAAGGATCTGCAGCTCATTCAAAACATCGATTTCGCCAACATTGTATCAGCGTATTCTTCAGGCACAGGAGAATATGTGCAGCTCTTTGAACCACAAGCTTCAATTATCGAAAAAGAAGGCAAGGGCTTTGTGCTTGCATCCTTCGGTGTCGAGAGCGGGCATTTGCCGTATACCGTGTTTATGACGAAACAAAGCTTCATCAATAAAAATCCGGCGACTGTTCAAAAATTTACGAATGCGGTTCAACGCGCTCAAAATTGGGTTGCAGCGAAAAGTACGGATGAAATAACGACGGCCGTTCTGCCCTTCTTTAAAGATATAGATGTTGAGATTGTGAAAAATGTAGTCAAACGCTATAAAGACCAAGGATCGTTCGCTTCTGATGCCATTATTGATGAGCAAGAATGGAACAATTTGCTGGATGTGATGACTTCTGCCGGTGAATTGAAAGAAAAAGTGGCTTGGAAGAAGCTTGTCAATAACAGCTATGCGGAGAAAGCCAAAAGCAATGTGAAGCCATAAAGCGGCTTTCATTGCTGCTATACAATAAACAAAGGGGGAACGAACATGAAAGCGGCTGTGACTGTGAATGATGTGACGCAGGTGTATGTGACCGAGGAACGGGCAACACTTGCTATTCAGAATATTGATTTCTCGATCCAGCGCGGCGAGTTCGTTAGCCTGATCGGTCCTAGCGGTTGTGGGAAGACGACACTTTTGTCGATCATTGCCGGATTAATCGCACCAACCGTAGGAACGGTAACCGTAGCCGGTAAAACCGTCGATGGACCGACACGGCGTGTCGGCTATATGCTGCAGCAGGATTATTTGTTCCCTTGGCGGACGATTGTTGACAACGCATCGATTGGTTTGGAACTTGCTGGAACGTTATCGGAGGATAATAAACGAAGTGTGCTGCGTTTATTGGATGAGATGGGTCTTCTTGCTTACAAAGACTATTACCCCCCACAACTTTCGGGGGGGATGCGCCAACGGGTGGCGCTTGTGCGCACATTAGCAACAGACCCTGAAATTATGCTGCTCGATGAGCCGTTCTCCGCTTTGGACTACCAGACGAAATTGCAGTTGGAGGATTTGGTCGTTCAGACACTTAAAGCCAAACAAAAGACCGCGATTCTTGTGACGCACGATATCTCCGAAGCCATTGCCATGAGTGACAGGATTATCGTGCTGGCGCCCAATCCCGGCCGAATACGTGAATCGTTTGAAATACCTGAAGATATTCGCGCCTCTACACCGCTAGAGGCTCGTGAATTACCTGATTTTCATGCGCTTTTCCGTTTAATTTGGGATCAATTCGGAGGTATGCCCCATGCGTGAAATCGATCGTTCATCAACTCAAGGGCTTACCCATGACGATCAGCTTGGAGCGGTTGTCCATCAACAGTTTGTTCGGCGAAAGAAAAAAGAAACCCGTTATGTAAGAATCGTTCAACTGTGTCTGCTCATCGTGTTTTTCACGGTATGGGAAGCAGCCGCTCGTTTGAAGTGGATTGATGTGCTGCTATTCAGCTATCCGACGAAAGTTTTTAAGCTGCTCTGGGTCAAACTGCTTGATGGGTCACTTCTACCGCATGTTGGTGTAACCGTTCTGGAAACGATGATCGGCTTTGCTTTGGGTACATTATTCGGTACCCTGCTAGCCATTGTCATCTGGTGGTCCCCTTTCTTCTCCCGTGTGCTCGATCCTTATATTGTTGTGCTGAATAGTATGCCGAAGGTGGCTCTTGGACCGCTCTTTATCGTAGGATTCGGCCCCGGGCTTCTTTCCATTATTGCGACAACCCTTTCGATAACCGTTATTATTACGACATTAGTCGTATATGGCAGCTTTAAGGAAGTGGATCAGAACTATGTCAAGGTTGTGACCTTGTTCGGCGGCAACAAACGTAAAGTGTTCCAGAAAGCGATACTTCCCGCTTCGTTCCCTGCGATCGTATCGACGCTGAAAGTCAATGTTGGCTTAGCGTGGGTCGGTGTCATCGTTGGTGAATTTCTGGTTTCAAAGAGCGGCCTCGGATATTTAATTATTTATGGGTTCCAGGTGTTTAATTTTACTTTAGTTATTTCTACCTTGTTCGTCATTGCGATTGTCGCGACCTTCATGTATCAAGTTGTGTCCAAATTCGAAAAAAGCTTGACGAAACATCGCTAACAACTTGCCACATCGTGTCGAAAATGAAATAATGAGCCCATAGTTAAAACCGTAAAGGGGTGAAAACGCTATGGGCTTTCGTGTGCTCAAAACCGCCCTTGCGGTAGCCATTGCGATGTATCTGGCTCATGTATTAGGTATCAAATCGCCTGCAGCCGCGGGACTTTTGGCGATTCTTGGCATTGAAGTAACGAAGAAAAAAGGTATTCAAAACGCATTACATCGAATGGCTGCATCGGTGCTTGCGCTTTTAATGGGTTCTGCGCTTTTTATGATTTTTGGTTATCATGTATGGGTTGTCGCTATTTTCATCCTGATTGCCTTCCCGCTTTTACATCGTTTGCGTATCAGTGAAGGAACGGTTACAGGCGCGGTTGTCATGTTTCATCTGTTCAGCTATGAATCCGCAGGTTCCATGTCTGTGTTGAATGAAATCTTGCTGCTGATCGTTGGATTAGGGACAGCAACACTGATTAATATTTCTTACATGCCCAGGACAGATAAAGAGATCGTAGCGCATAAAATGAAGATAGAAGAGCTGTTCTCCCAAATTTTCGTGAATATTGCCAAGCATCTGCGGGATAGCACGATGGTTTGGGATGGCAAGGAACTCTTGGAAGTTGGCAATGAGATTGATAAAGGTGCCGAGCTTGCAAAAAGGTCGATGGATAATACGCTTATTTTTGGAGGAGACCCCTATTGGCGGGTTTATTTTTATATGAGAGGCGAGCAGTTGGAATCCATCCATCGAATGATTGACCTCGTCGCACAGGTATACCAAACGTTGCCTCAAGGCGAGTGGATTGCTGCGATCTTTGAAGATATTAGTCAAACTGTCAAAGAAGACTACTATATGGGCAAAGCGGAGAAAGAGTTGAAGGAGCTGGACGAGCGTTATAAAAAGATGTCCTTGCCAGAAAGCAGAGAAGAGTTTGAGGTAAGAGCTTCCATTTTACAGCTAAACAGAGAGCTGATTCAGTACTTATCCATTGCCAAAAAGCAAAAAAAGCAGCGTCCGGAGGGAGGTTGACTCTTCCTAAAAAAAAAGAAGTAGATTTTGAAAGTAAAATATAAAATAGTTGTCACTCTAGACTGCTGTCCTGCATACACATGTAATGAATGATTGTATGGAGGAGGTTGAAAGGATGTCCTTAGATAAAGATTTGCAGTGCAGAGAGATCATTACAAAAGCTGTCTGCGGTAAAGGTCGCAAATTTTCGCATGTAAGTCATACCGTGACTCCGCCCTTTTCTCCGACCAGTATATTGGGCGCTTGGATTATTAATAATCAATTCGAGGCGATTCAATCCGGAGATGGCGTAGAGGTAGTTGGTACTTATGATATCAACATTTGGTATTCTTACGATCGCAACACCAAAACAGACGTAGCTAAAGAAACTGTATCCTATGTAGAAATCGTTCCGCTCAGCTATCTGGACAAAAAACATAAGCCGACCACTTCCGAAGTATCTGCTGTCGCAACGCAAGAACCTAACTGTGTGGAAGCCAGTATCTCCTCAGGCGGCGACAGCGTTATTATTCGGGTAGAACGAGAGTTTCAAGTCGAGTTGATTGCCGAAACGAAGGTCTGTGTAGTCGTTTGCACCAACGGCTGCAATGACTTCGACGACAAGCACGTGGATTTCGATGACAGCGGCGATGGAGATTACGAGGATCTGGAAGCCGAACTGCTCGAAGATGAATTGGACTAACGAACTTTATACGCTAGTATATGCTGGAGTTGCAGGTTCGGCAGAGGGCATTTGCCCTCTTTTTTGTTTTTAGCCAACAAATGGGCTATGCGGTAAGGATGTAGTCTGATGAATAGCTTGTCCAATGCGGAGGTGTTAAGAGGATGGAAACTTTTTTTTTTGCATGGAGAAGAAAAAGAAGCGCTAACCTTGGCGGGTCTGACGCGTATCCCAAGTGGATCCAAACTTCCGGACGATTGGCAAGGCCATATCATCCTTCACTGGGGGACAGCGCATGATGCGTGTGTTCACAAGCCGGCTATACAACCCTTACTCGCTATTCGCCGGGCTCAGGACCGTTTGCAGCGCGAAGAACTGCTTCACCTTCACGGCGTGAAGAGCGCTGCTTCCCATGCTGCTCATAAGGATCAATGGATATTTACCCATACGTATAAAGTGGCTATATTCCATCTACAGACACTGCTAGTTTTTGAGAAAAAAGAAACACTCTTGTTAGCAGACAAGGCGATGTACAACCAAAGAAAACGGAATACAACCTCTGCGTATACGGAAGTAGAGCCGGATCGGACCGGTTTTCACGTCCGCAGGGCAACGCGGGAAGCGTTGAAAGCCGTATATGCGCTAGGCCTGGACTATGGGCTAGTCACTATCGGCATATTGCGGAGCGGGCATACCTTGGTATTGGACGTCGATCCCGTTCCGCAACTTAGCGGAAAACTGGCTGCGGCGTTCGCGCAGGCGATGGACCGTTATGAGCTCGGCATAGCGAAGGAACTGCGGCGCAAGGAACGGGCAATGCTCGGCAGCGACCCTGAGTTCCTGCTGCTTAGTGCGCAGGGCAAGGTCGTCTCGGCTGATCGTTTCCTGCAGCGAGAGGGTACGGTGGGCTGCGATGCTATCGTGCTTAGCGGGCAGCGCCTGATTCTGCCGCTTGCGGAGCTGCGCCCGCAGCCAAGCACAGATCCTCAGGAGTTGACGAGGAATCTGTATTCAACGATGAAGCTCGCTGCCCGTGCTATCCCGGATGAAAGCCTTGCGTGGCTTTCGGGCGGCATGCCTGTGGGAGGCTTTCCCCTCGGCGGGCATATTCATTTCAGCCGCTGCTGGCCTAATGTACATCTCTTGCGTGCGCTCGATAACTACCTCGCGCTGCCCTTGATCTTGATTGAGGGCGTTACCACCCGCGAGCGTCGCCCACGGTATGGTTTCCTCGGCGATTTTCGGCGGCAGAAGTTGCATGGCGGGTTTGAATACCGCACCTTGCCAAGCTGGATGCATTCGCCGGATATTACGCACGGTGTGTTCGCGCTGGCTTCGCTGATCGCCGATAACTATTGGCTGCTTCCGGAGCAGCCTTTACAGAAGTTGGACATTCAAGCCGCTTATTATCATGGAGATAAGTTTTACCTGCAAGGAACGGTAGCTAAGCTATGGAATAATCTTGAGAAGTTGAAAGGTTACGCCTTATTCGCCAAAGTATTGAATCGCTTCCGTACTCGCATTGAATCGATGGAGCCATGGAATGAAAGAGCCGATATTCGGAAAGCTTGGAAAATTGCTCCCTATCATCGTAAAGAAGCTATTGAAGAACAAATCATGTTATAATAGATTATCTATTATGACAACGTAAACCCGTTGAGATTTGTGATAAAGACTCAGCAGCAGGAGTCTTTATGCTTTATTTTTACCAACCTTTGAAAAGAAAAATAAGAGTTTCATAGTTTAACAAAGGAATATAGTGATTTAGTTGGAGGAACGCAAGGTGGCTCAATATACGCCGATGATTGAGAAGTTGAAAGGTTACGCCTTATTCGCCAAAGTATTGAATCAGCTTCCGTACTCGCATTGAATCGATGGAGCCATGGAATGAAAAGAGCCGATATTCGGAAAGCTTGGAAAATTGCTCCCTATCATCGTAAAGAAGCTATTGAAGAACAAATCATGTTATAATAGATTATCTATTATGACA
>NZ_VRTT01000069.1 GCF_008017805.1 Paenibacillus sp. N3.4 | reverse complement strand
ATATCTAACACCTCGCTTTCTGCTAAGTTACTATAGAGAATGCGAGATCTGATAGAATTGAAACGGGTAAACACCTGTAGGCCCTATAATTCCACTCCTTTTAAAGAAGGTCTCTTTATCGCAAAATGGCGCTGCTCCAGCTGTAAAAACCAGCTAAAGCAGCGCCATCGTTTATTTATTTATTCCGACTTCAAGGTTACGCCTTTAGGCAATACACGTACAATATGATCACGCAGCACCTGATTGTGGTGCAGCTCGCTGCTAAAGATCGCTACGATCCCGCTATCCTCACGAGTCCGAATCAACCTTCCCATCCCCTGTCTAAGACGCAGAAGCATATGGGGGATATCCACTTCCTCATATGGAAATTTGGAAGCTTGACGCTTGGCTACGAAGACCGGATCTTGCGGAGGGAATGGCAATGCCCAAACAATGACATTCGATAGCGACGGTCCCGGTATGTCGAGACCCTCCCATAAGCTGACTGCAGCAAGAACACTATGTTCGTCCGTCTGGAAGGAAGCAATCAAATGACTGATTTCTTGCCCCCCTTCGAACAAGAAACGCAGTTCCGAGCAATCCGTACGAGAATTTACTTCACGCTTGAACTGCTGCAATTGTTCATGTGTGGGGAAAAGAATTAAAGCTCGTCCTTCTGTTCTTTTCAACAGGCTGACAGCCGTTTCCAGCTTTTCCTCGAAAGTGCCGCCTGACGTCCATTTCGGCGCAATGACTTCCATCCGTTCTTCATAATCGTAAGGAGAATCTACCGAGAATGACAAGTATTTATCGAGTCCTAAACTATCAGCCACATACTCAAACGAGCCTTCTACGGATAACGTTGCTGATGAGAACACAATTGGCATTTTGGACGAAAAGACACGTTCGCGTAAAACTTCCTTCACTGTCCTCGGCATGATAACCAAGCTGAGGCCTGTAATACTTTCAGTTGCCCAACAAATGAAGGCCTCGTCCTTGCGAAATAAACCGAGCGCTTTCTGCATCATTTCCAAATGTTCTTCAACAATCCGCAATTGATAGGCATTCAGCGTAAACATTTCGCTTTCAAACACAAGTTCTTCTTCTATTGCCGTTAAGATATCACAGAGACGATGAATTTCTCGCAGCAATCGGTCATTCATGACAATTTGTTTCCGGTCTGATCCCGTTATCGGCTGACAGCACTTTTCGAGCACTTCAAACATCAGTTCGCTTTGTTCAATAGCCTCATCGATCAGAACGGCCAATGTTTCGCGAACTTCGCCTTTTAGCAAACGAATAACGAGTTCTTCAAAGACGATGTGCTTCAGCTTATAGGTTAAAGCCTTTTGAGCAGCGGATTCCATCAGGTGCCCCTCATCGAACACGACCGTACAATGATCCGGTAACAGCGGAAGTTGGCCTTCACGCTTCCTGCCTTCATAAGTCCAAACATGTTCCATATAGAAGTCATGAGAGCATATGAGCAAATCTGCCGAACGTCTGTACGCTTCCCGCGATAAGGTTTGACCGCACCGATGCCGTTTATCGCATACGAAGCAATCTTGATAAGCGTCCCAACTCATGCGTTCCCACTGCTCATCATTTAAATGTGGATAGTTTTTACGGTCACCGTAAGCGTAAAACGATTGCATCGCTTCACGTTCATGCACAAAATCGGGTAAACTCTCGTAGACTTCGCGATACGTACCTACATCTTCATGACCTAAACGTGCTTCGTCCAGTTTGACGAGACAAACATATTGATCCGGCGATTTGGCTAATCGGGCATCAATTTTCAAATTCAAATGCTGTGAAATTTTATCAATATCCCCACCAGGCTTGACCAATTGTTCAATTAACGACTCGTCTGCGCAAGCGATGATAGCCGGTTTATTCATGAAGCGTGCGTAACAAATCGCATATAACAAATAGACCAGCGTTTTCCCAGTGCCCACACCCGCTTCGGCGAAAATGGTTTGTTTCTCAGCGAATGCTCGTTCTAACTGAAACGCCATGTAAATTTGTTCATCTCGCACTTCAAAGCCCGCTTCGGGTAATATTTCATAAAAAATATCTGCAATCCAGTCCGAAACCTGCTGCATGTATGGTTGTGCGTGATCATAGGCGAATGGATACCGTCCCACTGTATGAGCCTCCAAAAAATAGAATGGAATCAAAACTTGATTATCTCATGAATCAGATTTAAAAGCAAAGCGATGACATTGCATCACAGAAATAGAAAAAAAGCTTATTCCTTTGATCTCACGACCTTACGGAATAAGCTTGTACATTACATACTGAATCGTTCCCGATACCCGCACTTGCGGCATAATTCTTCGACAACCTCGCGTCTGGAGAAGCCTTCGAACAACTGGTTGGCGCGTTCACCCTCTACGATTTCAGAAAAAGGCGTTTGATTGATATTACCCAAATTAATAACCCCTTCTCCATCCAGACAACAAGGAATCACCGTGCCATCGACAAGAATACCGGCTTGATTACGCAGTGCGTGACAGAAGCCAGGCCCTTCTATTTCCTCCGCCTTCAGATCAGGCCATTGGAATTCATGGTCCTGGTTTAAATACACACGATCTGCTAATTTGACACCTGTGCCTCGTACGAATTTCTCATCGATTTTGTAATCGAGATTAAACTCTTTCTCCAGCAGCTCCAGCACTTCACGATTGCGATTTCGTTCCAGATTAGTCTGGTTATCGGTATCGAGGTTCCATAAGCGGAATGAGATAATGACGTTCGATTTCTCCACAATTTCCTTCGCAAACCGAAGAATATCAGTGACATACCCTTCTTTATTCTCCGAGCCCTCATGACCATCAAAGCTATGAAGAGAAAAATTCATTTGTCGAAGCGCCGGTTTCATAAGCAGCTTATGTCTGTTTTTATTAATGAGCGTTCCATTTGTTGTAATATTGACCTTGAAACCTTTCTCATGGCTCAAGTCAAGCAGTTCATCAATTTTGGGATGCAGCAAGGGCTCACCCTTCACATGCAAATAAATATGATCCGTATGCGGTTTAATTTGATCTAGTATGTTAGTAAACGTATCTATTTTAATAAAGTTGGCTTGACGTTTCGTCTGTGGGCAGAACGTACAAGCCAGATTGCATACACTGGTTATTTCGATGTAAAACTTTTTAAACTTCTTCATTCCTTGGCTCCGTTTCTAGCTGCGCTGCTATGATAATAGCTATTATAACAAAGCTGGCATGCGGAAGGAAGGCAAACTCATAATTAGAAGAGTGTTGTGACGATCCAACCAATGAAATGCGCGGAAGGCAAGAGGAAAACTTGAGCCAGTAAAGTGCCCAAAAAACGGGAAGTCATCAAAAGTGCGTAAATTTTACCGAGCTGGTGACGCTGCGATTCGTCATGGAGCGCTTTATCAGTAATGAGACCTAGTTGGGGGTCGATAAAAATAGTTAGCAAAATAGTCGCAATTCCGTTGATAAGTCCTGATGCTTGCGAAGCAGTTGTACTGAATTGAGGCAGTAAATGGGCCGCATACAAGGAAGATAAGACACCTACAGAGTAAAAAGCCGTAACGACAATATTTAATAAAAGAAATCGTTTGGGAATACCCAAATAACGGAAATGGCTCAGTTTGACCTTAGGTTTTTTCCAATAATGCTTCGAATTCTTCAACTGCTCAATGGTAACGCTCGTGATTAATTTCGGAATCGATCCAGCTACTTCTAAGCGGGCGATAATTCTGGCACTGAGATTTATAAAAGAAGGAAACAAAGCAATAGCAATCAATGTACCGATGGACGAGGCAAATAATATGATTCGCAAATAACGCTCTAGATCAAACGACGCGTCCCTCTTGGCAAAATCAACGAAATGCGCGGTCATTGGCGCTTGGATCAAGTTGGCTGTACGCGATACGAGCACGATAATCCCAACAAGAGAAAGTGCCACAGCGATCTTATTCACTTGAACCCCTGCATATCGGATCGAATACGATAGCGTTTCTGCTGTGTGGATGACCATCGTTAGGAAGAAGACAATAATGAGTGTGTTGGTCATCGCCAAATCCCACTTTTTCCAAGAGACTGGATGCTGTTGATGACTTCTTCCCAATATTTCTTCATTTCTTCTCTTTGCTGGACATTTACTAGTTTCTCCTGATGAAAGCTAATGGTCGTTCTAAAAGGCTGGCTAGCTGGTAACAAGCGAATTTGCAGCGTGGATGCTTCAGGCCATGCCGCTGGCTGCCAAGTAAGGCGGATCTGCTCTGGTGGCTTTACGACTCGGAACCCCCCGGTTGTTTCTTCTTGCGTTTCAAATTTGTGTCCCTTTTCGAAAGCGACCTCAGCTATTTCGCCTAACCAAAGCTTTCGTCCTTCCGGTGAAATCAGCAGCTCCCATATCTCTTCTCGATGCAAAGGGATTGTTCTTCTAACTCCGATTTGAAATCCCACAGAAGCCGTCTGACCAATTGTTCTTTCCAAAGTCATCGTTATTCCTCCTAAGGCCATGTTCTTTCCTATACCAATACGGGCAATTTTCTTCTCATCCAACGAATGGATACCATTCTTACATTCGTTACCAAATAAGATTTCCCTTCTATGAAACCTTATTTCGATTGAAACGAAATAAGCTTCCTCCATCACCGATGGAAGAAGCTTATATACACACTAAATATTCATCCAACTTAGATGCTTTGATCAGGATGTTCGGTCATCGCCGTACCAAAGCTCCTGAAAAGTCGCGCTGTGGCGAAGAAGCTCTTTCGAGGTGCCTTCTGCCTCGATACGGCCATCTTTCATTACAATGATGTGGTCGGCGCGTGTCAACGCCGTTTTGCGGTGAGAAACAACTAAACAGGTCGCATCTTTTCTGCGCTGGAACATGCGTTCCCAGAGCTTCTGCTCTGTCTCGACGTCCAGTGCGCTCGACAGATCGTCGAAGACGTAAAGCTCGGCGTCGCGGACGAGCATGCGCGCAGCCGCCGTTCGCTGCGCTTGGCCGCCGGAGAGCTTAACCCCACGCGGGCCGATGACAGTGTCCAGCCCGCCGGGCAAATGCGCGACGTCGGACTCCATCACGGCTGCGTAAAGTGCCTGCTGCAAGCTTTCGCCTTGCTCCGCTTGCCCGAGCAAAATATTGTTGCGCAGCGTATCGCTGTACAACCGCGGCACCTGCGCGGTGTAGGCGCTCCGCGGCGGTGTAAAGAAGGTGCCCGGATCTTCGACGGGCACACCGTTCCACGCTATCGTTCCCTTCTCTTTGGGCAGCAGCCCAAGGAGCGAACGAACTAGCGTGGTTTTACCTGAGCCAATCGTTCCCGTAATTACAGTGAACGATCCTCTTTGCAAGCGGAATTGAATGTCGGCGATCCCTCTGCCCGTATCTGGGTAGCTATAAGCAAGTCCCTTCACTTCCAGACGCTGAAGCGCAGCCGCATGGTCAGCGGAAGCCGCAACTACGTTGGCCCCCATTTTTTGGTTCTTTTTATCCGTTCCCTCTGCAACAGATACGCGATTCCCACTATTTTCAACCTGCAATGAGGTTGCATTGCTGGGAAGCGAGCTATTCTTATTCAAATACAACGATTGAACCATCGTAAGAACTTTAGCAGGCGCACCCTGAAGGAGAAAGGTCAATCTTTGCAGGGACACGCTCATTTGTTTAAAATACGTAATGAATTTACCTACATTGGTAATGAACTGAGTGACAAAAGTTAAATAGTAAACGAACAAAGCAAAGTCGCCCACTGTAAAAGTCCCCGCTCGCATCTTTGTTCCGGCAATCAGTAGAATAAGTCCGGTTCCCAGATTAACCGAATTAGAAAATACAGAGTCCAACAGCTCGCTCATCAAGCGATCCTTGAGCATGGCCTTCCTGCGATCGTCCCCGAAGCTGCGAAAACGCTCTACGACACGTTTCTCAGCGCCAGCCACTTGAATCGCCTGCACATTCCCAAACATTTCACTAATCTCTCCCGTTACACGTGAAGTCGATTCGCGGCTGGCTGCTCGATACTTCTGAAGGCGAACAGTAGCAAGCTGCGCTGCGGTAATCACCAGAACAATCGGCATAAATACGAGCAGTGTCATTTGTGCATCGATACGAATTAAAATATAACCGGAAACCAGTGCAAAACAGGTCATTCCAAATACATCAACGGACCAACTTACCGCCTCTTCGGATTGATCGACATCATCACGGAAGTGACTGATCGCTTCGCCGGGCGAAACCGGAATAGCGCGTGCGCCGGGCTGCTTCATCACATGTTCGAGTAAATTACGTCTAAGCAGCATCCCCATCCGAAAACGAAAATTTACATCCGTGATAAAACCAATCACAATCAGCAGCATTCTACCCAAAGCAGCCGCAATCAGCAGTGCAATTAGGCCCCATACGCCATACCCAAGTTTTGAGCTGCCCGTCAGGGAATCAAAAAACTCTTTGGTCAACAGACCTGGAACAATTGGTGCCAAATAAATGACGGTCCATGCTACCGCATTAATGAAATATCGGAAGGGTCTGTACATAATAAGCCGCCACAAATATTGATAGGTACTCATGCCAATACCTCCTCAAGTCCTGTAGCTACTAATTGGCTAAATCGTGAGCTCGGATCTGCGGCCAAATGCTCTCTTCTCCCCGATTCCAACACACAGCCATTGTCCAAGATGAGAATGTGATCCGCTCTCTGCACGGTTGTCAATCGATGGGCAATGATGATACAAGTGCGCTCCGTCAACAACTTGGAGATTGCTTTCTCCATACGCTGCTCGGTAAGCGGGTCAAGCCTTGAGGAAGCTTCGTCCATAATGACAAGACCAGGATTCGTAAGAAATACGCGAGCAAACGCTAGCAGCTGCGCCTCACCGGCAGAGAGATTACCTCCTCCTGAAGCTAACTGCGTATCCAGCCCCTCAGGCATGGCTTCATACCAGCCACCCAATCCAAGCTCCGTTAATACATCGATAATTTGCGCATCAGAAATAGAAGCATCGTAAAAAGTTAAATTGTCGCGGATAGTCCCTTGCATAATTTCAATATTTTGGGTGACAAGGGCAACCCTTTTTCTTAAGTCAGCCAGCTTACAGCTGCGAATATCGGTGCCGCCTAAAACGATAGCTCCACTTTGAGGATCGTAGAAACGAAGAAGCAATCGGGCCATGGTCGATTTACCGCTGCCCGTTCTTCCAAGCAAACCAAGAACTTCCCCTGGCTTTACTTGCAAATTCAGTCCATCTATCGTCGGCTGATCGCCATCGTAACTAAACGTGACATCCTGAAATTCAACAGCAAGCGGCCCTTCCGAAAGCTGTGCGCCATGACCATCCTGAATGTCCGATTTGGTTGCGAATAGCTCACGAATCCGAGATATGCTCGCATCGGCTTTTTGTAAATCTTCCATTTGCGTTCGTATTTTTTCAATCGGTTTCGCTAGTAGTTCCGTGTAAAAGAAAATTAAATAAACAGTTCCCAACGAAATATGTTGTGTTTTCCAAAGATAAGCACTAATTGCAAATGCCATCGCATTGCCTAGGGCGAAAACGAAAATTGACATGTTCCACATCGCGCAAAAGCCTAGAAAGGCTTTAATGCGAAGCGGAAGCATCTTTCTAAGCATCATGTAGAAACGATTCATCACGAAACCAACAGCTCCATTGGCCCTGATATCCTCGGTTCCTTCCAAATGCTCACCAATAAAACCGTAGAACTCCGCGTTCGCCTGACGCCATTTCGCCCAAACCGGAACAGCGAATTTTCGAATCCATTGAATCATATACACCGCGAAAATGACGAACAAGGCCATCCCCAGACCAATGAACCAATTCTCCCGAAAAAGTAAAACGATAATGCCAGCCATAAGCAGCAAGTTACCTAATAAATGAATCATCATACTGGAAAAAAAATTGGCCAAGGCATTGACATCGCCATCC
Organism: Paenibacillus sp. N3.4; assembly: GCF_008017805.1. GTDB lineage: Bacteria > Bacillota > Bacilli > Paenibacillales > NBRC-103111 > Paenibacillus_E. Next base: position 30,022 of record NZ_VRTT01000069.1, on the reverse strand, counting down.
ACGCGCTCAATTAAGGAGCCAGAGGTATGGGATTTATGAAAAGACATATCAAGCGATAAGCAATGTGCCGCTAAATCTACTCGTAAAGTGTTCGTCGTCTTCCATCCTATATTTTCGCTAAAATAGGTAGCAATAACCGAAACCAGCTGTTGAATGAGTGAAAATCCAATAAACAGTATTGCTGCTGTAACTAAGGGCTGCATCGAGCTTTGCGATTGCGCGGTATCAATAAAATACCGAATGATTTGCGGGTTGATGAGCTGCAAACCAATCGACATAAATAAGAGAACCGTTAAGACCACAAGGGTCTTTCTTTGAGGCAGAAGATAGCGCCTGAGCAGCTCTGCATACTGTCCCATCGAGTTTTGCTTTTGCTTTCGTTTCATAATGAAAAGGTCCTCCATAATTATTTAATGACATTAATTATTTATGATGTTAATTCATGGTTTCTCATAGTAATTTCATTATTTCGCCTCCTATTTCCGCCCATTGTAAAACCAATCATACTAAATTGGCATGACGCCGACAATGAATAAAAAAACCTAGCATCAGCTTAGGTCCTTGTGTTCTCTCTATTTTGATCGATCAAAAATAACGGGAGGTGATCATTTTTTTCTTTGTATAAAATTCTACGCCATCTTTGCCATTCGCGTGCAAATCACCATAAAACGAATCCTTCCATCCGGAGAAAGGGAAAAAGGCCATAGGTGCAGGGACACCGACGTTGACCCCAAGCATACCTGCTTCGACTTCTTCGCGAAATTTACGAACAGCTTTGGCATTTTCCGTATAAATAACGGCTGAATTTCCAAATCGCGATTGGTTCACCAAAACCAAGGCATCTTCTAATTGGTCTGCTCGGAAAACCGATAATACAGGTCCGAAAATTTCTTCCTTCGCGATCGCCATCTGCGGCTTCACTTGATCAAAATCGTAGCGCCCAAGAAAAAACCTTCCTCCGAACGCGCCTGCGCCTTTCCTCCCATCTAATAAAGCTCTGCCTCCCTCTTCCTTACCCTTATCGATATAGACTTCAATTCTGCTGCGCTGCTCGCCACGAATGATGGGTGTTAGCGTCACTTCGTCCATTAGCCCATTACCCAGCACCATATGAGCTGCTTCATCAAGCAGAGTCTTCATAAAAGCATCTCCATCACCAACAACAACGACGGCCGAACAGGCCATGCATCGCTCTCCCGCACTCCCAAAGGAAGACATGATGATATTCTCTACGGATTTCTCTACATGCGCATCCGGCATGACAATATGGTAATTTTTAGCGCCTGCCAATGCCTGCACCCTTTTACCTGAGGCTGAAGCCTTTTCATACACATATTTCGCAACAGGCTGCGATCCCACAAATGAAATAGCTTTTACATTAGGTGTCGTCGTGAGTGTATTCACGACATCATGAGCACCATGAACGACATTTAACACGCCATTCGGCAGTCCCGCTTCTTGGAACAAAGCTGCCAGCTTCATCGCTGTAAGCGGCGTCCGTTCTGACGGTTTTAATACGAAAGTATTCCCGCATGCAATCGCTAACGGAAACATCCAACAAGGCACCATCATTGGAAAATTAAAAGGCGTAATGCCACCAATCACCCCGAGCGGCACCCGAAAAAGTTCTGAATCCATATCGGCAGATATGTTGGCAAGTGTAGAACCCATCATATGAGAGGGGGCTCCTGCAGCAAATTCCACACATTCAATACCGCGAAGCACTTCGCCTAAAGCTTCTTTATAGCTTTTGCCATTTTCCTTTGTGATTAATGTCGCCAGCGCCTGTTCATGCTCTTGGAGCAACTGCCAATAACGAAACAATACTCTAGCACGCTTGGGTACAGGCGTTCGACTCCAACTTTCAAAGGCAGCCTGTGCAGCCTCCACAGCCTTCTCAACCTCATCTACAGTAGAAAGTGGAACAGTTGCTACGATTTCCCCGGTCGCAGGATTCAGAACTTGCTCCTCCTCTTTACTCACCGAGTCGATCCATACGCCATTGATCAAATTTTGCAATCGGCTCATCTCACGTTCATCTCCTGGCTGAATGAATTTTTCCCATAACTCATTGGACATATTGTATAATGATTAAAACCAGTTGTTTTTATTTATATGTTACTTTATCTAACATTAAGGTGGTGAACATCATGGTACAAACCCTGCTTCAACTAACCGTGAAAGATATTCTTTTGCGCCCTTTATTTCACAACGTAGAAGTCATCGCGAGCGAGAAAGCATTAAACCGCACCGTTCGATGGGTGCATATCATGGAGGTTACTCAAGTTGGTCACCTTCTCAATGGCAACGAACTGATTCTTAACACCGGTATCGGTTGGCGGGATGATGAGGAGCTTAGCCTATCCTTCTTACAGCAGTTGATCGACAGCGGAGCCTCTGGCTTATGTATAGAACTTGGGACGTATACGAAGCAACCCTTAGAACGAATGAAAGAGCTTGCCATTCGCGAGAATTTTCCGCTTATCTTCTTCCATGAAGAGGTGCGTTACATCGACATCACGCAAGATCTGCACTTTTATTTTATCCATCAGCATCACAAAATGGTGTCCGAACTTGAGTCGCTTTCCACGCAGCTCAATCAATTGCTGCTTTCCGGCAAAGGCTTGCAGCCGCTCTTAAAACTGCTTCATCAAACAACACGATCTCAAGTCGCTTTTTTCCCTTTCGGAGCTGATCCGCAGTTTGTTCCATCCCTGCCTAAACAACAAGCGAATGCCTTTTATGAGCAATGGGTTCAAGGGGAAATCCTCACAGATCCTCTATCCCAAAACAAACTTGCCCATCGCCCTATTCTAGCTTTAGAACTTTTGTTCGCCGACCTGATTTTACTTGCCAATCAAGAACTCAGTGAATTTCAAATCCTAGCTTTAGACCGTTTCGCAACTGCGATTGCCCAAGAAATGATGCGCACCAAATATATAGAAGAAAAAAGAACGATATCAGGAAGATCTATGGCTGACTGATTGGTTAAGCGGCAAACACACTCAACAGGAGATCCGCGACTATATATCTTCCACAAAACCATCTGCGAAGCTGAACCGAATTCTTGTATGCGTGTTTGACGCGCAACAGGCAAAACTGAGGATAAAGACCGAGAGGCTCATCTCATCCAGAAACATATGGTTGCCAGAGCCATTTTCGAGGGTGAAAACTTTCATCTTATGCCAACCATCCTGCAGGATCAGATCGTGTTCATTTTACTTGACCAATTGCCTGCATCACCTATGCAAGAGCGTATTTCCAGAGCTATTTCAAGACTGCAAAAGACGGAGCAACAGCAAGGCAACCCTCTTTTCTCATCTTTGTTCGGCATCGGTAAAGCCATCCATGATCCGGCACTCCTGCAAGATAGTTATGAGACAGCTAAGGAAACGATTCAAATCCAGAAAGATACCGGAATGCTTGCCAAGCCGTTCTATCAGGAACTACACGTTCATAAGGTCATTACACAAATGAAAAAAACGGGTTTCCTCCCGTCATTTATCGAGGAGTATTTAGGTGCTCTGCTCCGATACGATCGCGAGAAAAACGCTCACTTGGTAAAGACGTTAAAAACCTATTTAGCCCTTTGCGGTTCCAAGCAGGACACGGCCAAAGAACTATTTGTTGTAAGGCAAACCTTATATCATCGTTTGGACAAAATTTCCGCCTTATTAGGTGACGATTATATGCATCCGCAAAAACGATTGGCCATCGAGCTCGCTATTTACGGCTATGAGTATTTGCATGGAGCGATTCAGTAAAACGGAGGCGCGTTCTCTTATTTTTGTTCTATGAGCAAAGTCGCAAAATACTTTCTGGCGTTAGCCGTAGTCAGATGCAATTGGGCAGCTTCACCACCGGGGTGTTCAAGTTCGAGCCAAGTACCGCTCAAATCTTCTTTCACCCCGGCAATTTTAAACCCTTGTGCTACAAAGCCATCGAGTCTCAACTTTTCCTGCATGTATTGTTTGTAATCAGACATGAGTAGCACCTTCATTCCGCCCAGCTGCCTTCTTTTCAACAACCGATAGCGCCCCCGACTTATAAGTGCCCCGCTTCAGATATTGACCTGTGCCGGCTTTGCCTACAAATTGTTTATTTTGGATTACGAATTCACCCCGAGATAGGACAGAAACAGGTTCACCTGTAAGTACAATCCCTTCAAAAGGATTATAATCCACATTCATATGATGGGTTTCTGCTGAAATCGTCCTTGTCACATGGGGGTCGAAAATCACAATATCTGCGTCACACCCCACAGCAATGGTTCCTTTTTTAGGAAACAATCCAAACAGCTTCGCACTCCTCGTAGATACGATATCTACAAACTGGTTGATCGTGATGCGACCTTTCCCTACTCCTTCTGAGTAAAGGATCGAGAAACGATCTTCAATGACGGGCCCGCCATTTGGAATTTTGCTGAAATCGCCAAGTCCTAATTCTTTTTGTCCTCTATAATTAAAGGAGCAGTGATCAGAGCCTAGCGTCTGCAATTGGCCACTACTCAAAGCATTCCAGAGCACATCTTGATGCTTCTTAGGGCGAAGTGGAGGCGACCACACGTATTTAGCCCCCTCGAAATCCGGCTTTTCTAAATACGTCTGATCCAGCAGCAAATACTGCGGGCACGTTTCTCCCCATATATCGATGCCATGATTGCGAGCTTCGGTAATTTGCTGAACCGCCTCTTGGCAGGTCACGTGAACAACATAGAGCTGGGAACCCGCCAGCGCCGTAAGCTTGGCCGCACGCCCCGTTGCTTCCCCTTCAATCAGAGAAGGCCGTGTCAGCGCATGATAAATGGGATCCGTATGACCGGCTTCAAGCGCTTGCTGCACGAGATACTCGATCACATCTCCGTTCTCCGCATGCACCATGACCAATGCCCCATGCCGCTTGGCCTCAAGCAATGTCCGGTACAAAGTTCCGTCATCAGCCTGAAACACATGCTTATAGGCCATAAACACTTTAAGCGAAGTGATTCCTTGTTCGTTAATAATCGTCGCAGCTCAGCTAACACAGCGTCATTGATTTCTCCGATCATTAAATGAAAACCATAATCGATCACCGCTTTACCCGCCGCTTTGTTATGCCATGCTTCAACAGATTGACTGAGCGGAATACCTTTATTCGTTAGGCAAAAATCGATCACCGTCGTCGTGCCTCCGAACGCGGCAGCCTTCGTACCTGTTTCAAAATCATCTGCCGTCATCGTGCCGCCGAATGGCATATCCAGATGGGTATGAGGGTCGATCCCACCCGGGAATACGTAATAGCCTGCTGCGTCAATCACTTCAGCGTCATCCGCGGAAAGATTCAACCCAATTTGCGTAATGATTCCACCCTCAATACGAATATCCGCTTGATATTGATCGGCAGCCGTAACGATTGTTCCATTCTTAATGAGCTTGGTCATCGATTAAATAGCCTCCTTCTTGGTGATCCCTTTACCAGGGGACAAGCCAGCAATCGCTTTCTGCCTTTCGTTCCAAGTCATAGGAGCTTCCGCTGCAGGCACCTCAATCATCGATATTGCGCCATCAACAGGACACACGATTGAGCATAGATTACACCCCACACAATCTTCCTCGCGCACTTGCAAATATTTATTGCCATCGTCAGCTGTCAACATATCAATGCATTGATGGGAAGTATCCTCACAGGCAATGTGGCACTTGTTGCAGTTAATGCAGGTTTCCGTATCAATGCGTGCGACAACCGCATAATTCAAATCCAAATTACCCCAATCCGAATAACGGGAAACGGATTTACCGACCAACTCAGAGACGCTGGCAATCCCTTTTGCATCCAAATAGTTATTTAAACCATCGATCATATCCTCCACAATGCGGAAGCCATGATGCATCGCTGCCGTACAAATTTGCACACCGGTTGCACCCATCAGCATGAATTCAACCGCGTCGCTCCAGTTGGAGATGCCGCCAATACCGGATATGGGTACGCCTACGTTAACATTACGCGCACACTCTGCAACCATATTGAGCGCGATCGGTTTAACCGCAGGTCCACAATAACCGCCATGAGCGCCTTTACCGCCAACATGCGGAATGGTATTCCAAGAATCGAGATCAACGCCTGCCAGTGAATTAATCGTATTAATTAAAGAGATCGCATCCGCGCCGCCACGAACAGCTGCTTTGGCTGTGCTTGTAATATCGGTGATATTCGGCGTTAGCTTCACAATGACCGGGGTCGTCGCAACCTCTTTGACCCACATGGTTTGTGCTTCCACAAGATCAGGCTGCTGCCCCGAAGCAGCGCCCATCCCCCGCTCCGCCATCCCATGCGGACAGCCGAAATTCAGTTCCAAGCCGTCCACGCCGATGGCCTCCACCTTTTTCACAATCTCATGCCACTTCTCGCGGCTCGGTTCGACCATTAAGGAAGCAATGACCGCATGGTGCGGGAAACGCTTCTTCGTTTCGTAAATTTCTTTCAAATTGATCTCCAGCGGGCGATCCGTAATAAGTTCGATATTATTGAATCCCGCCACGCGTTGACCATTAAAATGTACAGCCGCAAAGCGGGATGACGTATTAATAATAGGGTCGCCAAGCGTTTTCCAAACCGCTCCGCCCCAACCCGCTTCAAAAGCTCGCTGAACTTGATACCCTGTGTTCGTCGGCGGGGCGGACGCTAACCAGAAAGGATTAGGCGAAACAATACCCGCAAGATTAATGCTTAGATCAGCCATTTTGAATCCCTCCAGTTCAATTTAGCAGATGCTATAATCGATGATTTGACGCATGTTGCTGCCACATGACCTTTATGCAGTTTCGTTTTGCAATTTGACCAGCTTGTTATAAATCGCGTAGGCCGTGTTCTTGCCTTGTTGAGCGGCAGAAACAACCATCGCTTCCCCCTGTCCTTCTCCGAAAATCACATCTCCGGCCGCAAACACTTGCGGATTGGAGGTTTGACCTGTTCCAACTTCTACGCTCACTGTTCCATTCTTATGCGCAAGCCCAAATTGTTCGACAAGCGACACATATCGTGTCTGCCCAATTGCTTTAATAACGGCATCCACTTCCATCATAAATTCCGATCCCGCAATCGGAATAGGTCTTTTCCTACCACTTTCTACATCTAGAAGCTCCATCCGAACGCACTCTAATCCAATTACATCGCCATTCGCGTTACCCAAAATTCGTTTTGGAGCGGTCAACCACTTGAATTCCACGCCATCCTGCTTAGCGAAATCAAATTCAAAGTCATAAGCTGTCATTTCTTCTTGTGTGCGTCGATAGACGATTTGCACGTTTTCAGCTCCAAGCCTGACGGAACAAGTAGCGGCATCAATAGCCGTGTTGCCAGCTCCGATTACAGCTACTCGCTTGTTAATCAGGTGTGTATCCAAGCCTGTTTTCGTTGATTCCACAAAATCTATCGCATCATAGACACCTGTGAAATCCTCGCCCTCAATACCTAACATCGGAACTTTCGACATCCCTACCGCTAGTACGACAGCGTCATAGTCATGGAGCAGCTCTTCTGCGTCAATATGCACGCCAACCTTCGTATTCATGCGGAATTCCACGCCTAGCTTGCGAACTTGGTCGACTTCCCAAAGTGAAATTTCCTGCGGCAAACGAAACGATACAATACCATACGTATCCAAGCCACCCGCCTTTTCTTTGGCATCAAAAACGGTTACCTGAAAACCGAAGCGGGCAAGCTCCCTTGCTGCCGATAGACCAGCCGGTCCGCTGCCGATAACCGCAACTTTTCGGCCATTACTTTCCCCCGCCTTAAACAAAAGCTGCTCATTTTTCATCGCCCAGTCTGTGGCGTAACGCTGAAGATTTCCGATTAAGATTGGCTTGGACGAATCATTGAGAACGCAAGCTCCTTCGCACAACTCTTCGGTCGGACAGACACGCGAGCAAGTAGCACCGACCGGATTTGCTTCCATGATCGTACGAGCCGAGCCTTTCAGATTGCCAGAAGCGATTTTTTTAATAAAGGAAGGAATATCAATACCCGTCGGACAGGCACGTATGCAGGGCGCGTCATAACAGTACAAGCAGCGATTCGATTCTTCGATCGCTTCTTTCGGCTTCATGGCGGCCTTTACCTCGGCGAAATTTCGTTTTAAATCATCTAAGGAAATAAAAGCTGTACGCATATTCACTCTACCTCCTCGCTATGGTCTGATAATTGGTTCAATGATTGAAAGTCTCCCTTTCCCGTTGTCATTCGGCGCGCCATGCGATATAGGAGCTCTGTACCGAGCTCAATATCTTCTGGACTGGCATATTCCTTCGGATTGTGACTGATGCCCTCCTTACAGCGAACGAAGATCATGCCATAATCGCAAACATAGGACATCCTAAGCGAATCATGGAAAGGGCCGCTCATAAGTTCAGGTGGTAGGATGTCCATCCATTCCGCTTCCTCCCGCAACCCTTGTTTGATCCAGTCCGCACAGTAACGAGGCTCATTATTCGTATCTTCACGAATCGTGTAGACTAGCCCATGCTCCTGTGTCACACGCTCTATCAGCTGGCGCAGCTCCGCTTCGAGCTTATTTCGCCTTGTTAAATCGATGTCTCGCAGATCAACGGTGAAGATCACCTTCTCTGGAATGATATTGCGAGAATCCGGAAACACCGACAGCGAGCCCACCGTTCCGACAGTTGGAGCATCGGGCTCCCGCCTCACCAGCTCATTCAACGCTACAATCACTTTGGCGCTGCCTAGAAGAGCGTCGTTGCGCATCGACATCGGCACGGAGCCGGCATGCCCCGCGAATCCGGTCATTTCCACCGTGAGCCATAACGGCCCTGAGATCCCGCTTACGATTCCAATCGGAGCGCCAAGCGACTCAAGAACAGGCCCTTGCTCTATATGCAGCTCCAGAAAAGCACCGATCCGACCTTCTTGAAACACATATCCCTCGAAATTAGCTGGATCACAACCGAACTGCAACAAAGCCTCTCGCCGCGTTATCCCATTTTTATCCATACGATCCAACTCATTCTCTTCCAGTTCCCCTGTCATTCCCCTAACGCCAAACAATCCTTTATTAAATCGACAGCCCTCTTCATCACAGAAAGCTACGACTTCAATGTTGCATTCCGGTGTAAATCCTTCATCCGTCATCGTTTGAACAACCTCAATGGCACCAAGCACGCCAATCACACCATCAAAACGGCCGCCATAAGGCTGAGAATCAACATGGGAACCTAGCATTAACACTGGAGCATCAGGGTTGTGCCCTCGTTTAATACCGATCAGATTAGCGAAAGGATCCATGGAGGCCTCCATGCCCGCTTCTTCCATCCATGTTTTTACTAGCTCCAAGCCTTCTCTGTCCTCTTTGGACAAAGCCAATCTGCAGACGCCCGTCTCACCGATTTTACCGATCTGGGCAAGTTCCTGAATGCGTTGTTGCAAGCGCGAAGAATTGATTTGAATAACCGGTGAATGGGACATGTCGTATCATCCTTTCTATTGATTAGCATTAAACACAGCCTTCAAGGTTTCCAAAATGAAAGTTACATCCTCATCTGTCGAAGATAGCGGAGGACTTAGCGTAAGGATATTGGCAAAGCCAGGGACGGTGTCCCCATTTTTACCTATGAGCAGCCCTTTTTGCTTGCAGCCTGCGATAATCCTCATCACGCGTTCGGCGGTCGCTGGAGTTTTCGACTTCTGATCTTCAACGAGCTCAATCCCTATGGCTGAACCGAACTGGCGCAAATCGCCTACGTGCGGGTGTTCTAACAGTTCCTCCAAACCCGTCCTCAACATATTGCCGATACTGGCGGAACGCGCTACCAAGTTTTCTTTTTCCAAAATCTCGAGGTTGGTCAAAGCAACCACACAAGACACCGGATTGCCTCCAAACGTATTCACATGTCTAAAATGGCTTGTTGCCTCGTTTTCTTTAAACGATTCGTACAGCTCCGCTGAAACCGCCGTGACCGAAAGCGGCGAGTACGCACTCGTTAATCCTTTAGCCATCGTCACGATATCAGGTTTCACACCATAATTCATATGACCAAACTTTTCACCGGATCGACCGAAGCCACAGATGACTTCATCCACGATGAGCAACACATTGTAGGTATCACAAATCCTTCGCACCATCGGCATATACTCGTCCGGCGGCACGATCACTCCGCCTCCCGTAATTACAGGCTCCATAATAACACCTGCTACAGAATCCGCTCCTTCCCACACAATCGCATCCTCAATCGCTTTGGCGCACTGGAATTCACAAGCTCCTTTCGTCTGACCAAAAGGACAGCGGTAACAATACGGCGGCGGCACATGCTGAAAGCCTACGCCGAGCGGTTCATACTTCAATTTGCGCTGCGCTTGGCCCGTCGCCCCCAAGGCGCCCATTGAATTGCCGTGATAAGCGCGGTGTCGCGAAATAAATTTATGCTTTGACGGTTTTCCATTTTGATGATGATATTGACGAGCAATCTTGAAGGCTACTTCGTTCGCATCCGACCCTGAGTTCGAATAGAAAATCCGATACTCGCCCTCCAACCATTCGTTCAGCTTCGCCGCCAGCTGTATGGCCGGGATATGAGATTGCACGAGCGTAGAATAAGCGATTTTCATCATTTGTTCAGCAGCCGCATCCGCGATTTCTTTTCTCCCATGGCCAACATTCACGCACCATAATCCTGACATGCCATCCAGATAGCGATTGCCCTCCACATCCTTGACCCAACTGCCTTCACCCGATGCGATAATCATGGGGTTTTCGTTATGTGGAGACATATGATGCCAGACATATTTCCGATCTTTCTCGAGCAATTCTTCTTTCGTCACTAGATCACTTAATTCTTTAGCACTCATAAGCAGCCCCCTCATCTGTTGACTTCATCGAATCCACTCCATATATCATTTCTATGTGGGTAAAGAGGTTGTCATCCCTTGAATTTGATGATATTTGTTCTTTTTTACCAACAAATCCATAACAATAGGAGTTCGGTACCACTTCCAGACTTCAACCTCACCAACCCCTCTTCCAAACTTAAATCTCACCGACCGCTCTTCCAAACTTAAACATCACCGATCACTCTTCCAAACTTAAACATCACCGATTGCTCTTCAAACTTAAACATCACCGATTGCTCTTCCAAACTTAAACATCACCGATCGCTCTTCAAACTTAAACATCACCGATTGCTCCCTCATCCCTTTAATAAATAAAGTTAGTGATTGCAGTTTTTGTCACAAAATGTGATGTATAATATCTATATATGTTATATTATATAACATAATTAACGTATTTCATTATACAAAGTGTTCTGATATCACCCTATTCATTTGACATAATGTAAAATGGCACACGAAAAACATCAGGTAATCTGATGGTCCTATCTATAAGCACAGTTGTTTTCAGCTTTACAGCTCATCATTCCGCCCATTCTTTCATTTTCCTTAGCTGTAAGTACGCTTCCGTGCCTTACAGCGTCGCCGAAGGATCCTCGACCTTCCGTAACGGCGGAAAATCAGGCTTTACAGCTCATCATCCGCACATTCTCTCATTTTCCTTAGCTGTAAGCACGCTTTCCGTGCTTACAGCGTCGCCGACGGATCTCTTGCCTTCCGTAACGCGGAAAATCAGCTTTACAGCTCATCATTCCGCACGTTCTCTCATTTTCCCTCACTGTAAGCGCACTTTTGAGACTGTCGAACAACTCTTTTAGAGGATCAATCTGACTAATAAATCAAATAAATGGGTTGTTAGATCATCTATAGTCAATTTTTTTATGAACTCAACTCATAAAAATCAATTATAGGCCAAACGTTCTGGAGTTGTTCGACAGTCAAAAACAGCGATATCCTCATAGGCATATCGCTTTCTGGTCTACCTTTCTATCTGTAAGCACGGCGTTTCAGCGTAACACTGGCATTGTTGTTCTCACTGACTGCTGCTCTAACGCCTAAAAAAGTAATCTTATCCTTCCAGATATACTGTTTTACAGAGCCATTTACCCAAAAACACGTAAATTCTCTACGGAAAAAGCCCGAACATTTCTAGCGTTCGAGCTTTGGAGTAATCCTCTTTTGCATTTTTCCGTCCCCCTATGGAGGCAGAACAGTCCCGGAGGTGTAAGCATAAGGTATCTGCTGTCGAGGATGGTTGGATACGTTCACAAAGAGGCGGAATATGGTTGTTTGGCGAATTGAGTTTTGATGGTTGTTTGGAAAATAAAATTTAATTTAGTTACATAATTATTGTTATGTAAACAAATATACAACTGATTCACGAATGTCATATCCCCATACCTTTTGGAATAAAAGCCGAAACCCGATTCATCGCCTCTTGCTTTTGTTTATCTCCCACATGCGTATAGATTTGTGTGGTTTGTATACTTGCATGTCCTAACAGCTCCTGCAGCGTCCGTATATCCGTCCCTGCTAAGACTTGCATCGTCGCAAAGGTATGGCGTAGCTTATGACTGGAGATCGACTTCCCTTGAAGCTCCGTATACGATTTCTTTAACTCCCCGAAATGCTTTTCAGCAATCGTTTGAATCATGCGAACACTTATTCGTCTACCGAACTGTGAAACAAAAAATGGCTGCTCAGTCGAACTTCGTGTTTCAATCCTTTCTGAGAGCGCCTTATTCAGCACGTTCATAATCTCGAGCGGAAGAGGAATAACACGCCACTTCCTCCCTTTTCCAAACACCTGAAGGATGCTTGCTGAACGGTTGTAATCGCCAATGTTTAACCGATTCAGTTCACTTACACGTAACCCCGCGTAGCTCATAAGTAGAAACATGGCCACATTCCGGATTTGGTACTTCCCCTCAATAGATTGCAGGAACACGGTAAGCAACTGCTCATTGAGATAGGTTGGAATCGAATTTTTCTCGACCTTTGATTTTTTTACATTTAGCGAAGGATTAACTTGCAAGAAATTAAGTTCAATCATCGCTGTGTAAAAAGTCCGTATCGATGACAAATAACGATTCCGAGCAGCATCGCCAGCCCCACGTTGTCGCATCCTCGTTAAGAAGCGCATAATATCGATTGCTTCAATAGTAAGTAGCGATTTCTCTAAGGTTGATAAAAACAGCCTCACATCTCCTAAGTATGCCTGCTGCGTCCTTTTTGTAAAACCTTGATCCTTCATCCAAGAGTCAAAGAGCTCCAAATACTCATCATCGTACTCATATTCTTGTCCCACTCACCAACACTCCGTCCGTTTCAATCTAAGTTGCGTTAAATATAGATTTAGTGCAATTTTTTTAACCGTTTTTTGCGCTTAAATGATGCAAAATTAGTTCTTTTACTAACCAATTCCGCATATTTAAGCGCAACTATCCCCCATCAATCTCGTGGGTAATCAACTTTCATAATATCCATGAATGGCACTTTATCAATTTCTCCATTACTTTGCATATGTACTCTTCCGGTACGAGAATCCATCGTTGCAATGGTCCCACGAACAGGTTCTTCTCTTCCCCAAACCGTAAGCACGATTTCTGAATTTTCCTGCTTCGCTTCTGTCAACTGATTACCGATCTCTTCCAGTACGAACTCATCTCTCGTTGGTCGTTTAGCCACTTTTGCCTTTGCCATATTGCATTCCCCATTTCATTCACCGTGACGGCGATAATATTTCTTTGACTCGTCCAACCTGTCCGTCAACCAACCTCACCTTAATACCGTGCGGATGATTCGGTGAGTTCGTTAATAAATCCTTCACGATCCCCCGCGTTAACTTTCCACTGCGTTGATCCTGCTTTAACACAATGTTCACTTCAATACCGGGTAAAACATCTTTGCGATTTTGTCCATTCATGCTGTTTCTTTCGCCTGCTTCCTTTAATCATTGTGTTTCATTATATCATATAATCCCTCTAATCCCCATTGCTAATGCAATACAAACCACTAGTTAAGCTAGCCCTTTACAAGGGCTCTTTATTTCAATACGATGAACGTATAAGTTTAATCAACCCACGCAAAAGGAGCAAAGTTATGAGCCGACAATGGCCGGTACCCAGCAAGCCCTGGATCATGCATCAAATTTGGAATGATCTGCTTTTTGCTCATTGGCCCATATCCATTGAAGCGATTCGAGCGTTAATTCCAAGCAGCATTCCGATCGATACTTTTCAAGGAACCGCTTGGATAGGCGTTGTCCCATTTCACATGTCAGGTGTGAGACCAAGAGGTACGCCGGCTTTGCCCTATTTTTCAACATTCCCAGAAATTAATTTAAGAACTTATGTAACCATAAACGGCAAACCCGGTGTTTACTTTTTTAGTCTGGATGCCCATCATAAATTTGCTGTTGCCGTAGCGCGCGCGGTATTTCATCTCCCCTATTTTTACGGACACATTAACATTCAACATATAACGGACGATTATATTCAATACCATAGCGTTCGTAAGGATAATCGGGCTCAACGGGGTGAATTTTTAGCCAAGTATAAACCGTCTTCCCCCATACACACCGCAGCAGAAGATTCATTAGAACACTTTCTAACTGAGCGTTATTGCTTATACTGTTCTGATCACCAAGACAACGTATATCGCGGCGAAATTGATCACAATCCTTGGCCATTGCAAGTGGCTGAAGCCGAAATGATGATAAACACACTCCCCTCATCTTTCGGGATAACCCTACCTCATACTCAACCTATTCTGCATTTTGCCAAACAACTTCACGTGAAAATATGGGCACTTGAAAAGCTAATTTGATCCCAAAAATCATCATATGCATGAAAAACAAATGCAGGATTTTAATTAATGCCATTAATAATTAGTACCATTAAATGAATTTGTATACTCAAAAAAAGCGCTAGAATCCTATGATTCCGCGCTTTTTCAAGGATAACCACCGGTTAGCTTAGTGGTCAATGATCAGCTATATCAGTAGATACTTGACCGGGCGAATGATGAACCACAGGGGCTATATCTTCTTCCACCTTCGCCTTTTTCGAAAAATAAGGAATTAATAAAGCACTAGCAAAACTGAAGATCATAACTGCCTTGAAGGCAAAGCCTTGGAAATTAGCAATTCCCAGAATAAGCGCAAGCATAATAATGCGTGAGAATACCAAGATAAGTTCCCGCCAAACCATGATTCGCGCCTGGTGTACAGGAGACAGTTTATTCGTAGCAATGAATTGTCTTGCACTCCAAATGGTAAAGAAGAAAAATAGACCAACTGTCGTTAATATATTGGATACGATAAGAATCGGTGGCGTTGGAAACAGAGCAAGTAAAAATCCGGCAGCGGCTGCAATCATCCCGAAGGTCAACCACCAGGAATCGTGTATGCGATGTGAACGGCTGAGTCGTCTATAAACAAAGACACACGCGACAGTAAACGCTGTATACATAATTTGAAGCAGAGCAATAGAAAGCTTATCTTTGGTTACAGAGAAAGTAAAAATGAGGGAGAAAATACCCTGAAATTGAATAAAAAAACCACCTGCAATCAGTGAGGGTATCATCCATTTCAGACTTGGCGTCGAGAAGACTTGACCGATACCAAACATTTTAAAGACAGGCTCAGAAGCTTCTTTCAACGATATTCGCGGGACATAATAAGAGGCGACAATCATTAAACCGATGAATACAAACATAACTAAAAACGATCCTGTGAATCCGATTCCCTGAATAATAAGGGCAAAAAGCAATGGATTAATGAACGCAATGATTTGACCGAATACATTCGTGGCTGAGAAAAAGGCTGTAAATTCTTTACCTTTACCAAAGAGTGATATCCCGATATTTTGTGCGGCGGAGTAAAATCCGTTCGTAATGCCAACTGGCAGAGCGATTAACGTCAAATAAAATAATTTAGGCTCTACATGTACCCAAGATAACAAAATAAATGTAGCACCGGCGCATATCGCTGAAACACGCATAACCGAGCCAATGGTAAACCTGGACAGTAGTTTCGCACCATACATGAAGGCTATTCCCCATGCTACAAACATGACCAGATTAAACCAAGCAACATCAAAAATTTGCTGCCCTTTCTCCCAAATAAAGAGGTTAATAAAAATGCCCATGTAGTTGAATATAATACTTGAACTTACATTCATCATTAATAAACGCTTAAGTGAATTCGTCATGATCCTACTCTACTTCCCGTAATAGTCTAATTATTGTTCCCATGGAGCCATTACTCATATAGAATGTATAGGAGTAACTAAGCGATTGCTCATTATATCAACCATATCACTGAGTTAGCATGGAAGGAATGTACGATATGACAAAATTCATGGATTATATGATCAGTCCTTATCCGCTGCGTATCATTACTTTGCCTGTCGATTCAAGCAAATTAAAGCTGCACTCCTTAATCGTTTTGAATGTAGGGCATCTTCCAGGACGCACTTCGTTTCGTCATGACGCAACGTTTGAGAAATGGGCCTTCGTCTATCTGGATGGGGGAAACGGGACCTATCAGGTCGATGGAGGAACCGTTCAAAAGATTCAAAGCGGGAGTCTATTCTTTCTTCGTCCTGATGTTGTTTATAATTATGGTCCTGATGTAAATGGTTTTTGGAATGAATACTATTTCACATTTGAGGGCAGTCGTATTGAAGAGTGGTTAAACAGTTGGCTCAAAGATGTCGATGTGGCGAAGCAGGTCGGTCATGAGGATGCTACTCAGCAGAACCGCATTGAACGGATCTTCATGCTGATGGAGAGCGGCATACCCGACAATATTGACCGCGCTGCGTTGCTGCTTGAATCTTTGCTTTTTGAATTTATGCTCAAGGATCAAGGATTAGCTCAACATACGAAAAAACAGCAAATTATCGACCTTATGAACGATCTTGGCGATTCCTTATTCGAGCCTTTTGATGCCTTTAGCACAGCAAAACGTCACCATATCTCGATTTCTACGCTGCGCAGAGTCGTTAGTGAATATACAGGCTATCCGCTTAATGCCTATATCCATCGGTTGAAAATTGCGGAAGCGAAAAACATTTTGCTTAATACCGGCAGCACGGTAAAAGAGATCGCTGATTCGCTCGGTTATAAAGATGTGTTTTATTTCTCACGATTATTTAAAAAATACGTCGGAGTCTCTCCTCTTTTATATCGTAGTCAGATGCAGTCCTAATTTTAGTTACATAATAATAATTATGTAAACAAATAACTGCATTAAAAAACCACGTTATAAAAAAACTTATTTTCATAACGTGGCTATTGGCTATTCAGTTTGAGGAAGTACCCAAATGCGGCCGCCTCGCTCAATGACCTCAACCTGGGATTCGAAAAAATGGCTCATCTTTGCGCTTGTTAATACTTCTCCGACTACTCCGTGTTGGAAAACTTCCCCTCTCCTTAATAGGAGAACATGCTGGAAGATTGGAAGGATTTCCTCCGTATGATGCGTTACGTACAGCAAGGTTGGCGCATCTGCGGCTCCAGCCAGCTGAGCGATCGCTTCGAGCAGTCGCTCTCGAGAGAATAGATCCAATCCATTGCAAGGCTCATCAAGAATCAACAGCTTCGGCGAAGCCATCAAGGCTCTGGCAATGAGCAGCTTCTGCTTTTCGCCTTGTGAACAGGTCTGGAAGGCTCGCCCTGCCAAATGAGCGCAGCCCAATTGTTTCATCAGCTGAGAAGCACGTTCCCAATCTTCTTCGCTTGGCTTTTCATACAAGCCGATCGTCGCGAATTTCCCACTAACGACAATGTATTCGGACTTGTCGTTCGCGTACAGCTTTTCTTGTAGAGACGAGCTGACCCAGCCGATTTCCTTTCGCAGCTCGCGAAGATCAATGCTTCCGAAATCATTTTCCAAAACAGAGACTTTTCCTGTGGTTGGCCATATATAACCATTGATGACATTAAGCAAAGTTGTTTTTCCAGAGCCATTGAGTCCAAGAATCGCCCAGTGCTCGCCTTTCTTCACTTGCCAATTCATCTTCTTTAGTAATTCTAATTCTCCTCTACGATAGGTAACGTCCTCGATACAGATAGCCTTATCCAAGATAACCCCTCCTACTTAACTTCTCCTTGCAGTGTCCGATCAGATGGCAATAGGATCGTTAATACGCCAAGAAGTGGTAAATATGCACACAATTTAATGACGAAAGCAACACTTGTCGTATCCGCAATTGCTCCAAGCACCGCCGATCCAATACCACCTAAACCAAATCCCAAACCAAAGAACAAGCCCGCGACCAAGCCTACTCGACCAGGCAATAGCTGCTGTGCGTAAACGATGATTACCGAGAAACCAGACATCAAAATAACCCCAATACAAATCAACAAGAAAACAGCAGCTGTCGGAGACGCATAAGGAAGCAGCAATGAAAATGGAGCCGTCCCTAAAATCGAAAACCATATAATATTACGTTTCCCGAACCTATCAGCGAGCGGGCCGCCAAAAAATGTACCCGCCATCCCTGCAAACAACAGAATAAACAAATAAAATTGGGACTGCTTGATCGTAAAGCCAAAGCGGTCAATGAGGAAAAAGGAATAATAACCATTCATGCTGGCTAAATAAACAAATTTAGAGAACAAGAGGGTAATCAGAATCGTCATCGACAGGACAATCGTACCTTTTTTAAGATGAGATTCCCTTTTCACAACGGGTTTCACAGCTGCTCTCGCCGCACGCTGTGACAAGTCTTTTTTATACCACTGTGCTACTCGAAATTGCACAATAACAGCTAGTGCAGCAAACAGCGTAAACCAAATCATGCTTTTCTGCCCATATTGCACAAACACAAACGCAGTTAATATAGGTGCTATCGCTTGCCCCGTATTCCCACCTAACTGAAAGATCGATTGTGCGAGCCCTTTGCGAGTTCCTGAGGCTAAATGGGCTACACGAGAGGATTCAGGGTGCAGTACCGCGGATCCTATGCCGATCAAGATGACAAATAACAGCAGTACCGCATAATTAGGTGCATAGGCTAAGCCGGCAACTCCTACTAAAGAGAATAAAACACCAACCGGTAGTATGTAGGGCATCGGTTTCTTATCGGTATATAGACCAATAAGTGGTTGCAACAAAGAGGCTGTAATATTGAGTACAAAACCAATCATACCAATTTGGCCAAAAGTAAGATGCATCGTTTCCTGCAGCAGTGGAAACATCGATGGGATAACAGATTGTATCGCATCATTGAGCAAATGAACAAAGCTTACAGCAAAAAGTATAGATAATGCCATTGAACTGGCTTGCTTGCTAATTACAGCAGACTGATTCATGTAAAACTCCCCCTAATTAAATTCGTTATATCATCTGACGTTTAATTCGAAAAGACTACTAAAGTAATCTTTTCTCTAGTTCTTTCTTGGTGCCTTCCAATTGATTCAATGTACAAGCCATTGCTTTTGCCGGGTCCTGATCCCGGATTGCCTCATACATTTGAATATGCAGCTCTGTCTGGTTGTTTTCATGCCGTGGGTCTGTCAGTAATTTGTCCAGAGCCGTACGCAGTACATTAGAAAATGAGCGATATAAGTCTACAATGACCGGATTTTTGGCAGCCGCTGCAATAGCTAAATGAAAGGCGACATCCGCATCAAGGTATTGTTGGTGATCACCAGAGACTAAAGCTTGATTGCGAATTTCCAAAAAGTTGCGAATCTGCTCTAAGTCATGTTCATCGCGGCGTTCAGCCGCCCACTTGGCAATTTCTAATTCCAGTATTAACCTGACCTCATAGACATCAAGCACCTCTGCCCGACGCAATCGGTAGTCTAGTGGTTCCTGCTTGCTTGCATCACCGATCACGAATGTGCCATGTCCTTGACGCTTCTCCAGCATACCTGCATGTGCAAGAACACGAACCGCTTCTCGAATGGTTGAACGCCCCACACCAAATTGTGCCATTAATTCAGGTTCAGTTGGAATTTGAGCCCGATGGCAATCTCGCCCAGAGAGATTTTCTTTTGGAGTTGCTCCACAACATCATCGACAATTTGCTTGCGATGTACCGTTTGAAAGGAAACTTTGCTAGAATTCATCAGATCATCTCCTATTTGTTTATAGTACAGAATATCAAGAAAAAAATCTAGACTTTTCTACCTTTTTTTTTCATCCACTGCTATACTAACAGCAAGAAGACAAGCGCAGAGGTGATGACACCCATGAATATTATTAAAGTGAAAGACCGCAATGAACTTGAGAAGAAAATCCCCACAATGCCTTGGTACATAGAGAAATTCATTAATTACAAGCTTCCTGATCTTTCTCCCTCCTCGTTATTGGAATATGTGCGAGATTATGAAATATTTTTATCTTGGCTGCTTGCTGAAGGCTTAAGCACTGCCGCTTCCATGTCACAAGTGCCGCTTGAAGATTTGGAAAGGCTGCACATGGATAGCGTTGACAACTTCCGAATGTTCCTAGCCACCCGTAGGACTCACACCAATATGAAATCCACCATAAATCGCAAACTGTCTTCATTGCGTTCTTTATTCCATTATTTAAGCCAGATTGCTGAAGATGACGACTTCTATCCGCTTCTGAAACGGAATGTCATGGCTAAAGTTGAAATTAAACGTTCAAATAAGCCCAAAGATACGGCAGCCAAACTTGAGGGCAAGCTTTTACAAGAAGAAGAAATTATTGATTTCATTGCCTATGTGCAAAATGGCTATGAGCATGATGTTGCTGCCAACAAGCAAGCCTTGTATTCTTACGAGTTAAACAAAATTAGAGACACTTGCATCATTACCCTTATTTTGAATTCAGGACTTCGGGTATCTGAGGTTTTCAATCTGAATGCCGATGATATTGATCTTAAAAAAAAGCTAACCCACGTGTATCGCAAAGGTAAGAATGATGATACCTTCAAGACACCTGTCTATTTCAGGCAGGAGGCTATTCAAGCATTAACCGATTATTTGGCTATCCGTCAGCTTCGTTATAAACCGGTCAAGAAAGAAAAAGCCCTCTTCCTTGCCATCGCGAACGGCAAAAAAGAAGGCGAGCGTATAACGAAACGAGCTATCCAAGAATTAGTGATTAAATACGCCAAACGCTTCGGTAAACCATACTTGTCTGTTCATAAGCTGCGTCATTCCTTCGCTACAGATTACTATCTGCAAAATGACTTATACAAGACGCAGGAACAGTTAGGACATGCCTCACCGGAAACAACCCAAATCTATGCGCATCTAACCGACAAAACAATGTCTGAAGCGATTGATAAACGAACGGAATCCTGAAATTATTTCAGGATTTTTTCGATTTGCGCCAGCTCCTCCGGAGCGAAGTCGAGATTTTTTAGTGCTGCCACATTATCCTCAATTTGAGAAACACGACTGGCCCCTATTAACGCAGATGTGACGCGCTCGCCGCGCAATACCCAAGCCAATGCCATTTGTGCTAAGCTTTGACCGCGGGAAGCTGCCAGCTCATTCAACTGCGTAATTTTGGACAGCTTATCCGCAGTTAAATCCTTTGTATTTAGAAATACGCTATCTCCACTAGCCCTGGAATCGCTTGGAATTCCGTTTAAATATTTATTCGTTAGCTGTCCCTGAGCCAAAGGTGTAAAAGCAATGCTGCCCACACCGAACTCATACAGGACATCTTGGAGTCCATCCTCAATCCATCTATTCAACATACTATAAGAAGGCTGATGAATCAGCAGCGGTGTACCTAAACTCTTCAAGATTGTCGCAGATTCTCTCGTTTGTTCAGCCGTATAATTCGAAATGCCAACATACAAGGCTTTTCCTTGACGAACAATTAAATCTAGTGCTGTCATCGTCTCTTCAAGAGGTGTGTTTGGATCTGGTCGATGCGAATAGAAAATATCAACGTACTCCAGGTTCATACGCTTCAAGCTTTGATCCAAACTGGACACAAGATATTTCTTCGATCCCCACTCCCCATAAGGCCCTTCCCACATATGGTATCCGGCTTTCGTTGAGACAATCAGCTCATCACGATATGGAGCCAAATCGCTTTTGATCACCTTACCGAATAGCTCCTCCGCTGACCCTGGTGGCGGTCCATAGTTGTTCGCCAAATCAAAATGGGTAATTCCCAGATCGAAGGAGCGAAGCAGCATAGCCTTCCCATTTTCATAACGGTCGAGTCCGCCAAAGTTGTGCCACAATCCTAAGGAAATCGCCGGGAGCTTCAACCCTGACTTCCCTGAACGGTTATATTTCATTTCTGCATAACGGGTAGAACTTGCTTGATAGACCATAATTTATCCTCCTTAAGTGATTCAATCCCCATGTACTTACTTAGTATAGTCCAATCGCCGACATTAAAGTAATGGCTATTTAGATAAGTCTTGTATCAGCTTGACGCCATACGATTGCAGCCATCTTGTTTTGTCATACGTGTTGTGAATAATATCGACTAAAACTCCTTGAGCATCAACACCGTCAAAGTAGCGCCCAAGGAAATGAACGAATACATCAAGCCGACGAAGCTCAATTAATAGTGGCAAATACGGATACTCTGTTTCCTCTAAGCAAACAGAAGCGCGATATCCCTCATAAAAGGCTGAACACTTCAGTCTCAAAACCTCTTCCGGCAGTGTTGGGTCAATCAGATCCGATAAACAGACCGCTAACTCCATCACACGAAGGTCCCAGGTCACAAATTCAAAATCTAATACGGCAGCGATTTGTCCCTCTGCATCGACTAGCATATTGGAACCATTAATATCACCGTGAACAAGTTGATGCGGAAGCTTCCTGAGTGTTGGAATCGCTTCATAAAAGGCAGCAAAACGACCATAAATGTACGTCAGCATCTCCCGTTGAAACAAGAATGCCTCTGACGGACGAAGGCAAAATTCACGAATGGCTTCCGGCGAACATCGCGGATGAATATGTTCAATCTCATAATAAGGGGGATACACAGGATTAGGCGCCACATGAATAGTGGACAGAGCTTTCGATAGCTGTCCGACTGCTTTCCCAAAAGGTTTTAACTGAAACAGATGTTCCCAAGTTGGATTGTAGCCTTCCGTATAACTGAATAAAGCTGCCAATTTCCCTTGTTCATCATCCAATCGAACGACCGTTTCACCTGAAGGAAGCTGAATAGGTATAGGTAGTCGATAGGGAAGTGGATATTTGGCTAAGGCAAGGAGAATATGATGTTCAAATATTATTTTATCGAGGTCACGATGTGTTTCGTATAAGCGCATCACGTAAGTGGTGCCCTCAACGGCAACAAAACGGGTTGTATTATTCATGCCGCCAGTACCTATACGCATGGACCATTTTTTTCCGGGAAACCAATGAGCCGGTAATGAGCTCAAAAGCTCCTCTTGATCTTTAATCAACATACTCGAAGCTCCTTATTCATATCTAAACCTCATTGTCGCCCTCGACTGCGAATTCAAAATCCTCGACATCAAAAGCTTCAATCGGAATGCCTGCCTGCACAAGACGCTCAATCAACTCTAACTGATCCGTTAATAGAGCGGATTTCTCTTTAATAGCCGTAAGAATAAGCTCTGTCTCAATGGGGTCGAAACTTTCTCCGTATTCTTCATTATCAACGGCAAAAATAATGACGAGGGTTACATGATCATTGATGGGTAATGGCGGGCTTTTTCGCCAAGGCATAGAGAGTGCTTTTTCAATTTTTTTCTTATTAAACGATTCTTCAAAAAAAGCAATGAGCTCACCGATCATCTGCTTCACAAAACCGTCATCTTCTTGTTCTAACATGATAGGTTCGCTTTCCGTTTGAAGCTCATACAATTCTTGAATGCTTGTATAAGGAATCATATAGGTAACAGGTTGCCCTGGCAACATTAATTGACCATGAACCGCCAGCATAACAGCCTCAATAATAAACGTTTTGGACATTGTACAGTCCCCCTCTCTCAGGTTATCACTGCAATATTTCGCTACGCGGCATGGGAAATCCTCTTTTCTTATACGGTTCATCTATCTCTTACGCAAACAAAACCGTCAGCTCGAATGATCGCTGGGATCACTTCGAACTAACGGTTCCATGTTATCTTGCAAACCATTCTCCATTACCTCTTGACTGTCATAAACAGAGTAAAAAGGCGTTTTCGAATAGCGATTTGCATAGGACGAGGCCACATAGCAATCCGGTTTAATTACGGGTACCATACCCATTGTCTCTACACGACTTATCATTTCTTGAACGTACTTCGCTGTGCGATTTTTATTTCTATCATCGCCTGCGTCAATATGAATGTACATGTCGAATGAAGCTCCTTGATACACATTAGGAAGTACGATATCTTCCATCGAGCGCCGCTTGGACTCATCAAAGAACATCGCAATTTCTTCACTCAAAGCGGTTTCCATCGAGAGTTTTTCTCTGATGGAATGTAAGGCTCTTTGTACAATCACTTGACGATAGCATGCCCATGCTCCTTTGCCCATGCGCTGGATGACAATACCGGTAATGAATTTCGTGTGCCCCGGATGCACCTGACAATCCGTTCCGATTATGAATTTGTAAGTGGCCTGGGTGTCCAATCGCATGAAATGGAGAATTCGTTCGTGAACCATGTTCAAACTCAGACCTCTTTCCGTCGTGTTCCGAAATTCCAGTGGATGTGTCGTCGCCATAAGTTTCAAAGATCAGGTTCTCCCCTTCTCCTTAGAATGAAAAAGAAGCGGATGCCCAAGGCTGCACCCGCCCCTATCTATAGTATATGGCAAACTTCCTATGATCGAACCATCAACTTATCGCAAAACGCTGCCGCCATACAAAAATCGATTTTCCCATTGCTTCCCAGCAATCTGGTTGCGATTATTGTCGATCCCCCGAGTCCGCGTGCCTATTTGACTACAAGGATTAATTTTCCACTATTCGAACAAGTGGCTTTCGTGTATCCTGCCAGATTAATTCGTAGTTTGGATCATTTTTTAATTTCACATTACACAGCTTCATTTCTCGTTCCTCAAGCTCAAAAATAGCCCATTCACCATTCTCTTTCATGCCAACAGTATTCAGAAATCGTTCAAAATTCTCTTCTGCCTCTTGGTGTTCACCCCAAAATTTCACCCCATAATAGGCCAGCCCATAATGGTTTACGAGCATGCAAGAATATATTAATCCGGTTTTTTTCTGTTTCAATACGTAGGGCATTTGCTATTCCTCCATAAAAAGGCACGAGCACCATAATGGTGATCGTGCCTTCGAATTATAACTACAAGTACGCGTTCTCGTGTTTTGCTTTTAGCATATTCCATCTACGCTCGACTTCCTTTTCGAACGTTTTCAACGAGTCCTCATATTCCGGCTTGGTCATATGTTTCGTTTTGCCCATTGTTTTCAGCCAGTCAGATAGAGGGATTTTCTTGCTTTTATCCTCCGGATTGTAAGTAATGGTCGTGACCCCATGCTCAACCTCGTAGAGAGGAAAGAAACAAGAATCAACGGCTGCGCCCACAATATTTGAACCTTCCTGATCGTCAGACAACCAATTCAGCGGGCAAGCAATCAGGATTTTCCCATACACCAATCCTTCGTGCTGAGCATACCACTGTGCTTTTGCTGCCTTTTTCACAAGATCCTGCGGATAGGCTTCTGAACCTGTGAATACATAAGGAATATGAGTAGCTGCCATTATTTGAGCTGTGTCCTTATGATGAAACACTTTACCGCCTTGGTTTTTTCCTACGTTTGATGTCGAGGTGCGATGACCCATAGGTGTGGAATAGGACAATTGAGCGCCTGTATTCATATAGCCCTCGTTATCGTACTCAAGTATAATCATGCGATGGTTGCGCAGTGCGGCGCCGATTGCCGGCCCCATCCCGATGTCCATGCCGCCGTCTCCTGTAATCATGACGAAGGTGAAATCATCTTTCAAATTCAAATAATCAAGCTCTCCCCGCCGTTTACGCTCCCAGAACATCTCTACAACCCCTGAGAGGGTCGCAGCGCCATTCTGGAACAAATTGTGAATATAGGTCGCCTTATGTGCCGAATACGGATAACCAGTCGTTACAACCATTGCACAGCCTGTGTGGAAGATTGAAACAATGTCTCCTTCGATGCCCTTAAAGAATAGCTCCAAACCGGAGAAGATCCCACACCCCGGACATGCGCCATGTCCTGGAGCGATTCGTTTAGGTTTTTTCGTCAGTGCACGCAGCGGCGGAATACGAACGTTTAACTTGCCCGTCGTTTCATCCGGCGTTACCGTGATGAGTCCTGTATTTAAATCTTCATAGTTCATCGGTGTGAGCACCCGCTTTGGCGCCTTTGCCGAGTCGCCTGGCGTGTGTCCATAATAATCGAAGGGTACTTCAACTTTCCCGCTTTCCAT
Source organism: Paenibacillus sp. N3.4 (assembly GCF_008017805.1). Taxonomy (GTDB): domain Bacteria; phylum Bacillota; class Bacilli; order Paenibacillales; family NBRC-103111; genus Paenibacillus_E. The sequence continues at coordinate 3,785 of NZ_VRTT01000069.1, read as the reverse complement.
CGCATCAATAGCGAACTGGAACAAATTGTGCCCGTCCTCGGCATAAAAATCTTTACCGCCTAACCCATATATACGGCTTATTACCAGCGTATCCCGGTTCCCACAGGTGAATAGCGCCGCTTTTATTTCATTGACCATGTTACCGCCATGGCCCCCATAAGAATCCGCGCGATCGCCTACTGTGACTGCCTTGATATGCTTCAGGGCCTCAGCAATCTGCGCAGCTGGGAAAGGTCTAATCATGTTCGGCGCCAACGCCCCCGCCTTAATGCCTTTCTCACGAAATTGGTCCACGACGTCCTTAATGATTTCGGAAGCTGAATTCATTAAGAACACCGCTACCTCCGCATCATCCATCCGATATTGATCCAGGATCGGATAATCACGCCCTGTCAATTCGGCATATTCCTGCCGTATGCGGTCATACACTTCTCCGGCGTTATACATCGCTACAGACTGCTGATAACAGTTGTTAATGTAATCCGGCTCATTCATGTAAGGGCCTACGGTGATCGGATTATTACGATCAAGCGTATCTGGATAGCCTTGCGGCTTCTCGCCAACGAAAGCCTGTACATCAGCACGATGTGCAAAGGTTTGTACCCTGCGCTTCTGATGGGATGTAAAGTAGCCATCGGAAGCAACTAATACAGGCAAACGAACATCAGCGTCTTCGGCAAGCTTCAAGGCCATAATATTCATATCGTAGACCGCTTGCGGGTCGCGACACATCAAAATAGGCCATCCTGTATTTAACGCATAATACAGATCAGAATGGTCTCCGTGGATGTTCAATGGACCGGATACTGAGCGGCAAACTAAATTCATCACCATGGGGAATCGAGTTCCCGATTGCACGGGCATTTGTTCCAGCATATACAAATAACCATTGGCGCTAGTCGCGTTGAATACCCGACCTCCTGCCGTAGAAGCTCCATAACAGACACCTGCGGAACCATGTTCGCCATCAGCAGGAATGAGAACAATATCATGTTGACCGTTCGTTTTCATTAAATCCAGAAACTGAGCAACCTCTGTAGACGGTGATATAGGAAAATATCCCATAATATGATAATTGATTTGATGAGCGGCATATGCTGCCATTTCGTTCCCTGACTCGTACACAATGCGCTGCTCAACCTTGGCTTGCCCCAATTCTTTCTTCACATCAATGGCCATGCGTCAGTTCCACCCTTCTCCCATAAGTACTCTCTGTATTAAGAGTTTATAGCCAGATTGAATCGATGCGGTATTCGATGCGCATCGGCATAGCCATCTTCTTCGCGCGCATTGGAGAGCGCATCGGTTGGACAAGCCTGTACACATTTCAAGCAGCCCTTGCAGTATTGATAATCAATACCTTGCAGGAACATTTGGGGACGTCCTTTTTTGTCAGGGAGCTCATCCCATACAAAACAAAAGTCAGGACAAACATTGTCACACGAAGCACAATGTATACACTTATCTTCATGGAAATGAGGCATCATACCCGCTCGTGAAATACTGAGATCTTTCAGTATACTATTGCCCGGGTTGGTAATCACGCCGCCGAATGGCTGTGTCGCGTATCCGAGAACAGGAGTATCATAACGTACAAATTCCGGCATGGTTTCACCTTGAGGAAGCGCATACGTTTGAAATTGTACTTCTTCGTACCCCCGATCAAAGGTTCGCAGTGCAGGTGCAACGGCTTGCGGATATTTCTTTTCAAGCGATTTTCGGATAACCCCTCGCATAACATCGGGATCAAGAAAATCGCACAAACGGAACAATGCGCCTAGCATCGCCATATTAACGCGGTTTTTCTCTTCGAGAGAAATGCCAATGGCATCGATGACTGCAATGGTACCGCCTCTCAACTTCATTTTTTCCTTCAGCTCATCAGGGGTTTTCGTTGAATTTACTAAGACTGTACTATCCTCATAGATGCCACTGATAACGTTTACAGTTTTGGAAAGCGATTCATGAAAAACACCCACCACATGTGGTCGTTCAACAGGAGAAGTATCACGAATATTCGTCTCCATGTCACAGAATCTAATATGTGCTTTTACCGCAGACCCTTTCTTTTCCGACCCGTAGGAAGAAAAGCTAACCCCGTTCAATCCCACCCCAACGACTCCCGCTTCCGCCAGCATTTTACCAGCTAAATTAGCGCCAAGCCCTCCGATGGATTCCAGTCTAATCTCGAAAAAACCGAGATCGTTCAATTTAGGTAAAGTTACCATGGTGGTCTCCTTTCAAAAATGAACTGCATCCTAAAGCAATAGTAAGAATAGTAAATCTATTCTCATTTCATTGTAACAAGAAATTTCTTGTAATCAACTGTTTTTTACGAAATTCGGTCAAAGTAAGTAATCGATAATAAGGCCGCATGCTCCAAGATAGTAGCTTCGCGAACCGCATTGTTCATCCTCGGATTGGATTTCCCCCTCTTCACGTTCGCAATCCTCACAAATGTCAACATAATCCTCATCAATTGGATTAAAAACAATTCCACATACCTGTGAGCATGCCTTCATCATCATCGCTCCTCGTTTTCCAATCCCTCATAATTGTAAACGTTTGCAATTCATTTTTCCTAATTATACAGCTGTTTACGCCAAATACACTATAGGTCTTTATCAAATCTTTAGCATTTAAACACGATCACGCCCTTGATCTAGTCGAATTATGTGCGATAATGTAGAAAATAATGACATTTTCTTCTAACGGAAAGGATGGTTTTCCATTGCTTCACTCGATCATGTCTTACGAGCTGCATGGTCTCTTCTACATCATGAGCGCTATATTCATTCATTTAGTGCTAACCCCCATCTTCTTGAACAATGAAAAACAGCTTAAATATTTATTCGCTATTATTCTAATTGCTCTGGTATTTTTGTACTGGGGATTTGAAGATATTAATCCTTACATCTATAGTCTCCACTTATTTCCTGTATGCTTAATTATTGTTCTGCTTTTTCTCGGAATCACTCCCTCTTGGATGACATGGATTTGCTTCAACATCGGATGTTTAGTTTTGTTTAATCATTTTTCACAGCCAGTCCTTGTGAGCAGCTCGATCCTTTTGATTTCTGGATATATCCGGAAACATGCGACGCATAAGCAGAAACTTGGAGTTAAGCTGCTTTACGCTACCGGAATGTTGATCATGTATGACGTATTATATGTGATGTTCGTTCCTCAATTATCTTTGTATGCTCAATACACCATGCTGCTTTCGTTCCCATCTGTTTGGATGGTCACATATTTATTATTTTATGTTAAGAAAAACGAGGTGCATAAACAACGCCTTTTATTGTTAGAAAAGGACCGGATGATCGGTCAAATGGCGGCCACCATTTCTCACGAAGTCCGGAATCCATTAACCTCAACACGCGGCTTCCTGCAACTTTTAGCTCAAAAAGAAATTACGGTTCATGATCACAAACGTTATATGGAGCTTGCCTTATCAGGCATTGATCAAGCAACCACCATGATTAGCGATTATTTGAATTATGCCAAGCCAGCCGCGAACTTGCAAGAACAACTGGATATGAAAGCAGAGTTGGATGCCATACTGCGTTTCATCACACCTTATGCCACTCAGCGCTTAGTCACAATTGAACTTTCCCACGAAACCGAAGCGCCACTCTTCATCCTAGGAGATTCCAAAAAACTACGTCAATGCTTAATTAATCTCTTGAACCTCTCATGACTAAAGTCACGAGATTCTTGGGTAGTCTCTTCTAACGAAGAGAAGTTTACCAAGCTAACCCTGTCGTTCCGACAGTTCGTGTAGT
>NZ_VRTT01000068.1 GCF_008017805.1 Paenibacillus sp. N3.4 | reverse complement strand
TGTAAGACCCCTTGTAGACGACGAGGTTGATAGGTTCGAGGTGGAAGTGCGGCAACGTATGCAGCTGACGAATACTAATCGGTCGAGGGCTTAACCAAAATTCCTAAGCAAATCTAACTTTACGCAACGTTTCGTATCTAGTTTTCAAGGCGCAAACCACGCTTTGACTGTTTGGTGATGATGGCGGAGGGGACCCACGCGTTCCCATCTCGAACACGACCGTTAAGCCCTCCAGCGTCGATGGTACTTGAACCGCAGGGTTCTGGGAGAGTAGAACGTTGCCAAGCACTTGTAAGAACCTTGTCCAGATTAATCGGATAAGGTTCTTTTTGCATTGAATAATAGTTGAATTAGCTTAACCATTCAATCGAGGTAGAAAACAAGAAATTATGGTGTTTAGGGTGCATTATTTTTGAATCTGCTACAACTGAATCAGCGACTTGGTAAAGAGTCTTTCTGGAACAATTTCCAGAAAGACTCTTTTTTATAATCAGTACAATACGGATGTTTAACCCATACTAACTTTACAAGGAGGGATTTTGTATGGGCAAATTTAGAATACTTAATAGATGTTGTTTTGGATTTATGTGTTATTTGATTATTCAACTAAGTGTTGGTTGTTCTGCGAAGATCGATTCTACTCAAGAGGATTCTTTGGGGTCATTAAAAAATCTTGTTGAACTAAAACCAGCTCCGATTATAGAAGGTCCCAAGCAATCATTACAATCACAGTCCATACCAAAAACTATAGTCAATTTACCAGAACAGAAGCCGAATAAACAAATTGTAAAGGGCATTTATGTATCTGCTTGGTCTGCGGTAGGTAATAAATTTGAACAACTTTTAGATCTCGTGGATCGGACGGATTTGAACGCCATGGTTATCGACGTAAAGAATGATTCTGGACAAGTTACATATGCCTCTCAAGTACCGATTGTTAATGAAATTGGTGCAGACAGCAATGTCATTATAGGCGATCTGAAAGATAAGCTTCAACGACTGAAAAAAATGAATATATATACGATTGCACGTATTGTGGTGTTTAAAGATCCTTATTTGAGTATGAAAAAAAGTAATTATGCGATGACCACTAAAGCTGGCCATGTATGGAAAGATAATAAGGGAACGGCTTGGGTAGATCCTTACAAAGAAGGAGTAAGGAGTTATAATATTCAAATCGCTAAGGAAGCAGCTGCGTTAGGATTTGACGAAATTCAGTTTGATTATGTCAGATTTCCGGAGAACGGGAAGAAGTTGGATCAAGAAGTTGAATTTGATAATCCACAAAGGCTAACGAAGGCTCAGGCCATTGAAACTTTTCTTAAACAAGCAAAGAAAGATATTGGTAGTCAAGCATATATTTCAGCTGATGTTTTCGGTTTAACGACATCTTCCGATAATGATATGGGAATAGGGCAGGATTGGTCATTAATTAGCAAGCAGGTTGATTACATTTCTCCGATGGTATACCCTTCTCATTATTCTAGCGGAATATATGGGGTGAAGAATCCAAATTTACAACCTTATGCCATTGTCAGCAAAGCCATTAGCGATGCCAAAGTAAAAAACAATCAACTACAAAAAGATAATAACGAGATTGCTGTCATTAGACCTTGGTATCAGGATTTTACAGCAGCATGGGTGAAACCTCACAAGAAGTATGGAACAGTAGATGTGAATGAACAGATTAAAGCAGCTAAAGAGCAGGGAGTTGAACAATTCTTATTATGGAATTCCAGCAGCACTTACTCCTATCGTTAACGGAATCTTCTTATTCTGGGACTTGCCAAGCATCTGCCGTTTCCTTTTCCTTGACACGAAAAATAGGCATTTGTTAAGATTGCAATCATATACCCATGAATCAGTGAATGTTTATATAGAAAAGCGATCCTATGAATCGCTCTAAGGAGGAATTGTGTTGTGAGGAAAGATAAGTTTGGTAAGGAAGGTTTAACGTTCGATGATGTCTTGTTGGTGCCGCGCAGATCTGAAGTGTTCGGTAAGGAGATCGATGTTTCAACCATGCTTGCACCGCATGTGAAATTAAATATTCCTTTTATTAGTTCTGCTATGGATACCGTGACGGAATCGGCTCTTGCGATTGCAATGGCACGCGAGGGCGGAGTCGGGATTATTCATAAGAATATGACGATCGAACTTCAAGCCGAGCATGTAGATCGCGTAAAGCGTTCTGAAAGTGGAGTCATAACGAATCCTTTCTCATTGACACCTGAGCATCATGTCTATGATGCAGAGGAGCTTATGGCCAAATATCGGATCTCCGGTGTTCCGATTGTAAACGAGGCGAATAAGCTGGTTGGGATTCTGACGAATCGCGATCTTCGATTTGTGCATGACTATTCGATTAAAATTAAAGAAGTAATGACGCAGGAAGATCTTGTTACAGCACCTGTTGGAACCACGCTTCAGCAAGCAGAAGGCATTTTGCAGAAGCATAAAATTGAAAAGTTACCGCTCGTTGATGAGCATTTTGAACTTAAAGGTCTCATTACGATTAAAGATATTGAAAAAGCGATACAGTTTCCTAACTCAGCTAAGGATCCACAGGGACGTCTGCTAGTTGGGGCAGCTGTTGGTGTTGCAAAGGATGTTTTGGAAAGAACGGCTGCGCTTGTGAAGGCTGGCATTGACCTTATTGTTGTCGATTCAGCACACGGACACCATATTAATATTTCTGAAACGGTGAAGAAAATCAGAGAGTTATATCCGGATCTTCCGATCATTGCAGGAAATGTAGCTACAGCTGACGGTACGCGTGACCTTATTGCTGCCGGAGCCTCGATCGTTAAGGTCGGTATCGGCCCAGGCTCTATTTGTACAACGAGAATTATTGCAGGTATCGGTGTTCCACAAATTACGGCCATTTTTGATTGCGCTGAAGCAGCTGCAGAATTTGGTGTTCCTGTTATTGCCGATGGGGGAATTAAGTACTCCGGGGATGTTGTAAAAGCAATCGCTGCTGGAGCTAGTGCGGTCATGATCGGTAGTCTTTTTGCCGGAACAGACGAAAGTCCTGGGGAGTCAGAGATATTCCAAGGACGTAAATTTAAAGTGTATAGAGGAATGGGTTCATTAGGAGCCATGAAGGAAGGCAGCAAGGACCGTTATTTCCAAGAGAATGAAAGCAAACTGGTTCCTGAAGGTATTGAAGGACGCGTAGCTTACAAGGGGCCAATGGCAGATACCGTCTATCAATTGGTTGGTGGCCTTCGCTCGGGGATGGGATATTGTGGCGCACGCACCATTCAAGAACTTATTCATGATACGCAGTTTATTCGGATCACAGGCGCTGGATTAAAGGAAAGTCATCCTCATGACGTGCAAATCACAAAAGAAGCACCTAACTATTCATTTTAATCGTCACATAATGGATAAAAATAAAGGCGCGGGAATTGAACCTGCGTCTTCTTTTTTTTGTCTAATGGGGTGTGTTACAATATAGTGTGTCATTATATCGCTAGGGAGAGTGGAATTGTGAGATTGTTAAGTTTTACGAGAAAAAAGGTTGCTTTGGTGTTAGGTATTAGTTTAATTGCTCAATCCTTTCTTTTACATATACAGCCAACCTATGCCGCTGGCACAACAAAAGCCCCTGCTGCTAGCACGGCACCAACAGCTCCAACGACGGCTACAGCTCCTACGCCAGCACTGAATGAGCCTAAACCAGCAGCTAAATCAGCTATTATTATGGAAGCTAGTACAGGTTCCGTACTTTTTGAATTGAATGCTGATGAAGCCTTTCCGCCAGCGAGCATGGCCAAGATGATGACCGAATATATCGTATTAGAAAATATTAAGAGCGGCAAGATCAAGTGGGAAGATACCGTCACTGCTTCTAAAAAAGCAGCAGATGCCATTGGTTCTGGCCAGCTTATTGCGAACGGGGAAAAACTAACGGTTAAACAGATGTTTAGTGCGATGTCCATTTACTCGGCGAATGACGCCTCTGTTGCACTAGCTGAATTTATTGGCGGTGGCTCCGAAGAAAGCTTCGCCAATATGATGAATGAAAAAGCGAAAGAATTAGGAATGTCGGATAAAGCGCATTTTATTAGCTCAACTGGTCTCTCCAGAGCGGATCTTAAAGCGGGTGCCCCAACAGGTATTGAAGGGGAGACCACTATGACTGCACGTGACGCTGCCATTTTGGCCTATAATATTATTAAAGATCATAAAGAAGTGCTCGACTTTACTAAGATTACCTCTTTGAAGCTTCGCCCTACGGATAAAACCCCAATGATCAATTGGAATTGGATGCTGGAAGGCAACTTGAGCAATACGAATTTCAAAAAGTATGCTTACGAAGGACTGGATGGCTTGAAAACGGGACATACCGATGAGGCCAAGTATTGTTTCACAGGAACGGCAGAACGCAATGGTATGCGGTTAATTACGGTTGTTATGGGCACTAACACAGAACCGGATCGTTTCAACGAAACGCGCAAGCTGCTTGATTATGGTTTCCAAAATTTCGAGATTAAACCTTTCCTAAATGCAAAAGCAGAAATAGATTCTTTGAAAATCGTCAATATTAAAAAAGGTGTGCAAACACAAGTCCCTCTCGTAACGAAAACAGGTATGACGTTTATCGCCAGAAAAGGTGCGAAAGATACGGAATTTAAAATTACGGCACAACCTCTTGAAGATAGTAAGCTTGTAGCACCAATTGCAAAGGGAGATACCCTAGGCAAGGTAAAAGTTAGCTATAACGGGCAAGAAAAGACAGTGGATCTGATTGCGAATGATGATGTTCAAAAAGGCAGCTGGATTCGTCTCTTGTTCCGTTCTTTTAAAAACTTCTTCAGCGATATGTTTAAAGGGATTAAAGGCGGTACCTAGACCACAAAATGGGTTGTATATTGCCCTTCCTTCCTGTAAAATGATTGTTTAGAAGTTTATTATCGAATCGTGTAGGGAACTGCATGAAATTGTTGTAGTTGAGAGACTTTGGCTCGAGTAAAGTCTTTATAAATGGTATAGGAGGAAATAAAAAAATGGAAACAGGAACATCCCGCGTTAAAACTGGTATGGCTGAAATGCAAAAAGGCGGCGTCATTATGGACGTCATGAATGCTGAACAAGCAAAAATCGCAGAAGCAGCTGGTGCATCTGCAGTTATGGCGCTTGAGCGCGTACCTGCTGACATTCGTGCTGCCGGTGGCGTATCCCGCATGGCAGATCCTACAATCGTCGAAGATGTCATGAGAGTGGTATCGATTCCGGTTATGGCGAAAGCCAGAATTGGACACTTTGTTGAAGCGAAGTCCTAGAATCACTAGGCGTTGATTATATTGATGAGAGTGAAGTTTTAACACCGGCAGATGAAGTTTTCCATATCAACAAACGCGACTTTACGGTACCATTCGTATGTGGCGCTCGTGATCTTGGGGAAGCACTGCGTCGTATTGGCGAAGGCGCTTCGATGCTTCGTACAAAAGGCGAGCCAGGAACAGGTAATATCGTTGAAGCTGTGCGTCATATGCGTATGATCACAGGGCAAATCCGTAAGGTACAAGGCATGTCCAAAGATGAGCTGATGTTTGAAGCAAAAAATTTAGGCGCTCCTTATGAGTTGCTTTTGCAAGTTCACGAAACAGGTAAATTGCCTGTCGTTAACTTTGCAGCCGGCGGTGTTGCTACACCTGCTGATGCGGCGCTTATGATGCATCTTGGTGCAGACGGTGTGTTTGTTGGTTCCGGTATTTTTAAATCCGATAGCCCTGAGAAATTCGCTAAAGCGATTGTTGAAGCCGTTACTCACTATACAGACTATAAATTAATTGCAGAAATTTCCAAAAACATCGGTACCCCTATGAAGGGAATCGAAATTTCCAAGCTGGATGCTTCTCAGCGTATGCAGGAGCGCGGCTGGTAATGAGTAAGATTGGGGTCCTCGCGCTGCAAGGCGCGGTAGCGGAACACATTCGCGGTATTGAAAAAGCCGGGGCTGAAGGTGTTATCGTTAAGAAAACGGAGCAGTTGGCGGACATCGACGGGATTATTATTCCCGGTGGCGAAAGCACAACGATAGGGAAGCTCATGCGTACTTATGGCTTCATTGATGCGTTACGTGAATTTTCCGAGGCTGGCAAACCGATTTTCGGCACTTGCGCAGGCTTGATTGTGATTGCCAAAGAGATCACCGGACAACCGGAAGCTCACTTAGAGCTAATGGATATTACGGTGGCTCGCAACGCTTTTGGACGTCAAAGAGAGAGCTTTGAGACGGATCTACCGATTAAAGGCATCGATGAGAACGTTCGTGCGGTATTCATTCGTGCTCCGCTGATTGAGAAAGTAGGATCAGGTGTAGACGTATTGGCCACTTATGAAGGACAGATCGTTGCGCGCGGCAAGGGCATTTATTAGCGGCCTCATTTCATCCAGAGCTGACGGACGATTTCCGTTTACATAGTTACTTTTTAGATATGGTAAAACAAAGACAAGCATAATTGATGGTACAAGCACCTCTAGTTAACCGGACGTTGTCGGTAAGGGTGCTTGCTTCCATATTCTAACCATTTTGCGCTAACGGAGGAATCTCCTTGTTTGATGTAAAGTTACTTCGAAGTGATTTGGCAGCTGTGCAAGCTGCAATGTTAAACCGCGGCAAACAAATTGAAGAGCTGAATGGATTTACGGCTTTAGACGTGAAACGCAGAGAGCTCTTGCAAGAAACGGAACAGTTGAAAAACCGTCGCAACACCGTTTCGCAGGAGGTAGCTTTACGCAAAAGAGCTGGCGAAAATGCAGACGAGCTTATTCAGGAAATGAAAATTGTCGGAGATCGTATTAAAGAGTTGGATGATGAGATTCGTATATTAGACGACTCGCTCCAACAGGTGCTGCTCTCGATTCCTAATATGCCGCACAGCAGTGTTCCTGTGGGTCGTACAGAAGAAGAGAACGTAGAGTTGCGTCGCGTAGGCGAAATACCAACCTTTGATTATGAAGTGAAGCCGCATTGGGAAGTGGCGCAAGAGCTGGGTATTCTGGATTTCGAAGCAGCGGCGAAGGTTACGGGTTCGCGTTTTGTTTTCTATAAAGGGCTTGGCGCAAGACTCGAGCGTGCTTTGATCAACTTTATGATGGACTTGCACAGTGATGAGCATGGCTATGAAGAAATGTTGCCTCCGAATATTGTCAACCGCGATAGCTTGACGGGAACCGGACAGCTTCCGAAGTTTGAGGAAGATGTGTTTAAGATCGAGAATTCGGAATACTTCCTTATTCCGACTGCGGAAGTTCCAGTGACGAATTATCATCGTGAAGATATTCTTGCTAACGATCAATTGCCGGTTAATTTCGTCGCGTTTAGCGCTTGTTTCCGGTCAGAGGCAGGTTCAGCAGGAAGAGACACGCGAGGTTTGATCAGACAGCATCAATTCAACAAGATTGAGTTAGTTAAGTTTGTAAAGCCAGAAGACTCCTACGAGGAGCTTGAGAAGCTTACAGGGCATGCTGAACGCGTCTTGCAGCTATTGAAGCTGCCATACCGAGTTTTGTCGCTTTGTACAGGCGATATTGGCTTTACGTCAGCTAAAACCTATGACCTTGAAGTCTGGCTGCCTAATAGCGGCGCATACCGTGAAATTTCATCTTGCAGTAACTTCGAGGATTTCCAGGCTCGCAGAGCGAATATTCGCTTCCGCAGAGATGCGAAGGCAAAGCCAGAGTTCGTCCATACACTGAATGGTTCAGGTCTAGCGCTTGGTCGTACGGTTGCTGCAATTCTCGAAAATTACCAGCAGGCTGATGGATCTATCGTTGTTCCTGAAGTGCTTATTCCTTATATGAACAATGTGAAAGTGATTGCAAAAAAATAAGGCTTGATTAGCACATAAAAAGTATGCTACAATGCTTTTTGTCACTGCACAAGGTTGTCTCCTTACCAGGGGACACCAATTGTGGAGAGGTGGTCGAGTGGTTTAAGGCAGCGGTCTTGAAAACCGCCGAGGTCGTGAGGTCTCCGTGGGTTCGAATCCCACCCTCTCCGTATACTTAAGAAATACCCCAACCAAGAAGTCATGCGATTGTTTCAATCGTGTGGCTTTTTTTGTATGGATAAAAGACAGTACGTTTTCGCATTTTATAACATGTGGAGGTGTTACTAATGAGCAAATCAGACAAGCTGACCCTCGATCAGGTGGAATTGGTTAATGAATGGATGACTACGCTGCCGAAAGTACTGCAGCCCACGGATCAGGCGCGCGTATGGGCCGATGAGGCCGATTCGAACTGTTTATGGGTTCATATCATGGCAGCCGGTCATACAGGCTACACAATCGATTTTAAGGTTACCTACGTGGACTCTAGAGAGATTAAGGTGGAATTAACAGACGTACAGCAAGGTACAACTCACATCGATGAAAGAAGTGATGTGGTACAGAATCTGGTGGACGATTACGTACGACATATTCATGAATGTGCGCAAGCCTTGCAAAAGGTTACACACGCTTAAAAGATAGGAGGAGACATTCATGACGAGCCAAAAAAGCATTGATAAAAACCTGCAGAATGTAGCCAAGGATTTTGAGGCAAGCCCTGTGAATAGCCATCAAGCCCAACAGGTGCAGCAGCAGGTCAACGATCAGAGGCATCAAGATGCACTCAACCATGATAAGAATAGAGGGGAGAAATAACGATGTCGAAACCAGATGCGTATTCGGTAACCGGAAATCAAACTCAGAGCAAGGTGGATGGAAATAGCGAACATAATAGATATCAAGAGCCTCTTTCCGGCTCGAAGAAAGTAAAGAACCAGAATCACTCAAGGGATAGTCATGCCACTAAGGAATGATGAATTAAAAAATTCCTTTACAAAATGTTTAAAATTCGGTGAGCCGGATATACTATTATTGTCGGTGAGCAGAGAGGTGTGGTTCCGTTGGAGCTTTGTGCGAAAGGGAAACAACCGTTGCAAAGAGGACTTTTCTACCTGTTATAATCAGGCTGGAGGGGATGTGCCAAAGACACTTACCGTGTTTTATAAGCAGATTTTCCTAAAGGTTTACGTGTAACAAGTTTTAAAAGAAATCATAAACACCGACAAAAAAGAACCCTTAGGGGTTCTTTTTTTCGTCTATATGAAAAGCGTTATTTTTGCGATAAAACAGCAGTTTAATGCCGCCGCCGACCAGAATCAGCGCTACAATGAAGGTTTGACCAAAGCTGTTCAACCAGTACATATAATTCGAATGAGGGAAAAGCTGATAAATGAACTGTGTCACAATTTCTTTGAAGATATAGTAACCGCCAAGCACAATAAGAACTAAGCCGAGAGAGCGATGGTGGGCAGTCCAATTCTCCACAATTGGTTTATCCACCAAAGTGCCGTTTTCATATTTCGTAATGCTCTGTAAAGCATCGAAGAAGCTGTAGAACCAGAGAATGGGGATGAGAAAGAAGAAAAAGGATAATCTCAGGACGTCCAGCACATAGATGGAAAATAAGAAGATCGCCATCAATTGAATACCGCGTTTATTCATGGAAAGGTACAAGTGAGCGGCGCCTGGGAAAATGGCGATAACGGTCGCTAACGTGCGGTTTTTGCCACCAAACTCATCGCCAAGATGAAAATCATCGAACATGCTTCGATCAACGAGGGCAAGACCCGCTCCCTTGCGCTCCTGCTGTTTGAGAGCGTCAAACATGGTGTAGAACCAAAGCACCGGCATAGCGAGGAGAAAAGCTACAAATCCGTTGTTGTGGGTCATGATCATGATGAAGAAGACGAGAATGGCAACGCCGAAGAAGGAGACCATAGCGGTCAACCCCCGCTGCATAAGGCCGAGTTGAAAGTGTCCAAGCCCTGGGACGAGAGACAGCAGCATGACGCGGGTTCGTTCTTGTTGATTCATTTGATCCGCATACGGATTCACATGTGGAGGTGAATCCCACTCCGGCGACTGTGGACCGTAAGGATTGGCAGCGCCGTAAGGGGCACGATAAGGCTGTGAACTTAACAAATAGATAATCATGTCTACCATATTAACGATCCAAGCGAGCATGGCGAATAAAGCCATCAGAAATAAAATTTCCCGCGGCAAACGAGTGATGGAAACGCCGAGGAACATGATAGAGATCGGACCGAAAAAACCAGCCCCATATAAGAAAGCGCGCAAGACCCGCTGCATATACAGATGGCCAAGTCCGGGCACGATGGAAAGCAGAAAAGCTAGTAGGCTGCTTTTGCGATGTGTGGGATTCATGGATAATAACCTCCTTTGTTCGAATCATTTTGTATAGTATCCAACCAACCAAGTGTTTTGTTAAGCCATACATCCGCAACGGGAATTTCTTTCTGAAGGGAGGAGGTGCTCAATTCCTGAGATAGGCCATGGAAGAATCCGGTCGCTACCAAAATGAGCGTAGCCGCGGCCGCGATGCCGTAATGCAGCATGGTAGAGCGATACCAAGAGCGCTTGGTCCCCGTTGTTCGCGCTATAATCGCATTGACATACCCTTGCGTCTCAACTTCCAGCAGAGGCAGTTCGGTATCGGGCTGCTCCATGCAGGCCATATATACAGCAAGACAAGTGTCACAACGGTACAAATGATTCTCCATAGTCTGCATTTCCGCAGCACTTATCTGCTCATGAATGTAACTCCTCCAGGCCTGTTCATCGTAATGGTTCACAAGAAATCCTCCTCCTTCCAGTTTTTGCGGAGCCACTGTTTGGCCCGATAAAGCTTGGATTCGACGGTTTTGACTGTGGTGCCTTGGGTCTCAGCAATATCTTGATAAGATTGATGTTGAATATAATAGGCCGTTAGCACATCTTGATAGTTAGGCGGAATTTGTTGCAGCCGGTTCCGTACAAGCCGGGCGGTTTCGTTCATGATGACCTCATTCTCTACTTCATGCTGATGAGGCATAACAGGTTCAGAGGTTTGTACGGATGCTTCCATCTCAGCCGTCACGTCTTCCCTTTTCCGACTGGCGGAGCGTTTAAAATCAATGGCGCGATTCACAGCAATACGGGTCAGCCACGTCTTGAAACCCTTCATTTGGTACTGAGGGAGGGAGAAGTAAATCCGGGTCCATACATCCTGGGATAAATCTTCGGTATCTTTGGTGTGACGTACAATCGCATAAATCGTTTGGAACACATAGTGCCGATAAGCGGTGACCAGCTCACGAAATGCTGACTCATCGCCATTCAAAATGCGCTCTATAAGGGCATGTTCCTGAATAAGCTTCTCCTCCTCTCCGAATAAATAGACGAAGGGTCTTCCGTTAAGCCCTGCACCTGCTCCACAAATAAAAGGATTGTTCAGAAGCAGCACACTGAAAATCAGGGGACTCTCATTCCTTAGTCGTTGGGCTGCCGAGCGCAGAAGAGGCTGCTCGCAAGGTTTGTCACCTGGTGAACAGCCTCCTTCGTGATTAGAATTAAAGCGATACAGACGAATTGCCGCCCTTGATAGGCTTGGACAAATGATTTTGAACGAACCATTGCGAAAGAGCAGCGCTGAGAATGCCGAGTATCCCGAGCACGATGAATCCTTGATTTAACGAGAACCAATCGCTGATAAACCCCATCAAAACCGGACCGACAAACATGCCGAGTCCATAAATCGCTTGAAAAAAGCCCATGGCCGTCGCCCGCTTATCCGCAGACATATGTTTAATGCTCATCCCCATACCACCATGCGCTTCTCTCCATATCGGGCAGCCCATCGCCTGCCGCCGAATAAAGACGCTACTGCAACAGGCACATTAGCAAATAGAGAAAGCATGGATAAGGAAAATTTATCAGCCCCAAGTTCAGTGGCATACACCGGTGTAAATCCAAAAACAGTGGCGAAGATGAGTACTTGAGACAGAATGGCAAGCAAGGAGACGAACAGCAGTGTGCGATCTGTCGCCACATCACCGATGCCGCGCAACGTTATTTTGGGTGCGTCGGATTCGACTTTCTCTACAAGGAAAAGCGACCCGATGAGTCCCAACACACCTAACCCTGCGCCCAAAAGAAAGGCGGCTTCCCAGCCGAGCGAGTCCGCAGCCCAGCCTGCCGAGAGAATACCGAGAACCTGCCCGAGAGAATTGAAGAACGAAATCGTGCCAATCGCTTTCGTAGATTCTTCATGTTTATAGTAGCTCGTGAATAATACGGTAAAATCAACCCAGGTTGCCGCAGCCGCGCCTGCCAGCGCACGTAAAATGAGGATCCAGGTGAAGTCATGCGTGAACCAGAGCCCTAAACCGGCAATCGCTGTGAAGAACAAACCAAAGGTAATGAATAGCTTACGTTTATGAAATCGGTCCGACATGATACCGACTGGAATTCGAAGCAGCATTTGGGAGATGCCATACATTCCGACAATCCAACCTGCCAGCTGATGGTTTCCGCCTAGAAACTCCACGTACGGTGCCATGATGGGAACGCTCGTATACATCGACATCCAGAACAGCAAGGTCACCGCGCAGAAAAGAGGAATGCGGTAGGAGGATGGCATTTTGTTGATAGTCATGAGAAAAAGACTCCTTTCGAGCTGTGTTCTTGGCATGCGATTAGAACACTCCAATCTATCCGTTTATTATAGAGCATCCATAGGTGCTAGGCTATGACTTATCGATTTGCAAAATAAGTTAATAAGTGGATGAAGGTGGCTATGGATACCAAAAGAAGGAGTTAAGCACATACAAGATGCTTAACTCCTTTTTCATTTTTAAAAATTCACTTTTTAGGTCAGATGCCTCTGCCTTCTTAATTATTACTTATGGGCAGCCTCATTGTTTAAGTCTTAGCATTTCTATCTCTTATCTGCTGTAGCAACTTGAGAAGTTCACCAAACCCCATAAAACACAATCCTCCAACTAAGGCGTAAAGGAAGGGCATCAAGCCGAATAAGAAAATGGATGTTTTATCTGCGGGAAGTTTAATTCCGTCTGACCATATGTATATGGCCCCAAAAAATCCGAGTACAATGGTTGCCACCCCAATAAATTTAAAAATTATACTGTAGGTATTGGGTGCCTCATTATGATGGGAGTAGTATGTAAGACTTGATACGACTTTAACTTTTTGCTGTGCAAATTCCCAACTGAAGTTGATGAAAAAGATCCCCATTAGAATCAAAGACAAACAGAAAACAGGAATTGTATAACTCAGTAGAGAATTTGCGAAATCAACCACTTCATCTACGTAAATAGAAGATTCCATTAATACAGATACGGATTGCCACTTCATTAAGTGGGCGATAGAGAAAAGTAGTGCACCAACCATGCCTAAATAAATAGTAAGCTTGCGAGGCATTAATTAGCCTCCGTTCGGTACGTTTTTAACAGTGCGATGAAGAAGTTGAATAGGGATAACCAAGAGCAATCCCTAACAAGGAGGTTAGATTTAAAGATTTGCTACTCACTAATGTAAAACTGGAAGATGCCATGGAAACAGCAAAGAGGAATGAAATGATACCTGCGGATATTGCGGATATTTTAAAATACATGTTTCTCCTCATTTCTTCTAATGGGTAAATTTTAAATGTTTTGTAGAATTTTAGCATATCAAAAATAGGTATATATTACCATGGGAAAAAATAAGGTCCTATATAGGAAGTTGTTTACTTAAACTTGACTGCGGCAGCAATAGACAAGGGGCTGTCGGATATCCAGCCGGACTTAATTTAGCCTGGAAGCTGGCGGTTTATGTTAACTCTAATCTTGTACGCTGCCTTTAAAAAACAGATTATGAACCTTGTCGTTACGGGTTTTGAAACGCCAAAAAGAGCCACCTACAAAGGTGGCTCTCTGATGTTGTTAACGCGCCCGATACGATTCGAACGTACGACCTACAGTTTAGGAAACTGTTGCTCTATCCTGCTGAGCTACGGGCGCATAGCAAAGATTATGATAGCACGAAGCCTTTCGTGGTGCAAGCTTTCGAGTTGTGACAGTTGTTCGCGGCAAGGCTCAGGAGTAGGTTTTAGGGGTTGTTTGCAAACAGCTTGCAAACAAGAGCATGTTGAAAGCAGTTGCAACAGCCATAGAATCAACAACCCGACAAGCCCCGGAACAACCCATACAAATTGAATCATCCCCTTTGTTTCCACCCATCCACAAACAAGAGCAAATCTTGACTACCTGACCCGGACCCGTGTTCTTCTGTCCATACGGGTTCTTTCACCGATCATAAGCTCCGCGATCAACAGATTTGGCACCCAGGCCATCCAAGCGATGACGAAGAACGTATCGTTCGTATCGGGTAACCCTAAGAAAGCCCCTGCCAGCCCTATGTAAATCCGGAGAGTGATTGCCGCGCAGGTGAGCGCGTAATTTCGTTTCATCCAACGGCTATGCTCGGTCGGATCACGTTCCACGATGATGCTTTTAAGACCACGGAAAAGTGTATAGAGCCATAGAACTGACAACGTGCCGAAGCCAACTTGTGCGAACCAGCCGCCGTTCGCAAAGAAGGCTAAGTAGATGCCGGTCAATCCTGCAATAATAATCATTGCGGAGTAGACGTAACCGATTGCGCGGTGAATATTCGGCGCTTGATGGTGAAGTCGTTTGACAAACTGAAGCCAACCGATGACGAGCGCTACACCGGCAGAGACGGCGTGCCCCCATAGGACGAAGTACCACAAATCGGGGAGACTTCCCTTCGCCATGACGTACGATTGCTCGCGGATCTCGTTAGGTGATCCGTATAAAACTAAGGCGTACGCACCAATTGCCAAAGCCAAAAAAGCCAAAATTCCGAATCCCCACGCACGAACAACTTTCCTTCGTAAATTCATCATCTAGCCCCCTACAGTGAATTGTAATTTATTACTAATCGTAATTTACCATCGAGGGGATACACCTTCAAGCGGCTTCCGTCGGAGCAGCAGCCCCGTCGAAAGTCGTGGTATGAGCTAGTCGCCTTTCACCCTAGATCCACCTCGCTTACACCTTAGCAGAAGTATGATGTAAACGGGTGGAAGTCGATCCTATTTAGATCGCGTACCTCTCAAAATTGGTACAAAAAAAGCCGGCAAAATTTTGACGGCTAGTGAAATATAATATGATTTTTTCCTTCGCTCGATTATGCCTTGCCACGGAGCTTCCTAAAAAATTGCGTCAACATCGTTGCGCACTCCTCTTGCAGAACGCCGTTTACAACATCGACTCGATGGTTGAAACGATCCTCCTGCAGCAGGTTCATCAGAGTTCCGGCACAGCCGGCTTTTGGATCGGTCGTACCATAGATAACTTGCGGTATCCGCGATTGAACAATCGCGCCTGCACACATGGGACAAGGCTCTAGGGTTACATAGAGCTGACAATCTAAAAGTCGCCAAGCCTGTAGATGTTCGCTTGCTTGTTTAATGGCGATCATTTCAGCATGGGCTAATGGATCTAGTGTGGTTTCTCGGAGATTATAGCCGCGGCCAATAATTTGACCTTGGTGAACGACGACAGCTCCTATGGGTACTTCTCGGATGGCTTCGGCTTTGAGAGCCTCTTGTATGGCTTCTTTCATCCAGGGGATATGTTCATCCACAGGGGGACACCTCGCTAAAAATATTCTTATCCACATGTGTATAAAAAAACGAACAAATATTCGTTGTTAACAAGCTGTGGATAATTATGTGGATAACTCGAAAAATTGTGGATAGTTAATCTTCTACATTCATACAACAAAAACATTTACAAAGCAAGGAAATTACTTGAAACTAACCATTAGGATAAGTATACTGAGAGTTATAGGTCTTTTAGAACGGACAAAACATGATGGCAGAGTTCGATAAACGGCAAACTTGTTGAAAGGCAAGGACGCAAAGCTAAGGGTCTAAGGTTCTTCCGGAACTATGACAGCCTGGTTACCGAAAATCGATGCTTTTTTTGATTGAGGTAATAGGCTGTTCCTGTTTAGGATCGGTCTATTTTTATTTTTATAACGAAATAATGAATGAACTCATAGAAAGAGGTGATGAAACATATGGGGAAGTTTTACGGCAGTAAAGAAGGCAATGACTCGGATGTTTTAATTCAAAGCAAAGCGGTACTGGGCAAGGCTGATTTTGTAGCTACGGGTGTACTCACGTATGCGCTAGGCGATATTATGGAAGTGGAGCTGCCCGAATTTGACATATTCCGGCTCGGAGATAAAGTGAAAATGACGATTTATTCGAAATCGGGGTTATTTGTTTTGGAGACCACGGTTGTCGCTAAAGACCATGGTTCCGTTATTGTGATTAATCCTCCGGAAAATCGTAAAAAATTTACCGAGAAACGCGAATTTCCACGTATTGATGTCATCCAAGAAGGCTTGTTGTTTGGGCTTCAAGATAGCAATAAACGGAATAAACATCAGTTCGATGACCCAGTAGGGATTGCAATTAAAAATGTATCGATGAGCGGGTTAGGCTTTACGATTGAAAATAATTTAATTGTTGAAAAAATTGTACAGAAGCATTCGTATCTAGAGGTAGAGATTAATCTAGGCTTCCTGCTATCGTGTACGATGGAAATTGTTCGTAAAGAGAAAGTGGAAACTGGTTTTTATTATGGCGCCAGTTATATCCAATTTCCGGATGAAAAAATAAATCCATTAAGAGGGTTTATTCTTAAAAATCAGATCGAATCTTATTTCGTTCAGAAGCGGGAAGCGGAACTTAAGAGTCGAATGGACAAAAAGCCTGCGGCGAATCAATAGACCCTGCAGGCTTTTTGTTTGTTCATGCCTTTATTTATCCCTATAGGGAATGCCATTTATGCGCATTTCAACCGAAACATCTTCCAACACCTTGTCTGGCAAAGCATCCAAATCAAATAGTTGGTCAATATGATAAACCCCATTTGGAAATACGTTTAGGTAAAGAGCATCAGCTACACGAGCGGTCATTTGAGATTGCACCTCTTCCTCCGTCCAGATCGCTGTTTGGTTCGAACAGGCCAAACCTTCGGACACGCTGCCGCTCATCGCGGAAGCTTATGGGCTATCCGAGCGGGAGAAGCAGATTCTTGGCCGGATTCTTCGCGGATTTTCAACCAAAGAGCTTGCGCTTTCCCTCCGTATTTCGACGTATATCGTACAGGATCATTTGAAATCTATTTTTGTTAAAACCGGAGTAACGAGCCGAAGAGAGCTCATCTGGCATTTATTTTCCCGTTTTAGCGTGCATTCAAATGTATAAATTTTACAGTAAGCATAGTTTCCTTTCTTATATAAGTGACATTACACCCGGACTAATATATAATGTTCTAAGGAATTTGACATAATGAATATTAAGGAGTTGTGTATATAAATGGGACTCTCTTGCGGGGTGGTCGGTCTACCAAACGTAGGAAAATCGACATTGTTTAATGCAATTACACAGGCGGGGGCAGAATCTGCGAACTATCCGTTCTGTACGATTGATCCGAATGTTGGGGTAGTAGAAGTACCAGACGAGAGATTGTATAGACTGGTTGAAATTGTTGTGCCGAAGAGCATTGTTCCGACGGCTTTCGAATTCGTAGATATTGCGGGTTTAGTGAAAGGCGCGAGCAAAGGCGAAGGGCTTGGAAATAAATTTTTGGCGCACATTCGTGAAGTGGATGCCATTGTGCATGTTGTCCGTTGTTTTGAGGATGATAATATTACCCACGTATCTGGGAAAGTCGACCCGATCAGTGATATCGAAACGATCAATTTGGAATTGATTTTGGCGGATATTGAATCCGTCGAAAAGAAGATCGAGCGTTCACGCAAAAATCTTAAAGGCGGCGACAAGAAAGTCGTAGCCGAAGTGGAATGTCTGGAACGCATCAAAGAGGCGCTCTATGCGGACCAGCCAGCACGCAGTTTAGATTTAAGCGAGGATGAGAAGCTGCTTGTTCGTGATCTCCATTTGCTGACGATGAAGCCTGTTCTCTACGCGGCTAATGTGAGCGAGGACGAGGTTGCAACGGCGGATGACAATAAGTATGTGAAAATGGTCAAGGAGTACGCGGCCAAAGAAAACAATGAAGTCGTGCCAATCAGCGCCAAGGTTGAATCCGAAATCGCAGAGCTGGAAGACGAAGAAAAAGCGATGTTCCTCGAAGAGTTGGGACTTCAAGAGTCTGGCTTGAATAGATTGATTAAAGCAGCGTATAGATTGCTTGGCTTGTACACTTACTTTACAGCAGGCGTACAGGAAGTAAGAGCATGGACAATCCGTAAGGGAACGAAAGCTCCTCAAGCGGCTGGTGTAATTCATACCGATTTCGAACGCGGATTTATTCGTGCAGAAGTCGTTTCTTATCATGACTTAAGTACGGCTGGTTCGATGAATGGCGCTAAGGAAAAAGGGCAAGTGCGTCTTGAAGGTAAAGAGTACGTGGTGAATGACGGAGACGTCATGCATTTTAGATTCAACGTTTAATGATTGAAAAAGAAAAGAAAGGAGTGATCCACGATGTTGGATAGACTTCAATCGATTGTAGATCGATATGATAAATTAAGCGAACTGTTATGTGACCCTGATGTCACAAGCGATACGAAGAAACTTAGAGAATACTCCAAAGAACAATCCGATCTTCAAGAAGCTTATGATGCTTATAATGAATATAAGAGTGTGAGTGGACAGCTGGCTGATGCCAAAGTGATGCAGAACGAAAAATTGGACGATGAAATGCGTGAAATGGTCAAAATGGAAATCGATGAGCTAAGTGAGCAAGCTGCCCAGTTGGAAGAACAACTCAGATTGCTGATGATGCCTAAAGATCCAAATGACGATAAGAACGTAATCGTTGAAATTCGCGGTGCTGCCGGTGGTGATGAAGCTGCGTTGTTTGCAGGCGATCTATACCGGATGTATACGCGTTATGCGGATGCGCAAGGCTGGAGAACAGAGATTTTGGATGCTTCCGTGAATGATTTAGGCGGGTTCAAAGAGATTATTTTCATGATTACGGGTAAAGGCGCCTATAGCAAGCTAAAGTTTGAAAGTGGTGCGCACAGGGTTCAACGTATTCCGGTAACGGAATCAGGCGGTCGTATTCATACCTCCACGTCTACGGTAGTTGTCATGCCGGAAGCGGAAGATGTAGAGATCGTTATTCATGATGCAGACATTCGTGTCGATACGTTCTGTTCCAGCGGAGCGGGCGGACAGTCCGTTAATACAACGAAATCTGCAGTGCGTGTAACCCACGTGCCTACAGGAATCGTCGCTACTTGTCAGGACGGCAAATCGCAAAACTCGAATAAAGAGTCAGCGCTTCGTGTACTTCGTACGCGGATTTCGGATAAATTGCGCGAAGAAGAAGAAGCAAAGTATGCCGGTGAGCGTAAAAGCAAGGTAGGTACAGGAGATCGTTCAGAACGTATCCGTACGTACAACTTCCCGCAAAGCCGGATTACGGATCACCGTATTGGATTAACTTTGCATCGTTTGGAAACTGTCCTCAATGGCGATATGGCGGAGATCGTTTCCGCATTAACGATTGCTGCGCAGTCCGATGCTTTAGATAAAGGGGAGCAGGCGATGTGATGCCGACTGCAACGATTAGAGAAGCCTATGTAGAGGCTTCTTCTTTTTTAGGGAAGCTTGGGGTGGCCGAGGCTGCTTCCTGTGTGGAATTGCTGCTGCAGCACCTGTTGGGCTGCACGCGCACGGAGCTGCTGTTCCGTTTCCAGGAACAGTTCCCAGCGGAGCTGGCAGAGCGATGGCGCCAGCTGGTAGAACGGAAGGCCGCGGGCGAGCCGGTGCAGTATATAACCGGCGAGCAGGATTTCTTCGGCCTTCCTTTTGCCGTGAGCCCGGCCGTGCTGATCCCGCGGCCGGAGACGGAGCTGCTCGTGGAAGCTTTGCTCCACGAGGGCTCGCGTCTGTTCCCGCAAGGCGCTCCGCTCCTTGCGGACGTGGGCACCGGGAGCGGAGCGATCCCGGTGACGATTGCGCACGCGCGCCCCGCGTGGCGCGTGGCGGCCAGCGACATCTCCGCGGCAGCGCTGGAGATGGCCCACGTGAACGCGCAGCGCCACGGCGTGGCTGCGCGGATCGAGTGGCTCGAGGGCGACCTCCTCGAGCCCTTCATTCAGCGCGGGATCGCGCCCGATATACTGGTGTCCAACCCACCGTATATTCCTGATGGCGACCTGCCTGCGCTGATGCCTGAGGTGCGGCTGTTCGAGCCGCACACGGCTCTTTTCGGCGGTGCCCTCGGACTCGACCTCTACCGCCGCATGATCTTGCAGCTGCCGCAGCTGCCGCGAATCCCGACTGTGGTCGGGTTCGAGGTCGGCATCCGGCAGGCCGAGGCTGTGGCGGCGATGCTGCGCGCCGCCGCCGATTGGGACGAGATCCGGTTCGTGCCGGATCTCCAGGGGATTGATCGCCACGTGTTGGCGATCCGTGTGCGCGAGTAGGGTAAAGGTAATGGTCCACTTTAACGCTATTTTTACTCTTAAAGCAGCTGAATCCCCGCATATTGGGGGAAGCAGCACTTTCCACCCAACTCTACTATTTTTAACTTTTTAATAGATTACTAGGTTTAGCCCTTTCTCTTTTTGCCTATACTGCTTAGTAGAAGCAAAGGGAAAGGGGCTTTTCCTCATGGTAAAAAGATCGGAACGTCCATCTTATAAGCACTTATTTATGATCGCTTTTGCACTTATTGTTATGATCGCTTGTTGGGATTCAAACCGTACGAATGCGGCGGTTATTGCGCCTGTCATACCACAAGAATCGATTCGATTGCGGATTCTGGCAAATTCTGATTCTGCACAGGATCAAGCGTTGAAACGGGAGATTCGGGATGCTATCATTGCTCGTATGCAGGATTGGGTTGTTGGCCCTCAATCTCTAGATGAAGCTCGGGCTGTGGTCAATGTGCATTTGGCAGAGTTCGACGTTCTCGTCGGGCAAATGATTGAAGCACGTGGTTACAGCTATTCACACACTGTCGAGCTAGGGAAGGTCCCTTTTCCAACGAAAATGTACGGAAATCAAGTTTATCCAGCTGGTGATTATGAAGCTTTGCGTGTAACCATCGGCAGCGGAGAAGGTCAAAACTGGTGGTGTGTCCTATTTCCTCCGCTATGCTTCGTAGATTCTTTATCCGGGGAAGCAGTGGCATCCACAGCAGCTGTTGTAGCAAAAACTGAGGGTGACGGAAAAGGTAAAGGAAATTCATCCACGGCAGAAGGCCAAAAGACTGCCGGTACGGCAAAAACAATAAGCAAAGACACGAAAGTGACTCCAACCGTTAAAGCAGGCGCACCTGCACAAGAAACGAAAGTCCTAGAAGTATCCGAAGCGAATCAGCCTGAAGTTAAATTTTTTATCTGGGAAATGATTAAGAAAATAGCAGCATGGTTTAGTTAACAATTTATCAAGGTAAGGATGAGATCGTAAGTGACCACATACTGGAACGTAGATCAGGATCTGCTGCCTGAAGGTACCGAGAGGAAGAAAGCAGTGGATTCTTCTATCGCACAAGCAGCAATTCTCCTCCAACAAGGGGAAACCGTAGCTTTCCCAACGGAGACGGTGTATGGTCTTGGAGCTGATGCCACTAGCTCGACAGCGGTGGAACGGATTTTCAGGGCAAAAGGACGCCCTTCCGACAATCCGCTCATTGTTCATATTGCGGATACTGAACAGCTTTCCGGATTAATACAACCTCTAAGCCTTACACCTGAGCATCATCAATTGATGAAAATCTTCTGGCCAGGTCCATTAACCCTTGTGCTGCCTGTTCAAACAGGCGGCATTTCGCCGTTGGTAACGGCAGGACTCTCTACGGTCGGTGTGCGTATACCCAACCATCCTATGGCTTTGCGGCTTCTTCGCTCGGCTGGCATCCCCATTGCAGCACCGAGCGCTAACAGTTCGGGTCGACCAAGCCCTACGCTTGCTTCTCATGTTAAGGATGACTTGGACGGACGTGTTGGAGGTATTTTGGATGGTGGCCCAACAGGTGTTGGAGTCGAATCCACAGTCATTCAGATCGTCAACGGTCAGCTGTATATCTTACGCCCAGGAGGCATTACATCGGAACAGCTGCGCTCAGCACTTCCACACATTACAATTCATGAGCCTGAGCGGGAAGAGATATCTGCTGTAGAAACACCGCGCGCCCCAGGGATGAAATATACGCATTACGCACCTCAAGGCTTTATGCAGATCGTTCAAGGAGGCAGGGAAGACGAAGTCTCTGCTTGGATTCAGCGAGATATTGACGCCGCCAAAGCACGAGGGGAGTCTACAGGCATTCTTACATTTGAGGAGCGTGCCTCTTGGTATCGCGCTGATCTGGTCATTGCCTGTGGGGCGCTGTCGCAACCAGAGACAATTGCTCAAGAGCTTTACGCCGCATTGAGAGAGTTCGATCAAGCAGGAATTCAATATATTGCAGCGGAGGGCTGCGAGGAGACGGGTATCGGTCTTGCCATTATGAATCGACTGCGCAAAGCTGCCGGTAATAAGCTTGTATATGTTTAGCTAGCATGATTCCCTGTTTGTCCGCATATCTTGGGATAGAAACGTGGACAGGGGGTCGCAGTATGCATGCATCATCCATTGAGCTTGGGCAACTGATTACAATAATTATTATGGCGATTGCTTTGGGTCTGGATGCCTTTTCATTAGGCATCGGTATTGGGATGAAAGGTATTCGCTTGCTCGATATTCTAAAAATCAGCCTGGTTATTGGCATATTTCACATTTTTATGCCCTTAATGGGTATGTTCATGGGACATTACGTTTCCTCTTTACTGGGCAATGTA
Organism: Paenibacillus sp. N3.4; assembly: GCF_008017805.1. Classification (GTDB taxonomy): domain Bacteria; phylum Bacillota; class Bacilli; order Paenibacillales; family NBRC-103111; genus Paenibacillus_E. Next base: position 16,951 of record NZ_VRTT01000068.1, on the reverse strand, counting down.
GCGACTGCCGCTGGCGGCTGTCTGCTTATTCTTCTCGGTTCGCACATGATCTATAGTTCGATTCGTGGGGAAGAAGCGGCTTCTTTTGATCATCGTACGCTTTGGGGGTTAACTATTTTTGCGCTAAGCGTCAGTATAGATTCTTTCTCAGTGGGTGTGTCCCTGGGTATGTTCGCGACGGATATTTTGTTGACGGTGCTTGTTTTCGGATTGTTTGGCGGCTTGCTGTCTATTGCCGGCTTGCTGGTCGGCAGACACATGGGCGGCTGGATTGGGGAGTATGGCGAGGCATTCGGTGGACTTATCCTGCTCGCGTTTGGGATCAAGTTTTTACTATGATACAATAGGAATCAGAAGATTTTGCTGGGCAAAACTCAAGCTTATGCTAACGAAGTCAGCTTTCCAAAGAAAGCTGTTAGGAGGATTTCATGTTGCGAATTCTATTTGTCTGTACAGGAAATACGTGCCGTAGTCCATTAGCAGAAGGCTTGCTGCGTATGAGGGTGCATCAAGAAGGGATTGCGGCGGAGGTTCGTTCCGCGGGAGTATCAGCCGTAACGGGTGGGTCTATTTCCCGTAACAGCGCATCTCTTTTAGAAGAAGCGGGCTTTAAGGAACCAATTAGTTCGCTGGCTATTCAGGGTTCAGAAGTAAAGTGGGCAGACCTCATTTTGACGATGACGGTAGGTCACAAACGCTCTGTTATTCAACGTTATCCTGAAGCGATAGAAAAAATATTTACTTTGAAGGAATATGTGGAAGATAATTTGCAAATTCTACAGGCGACTGAGGAGAGAGAGCAGTTAGTGACGGAGCTTCAGCTGAAACAGGCTCTGACGCAACCGATCACGGCAGAAGAGAGAAGCCGTATGTTCAAGCTGGAACAAATGATCCCTGACTATGATATTTCCGATCCTTTCGGGGGCTCCATAGAGGTTTATCGACAAACGGCAGAAGAAATTAGCGTAAGTCTTGATAAATTGGTAAGAAAAATACGCAAGCTGCTATGAAAGTATGTCGGATATATCTTTACACATGACGTGGATTGCGTTAAAATAGACCTATTGATCAAGACTCAATGTAACTGGCGACGAGTGGGACTGACCACAATGGAGCATTGAGCTATACGGCCGGTCGCCTGGGCAAAAGAGCAACGCGCGTTTTCTAGCGTGTCCGCTCTTTTTTTCGTTTTCTGGTGAGCTTTGGGATATAATAGGATGGTCGAATTCGAACATGCAAAGGAGCGTTTTACTCATGAAAATTGCCTTAGGTGCGGATCATGCAGGCTATCGTTTGAAAGATGTTATCATTCCTTTTATTGAATCATTAGGTCATCAAGTCATAGATTATGGCTGCAGCTGCGCGGACTCTGTCGATTACCCTGACTATGCCCTTCAAGTTTGTGAGCAGGTTGTTGCAGGTGGTGCAGATAAAGGGATACTCATTTGTGGAACAGGCATAGGGATGTCGATCGCCGCTAATAAGGTACCTGGCATCCGCTGTGCGCTTGTCCATGACCTGTTCTCTGCCAAAGCGACGCGTGAACATAATGATACCAACGTTCTTGCGCTTGGCGAACGCGTTATTGGACCCGGTGTGGCTGAGGAAATCGTCAAAATTTGGCTTGAAACCGAGTTCTCGCAAGGTGTTCGTCATCAGAATCGGATTCATAAAGTGCAGGGGATTGAAGATCGATTCACGGTTCATCCTTAAACACAAGGAGGGTATTCTATGACGGATTCCATTCTTCAAGTTGTTGCCGAAGCTGTTGAGACGAATATGCGAGAGTTAATTGAAGTAGGCGGACTGCGACCCGGAAATATTCTTGTCATAGGCACGAGCACGAGTGAGATTATTGGGCATCGCATCGGTACGTCGGGGACGTTGGATGCGGCAAAGCCGATTTTTGAAACAGCGCTGCGGATTAGTCGTGAATATGGACTGCACCTCGCATTTCAATGTTGCGAGCACTTGAATCGCGCTCTTATTATTGAGGAAGAGCTGCTCGCTTATTCACCACTGCTTGAGACGGTATCTGCTATTCCTGTGCCGAAGGCCGGAGGTTCCATGGCTTCTTATGCGTATCGTCACTTCACGAAACCGGTTGTTGTCGAAACGATCCAGGCGCATGCTGGAATCGATATTGGCAGCACACTGATCGGGATGCATTTGCGGCGAGTAGCTGTACCCGTGAGACCTCCCGTAAGGATGATTGGTCACGCATTTGTGACGATGGCCTTCACGCGACCTAAGCTTATCGGCGGTATTAGAGCCGTGTATACAGAGGATGTCGCTGAGCAGCTATACCGGGCAGCTTCACCAGATGAGGATTGCTAGCCTTTTAACCAAGGAAATAATAAATAACTCAAACTTTTAGGAGGAATTAAACATGACTAAGTCTTTAAACAAGCAAGATCCTAAGATCGTAGAAGCTATGAATTTGGAATTGGGTCGTCAACGTGACAAAATTGAACTTATCGCATCCGAGAACATCGTGAGCGAAGCGGTTCTGGAAGCTATGGGTACTGTGCTTACGAATAAATACGCGGAAGGCTACCCAGGCAAAAGATACTATGGTGGCTGCGAATACGTAGATATCGTTGAAGATATCGCTCGTGATCGCGCGAAAGAATTGTTCGGTGCTGAGCACGCGAACGTTCAACCACACTCCGGTGCACAAGCGAACATGGCTGTATACTTGGCAGCTCTGAACCCAGGCGATACCGTGCTTGGTATGAACCTGGCACATGGCGGTCACTTAACGCATGGTAGCCCCGTGAACGCATCCGGTATTCTATACAATTTCGTAGCCTATGGCGTAAGCGAAAAAGATTTCCGCATCGACTATGACGATGTTCGCAAAGCTGCTTTCAAACACAAGCCTCGCATGCTTGTAGCTGGCGCAAGTGCATACCCGCGTACGATTGATTTCGAAGCATTAGCTTCCATCGCTAACGATGTAGGCGCCCTGTTCTTCGTTGATATGGCGCATATCGCAGGCCTTGTTGCTGCTGGCTTGCACCCGAATCCGGTGCCGCACGCTCATTTCGTAACGACAACCACACACAAAACGCTTCGTGGACCGCGTGGTGGTATGATTCTTACACGTAAAGCTTGGGCAGCAGCTATTGATAAAGCGGTATTCCCTGGTTCCCAAGGTGGTCCTTTGATGCATACGATCGCAGCGAAAGCTGTTTCTTTCGGTGAAGCTCTGCAACCGGACTTCAAAGTATACGGACAAAACGTCATCAACAACGCGCAAACATTGGCAACGGCTCTTACGGCTGAAGGCATTAACCTTGTTTCCGGCGGGACGGACAACCATTTGATGCTGATTGACTTGCGCAACTTGAACATCACAGGTAAAGACGCTGAGCACGTGCTTGACGAAATCGGTATTACAGCGAACAAAAATGCCATTCCGTTTGACCCGACTAGTCCGTTCATCACAAGCGGTATCCGTCTGGGTACACCGGCTGTAACTTCGCGTGGTATGGGTGAAGAAGCGATGAAAACGATCGCGAAAGTCATCGGTCTTACGCTTAAGAATCCAAAAGACGAAGCAACCTTGGAAAAAGCACGCGGTTTAGTGAAAGATCTGACAGCGCAGTATCCGCTTTATCCAGGTTTGACTTACTAATCTCTATATAAAAAATCAAAGCCGACTCTCAAAGAGTCGGCTTTTTTGCCTGCTAGATGGCGACTTGACGAACCTCCTCCTTTTTCTCTTTCAGACTGGGCAGTACGGAGGCGAGCATGGCAACGCCAATAAGGCCTGTCAGAAGAATGAAAAGCGCCATAACGCTGGGAGGAAGGAAACCGCCGATAATCATGTTCACACCACTGATCATCAGTGCTGCCCGACTCGCCATACTATAAAGGGCCATATAGGAGCTTCGGGCATGATCTGGAATTAGCTGTATAAGAAGTGTTTGCTTCAAAGGAACATAGGTAAGCTCACCTATTGTCGCTAGCAGCATGAGCAGCAGGAGCAGGACAGGCTGGTTGCCGAATACCAGATACGAGTAACCGATAATATTGGCCAGCATGGCCACGAGCATCACTCTTGTATCGGAATTTCCCTTGAGCAGACGTCCGACGAAAAGGGAGAGCAGAACGACGGCTAGCGTGTTCTCTGTGCGCAGGAACCCGACCAGTGGCAAACCGTCGATTGTAGCGGTAAGGCCAGGCAGCCACGGTGCATGATGGATATCCTGAGCGAGTCGGACGCCTATATAGCCGGTCATATTCATCTCAACAGAGACAATGAGGACACTGGCTATCAGATAAACGATGAATGTCCGATCACGAAGCACCTCGGCATATCGTCCGAGCATTGTAACGCGATTAGATACCTTAGCGACAATTGCATTGAAAGACTTGCTTGCTTCCGGCATCGTTTCTTTCATCAAGAGGGCTGTCACGATGAGTGAGAAGAGTGACATACCGCTTGCAGCAAGCAAGAGCTCGAACAGGTAGTCACTGAAGAAATACCCGCCGATTATAGCAGCTATAGAAATAGCTAAATTGTTGCACCAATAGCTGATGCGGTAGATGGCTTTACGTGTATCCGGCCCTGATACATCAATCAGCATGGCCTCCACGGCGGGTTTGCTGAGTCCCCATGAAGCGCTGCAGAGCATCGTCATCATGAGGGTCGTAATCGCTGAGTGCCATAGCGGAGAGTTTGCGAATGTCATCACTGTGTAGGCCAGTGTGGCCAATCCTTCTCCAAGCAGCATCATTTTCTTGCGCCCGATCCGATCCGCATAATGGCCGCCAATTGTTGCGCTAATCAAGGCTAGGCCGATAGAAATCGTCGTGGCCGTACCCGCAATTGTAGTCCCTAGCGTACGGGCAAAATAAATCGACATGAACGGAGTCACCATATTACCGAGCGTATTTGTTAGGAAACTCATTGCAATGCGCAGTCGTACATTCGGATGAAATTGAAAGAAAGTCATGTAGTATCACCTGTTTCGTAAGATCGATTAGTCGTAGTGACAACCATCATAACAAATGACTTGAACTTAAAAAGTGTACACAGAATAGGAAAACTTTCACCTTTTAATCCCGCCAAAGACTGTTGACGAAACCAGAGGGTGAACCTATACTTCATGGTAATTCGTGTAAAGGACAGTGGTTATATGCAGCTTGCTCTACAGTATGCACAGCTAAAAACATCCTTGATGCGAGTCCTCCATGTTCCTCACACGCATATGGATGTCCCCGTATCGGTGGATGAAATTGCCGGTTACTTGTATTGTTCAGAACGCAATGTGAAGATTTTGATTCGTAAGATGATAGAGATGGGATGGATTGTCTGGACGCCGGGTCGCGGACGCGGGCATCGCTCAGCCATTCGTTTTTTGGTTTCTGCCGAAGATCTGCTGCTGACAGAAGCGAAGCTGTATGTTGAACAGGGGAACTTGAACCATGCCATGAGTTTGTTTCAAATCGAAGGGCTGGATACCGGAATTGTAGATCGTTTTCTGGCTTGGTTAGGGAGTTACTTTGGATACAGAGGTATCTCTGAATCCGAAAATACGGAAACACTTCGGCTTCCGATGCAGATTAGGGTATTGACGCTTGACCCTGTGGATGTGCTTTTTTCTCGTGATCTTCATTTTATCAAGCAAGCCTTCGATACGCTGCTTACCTATGATCCTATTTGCGATTGCGTGAAACCGGGATTAGCACATGATTGGGAACATAACGAGAGTGCGACGGTTTGGACATTTTATTTACGTAAGCGAGTGAGATTCCATCATGGTCGTGAGCTAACATCAGACGATGTTGTTTTCTCGCTAAATAGATTGCGTACCTTGGGGACGGAGCATTCACCGAACCGCTGGCTGCTGGAATCCGCGAAAGAGATCCGCGCAGTGGATCGGCTTACCGTTAGAATCGAGTTGGCAGGGCCCAATTACATGCTTCCTCGTTATGTTAGCTCTTACCAGGCAGCGATTGTACCTGCTGATGTTTACAGCGCTAATCAGGTGAGTGATACAAGCATGCTTCCTGTTGGAACAGGTCCGTTTCGGATTACGCGGCATGATGCAGGAGGGGTAACATTAGAAGCATTCGAGGATTACTACAAGGAGTGTGCCCACCTGGATCGTATCGAACTCCTGTATGTTCCGGATATAGTGAGCGAGCCAAGATGGCAGCAGCTAAACTTCCAAATGGGCAAGCTCAATCATTATAAACAACCTGCGCCTGCGCATTGGTATAGAAAAGAAATTATGATGTTAGGCTCCAGCATGCTGGTTTTTAATTTAAGAAAAAATGGACCGCAACAAGAAATTGAGTTTCGACAAGCTCTCCAGCTTGTCCTGAACCGAAGTGGCTTGATTAAAGAGCTGGGACTGTATAATGCCATCCCTGCAGCAGACTTCTTACCATCCCAGACCGCGACTGTACAGCAGGAAGACCATCAGCCTGAAAGAGCTAGAGAACTGTTAAGACGGTGCCGTTACGATGGCCGACCGATAACGATAGCTTTCACTCAGAAAAACCGTGCTATTGCAGAATGGGTTCAAGCAGGCTGTTTGGCTGTTGGCATTGCAGTTGAGCAGACGATGTATACGTTTGAGGAAATGTCGCGAGTTTCCATGATGGCAAGTGCAGACGTTATCGTAAGCGGCGTCGTTGCAGATGACGATGAGGCACGCTGTCTCATTGAGATGTACAAGGTAGGCAATTTGCCCGTACGCGTATACGCAACAGATGAGCAGCGAAGAATCTTTGATGAGTCAATAGCTTCCATTGAAGCTGAGCCTGATAGTGAGGTGCGTTTGCAGCGTATCCGTTCAATGCAGGAGTTATTATTGCAAAACCACTCAGTCTCATTTCTTTTGCATACGACGCAGCAATTGATTTACAGTCCTCATCTTCAAGGTATTGCTTTCAATACACTGGGATGGTTTGATTTCAAAAGTATCTGGTTTCGCCCGGAACTTATCGTTTAATTAAAAAAGAGTTAAGCTGAAGCCGTTCGGGATAGGATCCCGGCGGTTTTTTTCATAAATAACAGGATATTCATGGGTGCATTGGTTTTTCGGAGGATAAGTTGGATAACATATGATATAATGGACGAGGTTTGTCGTACGATGACGTTAATTTTTGCAAATTACATAGAAACTAGGGACTATTTTAGGAGGAAATTATGGGAAAGTTATTTATTTGCGATCATCCACTTATTCAACATAAGCTTACTTATATTCGGGATGAGAATACGAAAACCAAAGATTTTCGGGAGCTCGTTGACGAAGTTGCTACGTTAATGGTCTATGAGATTACGAGAAACCTTCCTCTTGAGCAAGTTCAAGTGAAGACGCCTGTGACAACGGCTGATTGCCGCATTATTTCAGGTAGAATGTTGGGCCTTATTCCGATTTTGCGCGCAGGTCTTGGCATGGTTGATGGTGTGTTGAAGTTAATGCCTGCCGCCAAAGTAGGCCATGTTGGTCTGTATCGCGATCCGGATACACTGCAGCCGGTTGAGTATTACGTGAAGCTGCCGACAGATGTATTGGAGAGGGAGTTGATTGTCATTGACCCAATGCTGGCAACAGGCGGATCTGCGAATGCAGCCATTGAAGTGCTGAAGCGCAGAGGCTGCACACAAATGAAGCTTATGTGTTTAATTGCTGCACCGGAAGGCATTAAAGCTGTGCAACAAGAGCATCCTGACGTCGATATATACGTAGCTGCCGTGGATGATTATTTGAACGATCACGGTTACATTGTACCTGGTCTTGGAGATGCGGGAGACCGTCTGTTTGGAACCAAATAGTTGATTGACGAAGATCGCTTTCCGTTGGAAAGCCTAGTCCATGCTTACGAAGTTAGCTTTCCTACGGAAAGCTCTAGGGGGAGAAGAAACCGATGAAACGACTGAAAGTCATTACGATCTTTGGGACGAGACCCGAAGCCATCAAGATGGCTCCACTTATTTTGGAGCTTCAGAAGCACCCTGAGCATATCGAATCTCTTGTATGTGTTACAGCGCAGCATCGTCAAATGCTTGACCAAGTGCTTGATATTTTTAAAATTACACCTGACTTTGATTTGAACGTTATGAAAGACCGTCAAACCTTAAATGAAATTACAACCCGGGTTCTGCAAGGCTTGGAGCCAGTCTTTCAGGAAGCAAAGCCAGATCTCATCCTCGTGCACGGTGATACGCTGACTACGTTCTTAGCCAGCTATGCGGCATTTATGCAGCAAATCCAGGTAGGTCATGTTGAAGCAGGCCTTCGCACATGGAATAAGATGTCTCCTTACCCGGAAGAAATGAATCGTCAATTGACTGGGGTGCTTGCTGATTTGCATTTTGCTCCGACTGAACAATCTGCTGATAACTTACGCAAAGAAAACAAGCCGGAATCCCGCATCTATGTGACGGGAAATACAGTGACCGATGTGTTCCAGTATACGGTACAACAAGAGTTCAATCATCCTGTGCTGGAGTGGGCTGCGGGCCGCAAGCTTATTTTGATGACAGCGCATCGTCGTGAAGCGCAAGGTGAGCCGCATCGCCAAATTTTCCGTGCGGTTCGTCGCATTGCTGATGAATTCGAAGATATCGCAATTGTATATCCAGTGCATCCAAGTCCAGCGGTGAAAGAGCCTGCTTATGAAATATTGGGAAATCATCCTCGCATCAAGCTGGTAGAGCCTTTCGATGTATTTGAATTCCATAACTTTTATCCGCATGCGCATATGATCTTGACAGACTCCGGTGGTCTTCAAGAAGAAGCCCCATCATTTGGTGTACCTGTTCTGGTACTGCGTGATACAACGGAGCGTCCGGAAGGCATCGAAGCGGGAACATTGGAGCTTGTCGGTACGAATGAGGAAACCGTTTATACGCGAGCTCGCGCACTGCTAACCAATCCAGATTTATACAACAAAATGAGCCAAGCAGCTAATCCATATGGCGACGGTAAAGCATCCCAACGCATCGTTCAAGCCATTCTCCATCACTTCGACAAGAGCTCTGAACGTCCGGAGTCATTCTAACCGTGACAAAATCATGACAAACGCTACAGCGTACAGTTCGACTGTTCGGTTTGAAAATTGGCAAACCCTTGGGGCGCAAGGCTCTGAGGGATTTTGTCAAAGCAAACATTGGAAGTTCATTCAATTGACAAACCTTGCATGGCTTCGATACAATGAATGAGGATTCGTAGCTTATGTTTACGAAGCGGGTTTTCCCATGCGGAAAACGTTCAGGAGGATGCGATGAAACGGCCAGATCCCAATGATAATCCGTGGCGAGCAGTAGCGTTAACTAGTGCAATTGGTATTGACCTTGTTGTATGTTTAGTAGCCGGTTATTTCTTCGGTGAATGGTTGAGTCAAACACTAGGAGGACAGCTCTGGTTACTTGGCGGGTTCTTGCTCGGGCTTGTAACCGGAATCATTAGCATTTACTTCATGATAAAGCAGTACGGAGGGCTATGATGGACGACTTTTCAGCCACTCTGAAAACGGTTCAAAATGTATTTCTTTTCTTTTTATCCTTTTGTTTGGCTGCATGGGCGCTTCTTGTCGATTACAGGATTTACTTTGCTGGCATTATGCTTGGTTCTTTAGCCAGTATGATTAATGCAAGGTTTCTTGCCTGGAAAATTAACAAGTTGGCAGCAGCTGCGATAGAGCAAAGCGGCCGCAAGGTAACGCTAGGGTTTCTGACGAGGGCAGCAATAGCTGGTTTTGTCGGATTGGTTGCCGTCCGATATCCAGAACACATCGCGCTAACCACGACGATCATTGGATACTTTTTTGCTCAATTGGCAACACTCGTACTGGGTATTCTTTCTATTAGGAAATCTAAGAAGTAATTCCATTCGATGAAAGGGGTGAAAATGGAAAACATGGAACATCACGTACCAGAATTTGAGTGGTTAGGCTTTACTTTCGATGCATCCGCACTCATGATGATCGGAATTACCACACTTATTGTGCTTATCCTTGCCATCGCAGGAGCCAGCCGAGCATCCGTAACGAATCCTTCGAAATTGCAGAACTTCATGGAATGGACAATTGAGTTTGTAGAAGGCATTATCGGAAGTACGATTGGATCTAAGCACGGTAAAGGTTTTATCGCACTAGGTCTTACGCTCATTATGTACATCTTTATCGGCAACATGCTTGGTCTCCCCTTCTCGATTGTGACAACAGATCACGTCTCATGGTGGAAATCGCCAACAGCTGATATTGCAGTTACAGGAGCACTTACGGTTATCGTAATTGTGTTAAGTCACTATTTAGGGATTACTCGCAATACGAAGCATTATTTTGCACATTATTTTGAGTTCAAAGGGGCAATGTTGATCCTTCATTTAATTGAAGTTGTATCAAAGCCGCTTACGCTCGCTTTCCGTCTTTACGGTAACATTTATGCTGGTGAAATTATGATATCTGTCATTGTTGGAGCAGGTTGGTTCGGTATCGCGCCTCTCTTTGTTTGGCAGGGCTTCAGTGTGTTCGTAGGTGCAATTCAGGCTTTCGTATTCACGATGTTAACAATGGTTTATATCTCGCAAACATTGATTCACGAAGAGCAGCATTAGAAGTAAGACTTACCTCGGGAAGTCTCGAGTCACTTATACAACAAAACTTAAGAGTTTAAGGGAGGATTTTATCAATGGGAGCAATAGCATTAGTAGCAGCAGGTATCGTATTCGGTTTAGGAGCACTAGGTGCAGGTATTGGTAACGGTTTGATCGTAGGTCGCGCTTTGGAAGGTATTTCCCGTCAACCAGAACTTCGTGGTACGCTTCAAACAACGATGTTTATCGGGGTAGGTCTGGTAGAGGCAATGCCGGTCGTTGCATTGGTTCTTGCGTTCATCTTTATGGGGAAAGCTTAAGAAACCGTTTGGCGGGGATGGCCTTAGTTGCCACCACGCCTTCGTTTTGCCCATGTTATCAGAAGGGAGTGACGTTACTTGGATATTCAATGGTCCACATTTTGGATTCAACTCATCGCGTTCTTAATTTTATATTTGCTGCTTTCCAAATTTGCGTTCGGTCCTCTGTTCGGCATGATGGAGAAACGCAGACAGTTGGTTAAAGACCAAATTGCAACGGCAGAAAATAGCCGTAAACAAGCTGAATTACTGTTAGAGGAACAAAAACAAGCGCTGCAACAAACTCGTAAGGAAGCTTACGACATCATCGAGCAAGCGAAACAAACGGGCTCCAAACAAGCTGATGATATTGTTCACGCTGCACAGGCAGAATCCGCTCGTCTGAAAGACGAAGCGATTAAAGATATCGAGAATGAGAAGAACAAAGCGGTTGCCGCTCTTCGCAGCCAAGTGGGTGCGATGTCTGTTCTGATTGCTTCGAAAATTATTGAAAAGCAAATTGACGAAAAGTCACAGGAAGAACTGGTTGAGCATTACCTCAAAGAGGTAGGAGGCAACGTATGAGTGACATCGTCGTAGCGAAGCGTTATGCCAGAGCTCTATTTGAAGTAGCGAGGGATAAAGGTATCATATCTCAAGTTGAAGAAGAGCTAAAATCTGTAGCTAGTGCGATTAGGGACAATGCAGACTTGCAGAAGTTCCTGAACCATCCGAACATCGGGATTTCCGTCAAAACGGACCTGCTCAAGCAGATTTTTGAAGGCAAAGTTTCCGAACCGGTGTGGAACACGCTGCTAGTCTTGATTGATAAAGGAAGACAATCGATTCTTTCAGCCTTGGTAAGCGACTTTGTCAAAGTTGCTAATGAAGCACTTGGACAGGCGAATGCGATCGTATACTCTGCATTCGTATTAACGGAAGCTCAGCAAGCCGAAATTGCTTCACATTTCAGTAAAGTTACAGGTAAAACGATTCGTATTACGAATGAGGTTGAGCCTAAGCTGCTCGGCGGCGTTCAAGTACGCATCGGTGATCGTTTATATGATGGAAGCTTGGCCGGCAAGTTGGATCGTTTATCCAAAGCGTTAGTTTAAACAAGCACTGTAAGAATAGGGGTGAAGTTCGTTGAGTATCAAACCGGAAGAAATCAGTTCATTGATTAAACAACAGATTGAAAACTATAATTCCGATATCCAAGTGGTTGATGTAGGTACAGTCATTCAAGTTGGTGATGGTATCGCTCGTGCTCACGGCTTGGAAAGCGTAATGGCAGGCGAGCTGCTTGAGTTTCCAAGTGGCGTTCTGGGCTACGCGTTTAACCTGGAAGAAAGCAACGTAGGTATCGTTATTCTCGGACCTTACAAAGATATTCGTGAAGGCGACCAAGTAAAACGTACGGGCCGCATCATGGAAATTCCTGTAGGCGACGCACTTCTCGGCCGTGTTGTTAACCCACTGGGTCAACCAGTCGATGGTAGAGGTCCTATTGAAACAACTGGATTCCGTCCAATCGAATCCCCAGCTCCAGGCGTTATGGCCCGTAAATCGGTACATGAGCCTATGCAAACAGGGATCAAAGCGATTGACGCGATGGTACCAGTTGGCCGTGGACAACGTGAGTTGCTCATCGGTGACCGCCAAACAGGTAAAACAGCGATCGCAATCGATGCGATCATCAACCAAAAAGGCAACGGCGTTAAATGTATCTACGTTGCTATCGGTCAAAAGCAATCCACTGTCGTAGGTGTTGTTGAAACACTTCGTCATGCTGGTGCTTTGGACTACACAATCGTTGTAACAGCTTCTGCTTCTGAGCCTTCACCAATGCTATGGTTGGCTCCATACGCAGGTTGTGCAATGGGTGAGTACTTCATGTACAAAGGCGAGCACGTGTTGATCGTCTATGATGACTTGTCCAAACAAGCAGCTGCTTACCGTGAGTTGTCCCTCTTGCTTCGTCGTCCACCGGGTCGTGAAGCTTATCCAGGGGATGTTTTCTACTTGCACTCCCGTCTTCTAGAGCGTGCTGCGAAATTGAATGATGAGCTAGGTGGCGGTTCCATGACGGCACTTCCTTTCATTGAAACACAAGCAGGCGATATCTCGGCATACATTCCTACGAACGTAATTTCGATTACGGACGGACAAATCTTCTTAGAATCCGACTTGTTCTACTCCGGTCAGCGTCCAGCGGTTAACGTTGGTAACTCTGTATCCCGTGTAGGGGGATCTGCACAAACGAAAGCGATGAAAAAAGTTGCCGGTACACTTCGTGTTGACTTGGCACAATATCGTGAGCTTGCTGCATTTGCTGCATTCGGATCTGACTTGGATAAAGCTACTCAATCGCGTTTGGACCGTGGTGTTCGTACGCTTGAAATTTTGAAACAAGGTGTTCACCTACCGATGTCTTTGGAAAAGCAAGTTGCTTCCCTTTACACGGTTGTTAAAGGGCATGTGGATGATCTTCCTGTTCAAGACGTAACGCGTTTTGAAGGTCAATTCTTGGCTTACTTGGAATCGAACCGTCCAGAAATTCTACACAGCATTCGTGATACGAAAGACATCACTCCGGATAACGATAAAGCGCTAGTAGAAGCAATTGTTCAATTCAAAAAGAGCTTCGCAGCTTCTGTATAAATCATGATGGCAGAGCTTCATGTTGAAGTGAAGCTCTACCTACCGTGTTAATCCTGGGCAGGCTGATCGCCTGAATTCAGGTCTTCGAATGAAGGCTTTTCTAAGCCTCAAAAGAGAGGTGAGCAGGTATGGCAAAAGGAATGCGCGAGATTAAGCGCCAAATCAAGTCCACACAAAACACGAAGCAAATTACGAGAGCGATGGAAATGGTCTCTGCAGCAAACTTGAGGAGAGCACAACGTTCTGCGGAAGCAGCGCGTCCGTACTCCGATAAGCTGAAGGAAGTCGTTCAAAGCATTGCGGCTGGAAGCAAAGGTGTGAAACATCCGATGTTGCAGACACGCGAAGTGAAGAAGACTGGCTATTTAGTAATCACCTCGGATCGTGGATTGGCTGGAGGCTACAACGCTAACGTGTTGCGGAAGGTCATGACCGAGATTCGTGAAAACCATAAATCGACAGCTGAATATTCGATTTTTGTAATCGGACGTAAAGGTAGCAACTTCTTCCGCAAACGCAACATGCCGGTTGTAGAAGAAGTAACAGGTGTTCCGGATTCACCGAAATTCGCGGATATTAAACCCGTTGCTACTGCAGCAGTGAAAAACTTCGAGAACGGTACGTACGACCAGTTGTTCTTGGTATACAACCAATTCAAAAATGCGATTACCCAAATTCCAACCATGATCCGCCTGCTTCCTATGGAAGAAGTAACTGGCGTGGCTGCTGCTAGCTATGAGTATGAGCCGTCACCAGAAGGCGTACTGGAAGTATTGCTACCTAAATATGCTGAAACGCTTATTTACAGTGCTGTATTGGAAGGTAAAGCAAGTGAGTTCGGTGCGAGAATGACCGCGATGAATTCCGCTACGAAGAATGCAACGAAGATGATCAGCGGCTACACATTAGCTTATAACCGTGCGCGTCAAGCCTCGATTACCCAGGAAATATCGGAGATCGTTGCTGGAGCGAACGCGAACGCATGATATTAAAGCCTTTACGGAGGCACAGCTTTTTTTAGGAGGGAAACCATGAGCAAAGGGCGCGTTGTAACAATTACAGGGCCTGTCGTCGACATTGAGTTCGAACGCGGACAACTCCCTGAAATTTTGAATGCAATCAAGATCGAAAGAAATGATAACGGCGTAGTATCCACGATGACGGTTGAAGCAGCTGTTCACCTTGGTGACAACCTGGTTCGTTGTATCGCAATGTCCTCAACTGACGGACTTGTGCGTGGAGCCGTAGCTGAAGATACAAAAGCGGCTATTACCGTTCCGGTTGGAGCAGCAACATTAGGTCGTGTGTTCAATGTATTGGGAGAGCCAATCGATGGTATCGAAGGCGTAGACCGTACGTTTACAAGCGGTATTCACAAAGAAGCTCCAGCTTTCGACAACTTGTCGACAAAAGCTGAGATTCTTGAAACAGGAATTAAAGTTATTGACCTTATGGCTCCTTATGTTAAGGGTGGTAAAATCGGTCTCTTCGGCGGCGCGGGTGTAGGTAAAACCGTAACAATGCAAGAGTTGATCCACAACATTGCACAGGAGCATGGCGGTATCTCCGTTTTCGCAGGCGTTGGTGAGCGTACTCGTGAAGGTAATGACCTTTACCACGAGATGAAAGACTCCGGCGTTATCGCAAAAACAGCGATGGTATTCGGTCAAATGAACGAGCCTCCAGGCGCGCGTCTTCGCGTAGCTTTGTCCGGTTTGACAATGGCTGAGTATTTCCGTGATGAAGAAGGTAAAGACGTTCTACTTTTCATCGATAACATCTTCCGCTTTACACAAGCAGGTTCTGAGGTTTCCGCATTGCTGGGTCGTATGCCATCAGCAGTAGGTTACCAACCAACTCTGGCAACAGAGATGGGTCAATTACAAGAGCGTATTACGTCCACGAAAAAAGGTTCTGTTACTTCCATTCAAGCGATTTACGTTCCTGCCGATGACTATACGGATCCGGCTCCAGCAACGGCTTTCGCTCACTTGGACGCAACAACGAACTTGGAGCGTAGTATTGCAGCAGCAGGTATTTTCCCTGCGGTAGATCCACTTGCTTCTTCTTCCCGTATCTTGACGCCAGAAACACTTGGCGAAGATCACTATAGAACAGCACAAGGCGTTAAACAAATTCTTCAACGTTACAAAGAGCTTCTGGATATTATCGCGATCTTGGGTATGGATGAGTTGTCCGATGAGGACAAATTGACTGTACACCGTGCGCGTCGTCTTCGCTTGTTCTTGTCTCAGCCGCTTCACGTTGCTGAGCCGTTCAACGGTTTCCCAGGTCTTTATGTACCATTGAAAGAAACTGTGCGCAGCTTCAAAGAAATCCTTGAAGGTAAGCACGACAACCTTCCTGAAGTGGCTTTCCACAACGTGGGCACAATCGAGGACGCTATCGAGAAAGCAAAAACGCTGTAAGTTAGTTAGGCCTATGCTTACGGAGTAAGTTTTGCTCAAAGCAAAACTCTTAGGAGGGATTCAGGTGAGTACATTCCTACTGGAAATTGTTACCCCTGAGCGCAAAGTGTACGCTGAACAAGCAAGCATGGTCGTTGCGAAGGGTGTCGAAGGAGAGCTTGGCATTTTGCCAAACCACATTCCACTGGTCACTCCTCTTAAAATCGGTTCCATTACGGTGAAGAAACAAGGCTCCAAGGATGAAATCATCGCAGTGAACGGCGGATTTATGGAAGTGCGTAAGGATAAAGTGGTTATTTTGGCGGAAAGCGCTGAGTTACCTGAACAAATTGATGTTGATCGTGCGAAGGCAGCAAAGGAACGCGCACAGAAACGCCTTGCGGATACAAAGCAAGAACACGTTGACTTCAAACGTGCTGAACTAGCGTTGCAAAGAGCACTTAATCGGATCAATGTGTCCGGTAAATAAAATAGTTACATGTAGAGCGTAGGAGCTTTGGTTCCTACGCTTTTTTTAAAAGGATTTATATGTTTGGTTTGGGTTAAGCGGAAGCTTAACCCTTACTTCGTTTTTTTGGTGAAAATGTGGAGTCAAGCCTACTTGAGATGGTGTTTGGCGATGAACGTAATCATTCGGATGCGTTTGTTAATAATCATAAGGAACATATAAGGCCAAACGTTCTCAAGGAAGTATCAAGATTGAAGCGCTCCTGGAGCGCTAGTAATTGCTCGCACGTCCAATGGAACGGGTTTACCACTTAGTCAGTGAAGGATGTCATGACCTACGAAGCAGAGTCCCACACGGAAATGGCTCCGCTAACGGTATGTCTAGAAAGATAACACTGTTATTCAGTGTTACAGCAGTCAGTCCAAGCAACAACTCCACTTTAACGCTGATAAAGAGACAGTCTATTAACTGTGGATAATGAAGAGGGGATACTCTCGCTGAGAAGATTTCGGCAATTAACTGGATAAATAAGGATGTTATATGGGCGGGAGT
>NZ_VRTT01000067.1 GCF_008017805.1 Paenibacillus sp. N3.4 | reverse complement strand
GAATATTCGAAATTTGAATGCTTTATGATGCAACATGGCGAACACGACCTCCTTTCGTCTTGGCATATACATCTATTATAGCACATATGTTCGCTACATGGCATGGTTTGTACCCGTTTCCTAGATATGTTTCGGATCGTTGACGTGGCAAAAGCCACGCCCTATCCGAAATTTTCTAACTCACGACTGAAGTCACGAGTTTGCGAAAGCTGTTCATCAATTGTTTAATGGAGCCTCAGTAGATAATTATAAAGTAACGATCAAAATTGAAAATGCGGACACCGGGGTTGTATTTAATACCATAGTTTATCCGGATGCCTTAAAAAAGATGAAACAGTAACAGTTCAGATATTTTCAGTCTCATAAAAAGCTGTTCAAATAAAAATGCCCTCCATCCATCTTCAGGAAAGAGGGCATTTTGATATTCACAAGCGCTTGCGAATTTGAAAATCATATTTATTAGGAAGATAGATTTCCGCTTTTTTTCTTTTGGTGATAGATTTTTCATTTTCTTTTCGACTTATAGAGTAGAATGATCAGAATCACTGAGAGGAGGGGTGCATTTGAACATCACGGAGAACAATGTTGTCCAACATTTACAGAATAAGAATGAAAAAGCAATTTCTTTTATTATCGATCAATATGGGGGCTTGCTTACTGCGATTATTAAACGTCACGTAAATTTCCAGCATGAAGATTACGAGGAATGCCTAGACGATGTGTTGTTAGCGATATGGAATAATATTCATGACTTCAATCCTGAGAAAAATGTATTCAAGCAATGGATTGCAGCAATAGCAAAGTATAAGGGAATTGATTACCAAAGAAAACAAATTATTTTACGCAACAAGCAGTTATCCGTATCTGAAATTGATGATTCCATGCTGCGAGCAGACCGACCAACAGTAAGTAAGGTGGATGAACTCCTAGAGGAGCTATCAGCAAGTGAACGTGAAATTTTCGTTAAATACTATCTAGCAGGCACACCTTCAAACGAGATTGCAAAAGAATATAACGCCAAGGAATCTTGGGTACATAATAAGCTTTCCAGAGGAAGAAAAAAGCTTAAAAAAATGTGGATGAAAGAACATGGCGTTTAAGGAGGCGTGTAACGATGTCGATCTACAAAGAACTCAATGATGTTAACATTAATTTAAGCGAATATATGGAAGATGAACTCACAAGCGTGCAAATAAGGAAATGGAATAGTCGTGTCATAAAAAAAATAAGAAAAACGAAGCAAAGCCGTAGTATGAAATACGCAGGAGCAGCCTCAATCGTTATTCTAGCTATAAGTATCGCGATAAGTTCAGATCAGGTATCATTTGCGAAAATCCCCCTGGTTGGAGGCGTGATTGAAAAGGCTCTTGAAAGGGCTGGATTTCGTGTGCAAGCTGATTTTACTCCATACAAGACAAAGCTTGATAGCACAGTTGAAAATGAATACGGCAAACTTACATTGGGAGAGGTGATGATCGATGGCGATCAATTATTAATCAACACAAATTATATACCAGCAGATGAAAATAATCTTGACCTTGATCCAACCCCGTATCCGAAGGAAATAAGGATGAATGGAAAGGATCTCGGATTAACTCCGGTAATGACTGGTGGTTTTCGTTCATTCATGGATAGATCCTTGATCATATACACGGTAGAAATTAAAGAAATTCCTATTGGCAAAAGCATTCATTTTCACATCTCATTCAACTACGGAGATAGGCAAAAGACAATTGATCATCCATGGGTGTTTGATTTTAATGTACCTACGCAACAACTGGAGAAAGATAGCAAAACGATTAAAATCGATCAGGTCATGAAGTATGACGACGAACATTCCGTTCTTATTAAGAGTATGATTGCGACACCCATCTCAACCACGGTTCATTATCAGGCGGAAGCAGGATTTATTCCCCAGCTGGAAACAGCATCTGGCGTTGAAATAAAAAGCGTTAGCAGGCTCTCCGCATCCACCATGAAATCAGAATCTTGGATCCGCTATTCCCCATTGGACTTGAAGTCGGAGAAATATTATTTTGTGCCTCCGAAGGGGTCAGATAGCCCTCGGATACTGATTAATCCCTAGTATAGTATTCATACATCATCTGCTCCATTTTATAAAATCCGCCGAGGGGATTTCTTTATGAAAGAAAACTTATCATTTGTTGAACAAGAAAAACTTCAAGCAATACTACAACAACACATAACACTGCAAAGAAAGTAATTTTCGTTTGACCAAATTTATCTTTCCAATAGCGGCCACGGAATAGTGAAATTAAATCTGGCGTAAGCGAGTATTTAACAGATTCTTTAAAATCATCGTCATCGGTAAAGAAAACACGAAAAAGGAGTCTGTAAACCGGAATATTAACGACTAGTAATATAAGAACCAAAATTGCTTGACTATTCATCCATGCTCCACCTCACTTTTTTGAAGTACCATTACTTTATAGTGTATAGACCTCAGATTTACCCACGTATCACTTCTTGCTGGGGCCAGCGTTCCTTTTGAGGATATCATGGACCGGACGGGTCATAAGGATAATGATACAACATCTGCACATCACCAAGACAAAGAAAAAAGAGGCCTCTCATAAGATTGGTAAACTCATGAAAAACCTCTTATTAAAAAGATGAGGCCAGAACGAGGTCATTTCCCTCATTCTGGCCTACGAGCTTTGATGTATAAAGGCTAAGTAGCCCTTCTTACATCATGCCGCCCGTGAGACATGATGAGTTTCATGTGTTTTTTGCGTCTTTTCTTATGCATTCAATCGGAGATTTCTCAAAAATCAGTCCACTATATCCAAGTAAATATGATATGTTCGCAGAGTCCGTGGTCAAAATGTGGTCAAGTGGTGGTCATCATATTACGAAACTTCTATAGTAAGCATATGTGTCGTATGCGGGAACTATTATGACAACGATTTTGTATTTGCAAAAACTGCAAAGAATATAGGCTATCCCGAATTTATTAAAACGATTCAAACCCGTATGAGAAGGATTCTAAAGCTCGCTCACCTTAATGAGAGCCTGACTCCTGTACCTCCACCGCTTCCACTACCAGAACCTCCAAGCAATCCCCCGGCTCCTTTGCCAATCAAACTGCCCAATCCGCCACCTAACATATTAAGCATGCCGCCAGTACCCCCGAGCATACCCAGCATACCGCCCAATCCTCCTAAGCCAGCTATTTGCGCTTTAGCCTTCGCTGAGTTCCTGGATAGCTTCTTCACACCTTCGAAGCCTTCTAGAATGACTTGATTACCCTTTATTCCTCTTATTACGCCAACGTAATAGCTGCCATCCTTCAGTACTGTGCACACCGGCGCTCCTATACTGGCCTGGACTTGAGCTGTGATGGGGGCTGCCGGAGTTGGATAGGGTACGCTAAGCTCTATGTATACCCCACAGGTTTGGACTATACATTTGCGTATATATCCGCTTGTTCACAGCATTAATCTATGAACAAAACATGATTTTATACTTTCTGATATATAAAGAAAGACCGCCAAGCAGCTTGGCGGTCTGGAGTGAATCAGTTGATAAATTGTAGCGATTGAAGCATACGCTTCAGGACTACGGTAGCTTGTGCACGCGTTGCAGGCTCATTCGCCCCGAAGGCGTTGTCCGACACTCCTTGAATGAGACCGGCTGCCAGCGCTTGCGAGACGGCTGCCTTCGACCAGTCACCGATATCCGAACGGTCGGCGAACCGATTCAATACAGTGTTGTCGGCCTGGATTTCCTTGCCGCCGACTTTAAGCGCTCTAACAATCATAGTAACCATTTGTTCACGAGTAATGTTCTCGTTTGGCTTAAAAGTACTGTTTTCATAACCCGTGATCACTCCTGCATTGTACGCCGTGCCTACAACTCCGGCAAACCAGTCATTCGGTTGTACATCACGGAATCCATCCGCCTTCTCTTCAACCAATCCAAGTGAACGAACCACTAAGGCCGCAAACTCGGCACGTGTAATGTTGACCTCCGGCGCAAATTGCTGATCGGTTTTACCATTTACGATCCATTTATTCGCCAACAATTCTACATCCGCTTTTGCCCAATGCCCTTGCATATCTGCAAACGATTTATCGGATTGGATGACAGTGTAAATGCTGTTGTGCAGCGAACGAATCGTAATCTCAACAGAACCGTTCTTCGTTGAAAATAGTGCTGGTACGAAATGCATCTGGTTGTTCGAATCAACCCAGACCGCTGTTAGCTTACTCGGATCTACCGTTGTCCCCAAGCTAATTGTACGATTGACATATACACCGCCAAAGTCACTGATTTCTTTACCGTTGACCGTGATCGTAAATTCGATTGGGTTCGGAATCACTTGCTTCGCGTTCAAGTTTTTCGCCGCAGCATTTACATCGTCTCCGGCTTTACCGGATACTTTAGAAATCGTGACGCTTACAGTTGAATCCTTTGGAATATCTTTAAGCACACTTACTGGTAACTCATAAGAAGCACCATTCGATTGAATCTGAATAACCGTGTTGCTTTGCTTGCTGAGCGCATTCAGGATTGCATTGCTTGGCAGTTCCACGTTAACCGCGGAGTCGCTTCCCTTCACATCGATCATGACAATCGGATTTGCCGCTGCTTTCTCGAGCTTATCCGCATTCACGGTGACTTTCGTTACTGTCTTTCCATCGGTCGTTGTTTCTTTCGTTACTTTTGCGTCTTTTTCAAGATCGATGGTACCCGGATTACCGGTTGCCGGTGGCGGCGTGTTGCCGGTAGGTGGCGTGTTGCCGGTAGGTGGCGTGTTGCCGGTAGGTGGAGCTGGAGGATCATACGATTCTTCATCTCTTGTTTTGACCGTAATCGTGGCTTCCGCCTTAATAGAAGTACCCGCAACGGTTCCTTGGACTTTAAAGATGCCTACCGATGCATATTGGGATGCGGCGATGTTGTTCCAAGTCACAACAAGCTGTTGAGTCGTTTTGTTGCTGTAAACCGCGGTTACAACCGTCGGCAGAATTGGTGCTGTTCCTGGTATTGTCGTGATGTTGATCTGTGTAATGCTTTCAATTACAGGCACGGGTATTTCCACTGTTGTAACTGTAATGTTGGCCAAAGCCTTATAGGTACTGCCGGTAACGGTTCCTTGTACGGTAAAGCTTCCTGCAACTGCATATTGGGATGAACTGAAGACGTCCCATACGACAGCTAACTTTTGGGTAGTGTTGTTGCTGTAAACCGCGGTTACAACCGTCGGCATAACTGGTGCTGTTCCCGCCTGTGTAGTTATGCTTTCAGGTGTAATGCTTACAATTGCGGGTGGGATTTCCACTGCTGTAACCGTAATCGCACATTCTTTGACGATTGTACCAACCGTTGCGGTTATAGTAGCATTGCCTACCGTTACACCTGTAACAAGACCATTTTGATCAACGGTTGCAACGGTATTGTTGCTTGAACTCCATGTTACTGTTTTGTTTGCAGCATTATCAGGCGATACGGTTGCTACAAGCTGCTCGGATGCGCCTTTGTTGATGGTCAGGCTGCTCTTGTTTAGTGTTAATGAGTCTGGCAGGACTTGCGCATCTACCAGTAAGGACGGTGCCGAAATCATAAACTTGCGAGAATACGGGTCTGTCCCCTTCGATCTTACGGCGACTTTGGACACATCGGTCATGTTGCTCGGTAAAGTATAGCTTGTTGTGCCTGCCGGTAAGTCAGCAAGTACCGTTGTACCATTGTAAACCGTAAAGCCTTCGCTAGCAGGATTGGCATCCCATCTTACAATTTTAGCTGAACCGCTGGTTTCAACCTTTAGATTCTGCGGAGAAGTCGGCGCATTAAACACTTGAACTTGTGTAAGGCGCGGAGGCCCTGTAAGATCCGTGCCTGTATTGCCGCCGGATGCGTTCTCTACCGTTACTTTGATATATCTGGAATGATAGGTCTTACCCAGGTCTATCGGGTACGAACTATCTGCTGAATCCGCACCGCCGTTATTGTTGCCTGTCGCATACGTATAACCTTGGTCTGTCTTTTTATCCACTTGTGTAAATGTCATGGCGTCAAAATCAGCTGCCGATGTATGGTTTCCGAAATCATTGGACACATAGACGGTTGCACCTTTTAACCTAGTGGATTGCGCGAACAGTCTCATTTGGCTAAAATCCATTGCCTGGCCAAGATCGATGACGAAGCTGCCTTTTCTCGCTCCGTCGGTACCCAGCCATGAATAATTTCCAATTTGGCTCAGACTGGTAACGTTGGTTACATTCCACTTGGTCAGGTCTTGCAGTACGCCGTTCGTCAGCTTGTTTGCATTGCCGTACGCATTAGCCCCGGCAGATTGCAGTTGGATCGTGTTGGCACCTGTTGTAGGGCCTACGTTATACGCTTTTTTATTCAGTGCAAGGTTTACAGCTGACACACCTGATGCCACCTTGCTTATGGTGATGTCGGAAAGTTTAACCTCCGCGTCATATGCAGAGTTTGTGCCGCCATTGGAGCTGCGGTAAATGCCCCATTTCGGACGCTCATATTGATCGAAAGTAGCTGGAAACTCGGTCTCAAAGTTGCCAGTTCTTTCAGGTCTTCTCCATAAGTCTTTAACCCCGTCGGTTGCTCCCGAGTTAGTAAACACTTGATACACATCCGGGCTGTCATAAGTGTATACCTTACCGGTTACTGTATCCGTTATCTTAATGGTGAGCCAGCCGGCATCAGAAATCAGCGCGTTAAACTCCACCTTGATCCAGTGACCATCGATTTCTGTTAACGGAATTGTCAAAAGGGTCTTATCGCCGTCAGACCGGTTATGATTCACCACAAGGTTCCTGGAAGTCGTTCCGGAAATCGACATACCGATGATATATGCGCTGTTTTCACTGCCGGCGTTGCCGCCCTCTAATGTATTGGCGGCTTGGGCATTCACAGCCTTCAACTGGAAGATATGCCTGAAGTTTGACTGATTCCACTGGGTGCCATCAGGAATATTCCAGAGCCAATTATAGGAAACCAAGTCACCTTCATGTGCGACAAAATCACCGTTTGAATCTTCGCTTGGGCGAATTTCAACTCTTTGTCTGTCATTGATCGCTGCGCCGTCAACAACATAGCCTACATTTTTGTCAAAAACACCCTTGTGGCCGTACTCGCCGTCGCGAACCTTATCCGCAAATTCATTATTCACACCTCTACCGTATTCAAACACCTTGAACACATTTTTTGCAGGTGCTGTCCCAAACGCTCTTGACATGGTCGTCGGCCGCAGTCGCCCGAGGCTGATCACCGTAAAACTCGTGGTAAGCGTCTCTTATCCTCTTGGTCACGCCTTCTACCGGTTCGTCGGTACCCATTGCACCGCCCAGAACGTTATAAGGAGATACGCCTTCAATTGCGTTCATCTTGATGGTCTTGTCATTCATGCCATAACCGCGGGCTGTTACGTCCAATGCATATATGGATGGGTCGCCGTTGTTGAAATTAAACGTAAATTCATTTGTGCCGAGTGGCAGCTTGGCAAGGTATGGTAGTGTAAATGTAACCGTATTGCCTGATAACGAGTAATCAATCGTCGGACGAAGCGTAGCGACGCCTTTCGTTATGCTCGTAAGCGTCTGCCCGTTAGCAAGGCTTATTTGCGTAGATTTAGGTGAGATCTGATCCCATGTACTGTAGGTATCCTTAGCTGGTACCAGTGCAGTCGCGTTAGATATCGGTTCTTTGCCGTAAATAACCAGGCCGGATATCCCCATCATCGAGTTGTTATCATTCGTACGCTTATCGCGAGGGCCAACCAGTACCGTGTTTACCATCACATACCGGGCTGTAAACGGGTACAGGAATGTCTTGTTATCGTAGCCCCATCGTTGTCCGTTGTAGGTTGCATAAGAGAACAAACCTTCCGTTTCCGTACCGCCGGCGAGTGTCCAGCCATGCGCCTTCCAGTCGTAATTGTCCGCCGAATCGGAAGCCGTGGGTGCACTTGCCCAAGAATTAGGATCATTGGAGTAATATACCTCAAATCTTGTCGCGTTGCTTTGGATATTTGGAATTGTGTTAGGTATTTCAAGGTACAGTTTATCAATCGTTTTTGGCGTGCCTAAATCAAGGCTTAATGCCAGTGAAGAAGGCGAATAGTTGCTCATATATACATTTGGGCTTGAATTGCGCCAATAACCCCTACCACCCGTTGACAATGCGTCTACCCCTGGATGACCCGAAGCTTCCGAGCTTGCCTTGAGATTCACGCCTGCTTGCGGTGTAAATCGGGAAGGGTCCAACAGGTTAACAGAACCTGTTGCTGTCGGAATATCCGCTGCAGCCATGACTGTAACCATGCTAGTTTTGCTCAAGCTTCCAATTTTTGCGGTTATCACAGCCGTACCTGCACTTATACCGGTAACAAGACCATTTTGATCAACTGTTGCAACGGTATTATTGCTTGAATTCCAAGTTACCGTCTTATTTGGCGTTTCGTCAGGCGATACTTCGGCTTGAAGAGCCTCTGTTTTGCCAACCGCAAGGTTGAAACTGTTCTTGTTGAGGGATAATGAACTTGCCAGAATTAAATTTTCCGGGGAAATAAAGTTTATCTTATACGTCGTATTAGCAAGAACTCCTAAAGGATCAGATACCGTAACATTGACAGGGTTGTACCGATAGTCACTCGGATACACAATTTTGACATCCATTCCAGGTGCAACTGCTTCTACGTTAGGCAATGTTAATGCACTGCTGGAAAGGGTATGTGTATAGCTGGTTTGACTTGGTTTGAAGTCAGTTAAGCTTGTTCCGTCTAATTTCAGGTCTTCAAGTGTGGCCCTTGATCCGGAAGGTTCTCCGAAGGCTCTGAATACGTTAGATTTTATTGAGCCAGCAGTATCCGATAGTGTTACATCTGATACAAGCAGTAAATATTGAGCTGCAACCGGTTCGGCCAAAGTGCGATCAGCCTTTTCGCTATTAATGAGAGCTGTCGTTTTCCCCACACCAGGAATTGGAATCCATGAAGCTCCATTTGCAGTCTGAAGCGGTTTTCTCGTTGCAGTCGAAGTATCAGAGAGGGCACCGCCCTCTACAAGTTCATTATATGCGGCTGCATTATTTGTAGAGTACACTTGGTAATTTTTCAAAAAGCTGCTATTACTATTCCATTCAATTTGAATTTTGCTAACATCTATTTTCTTTTCCAGTTTAATAGCCGCCCAGTATTGATAACCAGATTGATTAGCAGGTGTTTTGGTTAGAGAGCTGTTAGCCTGCCAGGAGGTGGCTGAATCGTTATCAATAAATAAGTTACTGGTGCCGCCGCTTTGAGAGACAACCTTTATTGCAGCCCCCGGAGCTACCGCCCAGTTTTTATAATCTGAAAGGTTAACATCAATATAAGGCTTAATGTCCTTGGTGTTCGTAATACCCGGGCCGCTAAATGCTCCATAAATCTTAGATGTGCCAATGCTGTCTGGCTTGTAACCGGCCGAGCTCCATGTTACGTTCACCTTTTCTGTTTTACCCGTACTCATGGTTACATCAAGCTGTGAAGGCAATCCTAAGCTACTAAACGCCGTACCTTTAGAAGCCGTAATTTCTTTCGGCCTTGCCCATGCTACAACATCCTTAGATTGTACATTGGGATTCCAGCCATTAGGGAAAATATAGCTGTTACCATCCCTTTTGACTAAGTGTACATCAGCTATATACATGGTTGCAGCTTGGAATTCATCTGCATAGGCCGCATCTCCCGGGCCATTATATATCCCTCGGTAAAGGCCCCATTTGGAACGGTTTTGCTGACCCGGTTCAACAGGCAAGTCGACTCTATCATTTCTGCCGGTAATCGGATCTTTCGCTTGAGGGCGTCTGTATGTTTGGGCTGTCATACCGTCATCGAAAAGCACCTCGCCTGTTTCCAGGTTGACAACCTTACCGTAAATATAACCGTTATCGGCTGTTAAAATCGTTACATTAATATCAAGCCAACGGTCAACGACCTTGTCAAATGGAATCGTGAACAATGGCTTTACTCTGTCCGCATAGTCAGCATCAGGATTGTTCCTGAATTCCAGTTGGCCTTTGCCTCCGCTTGAAACCAGCGTAAGGGTGGCCAACGGCTGGCCGTTTGCGTTGCCCGCTGCATCTTTCAATTGGAATATGTGCCAAAACCTGTGGGGATCAATAAAATCACCAGCTTTGTGATTCGCCGTATCGGTCTGAAACTTCAACGTTTCCGACGGGAGCATAAGCCTCCAGTGGTGGGTCATAATCTCGCCGCCCACGCTATTCGCATCAATATTGCTTGCGCTGGTGTTAGTTTTAATCTCCAGCCTCTGGCGGTCGCTGTTCACTGCGCCGCGATCACCGTCGTCCCGGCTCACGCCACCTGGGGCAACAAAAGGCAAAAATTCATGATAACGCAAAATGTCGGAGTTGAGTTTATCGCTGCCTGGAATATTGGCAATTCCGTATTTTGTAAGCGATTGCGAATCATTTTGCCTATGGTCTGCAAATACATGTTATCTCCCAGCCAGGATTCAGGAACTGTAGAAGCCACAGGGTAGTCTCCTGAACGCTCATAGACAGAGTCCGTCCATGCCTTTCCACTGTAAGATGAGGGGGTGCCCGGGCCTTCTATGGAACCCGTACCACTTCCACTACCAATTTTAGATGCGCCAATTACATCCCATGCGGATTCGCCCGCCTGAATATTGAGTGGCGAATATTTGTCGTTAGGTCCCATAGGGCCTGCTAATGGAGGCACAGTACTATCTACAGTAACCGTAATGGTATATTTTCGGCTGTTACTGCTACTATTCTTATCGGTCACTTTCAAATAATACAAAGTGGTTCCGTTTGATGAAAATTGGTCCATTTTGGCATCGCCTTTGTTAATGCCGCTAGTAGCAAAAGAGATAGTCGTTGTTTCGTTGCTTCTGTATAGTGTCGCTGAAGCACCCGGGTTTGTTGTTACATTCAGCATTTGGTATAAGGTGCCGTAAGGCAATGATATATGAATGGTTGCAAGACCAAGATCAACTACTGCTTTTACTTGCTTGTTCACTTCTATATCCAATATACCTAAGTTATCTCCAGGTGCTGCATGAACCGTTGATGCTGGAAAAACGGGTAGGTTAATAAGCAGCGAAAGTACAAGTACTAATGAAAGAACTGAGCTTAATACCCTTTTTAGAGCTTGTTGCTTAAACATCTTAAAAAACATTTTCAATCCTCCTTAGAGTAAGTCGCTGATATCGAGAATATACTTGACTTTTTGAAATAGACACAATAGTGATTTACCAATGATTGCGTTACCAACCAATGTTTCATCATCTCGCCCATGGAGGCGCGCCCGGTTTCTCCAATTCCTAGCATAATTGGTGGCGCTTTCAAATTGTTTCTAGGTCATCTCCTTCCTACCAATGGTTTCAACATTATATTATTTTAAAGCACAAGATCCATTCCGCGCATGGAAAAATTTATGATGGAGGTTGCTTTTTTTATCATTTCCTGTCGAAATGGTGGGTTTCCCCACACAGCGATAACAAAATAAGCTGCCCAGGGAATATCCCTTGACAGCCTATGTTGAGCATATTTGCGGCAACGATGGGTGGAATGCCCATATCTGCAGCGGATAAACCTACGCGGATTCGCGCTGTATTGATAACACCGTTCGATTTTCCTTTCCATACCAATTAACACCGATATCGTTTGGAATCAGATTTAGATATGTCACCGTTTTCACTGTGCCTCCTCCTATCGTTTCACCTCCTCATCATGAAACCTCCAGTGTTGGCATGTCACAAAAACAATGAAAAAAGAGGCCTCGCATAAGTTTGAAAAACTCATGGAAAACCTCTAATTTCAGAAGCAACAAGATCAGAATGAGGCCAAACTAGACCTCATTCACTCGCAAGCCCTTATAAATTAAGGGATTTTTGAGCTTACTACATCATACCGCCCATGATATTAGGTGAGTTTTATGTTTATTTTAGGTCATATCATAGGTTTTCTATCCGAATCCCCTTAAAAATCAGTCCTATATTTCCAAATCAATATGATGTGTTTACAGTGTTCGTGGTCAAAATGTGGTCATGGAATTATCCGATCATATATTTCGTATGCGGGAACATATTAACCTAGAGTTTGAGCAACTCAAGTTATTCAAAAGACTGTATTGTAGATCTACATTTCTAGCTCCAACCAAGCCACACACTCAACATGTGTGGAGTAGACAGTATGAACAAATCCTATTATGATGTGCCCTCACAATTTCAGCTTGATCACGGTTTTTAGGTTATTGTACTTTATTTCTATTATAGTGAATCCTTAATTGAAGATCTTTAATTTCATGATCTTTTAATGCCATGAATTTTCTTCCTAAGTATTCATCACCAAAAGCCGTTTCCGTTACTTATGGTAAAGTTCTCCGCGCTAGGTGAAACGGCAAGTTTTAAGCCATCCCGTTTAGGATGGCCCTCTCATTGATCTCGCATCTCTTTGCAAAAAGAAAAAGTGAATGGATTACTCCAATTGCGCTTTTGCTTACTTTAATATTCTCCTTTAATCACAAAAAACGAACCCCTAATGGTTCCCGCTATTCGTGACCTTCTATCCATCAGTGTGCTTTTTTATAGATACTTTTCCACCAACATCATGTTTCATCGTTGAACTCGGACTAATTCACTTTAGCAATATTCGCTGTAACTGACTTCACTTTCTAGTTGGATGGTTCCGGAGTAGCCGTAATTCCCAGTACAATAAATTGATTCTTGTAATCATTTCAATCAGAGGGTTGTAATTTAAAGCAACTTAATCAGCTCTTCTAGCTCATCAACCAATACTTTTGCAAGTTCAAAATCAGTATCTTTTAAAGCCAATTCTATTTTCATCTCAACTGATTTTTTATTTTGTTCCGTTTCTAAATAGTCTCTGTCAAAATGACTAGCATAAATCATCTGTCTAAATTTTCGCATACTCATTTTTCTAATCGTCTTATCATCAATAATTAACACATAATCCATACCATTTACAACAGAATAGAAATCATGAGAAATCATGAGAATCGCACCTTTATAGTCTTCAATGGCTTTCTCCAGTGCTATTTGTGTATAGATATCTAAATGGCTTGTCGGTTCATCAAGTAGCAATACGTTTGCTTTACTGGCAGAAACTTTAGCCAATTGAAGCATATTTTTTTCTCCACCAGATAAAGATTCTATCTTTTGATTAACGATTTCTCCTTCAAAGCCATAGTTAGAAATATACGATCTAACCTCATCATACGTTTTAAACCCAGCATCGATGAATTCTTCTAGTATTGTATTAGAATCTTTTAGCACTTCGCCTTGATTCTGAGATAAATAAGCCACTTTCACATCAGCATTTATTTCAATTGAATCATGATTATTTTTAAAGATATCTCGGAGTAAAGTCGTTTTCCCGGTACCGTTTGAACCAATAATGGCTACTTTATCCGTAGATTTTATCTCAAAGTTTACATTGTCTAAAAGCAACTCATCAAAGGCAACACGATAATTATTAACATTTACAACAATGGTGTCTTCAATTTCATTATCAATACCGAAATTGATAGTCGGTTGCTTAATTTCAACAAATGGCGCTTTAATTCTACGCGCTTCCAGTCTCTCTTGAAACCTAACTCTAGCTTTTAACGCTCTACCTCTAGATGCTTCTGAATTATACGTTGCGATAGCTCTAAGATTATCAATAATGTTATCGTATCTCTCAATTTCTTCTTGTTCAGCGACTGCGATTTCTTGCAACTCAATTTTTGTCTGAAGTAATGAGAAATTATACTCAATATACCGCCCATCAAACTCTTGGATCTCCATGTTTTCAAGGTGTATAATTTTGTTGAAACAATGATTCAAGAGATATCGGTTGTGCGTAACGACTAGCAGCATTCCTTTGTGAGAATTAATAAGATTTTTAAGCGCATTTAGGTTTTCAAAGTCTAAAAATACATCTGGTTCGTCCATAATGATTAAGTCTGGACTACTCAGCATTTCCTTCATCACTTGAATAAGTTTGAATTCCCCGCCACTCAGGTCGGATACCCTAAGATCTTTTAGCTTCATGAGGTTTGCTAGATTTAGTTTCTTATTGATGTTGCTTTCAAAATCATCCCCACCGATTGAATCCAATGCGTCTAACGCTAATTGATACTTTTCTAATAACGAATCCATATCCGATGATGTTTCCATTTCAGTACAAATAGATGTTATCTCATTTTGTATCTTAATAAATTCTTCCCCTATATATTCAAAAACTGTTGTTTCTTTCGTTTTGTCTAGTTGTGAGAATTGACTTACATGCCCAATTTTGCAAGTCGGGTCTATTTCTAACATGCCCTCGAACAAATATCTTTCTGGATCCATCAGTATATCGATCAGTGTGCTTTTCCCACTGCCACTTGTTCCTATAAAAGCGCAATGTTGTGCCTCTTCAAGCGTAAATGAAATGTTTTTATATAGTTCTTTTTGCGGAAATGAGAAGGATAAGTTTTCAACTTTTATCATAGTATTACCTTTCTTTATAACTAAAATAGTGACTATTATTAGATGTATTGCAAAACATAGATGTTGAGTTTACCGTTGTTAGAGTAACACTGTTTACAATTAACTTCAATTCATTTGTATCCCATGCCTTGAGGGTCAAAGTTCCATGGTACCTCCTCAACTGTCCTCATAAAAGCGCCGGAATGAACTCGACTTTGATCTCTGCCGGTTGTAAATGTACCTTATTCATCTTATCTCGCTCCTTGATCAAATAATGATAAGGCGAGATTACCTCCTGACGAATAGCCAAAGGAATAGGTCGGAGAGCTTTTTGGTAGGCTGCAGGGGTGAGCTGAAAAGCCTTGTTGAATGCTCGTGTAAACGCCTCTTGTGATGAGAATCCATACTTTACGGCAACCATTCATGTATTGAAGGATTATTCCCACAATGCTTCTGTACCTCTTCAAAACAGATATACCTTATCATTATAACGAAAATGGGGCAGAACGAACATGAACTTCATACAAATTCAACAACATCAAGTTGGATGTGTGATGGGTGACAGACACCAAATATGTGTCTGTCGCTCACACAATTGATTCTGTGCATCAAACGAAAAAAAATGATATTATGTACGATGG
Organism: Paenibacillus sp. N3.4; assembly: GCF_008017805.1. Classification (GTDB taxonomy): domain Bacteria; phylum Bacillota; class Bacilli; order Paenibacillales; family NBRC-103111; genus Paenibacillus_E. Next base: position 24,840 of record NZ_VRTT01000067.1, on the reverse strand, counting down.
GTAAAGGACTTTGCTATAGCTTATATCGTTTTTTATATGTTGCAACAGGAGGAGATAATATCAGTAACGAACAAAATTTTTGGCTTGATTTACCAAAGCCGTTTTTTATATTAGCTCCAATGGAAGATGTCACAGATGTTGTATTTCGTCACGTCATTAGTGAAGCTGCAAAACCCGACGTATTTTTCACAGAATTCACAAATACAGAAAGTTATTGTCACCCTGTAGGAAAAGACAGTTTACGTGGTCGATTAACGTTCACAGAAGATGAACAACCGATTGTCGCTCATATTTGGGGCAATAAACCTGCATTTTTTGAACAGATGAGTATTGATATGAAAAAACTTGGTTTTCGTGGTATCGATTTGAACATGGGATGCCCAGTACAAAACGTCGCATCCAATGGAAAAGGTGCTGGATTAATACAACATCCTGAAGTTGCAGCAGATATTATTCAAGCAGCAAAAGCAGGTGGATTGCCGGTTAGTGTTAAAACAAGATTGGGTTACCATGATATTAACGAGTGGCGCGATTGGTTAGGACATATATTGAAACAAGATATTGCGAATCTTTCCATTCACCTTCGTACAAAAAAAGAGATGAGTAAAGTAGATGCACACTGGGAACTAATCCCTGAAATAAAAAAATTACGCGATGAAATTGCTCCAAATACGTTGTTAACCATTAATGGAGATATTTCTGACCGCGCAACAGGATTAAAATTAGTAGAACAATACGGCGTTGATGGTGTCATGATTGGCCGCGGCATTTTCACCAATCCATTTGCTTTTGAAAAAGAACCTAAAGAACATAGCGCGAAGGAGTTTCTCAATTTACTTCTTTTACATTTGGATCTTCACGATAAGTATTCAAAAGAAACCCTGCCACGTTCATTTAAACCACTTCTTCGCTTTCTCAAAATCTATGTTCGTGGATTTAGAGGCGCAGGAGAACTAAGAAACCAATTAATGGATACCACGTCAACAGATGAAGTACGTCGCTTAGTAAAACCTGTTTTAGATCAAGAATTAGATTGAATCATACCCACCTGTGCATGATTAAAAAGACTTGCTGTTAGAACAAGTCTTTTAAGGAATTATAGTTTTATTCTAAATAGAACTCCAGTTCCGATAACTTGATTATCAAAAATAATGAGAGACCTCCCAAAAGTTCAATGAACTCTTGAAAGGTCTCTTATTTTTGCACTATGTGGTCAAGCAGCGTTTCCTCTCAAGGAAACCCTTGATGCTACAGACTTCTCAGCCTGATTACCGCATGGAGCGCTATTCTGCTCCATCGGCGATGAAATCTACCGCTTATGCGCGGTCGCTCATCATCGAATTACTTCGATAATGATTTCATCACATCATGCCGCCCATTCCACCCATGCCGCCCATATCAGGCATGCCTGGTTTGTCTTTTTCCGGTTTGTCAGCGATAACCGCTTCCGTAGTCAAGAACATAGCCGCTACGGATGCTGCGTTTTGCAGCGCGGAGCGTGTTACTTTAGCAGGGTCAACGATACCCGCTTCGAACATGTTCACCCATTGGCCTGTTGCTGCGTTGTAGCCGATGCCTACTTTTTCGTTCTTGAGGCGCTCAACGATTACGGAGCCTTCTTGACCAGCGTTAGCTGCGATTGTGCGAACTGGCTCTTCTAGGGAGCGCAGGATGATGTTAACGCCTGTTTGCTCGTCGCCAACAGCTACTACTTTAGCTACTGCGTTGTATACGTTCACGAGGGCAGTACCACCACCGGAAACGATACCTTCTTCAACAGCTGCGCGAGTTGCGTTCAGAGCATCTTCAATGCGAAGTTTGCGCTCTTTCAGCTCAGTTTCAGTTGCTGCGCCAACTTTGATAACAGCTACGCCGCCAGAAAGTTTAGCCAAACGCTCTTGCAATTTTTCTTTATCGAAATCGGAAGTTGTTTCTTCCAATTGTGCGCGAATTTGTGTAACGCGTGCAGCAATGTCTTTCTTGTCGCCAGCACCATCAACAATGATGGTGTTTTCTTTTGTAACGCGGATTTGACGCGCGCTACCCAGTTGTTCAGGACGCGTGGATTTCAGATCCAATCCAAGCTCTTCTGTAATCACTTGGCCACCAGTTAAAGCAGCGATATCGCCCAGCATAGCTTTACGACGGTCGCCGAAACCTGGAGCTTTAACAGCTACGCAAGTGAATGTGCCACGAAGTCTGTTTACAACTAGAGTTGCTTGTGCTTCGCCTTCAACATCTTCAGCAATGATCAGAAGTTGTTTACCGGATTGAACCACTTTTTCAAGAACAGGCAAGATTTCTTGGATGTTCGAGATTTTTTTGTCAGTGATCAGGATGTAAGGATTGTCAAGGACAGCTTCCATTTTATCCGTGTCAGTGATCATGTATGGGGACGTGTAACCACGGTCGAATTGCATGCCTTCTACAACTTCAAGCTCAGTAAGGAATCCTTTGGATTCTTCAACAGTGATAACACCGTCTTTTCCTACTTTTTCCATAGCTTCAGCAATCAATTGGCCAACTTCATCATCAGCAGCGGAGATAGCAGCTACTTGTGCGATGGATTGTTTGCCTTCGATTGGTTTCGCGATAGCTTGCAGCTCTTCAACAGCCGCTCTAACAGCTTTCTCGATACCTTTGCGGATAACCATTGGGTTAGCGCCAGCAGTTACGTTTTTCAGACCTTCGCGAATCATCGCTTGAGCCAGAACAGTTGCTGTAGTTGTACCATCACCAGCTACATCGTTGGTTTTAGTAGCAACTTCTTTAACCAATTGAGCTCCCATGTTTTCGAAAGCATCTTCAAGCTCGATTTCTTTCGCGATCGTTACACCGTCATTCGTGATCAACGGGCTGCCGAATTTTTTCTCAAGTACAACGTTACGGCCTTTAGGACCGAGGGTTACTTTAACAGCGTTAGCTAGAGCGTCTACCCCACGAAGCATCGCGCGGCGAGCGTCTTCACTGAATTTAATTTCTTTTGCCATGAATAGGAAACCTCCTCTAATTTAGAACATGTACATAGTAAGTAGGGAAAACGGATAAAACTAAGTATATGTGACGTCGATCTATATCCTGCTAAATTAGGCTAATACAGCGAGAATGTCGCTTTCGCGCAAGATCAACAGTTCGCGGCCTTCGTATTTCACTTCAGTTCCAGCGTATTTGGAGAAAATGATGCGGTCGCCTTCGCTTACTTCAAGCGGAACACGTACGCCATCTTTCAACGCGCCAGCGCCAACGGCTACAACTTTACCTTCTTGCGGTTTTTCTTTAGCTGTATCTGGCAGCACGATGCCGCTTGCTGTTGTCTCCTCTTTCGCAACGGCTTCAATGATTACTCGATCACCTAACGGTCTGATCATGGAAAAATAGCCTCCTTTAGGAATGGTTTGTTTTGTGTGATTCGCATTATTAGCACTCGAATGTGTTTAGTGCTAACAACACTTCTTATGATACTCATTCTTCCTGTAATTTGCAAGTCCTTTTACACAATTTACAATCTTTTTGGCACCCCCCTCATTCTACCCAAATGAAAAACAAATATTCGGTAAAGCCAAAGAAAAACAGCCTGCACCTATGCAGACTGTTTTTTATTTGGCGCCGAACTCTTTCTCCCATTCTGCATCCTTCATTAGCTGTTTACGGTAGATAAATCCTGACAAAAACACACTAACTTCATATAAAACAATAAGCGGCACCGAAACCAGTATCGCTGAAATGGCGTCGGGAGGCGTAATTACGGTTGCCAGAATAACCATTAGCATATAAGCATATCTTCTGAACTTATGGAGCCGTTTCGGATTGAGAAGCCTGATTTTCGTAAGAAACATCACCACAATCGGCATCTCAAAAACAAGGGCAAGAGGCAGAATGATATTGAACATAAATGTAAAATATTGCGCCGCACCATACAATTCCGTAATTTCTAGACTCTTGCTAATGGATGAGGTGAAGTAGAAAGCCATCGGAAAAACAACCCAGTAACCGAAGGATAGACCCAATAAAAAAAGGACAAATGCGGCAGGGATATAAATGATAGAGGCCTTCTGCTCAACCTCGCGTAAACCCGGTTTAACAAAAGCCCATATATGATAGAGGATAACCGGCAAGGTAATAAGGATTCCTACGGCCAATCCAAAATTCATATACAGTCGCAAGGCATCCCAAGGCGAAAAGACATTCCAACCAATTCCGCTGGCTGGCGGAATATTTTTGAGATAACGGATGATCGGCTTGGCACAAATAAGCCCGCCTACCATGCCTATGACCAACACGACCAATATCCAAAGTATTCGTTTGCGAAGCTCGCCAAGGTGCTCGACGAGTGACATTTCTTCGTTTGTCGTCATAATTCACCAACCTGATCCCTTGATTCGATGCTAAGTAACATCCGAGTTCTTATTTCATTGAAAATATGGCGGCTTAGTCCGGAAGACGCCTTGTCTGGCCAGCTGAAGCAGCAGACATGTCGGCGGAAGCAGCCGGTTTGGAAACCGATACCACCGGAGTAGCTCTGTCTGTTGCAGCTGAAAATGTACTGGCTGCAGCATCCGCTGCTGCCGTTGCTTCCAAGTAGACTTCGCCTGAAGAGGTAACGAACTTGACCGCCGCCTTGCTCTTAGCAGCGGGCACGCCTTGATGTGCTGCAACTAAGACTTCAGCCGCGGCTGTGTTCGCCTCATTTGAAGTCGCAGATAATTCTGCAGTCCCCACTTTACCCACAGATTCAGCATCTACTGAAGTGACGGATCCGCCTACCCCAGCAGACACGAACTCAACTGCAGAAGGAAGCGTAGAATTTGCAGGAACTAGCGGCTTTGCTGCATATGTCGGAGCATCTGCCAACTGCTCATGCGTTGATTTGTCTGCTGTGGCTTTTGCAGCTGCAGGCTGCTCAGGCGTTGATTTGTCCGCTGTGGCTTTTGCAGCTGCAGGCTGCTCAGGCGTTGATTTGTCCGCTGTGGCTTTTGCAGCTGCCGGCTGCTCAGGCGTCGTCTTTTCCGCTGTAGCTTGCGCATCTGTGGCTTGTGCAGCAGGCGCTTGCGGTTCATCGTTGAGCAAAGCATGTGCGCCTTTCTTAAAATCCCGCAGCGTACGACCAAGAATACGGCCGATTTCCGGGAGCTTCTGCGGCCCGAAGAGCACGAGCGCGACTACCGCAATCAATAAGAGCTCGGTGAACCCGATATTTTGAAACATTCACTTCATCTCCAACTCTGAGCAACTGCATCTCCCCTCTACGTTGCATACGAACAACGGGGAGAGAAGAAAACAGCCATTTTCACATCATCGTTGTAAAGGAAACAACAATATCGTTTAAAAATGGCTTTTGAAGCTGTCTCAGTCGCTTTTTATTAACCTTGCACCGTCTAACACTGATAGAAACCGCCATAACCCATCTCCGTGATGTCGCTGCGAACGATTTCCTCCCCTGCGCAAATGCGCGGCAGCAGGACATCGAATGACGTGTACGGGTCGTGCATAACGCAGCCCGGCAGTCCCATAATCGGCACATCGCCTAGGTAAGCGATCATGAGCATGGAGCCCGGCAGCATCGGCGTGCCGTAGCTGACGATACGGGCGCCGGCCTGCTTGATCGCGCCGGGCGTGCGGTCATCGGGGTCCACGGACATCCCGCCCGTGACCAGAATCAGATCCACACCCTGCGCAAGCAGCGCGTGGATCTCTCCAACAATCGCTTCGCCGTCATCCAACACGTAGCGTTGATCCACAACCTCGGAGCCGAGCTCCGCGACCTTCTCCTTCACCACTGGGCCGAATTTGTCCTTGATTCGGCCCTTAAACACCTCGCTGCCCGTCGTAATCACGCCGACGCGCAGCTTCCGAAACGGCTTCACCTCCAGTAAGGTGAAGCCCTCATCCTTACGAGCAGCCGCTAGGCGCTCGACCGCTTCAACGCGAGCTTCGTCAACGATCAGCGGGATGACCCGCGTTCCGATAAGCGAAGCGCCGGGCTGAACCACTACATTAGTGCGAATCGTCGACAGCACGACCTCATCGATCTCATTCACACGATCGATGAATATCTTGTCCACCTTCGCCAAACCGTGAATCGTTGACTTCACGTTCACTTTGCCCTCATGCGGCTCCGTGAGTGAGACGTTATTTCCAGCAACAGCCTGTGCCATGCGCAGCGCTGCCTCATCCTCATGCAAATATCCTGGCTGCAGCTCCATCACGTATATATGCTCTTTACCAATGCTAAGCAAAGCAGGAATGTCAGCCTCAGTCACTTGATGTCCTTTGCGGAACAAGCGCCCTTTGAACTCTCCGGGCAAGATCTGCGTAAGATCATGCGGCAAAATCATGCCAATTGCATCCTCTACCTTCACTTCTCGAAGCATAGATTCGTGCCTGCTCACCCATGGTCACCTTCTTTGCCTGTGAGAATACCAAGAGCATGCGGAAGCTGATTAATAATCGCCATTAAATTCTCTTGTACTCCCTTTGGACTGCCAGGCAAATTAATAATCAACGTGCGCCCGCGGATACCGGATACGGCTCGCGACAGCATGGCTTTTGGCGTTTTTTGCATGGAAATCATCCGCATAGCCTCAGCAAATCCTGGCGCAACCCGATCAATAACATTAAGCGTGGCTTCCGGAGTCACATCTCTCGGAGCTAGTCCTGTACCGCCGGTAGTAAGAATAAGATCTGCCTGATAATAATCGGTCATTTCTATTAATGAAGCCATAATTTCATCCATCTCGTCCGGAACGACCCGATACTCGATGATCTCGCCTTGAATCTCCTCTTCGATCAGCTCGCGGATTACCTGAGCGCTGGTGTCTTCTCGTTCTCCTCGGTAACCGCGGTCACTGGCTGTCAAAATCGCAACTTTCCAGTGCATCCTTTGTCACCTCTCCCTTGTTAACTGAATGAGATAACCCCACTAAACAGAGTGGTCGCCAACTTTCATTGATGTGTTGCATCTTAGCCGCTGTGTATGTTGTGTGATTCAGACGCTTCACTGTCAACTATCTTGTCTGTGAAAATCCCCGTTCTTACCGCCTGTTTTGAGAACAAGCAAAGTGGAGCTAATGATCATATCTTTTTCTACTGCTTTGCACATGTCGTAGACGGTTAGCGCTGCTGCAGATACAGCTGTTAAAGCTTCCATCTCAACGCCTGTCGGACCTGTCGTCCGTACAGTTGCTTCTATGTATAGTTCATTGTTGCCATTGTCAGCAAACTGAATATCAATTCCCGTAAGAGCAATCGGGTGACACATGGGAATCCAGTCTGACGTTTTTTTGGCTGCCATAATGCCGGCCACTTGGGCTACGGCAAGAACATCGCCTTTTTTCATCTTGCCCATCTTAATTAAGCCGAGTGTCTCACTGCTCATGAGTAAGGTAGAACGCGCTGTAGCTGTGCGCTTCGTCTGCGTTTTATCTGAAATGTCTACCATTCGTGCTCGTCCCTGTTCATTAAAATGAGTCAATGGGGAGGAATCGCTCAGGTCACTCACCTCTGTCTACAATTGTGTTTCTGAAAACCACTTTACTCTCTGTAACGATACCGTCCACCCGAAAATCATGCCAGGATGAAGGGACAGCAGGGATCAATTGCTTATCAAAAGCAGCCGCAACCGCTAGGGGCCTCTTCAGCCCGCGCGCAGCAAATAACTGCATGAAGCGATCGTAAAATCCGCCCCCATAGCCCAGTCTGCCAAAATCCATATCAAAAGCAAGTCCAGGTACTAAAATCATCGAAATGGTGGACAAATCGGACTCTATAGGCACATGATTACGCGGTTCTCTTATGCCCCAAGCTCCGCTCTCCAAATCTTCATAGCCAGAAACAATATGCAAATGCATGGTTTTCGTATCCGCTACAACCTTTGGCACAAGCACCCGAATCCCCTTCTCCCAGCACCATTCCATAAGTGGAGCGACGTCTGGTTCAGAACGAAACGGCATGTAACTCATAAGTGTCGGTGGTATGGAATTGTCCGCTTGACCTGGATCAAGCAGCTTTTCAGAGCAAAGGCTCGTCATTCTATCGTGAATGCGCTGCTCGTTCTCTTGGCGTTCTGCAGCCAAAAGGGAGGAACGTTTCTGTTCCATTTCTTTGCGTAGCTCGATTTTCCGCTCTCGGATGTTCATTGTTGCTTCTTCAGCCCTTCCCTAACGAGGAGTGGTTTCCCCCATTTTAACATAAACAAGGAAAAAAACTATACTCGTACCCAAGACCTGAGCGGAATGAACGCCATGACGGGAAAATGGTCGGAGGAAATCGTCTGTACGGTCCATGCGGGATCGATATTTTTTATATTCGCAAATAGATAATCGATCTTTTTGCCATCTATGAAGGTGGAGGTCAGCAAAGATTGAAAAGGAATTTGTGAGAGCTGAACGGATGAGTCTGGACGCCAAAAAGGATCAACTTCCGTATGCACCTCATTAAAATCACCCGCAAGAACGAGCGGGCCTTCTGTTGTAGAAACGATCTCTGCTATTTTGGAAAGCTGAGCACGACGATCCTCATTCGAAAGCCCTAGATGGGTAGCTGCGATACGAATCGGTTGAGCGCCAATGAGAATATCTGCGAGAAGCAAGCTCCTGCGTTCTTGGGCTCCAGGCAGTAAAAAATACGTACTTCCTTGAATCGGGTAGCGACTTAACAGCGCATTGCCATATTGCCCGACGGAATAGGTTAAACTAGGAGCAAAGCTCACATACATATGCAATCGCTCCGCTAATTCCTTGGCTTGATCCACAAATCCGCTTCGCAAACGGTACCGATCTACTTCTTGCAAGGCAATAACGTCAGCGTTCTGCTGACGAATCAGATCACTGATTTGCTCTAAATTAACTTTACCATCCAACCCTTCACCGTGGTGAATATTAAAAGTCATTATCGTGAAGCCAGCTTGTGCAGACGCAAAAACGGGGATCGAACGTTGAGGTTCAAAGGAACTTGTCAGTGAAGTGGTGCCGGTGAGCATAGAACACACAAGGAAGCACATAAGCAGCAGCAAAGCTCTTTTTACAGCTTGAAAAAGCACCATTCCAATTCCCCCAACTCTACGAATCTATGCAAAATTAAGCATACGACGCGCTCACTCTTGGTGTATACTAGTGAATTGATGGGATTTATTGAACTCACCTTCAGGGTGGACTGGAACACGTTTTTCTATATCGTAGTCAGGAGGCACTATCAGATGCTATTGCAAGTTTCGAACATTTCAAAGAGTTATGGTGTACGCGCCATACTTTCCAATATAACGCTTCAAATTGAAAATAAAGAACGCATCGGGTTGGTTGGGGTGAATGGCGCCGGGAAATCGACTTTGCTGCAAATCATTGCCGGCGAAATGTCCTATGATAGTGGAGATCTGTTCAAGGCAAAGGAAACAAAGATCGGTTATTTAAAGCAAAACAGCGGGCTGCACACGGAAAAATCGATCTGGAATGAGCTGCTCAGCGTATTCAGCGCTCTTCTGGAGACAGAGCGTGAGCTGCGTGATTTGGAAGCACAAATGGCAGACCCGACACTTGCGTTAGACGAGAAAAAATATGAGTCCACGATGAACCGCTATGCGCTGCGTTCAGAATCTTTCCGCGAACAGGGCGGGTACGAAATAGAGGCCAAGATCCGTGGTATCCTTCATGGGATGGGTTTCGGTCAGTTCTCACCGGATACACCGGTTCAAACGCTTAGCGGCGGTCAAAAAACGAGACTGGCGCTGGCCAAAATGCTGCTCGAAGAACCTGATCTGCTTATGCTCGATGAGCCGACGAACCATTTGGACATCCCGACGCTAACGTGGCTGGAGGGCTATTTGCGAGGCTATCCCGGTGCGATTCTGGTTGTTTCGCATGATCGCTTCTTCCTCGATGCGTTAGTCACTTCCATCTATGAAATCGAACGCAACGCGTCTAAACGATATACGGGCAACTACTCCCGTTTCATCGAAATTAAAGAAGCTAATTATGACATTGAAATGAAGCAATTTGAGAAGCAGCAGGAAGAGATCTCCAAGCTGGAGGATTTCGTGCAGCGCAATATCGTTCGTGCTTCCACAACGAAGAGAGCCCAGAGCCGACGTAAGCAATTGGATAAAATGGAACGCCTCGATAAGCCGATGGGGGATTTGAAACGGGCTTCATTTTCTTTTGAAATTGAGAAGACCTCCGGTAAAGAAGTCCTTCAGGTTGATCGATTGGCGCTTTCTTATAGTGGAAAGAAGCGACTTTTTGAGGGTCTCTCCTTTCAGTTAAGGCGCTCAGAAACCGCTGCATTGATTGGTCCTAACGGGGTTGGCAAATCAACGTTATTAAAAACCCTGATCGGACAGCATAAACAAGATGAAGGTACTTACAAGTGGGGCGCGGGCGTAACCATTGGGTACTATGATCAGGAACAAACTGGTCTGAATCCAGCCAACAGCGTACTGGAGGAAGTGTGGAGTACGTATCCGCACCTTGAGGAGGCTCGTATTCGGACCGTGCTGGGCAGCTTTCTCTTTAGCGGCGAAGACGTGTTCAAAAAAGTGGCGGCCCTCAGCGGTGGCGAAAAAGCACGCGTTGCTCTAGCCAAGCTTATGCTGCAAAAGGCCAATGTCCTTATTCTCGATGAGCCTACCAACCATCTGGACTTATATAGCAAAGAGGTTTTGGAATCCGCACTGATGGATTATGAGGGCACACTGCTGTTCATTTCCCATGACCGTTATTTTCTCAACAAAATGGCGGAGAGCATGTTAGACTTGCAAGCTGACGGACTAACAAGCTATCTAGGTAACTACGACGATTTTGTGGAGAAAAAAGCGGAGCTTGCCGAAATGGAAGCTAAGCGCCTAGCGAAAGATGCGGAAAAGAAGTCGGCTGTGAGCCATACTGGATCTACAAGCAAAAACGCCAGCCCCGGAGCTAACGCACAGGCTGGCGGGTACGAAGCGGATAAGATAGCTAAACGGGAAGAGCGCAGCCGCCAGCGCAAGCTGGAGCAGCTTGAACTCGATATCGCTCGCTTGGAAGATGAAGTATCCGCCTTGGAAGATGAGCTGGCTGATCCATCTGTCTACAACAACTACGTTCTAGTGCAGGAGAAAACCGCTTCAGTCGATACCAAAAAAAGCGAGCTGGCTGGCTGTTACGAGGAATGGGAAACCTTGCTGTAAAAGTGTCTAATGAATCAAGTCTCCAACTCCTGCAAGCGCAGGAGCAGCATGGGGACAGCAACGAATATAATCATGGTCGCTGCGGCTACAATTCCGGAATCATTCAAGAGCAAAGCCGCTATGGCTCCGATCATATTAGCCGAGAACCCGTACATCCAGTACGGGTATTTGTGCTGCCATAAGCGGAGTCGGCCGCGAGGACGCAGCACAAGCACAGCCATGACAAAGAGGCTTGTGAGCAGCACTTTGCTCCAGGCAGAGGCACGGATGAGGTGTACATTCATCCGTAGCTTGCGCTCGATCATCTGCCCGATCTGATCGAATTGCCCTTCGCGCAGGGCGTGGAACGCACGCCCAACGTGGCTCTCCCGCGCCGCCGCCGCGGGAGAATCGGCGCTGTTGAGCAGCCACAGCGCTCCAAGCCCCAGCGCGAGCAGCGCCGCCAGCAGGGCAATGCCCCTGCTTAGGCGCAGCTCGCGCCAGCGGCCGCCGGCGAAGCAGCGCACGCCGGCTACGCCGAAGGCGACTGCAGCGCTGAGCGCGCCGCCGGCGTTCGCGCCCAGTGACGGCGCCGCCAGGCACGCCGTCACGAGCAAGAACGCCGCGCACGTGACGAGCGCAGCGGTGCGCGAGGCTCTCGCGGCTGGCGCAATCGCCGCGGCCATCTCCATCTCCGCAAGCGAGCCTCGCGGAGACGCGTCCTCCAGCCCGCCGGACATCGCGGGCTGCCATTCTCCATGACGGCGCTGCAAAGCCGCCGTTACGCCTAACACAAGGGCGCCAATCAACACGCCCATATATTCATTTCCGATGCCATAGAAACGGGCACCTATCATGGGATCGTAGCCAAGCACGGAATATTTCATCATATGAGCCCCTGTGCTGCCATCTAGAGCTATCATCCAAGCGGTTCCACACCCTAGCCACATCATAGCTTTGGATAAGCACCATTTGTCCAAAACAATCGCAAGAAGAAACGTGAGCACAACGAAAATGGCGCACAATAGCCCTATTGCTGCTTCAATACCTACACTTGTAGTTAGTGGGAGCACCCAACCTCCCATCACAAGCATAGTAGATGGTGCAGCCAGCAGTGATAACAGCAGGATACGGATACTTCTGCCCCAAGCGAAGAATAACGGAGGTCGCATTTCGAGATAACGATCAACTGCCTCTCCCCTTCTCATCCACACCACGAAAAATAAGCTGCCAAGAAGCACCATCATTTCAAAAGTAACAAAAGAATATAACAAGCGCGGCCGAATCCTATAGATCGCCTGCATACTCGTTTGGTCTTGAAGAAGCGATGCAAAAGCATGCTCTTTATCCTGAGAGGCAATAGGGATTCCTACCAACCGAGGCGGAACCGGGATGTTAAATTCATGGAGTAGCGTACTGGTAAAATCCTGTGCCGTTATAACGCCTAGTCTACGCGTTGATTCGGAGAACAGCATTCCTTCTCTGCCGTTAGTTGTATAGTGAAGAATCGGAGAGAGATACGCTTTTTTATTAGCTGCTGTGCTGCTAACTTCAGGAGAAAACATCCATAGGCTCTGATTCCCGCTCATACTTGCAGCAAGCTGTCCGATCCACGAATCCATTTCCCGCAAGACCTGCTTCTTTAGCTGCTGGTAGCGTTCCTTACTGTAATGCTGGCGATCCTTATAGAGTCTGTATAGATCGCCCAGTTCAATTAAAGTTAGGCTGCTTGGTTCGCTTCGTGAAATGTCGCCATCTGTGACGGGAGACTCCCCGAAACTAGTTATCTGACTGCTGATCTGTATCTTTTCCCACAATTGCAGCAATTGTGCATAATTCGTCATGACACCGTAAGGTCTATCCACAGACGGAATCAGAACTTCATCTCCGAGAGCTCCTTGATCCACATATCCTTCACCATCTATAAGCATCAGCGCAGCCGATCGACGCAGTCTTTTCTCCTCCTCCGCTGCTCCCTTTCCTAAATCACTGTTCCCAAGCACAATACGATTGACGTGATGTTCTTTCAAAACCTCACCTAAGCTCCCAACTCCAGCTCCATTCGATGGTTCTGCATTTATTTTTTTGAGCATTTCGATCTGAGGAACAAAGATTGCGTTTGGTTCAACACGATCCGCATGGAATCCTTCCCCATGATAGCGTCGGACGATAGCGGAAACGGGAGCGTCATGCCAATTTTCGCTTGCGCCAAAAGCCTGCACGCTTGAATTGCCTACAGCCGGAGCCCCAGCGCTCAATGTAAGATACACATCCTGCATGGAACGCTTTGTCGTGCGAATGTTCATCGCTCCTACCGCTGCGCTCTCCGTTAACATCTTGACATGAGGAAGCTCGGCGAGCTGGTTTGGCTGCAGTTCCAGAAAGGACAGGCCAGGTATGGCAATGACAGTAACTTGTTTGGAAACTGTACCTCTGTGGATGAATGGATCTTTTGAGGCTGCTGCATGACCCATATGTGTGGACAACTCCAATAAAATAGTTAAGATACCCACAATACCTACTATTTTCTTTATTATCATCATAAATCTCCCATAGTTTTTGCTTTTAGCATTTTCATCCATTGGGAAACCTATCCGCTGACGGATTTTTCCGATAATTTAAAGTTGCCCTGTTTTGGGCTTATTCACTTATCCACATCTTTATCCACAAAAAAAGAGAGGCGCAATGCGCCCCCCTTTCAGCTTTTATAGATTTTTCCACATACTTATCCACATTATCCCCAAAAAACTGTGAAAAAGTTATTCTTTTCATGGACCTTTAAAAATCATTGATAACAGCCAGTTTCGCTATGTTATACACACTGTACACAGGGCATGTGTATAACTTTGTAAACAAGTGGTGTATATATCTAAGTTTTCTTGCAATTTAACGCAGCAAGCTTTTTAGGATGCAGGTGTTATCTCATTTTGAGTGTTTGCATTGTGCTGCATTCGGGCGGCTTGATTGCAAGCCGAGATGAAAGCTTTTGCTACAGCAAAAAGGACATCCTGATCTATACCTGTATTTTTATAGGTTTGACCTTCGATGGAAAGAGTGACTTCGGCTTCCCCGGTTGCTTTCTCCCCTGTAGACAGTGAATGCAGCTCCAGATCAGAAAACTCCACATCCATCGGAATAGCTTGCCTTAGACTCTGTACAATGGCTTCAATCGGCCCCTCTCCGGTTCCCGAGAAGACTTGCTCCACCCCTGTTTGATTATTTCTCACGGAAACGGAAGCAACCCGCTCCCGATCACTGTTGGAAACGACTTGCATATGGGTGAGTGTGAAAGCTTCCATCTGTCCGTTAACGGTTGACCCTACAAGCTCGAGCAGTTGGTCATCGGTGACCATCTTCTGTTCATCCGCTTTCTCTTTGAAGCCTGTATAGAGAGTTTCCAGCTCTTCGCCAGTCAGTTCGATACCGAATTGTCCAATTCGATGTTTAAGTGCATGGCGTCCGGAATGCTTCCCAAGGATGATCATCGACCGTGGAATACCCAGCTTCTCCGGATCCATAATTTCATAGGTATTGCGGTTTTTCAGCAGTCCATCTTGATGAATGCCCGCTTCGTGCTGGAACGCATTACGGCCAACAATCGGCTTATTATAAGCAATGGGGAAGCCCATGATTCGACTGATCATTTTGGACGTGTTGAAAATTTCACTGCTGACAATGCCCGTCTCCACGCCCATGGTTTGTTTACGCGTCTCAATCGCCATAACAAGTTCCTCCAGTGAACAGTTGCCGGCACGCTCGCCCACCCCATTCACCGTCACCTCGACATGAGTAACGCCCGCTGCAATGGCAGCCAAGCTATTCGCAACGGCAAGACCAAGGTCATTATGACAGTGTGCGCTGTACTCAACGGTATCCCCGCCTCTTACACTTTGACGTACTCTGCGGAACATAGCCCCATACTCTTCGGGCAATGCGTAGCCAACCGTATCCGGAATGTTAAGGATCGTGGCTCCCTCCGCGATGACAGCCTCCAGCACTTCAAACAGAAACTCATCACCCGTACGTGTCGCATCCATAGGTGAAAACTCAATGCAGTCCACGAATTGCTTCGCGTAGGCTACCATCGAGCGTGCCATCTCTACGACCTGTTGGCGGGATTTGCGCAGTTGGAAATCCAGATGGATGTCCGAAGAGGAAAGGAACATGTGAATCCGGCGCGAAGCCGCATCTTGCGTTGCCTTCACAGCGGAGTCAATATCTGCTTTGACCGCACGAGCGAAGCCGCAAATCTCTACCCCTTGAAGCTCACGTGAAATTTGTTGAACGGCCTGAAAATCTCCTGGGCTTGAGATCGGAAATCCTGGTTCAATGGTGTCTACCCCCATTTTGGCCAGCTGTCTGGCGATACGAATTTTCTCTTCTGGATAAAGCGAAGCACCTGGAGCCTGCTCACCGTCTCTCAGTGTCGTGTCAAAAATGCGAATACGTCGATTGTTTATTGTTTCCATGGTTAAATTCCTCCTCAAATTTAGCGCCAAGTTAAGCTGGCATGGTTAATTTTTGTCAAAACAAAAAGACCCGTCATCTCCACATAAGAGACGACGGGTCTTCACCCAACGCGGTACCACTCTTGTTGACTCCGAGTCACGGAGCCCACCTCAGACACAATGACGATCATCCCGCCCTGTGTCACCCGATCACGGAGGTCATCCGTTCATCCCTAACCGCCTTCTTGCACCGGTTCAGGATGACCGCTTCCAAGCGAGTTCGGGGCATTCACGGTCTGCGTCGCATCAACCCGCAGCTTTCTGTACCGTACAAGTGAGCCCTTACTACTCTTGTTCATCGCGTTTTCATATATGTTCATTTCTTTGTTCATTTCATTTCAGAACAACCAAAAAGCTGCCATCTCTATAAAAGAGACGACAGGCTTGAACCTTCCGCGGTACCACTCTAATTGATCCGAGCTGTTACGCTCGAAACCACTCATGTACCTGATCACGGGGGTCAACCGTCAAGACCTACTTGGGTGCTGGATCCTTGGCATCCTTATCAGTCTTACCGCTCCCGGGCGAGTTCAGGTGACGTTTCGTCTGTGCTTTCACCAAGCGCACAGCTCTCTGAGCGAAACTGCTCTTCCTTACTAATCCCGTTCGTTGCGTTTGAAAGTATTGATTGTGATTATAATATGCGATTTTTTCAAAGTCAATACAGTTATCTGAATATTTATTTTCTTACCACTCTTCCAGCTTAAGCTGCGGCTCCGCTTTGAGCTCCATGGTATCAAATTCCTGCTTGTCCCACTTCAGGAATGCGGCGGCGCCTATCATCGCCGCGTTGTCTGTACAGAGGCCCAGCGGCGGCACGAGCAGCGGCACATTCAACTGCTCGCAGCGCTCGGCCAGCCTGCTGCGCAGCCCTTTGTTGGCGGCGACACCGCCAGCGAGAAGAAGCTGCTTCGCGCCATATTCACGGACGGCGCGTCCCGCTTTCTCGACAAGCACGTCAATGACGGAAGCTTGGAAGCCTTTTGCAATCTGCGCGGTTTGGACAGCCTCTCCGCGCATCTTGGCTTGGTTCACGACATTCAGCACGGCCGATTTCAAGCCGCTAAAGCTGAAGTCGTAAGAGCCCGCTTCAAGCCAAGCTCGCGGCATGGTGATTTCGGACTCGGCTTCCTGCGCAAGCCGTCCACATGCGGACCGCCCGGGTAAGGCAAGCCCATCGCCCGAGCAATTTTATCATAGGCTTCCCCTGCTGCATCATCCCTGGTCTTGCCAATGATGCGAAACTTACCAGGACCCTCCATGTAGATCAGTTCGGTATGACCACCTGAAACAACGAGTGAAATAAGCGGATATTCAAGCTCATGCACGAGTTGATTGGCATAAATATGCCCCGCAATATGGTGGACGCCTATAAGCGGCAAGTCCAATGCGCAAGCTAGCGCTTTACCTGCTACGACGCCGACAAGCAGAGCCCCGATCAGTCCGGGTCCCTCTGTAACGGCAATCGCGGACAGCTCCTGCAGGGACACTCCCGCTTTCACGACGGCTTCCTCAAGCATCCACGTAATGGATTCCACATGCTTGCGCGAAGCGACCTCCGGCACAACGCCGCCATAGCGTTGATGGGTTTCGATTTGACTTGAGATCACATTCGAACGAATGATGGTCCCATTTTCGACAATAGCTACCGAGGTTTCGTCGCAGCTCGTTTCGATGGCCATAATATAAACCGGTTTGGTGGCCCTTTTTTCCTCTAGTTCATTCAAATCTGTTTGTTGTATAGTCAAATTACTCACCTATGTTAAAGTCTCAAACTCCGAGACCATCCTTTCCTCTTTTGGGCAGATCTACCCACATGACGACAGCATCCTCACGATTATCCGTATAGTACCCTCTTCGGACACCTACGGAACGAAAACCTAGCTTTTCATATAGATTTTGCGCCACATAATTCGAAGCCCTGACCTCCAGGGTCATGCGAATAGCGCCCAAGAAAACCGCAGTCCGCATCAGTTCGCGAAGCAGACGCTCACCCAGCTTACGTCCTCTATAGTTACTGCGAACAGCTACATTCGTAACATGCGCTTCCTCCATAATGAGCCACATGCCGCCGTATCCGGCCACTTCGCCTTCAATATCCATAATCATATAATGGGCGAACTGATTATTCGTCAGCTCGTTATGAAAAGCCCCTTCGGTCCAAGGGGTCGTAAACGCTTCTTGCTCGATCTCGCAAATAAAGGGAATGTCTTCCATCCGCATGGAACGAAATACCATCGAGTTTTCGATATCATAAGGCTGCTGCTGTTCCATCCTTATTTCTCCCCTTTCTGCGCGAGCGCTAAAAGATTGGCTTCTGCTTCCGGAAGCCGTGTGTAATTAGGCACAAATGTATGCACCTCTGCCTTTTCGCCGTCTGCTAGACGTGGATAGGCCAGACGTCCGATAAATTCGGCCTCTATGCTATAAGGAAGCATACGTACGGGGACTTGTCCATCCTGTGCAAACTGCGTCAATTCCGCCGTGAAGCCTTCCGTTTCACCTACGAATATGACTTCTTTCGGTGCTTGTCCCGCGCCAGCTGCCGTTATCAGCGCAAGCAATTGCTCTGTCCATGATGTGATAACACGAATGCCGTCAGGCAGCACTTCATGCCAATGAACGGCAAGTTCTCCTCCTGCTGTTAGAGGGGAGCTTCCTTCATAGGCGTATACCGCCGTGAATGCTTGCCTGCGTCTGCCGTCCATGAGCGGCACCACCCACGTCAAACCGATTGCGTCTTCGTTTGTCTGCCTGTCTCTAACGGCACCGCCTAGCGCCATAGCTTCCAAGCTCGAAACACCGATGAGATCAAGGCCCAATGACCAAGCAAATGTTTTGGCTACGGACACAGCAATACGAACCCCTGTATAGGATCCGGGGCCTTGCCCTACAGCGACCGATTGAAGGTCTTTAGGTTTAAGTTCTAAGCTTGTTAGCAGTTCCTGAATGTGTGGAAGGAGCCCGATCGAGTGATTCCGTTCCGCATGGGAGCTCCTCTCGCCAAGCATGTTTCCATCATCTAGTATGGCAACTGTCATTGCAGAAGTAGCGGTATCGATGGCTAAGCATCGTCCAAGTGGCTTTATCCGTTCTGTCATTGTAAATGTCCGTTCTCCTTCATCTGTACACACCAGCTCTCATACGGTTCCCCGTAAGGAGTCAAGTGAAATACTCTGGTCTGCTCTGCGGTTTGGGTAATCGTGACCGAGAGTCTATCCTGCGGCAGTAAATCGGGGATCAAACTCGACCACTCGATCAGTGTAACACCTGCGCCATAAAAGTAATCTTCCAGCCCTAACTCATCCGCTTCCTCTTGGGAAATGCGGTACATATCCATATGGTAGAAAGGCAGCGAAGCTCCCTCGTATTCTTTGATAATGGTAAAAGTAGGGGAATTGACGGTATCTGTGATCCCCATCGCTTTGGCAAAGCCTTGCGAAAATCTCGTTTTACCCGCTCCAAGATCACCATCAAGGGTAATGACAGAACCGGGCATCAGATAATCTGTCAGCAGTTTACCCAAACGATCTGTATCTGCTTCCTGTTGGGAATTGTAAATAAATGTGGATTGAGCCAAGTCGTCTCATCCCTTTCTTCCGATTGCGCGTGCTGCTCCTATTATAGTCCTCGCTAGTTGGCTCAGCAACTCTATACGCAAAAAAAGCCTAGCCCTAATTCGTCAGGGTAGGCTTGGCTCTTTCTCAACATCAGTTAGGTGACTTCTTCTAATTCCCGAACGGCTACTAAACGTGAATCCGAAGGATTCTCTTCCACATGGATCTTGGCGATGGCCTTATTCGAATCTATGCTGTCGATCCAGATCGGAACACCGTTCAATTCAACCTCTATTTTCTCGTCAGCGGCTAAAATTTCCTGTGCGCGATTCACATTCATGGTTCATCCAGGACAGATTCCTGATGATCCATCGTATCTGTCGTTGAAGCATCGATTAAACCACCCTGAATGGTGACATTCCCGCCTCCCAAGCCTTCGTTAATCATGCGGTCAATGTCCATAAAGTGATCGTCCTTCCCCTCATGATTCAAGTCTTTCGCTGCATTCGAATCTGCGGACATGCGAGAATTCCTCCTAAATAATCTGTTAAGTTTCGTTTAACTTCTGACTTAAGTTGCCCTCCCGGCTGCCAAACCATTCTCTGAATTCGCTGCCGTATAAAGCCATTCAAATACGAGAATACTAGTATAATCAAGCTTTATGGGGAGGAAATGCGTATGCATACGGTATGGAAAGGAGCCATCAGCTTTGGTCTCGTTCATGTCCCGGTGAAAATGTTTTCGGCAACCGAAGATAAGGATATTTCTATGCGCTACATACACAAAACTTGCATTACACCGCTAGCCTACGTCCGCAAATGCCAAACGTGCGATAAGGAAGTAGAATGGGAGGAAATCTCCCGCGGATACGAATATGAGCCTGGAAGATTTGTCATTTTTGAAAAGGAAGAATTAGCGAATATCTCCGGTGAAACCAACAAGGAAATCAAAATTCTCGATTTCGTCAATTTGACCGATATTGATCCGGTATATTTTCAAAAGACATATTACTTGGGACCTGGGGACACGGGAGCCGGCGCCTATAATTTGCTGCTGGACTCCATGCGTCAAACCGGCAAAATCGGCATTGCCAAAGTCTCTATTCGTTCCAAAAGCTCGTTAGCTGCTATTCGCGTGATTGACAATTGTCTTGCGATGGAGACCATTTTTTACCCGGATGAGATTCGACCGATTTCACAAGTTCCTAATCTACCTGAAAAAGTAACCGTAAATGAGCGGGAGATGGAAATGGCTAAGATGTTGATTAACCAGCTATCTACCCCCTTTGAACCTGAGAAATATAAAGATGAATATCGGGGCCGTTTGTTAGAGGCTATTGAGCGCAAAGTTGCCGGAGAAGAGGTGCAATCTGCACCAGAGCTGCAAAAAACGAGTGTGATCGATTTGATGGCTGCGCTGCAGGCAAGCTTGGATGCAACCAAGCCAGAGAATACGGATAAGATCGCAATTGAGGCTGATGCTGAGGTGAAAACGGTTAAAAAGCCGCGTGCCAGAAGCAAGAAGGAGAAATCGAAGGAAACTATAACTTAATTGCGTAGGCGCATTTTGATGTCCATCAGAAAGATAATGGAGGAATTCTTCAAATGGGTTCAAAAGATAAGCTCTCGATCATCGCCCTCGGCGGGGTACATGAAATCGGTAAGAATATGTATGTTATTCAATATGACGACGATATTATCGTTGTTGACTGCGGTTCCAAGTTCCCAGATGAAAGCTTGCTAGGCATTGACGTGATTATCCCCGATATCTCTTATTTAATCGAAAATCAACAAAAAGTGAAGGGTTTGGTGGTCACCCACGGTCATGAAGACCATATTGGAGGCATCCCTTACATTATCAAACAGCTGAACATGCCTATTTATGCAACGCGGTTAACCCTTGGCCTAATCGAAAGTAAACTTAAAGAACATGGTCTGCTTAGCACCACACATTTGCACAACATCGATTCGACTAGCAGACTCACTTTAGGAAACATTCCGCTAAGCTTCTTTAGCACAAATCATAGTATCCCGGACTGCTTAGGTATTGCCTTCCATACACCGCAAGGTACTGTCGTTCATACAGGAGACTTCAAGTTCGATTTAACCCCGGTAAACGAACAGTACGCAGACATACATAAAATGGCTGCTATTGGTCAGAACGGCGTACTCGCTCTCCTATCCGAGAGTACCAATGCGGAACGTCAGGGTTTTACGCCTTCAGAACGAGTGGTTGGCGATCATATTCAGGAAGCCTTCGCAAAAGCTACAGGGAAAATATTTCTATCCACGTTTGCCTCTAACGTTCACAGATTACAGCAAGTTATTGATGCAGCGGAGAAGCTGAACCGCAAAATTGCCCTCCTGGGGAGAAGCATGGTTAACGTTGTAGAAATAGCTTCTACACTCGGTTATTTAAGATTGCCTCCCGGAATGCTGGTCGATTCCCAAGATGTCAACCGACACGCTCCGCATGAAATGGTCATTCTCTGTACAGGAAGTCAAGGTGAACCTATGGCTGCATTGGCTCGCTTGGCCAGTGGTACCCATCGTCAAGTCGAAGTATCCCCGGGTGACACAGTCATCCTAGCAGCCACGCCTATTCCCGGGAACGAACGCAACGTGGCACGCATTGTAGACAACTTATTCGAGCGAAGAGCCAAAGTCGTCTACGGGTCAGGGTCAGTAACTGGCATGCACGTTTCCGGGCACGCCAGCCAAGAAGAATTAAAGCTCATGCTTACGTTAATGAAACCGAAGTATTTTATCCCTATTCATGGTGAATATCGCATGCTTCATCAGCACCGTTTATTAGCAGAAGCTGTTGGCGTCGAAGCCGATAACATTTTCATTGTAAATAACGGAGACGTCGTGGATTTTATTAACACTAAAGCCCGTCAAGAACGAAAGGTCCCAAACGGGAATACTCTAGTCGATGGTTTAGGCATAGGAGATGTCGGTAACATCGTTTTACGGGATCGCAAAGTTTTATCCGAAGACGGTATTCTCATTGTCGTGCTATCCCTTGGGCGATCAGATGGCAAAATTGTCTCAGGACCCGATATCATCTCCCGCGGGTTTGTCTATGTGAAAGAATCCGAAGGATTAATGGAGGACGTTCACCGGATAGCGGTACATACCCTTTCGCAGCTTCAAGAGATGAAAACAAACCAATGGGGGATATACAAGCAAGCCCTCAAAGAAGCTATAGGCAAATTCTTATACACCCAAACCAAAAGAAGACCCATGATTTTGCCAATCATCATTCAAGTTTAACTGACAAGTTTTCGGATCAATGCACGAGATATTTCATCGCAATCGGAACGGTCCTACCCGTGCGAAAGGTCGGCGTCACGCTTGGATCATTTGAGGACGAAGAGGTTACACAACTGGAATCTATTCAATAAATTTGGTGCAGCCACTGGGATATGGTACTGCCCCCGTACCACCCGCCATAGGGGGCATAAGAAAAGCCGTCAGGGAAAACCATCCTGACGGTCCTTTTGCGTGTAAACCCATACTTTTGTTGCATGGGGAGGGGGGGATGTGGGGTTCCAACCGCTGTTGAAGTCATGTTTTTTGAATTTATTTTGCGGTATAAACACGACTTCAAAGGCGGGCCCACCGCAAAGCGCCTTTCCACCCTCACATCCATCCCTCTTCTGTTCTACTTTGAACTACCTTCCACTTCTTTGTTCTTTAACCAGTCTGAAATCTGATACTCGTAACCATGTATCCCTTTGTAATACTCAGGATACATAACTCCTCCACAGCTTTCACACATAAATTGAGGCGGTACAGTCGGATCCCCCCCCGATCCATTCGTTCAAAATCTTGTACAATATCAAGCGGTATGCTTTCCACTTCCGAACAGGTCAAACATATATACTTCACTACCTGCTTCGATAGGAGGTAGTTGCTTATGGACAACTGTGGTTTCTTTTTTTTGTTTTTGGTTTTCTTGCTTCCCTGTGAGATCTCGAATCATCCTTTCCAAGCAGCAAGCAAGAAGACACTCCATAGTCCTTCATCAATGGTAAACACCACATGACGATGATTGACTTGAAATACATCCTCCAACAATAGTCTGCTCCGTTCTTTCGTTTCCCCACAGGAACAAGTTGTACAGAAGCGCCCTTTACAACGGTAGGGCACTCTAAGTATGTCATGGCAGCCCTCGCAAACAAGAATTTTAAACCCATTTTGGGGTATGCGGATCGTTATCGGAAAATAACCATTACTCTCGACCACATTATATAGGTTTCATCCGGGTTTAAATTTCCGTTTTGTTTCTCATTCGTGTTCCTCACTCCATCTCTTGCTAAAAATTTGCGCTAGTTTTTTGCGTGCTCTTTCGAGACGTTTAGCCAGCACATCCTCCGATATTCCAAGTTCTTGTTGAATTTCGCGGTAAGACAAGCCTAAAAAGTAAAAGAGCAAAATAACTACCCGATTCTCAAATTTAAGTTCGTTAATTGATTTATGTAGTAATTCGTCTCTTACCGATTTTTCAACAAACACATCGATTTGGACCTCTGAAGCGGATAACTCAAATGATACATCTTCATATGTATTAACGTAATCAAGAGCAAAATCATGTCTATATTTTTTGTTTTTTCTTAAAAAATCATAAGTCGTATTGCGAGCAATTTGTTTCAACCAGGCTTTTATGTTGGAATCGTTTTTGATTCTAGGCCCTCCGGTAATCACTTTATGAAAAGAGGTTTGAATAATATCGTCAACTAAATAAGGATCATTTGTAATAAACAGTAATTCGCGATAAACCAGTTCACGAAAAGATAGAAATAATTTCCGTTGTATACCTATATCTAATCTATCGAAATCACTTCTAAATAGAACAAATAACTGGTCTGACAATTTGCAGCTCCTCCCAATAAAAACTCATTTTTACAAGTTATAGAATGTAAATAAATTACAATATTTTTACAAATTATGAATTCACAAGTAATTATATTGTTATGTAACGATTATGTCTAATTTTGCAAAATAATTACATTATTTACCTAATTCATAGACGTGAAAATATGGAAAAACAGCCTGTTCAACATTTGTAACAGAAACAGTGGGTATTCATCATTGGAATCTTTCAAAATAATATTTGTAAAAAATAGAAAAAGGTGTCAGGTTTATTAAGCTCATTACGTTATATTTCTTAGAAAGCCTATATTTGTCAATCAATATAATAGATTGAACAAACAGACGGCTAGGCTCAATCCTAATTTACAAATTACAATTACATTTTCTTGTAGACAAGTGTAAAGCAAGGATTAAATTGCCTGTGAGGGAGGAAGATATGAAAATTTAGGGCATATTGTTGAATCCTAGTTATTATCGTTAACAGTTTATGTTTTTAACTTTGTCTATTGACTACTATTAATCCATTTAACAAAGGAGAATTGTCAAATGAAAAAAACAAATGTCGCATTGTCTGTTGTATTATCCCTTGCAATTTCATCATTCGTATCTGTAAATACAAATGCAACTGAAATACCTAAAGAGCCGTCACAAATATCCCTTAAAGAGTAAGCGTCAAACAGCCCCCACCATGCAGTCATGTTGAGGGCTTTCGTATACTGTAATTATTGTTTAAATACTCGGCAAGCGAGCGGTAGCGTCGGCGA
>NZ_VRTT01000066.1 GCF_008017805.1 Paenibacillus sp. N3.4 | reverse complement strand
GGGAGAAAACCAGTTAAAGTATTGAATTTTTCGTAGTATTTGATCTATTCGCAACAGTAGTTTTGGGGACTGAGATATCTACAATGAATCGACAGCCTCCTAAGGTTCGTTAGCGTAGACAACACAATTATGGAGTTGCGTAAATGTTCGATTGGCTTTTGTTGTGGATACTTAAGCAAGCGACGGTTGCTTATTGTTCGTTAGCGCCGGGGATGGAAGGTTATGTAGAAAATGAGCGAGATCTGTGGTCGTATCTCTCGGGTGAGACGATATTAGCGGGAATAAGAACATCTAACTTGCTTATGTATTTATTGGATAAAAACGGTGAATAAGATAGCTTCAGGCTATGTATTACATGGTACAAAATGGTGAAAAACCTAGCCTTGGCTAGGTTTTTCTTAGTAGAAGTATATGTCTATACACTTGCTTCGCATCTACCTAAACAAACTCGTTCGTCCCTAAAGGACGACGAAGTCGTTTATCCTTAACATTATAGAAAGTACTGGCTTTCAGGAGAGGACTGAGGGGTTACCCCTTTCTAAATTTCTCGCTGTGCAGGTTTTTTAGCTTTGTTTATTGTCGGCTAGATGTTTTTCCTCTTCGAGAAGGACAGTCGTGCTGGCAATCTCCCGTCCGTTCACGAGCAGAACGATCCGATGCTCGCCCGGGTAATGTAGGCGGGTTGTCAGATCCGCCCATCGGTGGGTTCGGGTGCCGGTCAGGTATGAGCCGCCCGACACAGTTTTGTCGGATAACAGAAATAACTTGCGCGATGTTTGCATCCTGGCCTTTACGAAATAGATCCCGTATTCGATGCGAATACGTACCGGTTCGCCTTCCCGGATTTGAAGCTCATAGGCGAGTTCGCAGCTGCCGCCAATCGGCAGTACGGGCGGGTCAGCTGAAATGGAGGAGAAAGTCGTTAGCGGCATCTCATCGACTGACTCCGCATAGCCGAATAGAGCCAGCACCTCTGGATCAGCCTTGCGGATCAATGTACGGCAAGCATGCCGAACGATCCAGTCCGTGTCCGGATGAACACCCTTCCAGCGAATAGCTGTATCCAGTACGACCGAGGGATGATCTTTGGCGATATCGTTCAGGTTGTTGGCAACGCTCTTGCGTACATACAGCGAGGGGTCATTTTTCAATAGTTCCAGCACCGGCAGCAGCGGAGATGGGTCACGTTTGAAGATGGGGAGCGCCTGTCCCCAAGGCAGACGTGGACGGCAGCCCTCGCTTGCAAGCCGGCGAACATGCTCAGAGGGACTCCCTGCCCAAGCTGTCATTTGGGGCATAGCTCGCTCCGGATCACGCAGCAGGAAAGATCGGATAGCGAATTCCGCGGACGATTTTGACGTAAACCGCTCCAATGCCTGCATGGAAAGCTCCCAGTGTTCCTGAGCCTGACCGTGTACCTCCACAAAGTCAGGAAAAAACAAGTAGGGGAACCCGACGCAAGTCCCATCAATCGCAAATAATACGTTCAGTGAATCTTCGTAACGCGGAGGCAAATGCTTTCCGAGTACGGTAGAAATTCGTCGAATTCGTTCTTTTAAAGCAAGCTCGTCCCAATTGTCGTCCATGGTTGCGGCGATGAAATCTTCTGTATCGAAAGCGTCATATACCTTATGCACTTTCTCACCGAATTGGCGCAGAAATGTCTGGTGAAACATATCTTTTAAAGGCTCTGCCATTGTCTAACTCCTCCGAATGACGATCTTAACAGATCGTGCTTTTTTATTCTCTAACAAACCGATTTCTGAACCGGCAAATGATAATATCAATAGCTCTGTATGACTATTATTTGCTTGTTTCAACAGCTTATCATAACGAATATGCCATCTGTATGTCATATTTATTTTGGCGAAAATAAAATGTGAGGGGAGTCAAATGTTTCCTTGCGCAAATGACTAGGTTGGTGTATATTTCTCGTGAGAACCGAATAAACCATACCGGGAGCTTGAGTAGTCAGGCTGAGAGTGCGGGATATACCGCTGACCGTTCGATCTGATCTAGATAATGCTAGCGCAGAGAATGATTGTACACGATTTTTGTGTGCTTATGTCAACGTACAAGCCGCAGGGGACTTTTTTGTCTTTGCGGCTTTTTTGTATCTTTAGAGACCTTGGGTAATGCCAGCATAGAGAATGACGTGCGCTTCGCACTAAGCTTATGCCTGCCGCTACCCGGTGGCTTTTTTTCGAGTTTGCCTATCTCATTCCAAATCGTATCCAAAGAAAGGGAGTCGAAGAACAGATGGCACAAAAGGAAACAGCTTCTAAAGGATTGAAACTCACCGATATTTTGATCACAATCGTAATCGCTGCGGTGTTTGGCGTGATTTATCGCATATGGGGGCCGATGTACGACATCCTGAAGCCAATCGGTCTTCATGCGGAACAATTGAGCTACGGCATGTGGTTCATGGCGGCAACATTCGCCTTCCTCGTTATTCGTAAACCGGGGGTTGCTCTGCTGGCAGAGGTAGCCGCGGCTACGATTGAGGCGCTATTTGGCGGATCATGGGGTGTTTCCACCCTCGTTTATGGCATTTTACAAGGCTTAGGCGCTGAGATTATTTTTGCTTTATTTTTATATCGTCGTGTGAATGTGGGCGTGACGGTCTTAGCGGCTCTTGCCTCTGCCATTTTATCGCTATTCGTGGACCAATATTACGGATATATTGATCAACTGACATTGTGGAATTATTTTTTGTTTATCGGATTGCGTCTTTTGGGAAGCGCGCTGATTGCAGGTGTTTTCGCTTACTATTTAACGGGTGCCCTTGCCCGTACAGGTGTGTTGAATCTCGTACGTCCGGTGTCGAAGAAGGACTACGAAGCATTGGGGTAAAGCCATGAAAACAAGTGAAGGAATCGGCGTTACGAATCTTAGATGTAAATATCCCGGAGAAGATGCCCCCCTGTTATTTCAGGGGGTTTCCCTTTCTATCAAGCCGGGCGAGAAGGTTCTGCTGCTTGGACCCAGCGGCTGCGGGAAATCGACGCTGCTGCAAATCTTAAGCGGTATCGTGCCAGACATCGTGGAGCTTCCGCTGAAAGCAGATGACATTCGTACACCCAGCCGCTGGGGTTATGTTTTTCAAGATCCGGACACACAGTTTTGTATGCCTTATGTAGATGAGGAAATAGCTTTCGTCTTAGAAAATTTGCAAATTCCTCGCGGTGAGATGCCAGCCCTTATTCAGCACTATTTGGAGATGGTAGGGCTTCACTTGGCAGATACCCATACGCAGATTGCGCAGCTGTCGCAGGGAATGAAGCAGCGGCTGGCTATTGCAAGTGTTCTTGCGTTAGAGCCGGAAGTGCTATTCCTCGATGAGCCAACGGCGCTGCTCGATGAAGAGGGCACAAAGCTAGTCTGGGACACCATACGAAAGATTAGCAGCGATAAAACACTCGTTATTGTAGAGCATAAAATACAGGGTATTCTTACCTTGATTGACCGTCTTATTGTCATTGCGCCGGATGGAAGTCTGCTTGCCGACGGTAAACCGCAGGAAGTGTTCGAAGATTACAAGAAGCACCTGATGGACTATGGGATCTGGTATCCAGGTGTGTGGGAAGACGCTGAAGCTCCAGTAGATGCTTTTTCTGTGAGTCTCTCATCCCTTCCAATCATGACCTTTCAGGATTTCGCCGGCATGCGGGGAGGGAAGATCAAGACCTTTGTCGATAACTTGAGCGTCCATCCCGGCGACTGGATTACTGTTGTCGGGGCTAACGGGGCGGGGAAAAGCTCGCTGCTGCTAGCCATCATGCGTCTGATCCCTACACAAGGTGCCTGCTGGATAGAAGGCGTGAAAGGATATAAGGTAGAGCAGCTCGCGGAGCGTGTTGCCTTCGTGTTCCAGAACCCTGAATTCCAGTTTGTGACCCATTCGGTAGAAGATGAACTGGCCTACTCCTTGCCAGGCATCGAACAGGCCAGTGCAGGACAGCGCGCAGCCATCGAAGAGCTGCTTAGTCTGTATAACCTGCAAGCATTGCGCAATAAACACCCATTTCAATTGTCGATGGGCCAGAAGCGCAGGCTGAGTGTTGCGTCCGCGATGGTCCGTGAACCCAGTATCCTGCTGCTGGATGAGCCTACTTTTGGGTTGGATGCACACGGGACGATGAGTATGCTTGAGCAGTTGGCACAGCTGCAGGCTAAGGGGACGGTTATTATCATGGTCACACACGATCCTGAGATTGTGAGCCGATACGCAACGCGTGTATGGCAGGTCGAAGCGGGGCGGGTTTCCGAAAGGGAACCCAAGCCGTTTTCCACAGAAGCTGAACATGCCGCGGAAGGAGACTCCTTGGTATGCAAGTAGTATTCGCCTATCGTGAAACTTGGCTGCACCGCGTGAATCCGGTTGTGAAGCTTGTCCTGTCCGTTCTACTGTTCATCCTCGTCGTATTTACACACGACATCAACACGATGTTATATTTAACCGTAGGGGCGTTACTGCCATTAGCGCTGTTTTCGGGTCATCCCTTGAAAAGGCTGCTGCTCTATGCATCGCCTTTTCTGCTCATCTTTATATCGTCATCGACGGGGATGATGATGTTTGGCAATGGACATACGACTTGGTTCCAGCTTGGCTTTATTCGGGTCACAGAGGAAAGCTTTTACCGCGGTATTCATTTGGGCTTGAGGGGTCTCCAAGTCGCAGCAGTTGGGCTGCTGTTCAGTTTAACGACACGACCGGTCGCTTTATTTTATGCGATGATGCAGCAGTGGAAAATCCCGCCTAAGTACGCTTATAGCTTTCTTGCGGCATTACGAATGCTTCCAATCATGCTCGAAGAGTTTCAGACGCTTCGCCATGCCTTGAAGGTACGCGGTAAAAAGAAACGCAACCCACTTACAGGCTGGTACACGACTCTTCGCATGTTTGCGATTCCCTTGCTGGCGCAAAGTATCCGTCGTGCACACCGGACAGCTGTGGCGATGGAAGCGAAGCGTTTTTCCTCTCAAAAACAGCGCACTTATTATTACGTCATGACGTATTCAAGCTTGGATATCATCTATACCTTATTCATTGTTTTCCTTGTAATCTTCTCGTATGTATTAGGCGAAACATGGCCGATCTTGCAAGCAACGGATGTACGGTAAGGGAATAACGATTAGAAAAAGCAATCTCTATCAACGAAAGTTGGTTTAGATTGCTTTTTTGTCTATGCAGGCCATCTTACTCTCCCCATTGAAGGGACATGGTTAATGTACAGCAAGGTTTTCCTTCCGCATGAGGATTGATGGTGAATTGAACACTGCTGGGGGTATAGCGTGTTGCCACAACCGACTCCAGACCAAAAGAACGGACAATATGATCGACTTCCTTTTGATTGCCGTTCTGCGCGTTGGCCATTAATTGCTGCGCGATTTGAGCATTGCCCAGCTTGTTGAGCACGAGCGAAGCATCATGGAGCAGCTTGGGATAAGCAGTTATAGAGTGTGACAGGATCTTCGTATTCACAGGAGGGTAATCCCGAGGCCATAACGGATAGGGCTCATAATAATAAAAAGAAGAGATATATCTTGGATAATCAGAAGTAGGATAGGTGAAATAGGAAGGGATGCCATACATAGGAGGAAGCCCCTTTCATGATATTGAGCACTAGCAATATATGTGAAATGCGGGCTATTGTGCATAGGAGAATGGGAAAAAGCCCCCAATCCCACTTATCCAGTGGGGCTTGAAGGCTTCGTGCCGCAGGAACGGCTATTATCGTAAATTATTGTTTTACATTCACGTAGCTTGTCACTTTTTCGCTGCCCGGCGTAGCAGCCGTTAGCTCAAATGATTTTACATTCCCTGTTACTTTAACAATACCAGCGGAATTAACCGAAACGGTTCCAACCGCCCCATTTGCAGGATCCCCTACAACCTCATTGATTAAGAAAAGTGTGCCTAATGCAAAGTTATAGGACTGGATTTCATCTTTTTTATAAGTGATCCCATAGTTATCGGTGATCGCAAGATCCATTTCATTATAAGCATCAAAAGAAACGTCATTCGTTGCAGCATTTAACTTTGATCAAACGTTATGTTGCCTGCTTTTATTTCTTTTACAGCCATTGCATCGTTTTTCACGGTGACGCTCACGTGCAATTGCTTGGCTTCACCATTTCCAATTTGAACCATCAGACTAATGTCGGCGTTCCGGCTTTATTGCCAATGACATAAGCGCGATGGTCTGCAGAAATACTCGCTTTGACAATGCTTGCATCTGAAGAATGAATCGATTGCACAATACCCGGAGTGGCAATGGTTTGACCGGAACTATCGGTTACTTTCACTTCAATTTCTTTCCCGAGCTTACTGAGCGTTGGATCTTCCGCAGTTTCTTTCGTTACCTGT
This sequence comes from Paenibacillus sp. N3.4, assembly GCF_008017805.1. Classification (GTDB taxonomy): domain Bacteria; phylum Bacillota; class Bacilli; order Paenibacillales; family NBRC-103111; genus Paenibacillus_E. The sequence continues at coordinate 35,346 of NZ_VRTT01000066.1, read as the reverse complement.
CCGTTTGCTCCTGTTGCAGAGCCTGTCAAGCCGCTATCCATGACATTAGCCAATGTGTAAGTCCCATTAATCGTAATTTTCCCCGCACTTGTCTCTGCACTTGTCTCTGTGCTTGGAGCAGCTATTGTCAGTTTGCCCGTAGCTGTCTTGATCAAGGAAGCATCCAGCCCTGCAAGAGTAACCGTGTAATCACCCGCGGTTAATGCTGTAGTTGCTGTTAACGTTGCAGATTGAGTATCACTAGCCCATTCTGTCTTAGTAGGAATGACCTCTGTGCCTTTATTCAAGGTGAGAGTTGCTGCACTGGTATTCACGGGAGTGTTCAAAGTCACTTGGACCTTAAGAGAATCAGATGTGGCTTTAACGCTATTTATGGATACGAGTGTTTTTTTCGAAATGATTTGTAAAGGTGTATAAGAGCTCTGAACGAGGTCAGCACGGTTGGCAATTTGGTCCCCAGTTTTACCGGCAGCATGAATGCCTAGTTCTGTTGCCTGTTTCACAGCGTCCGTATACCAAGGAGAACCAGTCATACTAACCTTTTTCCCTAATCCTTTAAGCAGAACGGTATCCAGTTGACCTAAAGTGACCGAGTCGCCAGGAGCAAAAGTAGTGTCTGTTACCCCATCAATCAGTCCCGCTTTCTTTGCGGCTTCAATATAAGGAATCGCCCAGCCATTGGCTGCATCGTTAGCATGAACATCCGAGAAACTAGACACCTTGATCGTAGGGTCTACGGTCACTCCATAAAGGAGAGTAGCGACTTTGGCGAATTGCGCGCGTGTCATATTTTCTGTGATGCCAAAGGAGTTATCCGATACACCTTCGAAAATACCAGCTGCGATCATAGTATCAATTTTACCTTTAAGCGCTGCATCGACAGTAGCGAGATCCGTGTAATCCGCTGATGTCTTGGGTGTGGCTGCCAAAGCAGAATGAGTAAGTGTAACAGATGCAAATAGTGAGAAAGCCATAGCAGATATGGCAACCATGGAAAGCTTATTCGATTTCTTGGAATTCATAAATACCTCCTGGTATGTGGGATTTATAGCAATAATTTTCCTGTGAAAAGGGTCTATCATCTAGCAAAATAATCATACGTCTTTCAATTGCTATAACTATACCTTGCCTCAAGGAGTACGTCATTGTCAAATTCTTGACAATCCTTGCAAGAAAGCACCAAGTTAAATAGATCTATCAACTGGCTTCTAATGAGAATGATAACCAACCTCATGCACTAATTAATAGTGAGAATGATTATTATTTTCATTTACTAACTTTAAATATATAACTTTACAAATGTAAGTGAATTGGGTATAATACAGCTAACAAAACAAATAGTAAAGGAGGTTGAGACCATGGGTAAATGTGCATGCGGAAACACTCAAAACACAGAAGGAAATTGCGACGGTTCACACGCTAAAAAAGACAAATAATGCTTGAACATAGATGAGAAGGATTTCACGAATATAGATTCGTGAAATCCTTTTTTGTATTTGTTTGGATAAGATATTTGCGAAAGCCAAGTTCGTCGTGGCACAATAGAGGGATAGACTGGGTTACGAATGGGAGAGATGGTTCATGGAAATCATGGAAGCGATTCGCAGTAGACGCAGCATAGGGAAAGTGAAGCCGGATGCTGTGGATCATACGCTGATTGAACAAATACTTGAAGCGGGTATATGGGCGCCTAATCACTGTCATACAGAGCCATGGCGATTCTGGGTGCTCACAGGGGAAGGCAGAAGACTTCTGGGACGCGGATATGCCGAAGTCGCTATAGCGGAGGCATCTAGTACGCTGTCTGATGATGAACTTGCACAACTAAGATTTGCCCAAGAGAAGAAGGCATTCCGTGCCCCAGTCGTTATTGCGGTAGGGGTAGTACCTTCCCAAACAGCAATCGTACCGGAAATTGAAGAATATGCAGCTGTTCATGCTGCTGTCCAAAATATGATGCTTGTCGCTCACGCGCAAGGCTTAGGTACGATTTGGCGCACCGGTGCACCGACCTACCATGCGAAGATGCGGGAGGTCTTCAGCCTTAATCCGCGGGAGGAGCTGGTCGGGTTCATCTACATCGGATATCCGGATGTAGATCCCCCTAAATCAGCGCGGACGCCTTTCCAGCAGAAGACAGAGTGGGTAACGGAATAACAATAACCAACGACAAAAAAGACTGTTTTTCACCTTGGTGAAAAACAGTCTTTTTTAATAAATTATTTTTTTAATGCAACCGCAATTTGTGCAGCAACTTCTGCGTTGTGGTAGACAAGTGCGATATTGGTTTCCAAGCTGCGACCTTCTGTCAGCTGTTTAATGCGAGCCAACAAGAACGGAGTTACCTTTTTACCGGTTACGTTCTGGTCTTTCGCTTCAGCCAACGCCTGCTGAATCACGCCCTCGATTTCGCTGTGCTCCATTGCCGCTTCGGCAGGAACCGGGTTAGCGATCAGCGCGCCGCCTGCAAGGCCAAGCTCCCATTTCGTGCGAAGCACGTCCGCTACTTCAGCAGCTTCTTCCAAGCGGAAGTCAACACCATAGCCGCTTTCGCGTGCATAGAAGGAAGGGAACTCGCTCGTTTTGTAGCCGACAACAGGCACGCCGTGCGTTTCCAGGAATTCAAGCGTACGGCCGATGTCCAAGATAGACTTCGCGCCCGCGCAAACGACGGCAACGTTCGTTTGTGCAAGCTCCGTTAGGTCAGCGGAGACGTCCATCGTCACTTCGCCTTCGCGGTGTACACCGCCGATGCCGCCCGTAGCGAACACTTCAATACCGGCTAGTGCTGCGCCGATCATGGTTGCAGATACAGTGGTTGCTCCAATTTTGCCGGAGGAGAGAATGTAGGGGAAGTCGCGACGGCTTACTTTTTCAACATGACTGATCGTCGCGAAAGCTTCCAACTCCTGCTCATTTAATCCAATCTTGATTTTACCATCCATGATTCCGATTGTAGCCGGTACCGCGCCATTGTCGCGAATGATTTGCTCAACTTTTTTAGCCATTTCAATATTTTGCGGGTAAGGCATACCGTGGGAAATAATTGTTGTTTCTAAAGCAACGACTGGTTTGTTATTGGCAAGGGCATCTTTCACTTCGTCTGTAAATGTTAGGTAGGATGTGTTCATGATAAGGGCTAGTCTCCTTTAATCGTTATGGTTTGTTTCAAGCGTTCCTCGGTCAACTCACTTGCGACAGATTGAGCGGTTTGCAAAGTAATATGCGATGCTGCGAGACCATACGAACAGGCCTCCATATAGGAAGAATCGTGCAGAATTCCATAGGCCAGACCAGCGACGAAAGCATCACCCGCGCCTGTTACATCGACGACATTGGTTGGAAGCGGTGAAAAAAACTGGCTGCCTTCTTCTCCTTGATACATAACACCCTTACTGCCAAGCGTAATGAACACGTGCTTCACGCCACGCGCCTGAATGGCTTCGGCAAGCTTGCCATAGTCATGCGTAGTGTCAATTTCAACCCCAGCAAGCTGGCAGGCTTCCTCTAGATTTGGGAATATAGCTGTAACACCCGCTAACTCTTGAGGGAGCTTCTTGGATTTTTCCGAAGAAACAGGATCGATAAATAATGGAACGGCCTCTTCGTGACAGCGTCTCACCAAGTCTTTCAGTGTGTCAGCTGGTAAGTTTGTATCCGCGATAACCAACTTGGAAGCGGCGATATGAGACCATTTGTCCATGAGTAGAGCTGGCGTGCATTTATTATAAATTTCCATGTTGGCAAAAGCGAGAAACATCTCGCCTGTGTCATCGAGCAGCGCGGTATAGGTGCCTGTTTTCTCGCCCTGAAGGACGATGGACTGACTGACATCTACACCGCGTTTCCGTGTCTCTTCAAGTACCCATTGGCCAGCTTTGTCATCACCTACGACGGTTAGCAGCGTAGCCCGACATGAAATGCCAGCAAGTGTCTCGGCTATGTTGCGGGCAACACCGCCGCAGGATTCAGAGACAGTAACCGGGTTCGAAGAGGCAAGACGAATAGCCTGTTTGCTGACGGCCTTACTGTCCAGGTTCGCTCCGCCTATGCACATGACGGTGCTTTCATCGGATGTGACATAAGCACGACCGCGTATCGTCCCCTTCTTCGTCAGAACGGCAATATAGCCGGCGACAGCTGATCGAGAGATACCGATGATGGTGGCCATCTCATGTTGCGATATGAACGGATTTTGACGTATGAGCGCTAAGATTTGCTGTTCGCGATCCATGTGCAACTCCTTTCCATCTAAGAACTACTCTTAGTCTAATACATTTTAAAACAAAAGTCTATATCATAAACATTTGTTTGGAAACATGTGGATAAACGAAAAAGAGCCTGTCCACGAGGGAAGAACAGAACTCCTTTTACATTAACATCCCAGTTAGTTAGCATGTGAATGTTTGGTGAAACCAAGTATGCCGAGCAAGCCAAGCAGCCCGAGGTAATTCCACTTGGATGGAGGCTTTGCAGACACCAAATCGGCGTCACTCACATTAACAGAAAATGATTTCAGAGACGTCGGAGGCGTTAGTCCATACGCAGCCGCATAGCTATTCATGTCCGATGGGCTATTTACCACAGAATCTGCACCGGGCATACCGAAGGGATTCGTATGGAAAAAAGTTGGCGAGCCTTGTTTAGCAGCTTCCCAGTTCTCCTTTTGAGAAATCGCTTGTCGGACATTTTGATGTGCGTCGTAATCATGAACTTCGAGCGATAGGGCTAATAGGCCCAGCAAAAGCAAAGATAGCGAACCTATTTTAATAAAGCGAGAATACATGATCCATACCTCCAGGTACAGGTGTGTATTGTGTATTGGTGCAAGTGCAGATAAAAATATCGTTTCCTGCTTCGCATCGGATTATGTATGTGTAACAGAGCAACCAACAGCAAAAGCCGCTGCTCCCTAACAGGGGAACAACGGCTTGCCAATTCAGTTCTATTTATTTGGTAACTGTTACAAGCACAGTCGTCTTCATGTTGGAATACGAGATAGTAATTCGAGCCGAACCTTTGCCCGTAGCTTTAATGACGCCGTCTTTTACATCTGCAATCATAATGTTTGAAGAGGTCCATAATGCCGGTATGGTCACGTTTTCCTCGGAACCGTCTGTATAGGTAGCCAATGCTTCAACTGAGGCGGTTTTGCCTTCTTGAAGGTCGACTTTTACGACGTCTGTTTTCAAATATTTCAGTGAATCAATTTCGATCGGAATAGCGATCATTTTGCCTCCGAACGAACCTGATAATGTCGTTTTACCTGAGGCAGTAGCGGTAAAGAGTCCGTTTACGACAGTTCCCAGCTTGTAGGATTGGACTTTCCAAGTGGCTGCTTCTGTGACATCTTTGATCGTGCCATCGGCCAAAGTTGCTGTTAATTTTACTTGCACTTTATCGCCGCTTTTCGTGACAATGAAGGATTTATCAGCGGCCAATGTTTGAATAACTCCGATTTCTACTGAAATCGAGACGCTTTTTCCGCCATAGAGGGCGGTGATGGATGTTTTGCCTCGGGAAACACCTGTGACTACCCCTTTGGTAACTAGAGCGATGGTTGGGCTGTTGGATTTCCACTCCGCTTCGCTTGTAACGTCACGTTTAGCGCCATCCGAGTCGACGGCTGTCAATGAGATGGATCTCGTTTCATTTAAATCAAACACAAGACTTGTCACGTTCGCCGATAGATCGCTTGCCATATCAATCTGAACAGGAATAGAAATGGTTTTCGTATCTAATTGTGCCGTGATGGTTGTTTCACCGGAGGCAAGAGCCTTTACTTTGCCTGCTTCAACAGTAACATACTTGGTGTTACCGCTTGTCCAGATCACATCGGAGGTAACCTCTTTGGACGTATCATCTGTGTATAAAGCAGTTGCGTTTAGTGTGACGGAAGCCCCTTTTTTCAATACTAGCTTGTCTACTGCCTGCTTGTCCTGATTAACCGTTAAGCTTTTCAAAACGCCAACGGATACTTGAATGACAGCGGTACGTGTACCGTATTTTGCAGTTATCGTTGCTGCGCCAGTGTCTGTTCCCGAGATATACCCGTTATGCACGTCAGCAATATCTTTGGAGCTGGTGGTCCATTCTGCTTTGGAAGACACATCGGCTTCGCTTCCGTCTTTGAAGATAGCCGTCAGTACGACATTTTTAGAACCGCCTATTTGTAAATTAACTATTTTATCGCTTGGTTTGATAATGTTGGGAATATCAACTTCTACTTTTATAGTAGTCGTTTTGCCCCCGTAAGTTGCCGTAACTTTTGCGATACCTGCTTTATATGCCTTGACGTTGCCTTTGGAAACATAAACGATCGCTTCGTCATCTACTGTCCATACCGCGCTATCCTTCACATTCACAGTCGTGCCATCAGAATAGGTTGCCCATAGAGCAAGCTGCTGCTCTGCGCCAGCTTTCAAAGAAAGCGAATCGGAATCCACAACTAAGCGACGGGGAACTTCAACATCAACCATGGTTGAAACAGTTTTGTCTCCATATTTAGCTGTGATGGTCGCTTCGCCGATGCTTGTGGCAATCAGTTTGCCTTTGGATACGCTAACTACTTTCTCATCGGAAGAAGCCCATTCAGCAAGCCCGGAAACGTCTTTCGTCGTATTATCCGCATAGGTTGCTGTCAGCTTCAACTCACCTGAAGCATCTTTCTTTAGGAGTACATTTTGTTTGTCCAAATCTAGCTTAACCGCACTGTCAACATCGACCACAATCGTTGTTGTTTTCGTACCATAACTGGCAGTGAGGGTCGTTTTACCTACGCTGTAGCCTTTGATTGTGCCTTTGATCGCATCGGCGACTTTATCCTTTTCGGAAGTCCATACCGCTTTTTCCGATACATCGGAAACGGTACCGTCCGGGTAAGTAGCGAGCAATTTAATTTTTTCTGTTCCATTAAGAAGCAAAGATATTTCTGATTTCTCGGCGTCGATCCGTCTGACTACTTCGACGTCCACGTAAAGTTTAAGCGATTGATTCATATATTTGACTGTTATTGTTGCACTGCCCGGATTTTGTCCTTTGACTAAACCATTGGTCACGGATACGATGGAACTGTCATCGATCGTATAATCCGCTTTGCTTGTAACGGTTTCGGATGTTCCGTCATCATAATAAGCTGTGATGGTAAGCTGTTCTGTCGTATCAAGCCGCAAATCCAAAGAAAGCTTATTGCTTGTTAATGATTTGACCTTCTTGGTCACAGTGACATTCACGATTTCGGTTTTACCCATATAGGTGGCTGTGATAACGGCTTTACCTTCTTTTTTAGCTGTTACAACACCTGCATACACGGATGCGGTGTCTGTTGTTCCAGAATTCCAATCGGTTTTGACCGTTGCATTCTCCGTTGTTCCACTTACGAAGATAGCTGTTGCTGTCAGATTCGCTGTATCGCCAACTTGCAGAACAAGTTCATTTTTGTTTAGGACGAGTTTGGATATTTCATCAGCTGCATACGCGCTTCCGGCTACTAAAGATTGACTGGCTAAGATAAAAATGAATAAGAATGATAGCCACTTGGTGTACCTAGATTTCATGTGTAATTACCTCCACGTTTTTATCCTTATCTAAGCTGAAATGAAAATACTGGGACTCTACTATTATCGGCTCTCAGCGATCCAAAGTGAATAGTTGGCGCAATAAATACCCGAATTCACCTCGTGGATGATAAATTCGGGTAGTTGAAGCAAGAGTCTTAAGAGCGTTTTACGACTTTAAAGTTATCTTCTAACAACAGCCAATTTTGCGGGAACTTCAAACCGAGCTTCCAATAACTGATTCCACGCAAGCCAAGCTCCTTCAACAAGCGGAACTTCGCTTGGATAGAGCGAGCATCCTCGAACCAGACTGTATGCTCCTTGCCGGCATGATCCCAGTAGTTGAAATGCGGCGCTTGGGCTGTATGATCGTACAGGATTTGCGCGGAGTATCTGCGGGCGAGTTCAATAGCTGCTTGGGGAGAGACCGCTTTGGCAAAAGCGCCTCCTTTGACATAAGGCAGCGTCCAATCGTAGCCATATAAATTCTGACCCATCATAATCTTCGAGGCCGGCATCTCGGTAAGGGCGTACTCCAGCACTTTACGGACGGGACCAATGGGGGAGACAGCCATCGGAGGGCCACCGCTGTAGCCCCATTCGTACGTCATGATGATAACGAAGTCAGCGATTTGGCCATGCGCTTTGTAATCGTGCGCAGTATACCACTCGCCGGCTTGCGCCGCGCTTGTTTTGGGTGCGAGTGCGGTGGAGATTAGGAAGCCTTCCTTGTGGATTCGATCGGCCGCTTTTCGCAGGAAGCGTGTATAGGCATCACGGTCTGCCGGGAGCAGGTGCTCAATGTCGAAATGAATATCTCGAAAGCCATATTGTTTGGCTGTACGAATAATCTCCTCCAACAGACGGTTCTGTACCGCGGTATCCGATAGGATAATATGACCGAGATCGGCACTGAACTGAGCATGTTCCAAATTGGTCACAACCATCATGAGCGTAACGCCTTGCGTCGCGGTGATTCCTCCGAGATTATCAAGTGGAGGCGCCTGAAGTGTGCCATCTCGTTGGATGCGGAAGCTAAAAGGGGCTAAGTAGGTGAGATGCGGAGCAGCTTCACGGGCAGCTTGAGCCAGTTCTGGAGATACATCCTCACCCCGAGGCTCCAAATAAGCATTTACTTCTGCTTGCGTACGCGGCATTGGCGGAATGTGAATCCGAAAGCCGACAGGCAGAGGCTGGTAAAGCCCAATACCATTGAAAGAGGCTAATTTCTGCTGATCGACACCGATTTTGCTTGCGATAAGATAGAGACTATCACCAGGCTGAACCCAATAATAAGAGCCAGCAATCGGAATGACCAGTGCCTGTCCGATGACGAGTGTTTGACTGGGGGTCATTTCATTGGCAGTGGCAATCGTGCCTAGGGACACGCCATACATGTGTGAGATCCGATACAACGTTTGCCCTTTTTGGACAACGTGAATTTGCATGAGGGTTCCTCCTTATAACGAATATGCATTTTCTTTACCTTATTCGGTTCAGGTGGAATAGGTGCATGCCTATTTATGTTTGTAGCGACCTGTTGGAGCTTCGCTTCGTCTTTTGATAGATCTTTTCCTTGTCTCTCATATTTTTCTTAGTAGATGTATATCCTACAGCAGAGTGAAGATAATAGGGGAACTGGAAAACTTTTCATAAGGATGCTGAGCGCTATGATTCAAAAGCCGCGTCGTCTACTGGCCTATCTCAGTTTATTAGGCACTACGCAATTGCATTTGCGAAATCCCCTTATTATCGCTTGGTGGTCAGCTGCTTTCCCCGGATTTGGCCATCTGCTGTTATCCAAATATTTGCGTGGCTTTATACTCATTGGCTGGGAGATGCTCATCAATTCGCAAATGCACCTAAACGAAGCGATGGTGTACACCTTCATCGGTCAATTTGAGCGTGCAAATGAAATTATTAATCTACAGTGGATGTCATTCTACGCGCCCGTATATCTATTTTCTATTTATGATAGTTATCGCACCTCCGTAGATATGAACCATCAATATATATTGGCCAAAAGAGAAAAAGCACCCATTGATGTGCTGACTCTGGGAAGCATGGAAGTGAATTATCTGGATAAACGTTCGCCTTGGCTTGCTATCGCATGGTCTCTTTTGATGCCGGGAATAGGACAACTGTATACACATCGTATTATTAATGCTTTCTTTTTGATGGCGACCTGGATTGTGCTTTCTTATTTAGCGCATTTGCTTGAAGGCATTCAATTCTTATTTTTTTGCGACTGGAGTCAGGCAGCGAGCGTTTTGGAGATGAGGTGGCTGCTCTTCTTGCCGTCCATTTATGGTTTTGCCGTCTATGATGCTAATGTAAGCACGGTTGAGTATAACAAGCTATTTGATCATGAGCAGATCTCGATGCTGCAAAAGGGTTATCAGCCTTCCCGTTTCAAATTTCCCACATCTCCGCTTCGAAAATGAGGGCGATTAACATGCATGTAATTTCATCCTTTGAACATTCTATTTATTTGGAATTGGCAATCACGGCTTTGGAAGAGCTTGGTGTTCAGAAGGAGCGTATCTATGCGGTTCCTTTGCGTCAGCGCACAAGAAAGCCAGCCATGTTTGACAGTATCCATCACTCGGACGGAATCAGTTTGTTTGATGGGGGTGTCGCACTGGCTACAGCTTTAACAGTCGTAGGCTCTTCCTATGGGTTCATTCTCAAAGGTGGGCCCATTTTATGGGGGATTATCGGCGCGATAACAGGATTTTTCATAGGATATCTGATTGATTTTATATGGAAAAAGAAGCGTCGACGTAAGTCAGTACGAGGCACAAGAACGGAAGTGGTTGTGCTCGTATCATGTGCCAGAGAAGAAGTAAGGCAAATAGAGGCTATTCTGTGGGAGCATTTTGCCTTTGGAGTTGCAGTATGCGAGTAAGTCCAGGAAGTCCCGGCTTGTCGTTGGCTCGAATAGCAGATACCTTCAGCAGGTACTATCGGTAAATAGTACTATTTGAATAAGGAAGTATCTTCTATACTAAGAACAACAGCAAGTTAATAACGCGTTGCGAGCAGCAACCGAGGGGGCCTTTTACATGATAAATCGGAAACGAAATACAGCAGCTTTCACTTTTATGGCTTGGGCATCATTCATTGGAGCTTTTCTGGCTATGTTTATAGGGATCTACACCTTGGAAGAATCATTAAGTGTTAAAGGCTATTTCGCTGTATGTGCGCTGTTCCTGACGATGTCCGCTTTCGTTCTTCAGAAGGTCATCCGTGATAATTTAGAGGATGGCAGCGGAAATCGTCCGCGGAACACATCCGCGTTTACCTTTTTGGCATGGAGCTCCTTTGCTTTGGCACTTCTGGGGATGTTCATCGGCATTATTAATTTAGAGCAATTGCTGTCTGTGAAAGGTTACTATGCGGTCACCGCCTTGTTCTTGACAATGTCCTCCTTTGTCCTCCAAAAAACGGTACGGGACAACAATGATGACGAACCCTTACTACCGAATAGTGAAGCTAAATTTGAAGAACTTTAAAAGCTTTTAGCTTACGATAAAATAAGCAGCCCGATCCTCGTTAGAGGGCGGGCTGCTTTTGCGCGTGCGCCCATAAGATTGATTGAACGCACTGACGCCAATGCTGATCGATGGTAGTGGCTTGAGGACTGTCCGCTTTTCTTTACATTGACCGTTTGACTGCAAAGATAGCTGAGAAAGACTTCAAGCGGACACCGCTAGTTACTCTTTTAATGGAGAAGCTCTGGGTATCCAGAAAGTCTCGGCTGTCTAAGATTTCCCTGTAAATGATGCGGGGAGATGGTTAGCTTCTGAGCATGTTATCCAACTCCGAACGTGCTTTTGGCGTCAGGTTCGGCTTTCAACATGTGGAGAGTCTCCTTTTTTTGACGGGGACTTCTAACGAACTCAGCAAACCTTATTTGATCAAAATACAAAGAGTTATCGTTTTAACGAACTCCAGACGTGTTATTTCAAGTAAAAGTGCCACATTTCACTCATCAATGACTCCATAGCGTCGCTTCAGTTCGTTAGATGAATGGACAAGCTAATTTCTCCTAGATAAACACTATACGGTTCGTTAGCGGAGACAGCCTCAGTCAAGGACCACCCGAGGACTCACCCAAGGAGCCACCCGAGGAGTCACCCAAGGACCCGCCCACGGCAATTTTCGCGCTATCTCCTCCTGTCCAACATGTTTACAAAGCTCTGAGTAGCCGAGTCACCATTCCATTGGAACTGACCAGCACGTTCTCGGCAGCTTGAGAAAATTAAACCTATCACTATTCGCCAGCTATTCTCCCGACCTCGAAAAACAGCAAATGAGAATTGCTGGAACGCAAGCTGGTATCCTCAGCGGTGAAGCGGATGATATCAAACTTACCTGACGGTTTTTTAACCTATGCTTGCCAGAAGGGATAATCAACGGCAAACGGGGCATATTGGGAAATAGTGTTTGTATGTACGAAAGAAAGGAGGATCATTCATGACCGTTGATCGAACCATTTTAATTACGGTTTGGGTGGTCTGTCTCATCATCATTCCCCTCACGGTTCCTAAAAAACGAGCACGTGAAGCAGCCCTGCTCTTTCTTTGCAATCAAACGATTACATGGACGCTTAGTGTCTTGTTCGTGGAAATGAATCTATATGTAAACCCTATACGTGAATTTCCGTTTGCAACGGGGAGCAATTTTACGAATAACTATCTGTTCTTTCCACTCTTATCGGTGATTTTCAATCTGTATTATCCAAAAACAAGCCATTTATCATTAAATTGCTTTACCATATAGGTTTTGTGCTATTCTCTGGATTGTATATGCTAACGCTTGAAACCTACACCAATCTTATCAAGTACGTTCACTTCAATATTTATGCCCATATGGTTTTGGTTCTGGTGGGGATAAGTATCACGCGGAAATATAGAGATTGGTTTTACCGGAAGTCGGACACGAAAGGATAGGTATATCGCTATGATTGTAAGCTGGGAGCGAATAATCCTTATCGCTGTATGGGTGATCGCTATTGCTGCTTTTTTCTTCATACCAAAACGTCATAGACGCGAAGCTCAAGTTATCTTCTTATTCCAACAGTTTTTAAGCTGGATATTAGGGCTTATCGTTGTACAAAATGGCTGGCTTCAATATCCGGTAAGAGAACTTCATGAAAATCGGACGAGCTTTACGTTTGAATTTATGGGTTATCCCATTATTGCTGTTTACATGAACCTGTATTATCCTGTCAAAAAAAGTGCATGGGTCCGCTTTTTATATATGATGGCTTATCCCGCGGCTATTACCGTTATTGAAGTCATGATTGAAGTTCATACGGAGTTAATCGAATACATGACTTGGACCTGGTATTGGTCGTTTCTAAGCATCTGGGCAACTCTGTATATTTCTTTTTTATTTTATCGGTGGTTTTTTCGAAGTGAATTCGTGAAGTAGATGCGAAGCAAAAGTTATACACATATACTTTATCTACTCAAAAAGCCCGTTCAACCAATGGCTGAAGCGGGCTTGCCTAGCAATTAAGCATTAATTAGATATCGGTTAACAGTTGCTTTAATTAATTCTAAACGACCGGATTGGTTCACAATGTTGTTACTGTTCTCGAGGGCATAAGCTTCAAGGCTCTTAAAGTCTGCTTTGCCGGAGACGATATCAGCGCCGATACCGGATTTGAATGAGGCGTAGCGTGTATCGAGAATGTTCTCGAATACGCGATCTTCAATCAATTTGGCTGCTACTTGCAGACCACGAGCGAAAGAATCCATACCCGCGATATGAGCATACACCACATCTATCGGTTCGAAGGAAGAACGACGAACTTTTGCGTCGAAGTTTACGCCTCCGCGGCCGATCCCACCTTCGTTAAGCAGGATTTCATACATAGCAAGAGTTGTTGCGTAGAGGTCGGTTGGGAATTCATCGGTATCCCAGCCGAGCAGCAGGTCACCTTGGTTAGCATCGATGGAGCCAAGAATGCCATTGATACGGGCTACACGAAGCTCATGTTCGAACGTGTGACCAGCCAGTGTAGCATGGTTCGCTTCAAGGTTTAATTTGAAATGCGGCAGCAGATCGTATTTCTGTAAGAATGAAAGTGTGGTTGCAGCGTCAAAGTCATATTGGTGCTTGGATGGCTCTTTTGGCTTAGGTTCGATCAGGAATTGTCCGTCAAAGCCGATTTCTTTGGCATAGTCCACAGCTAAGTGGAGGAAGCGGGCTAAGTTGTCGAGTTCCAAGCCAAGATCTGTATTCAGAAGAGTCTCGTAGCCTTCACGGCCGCCCCAGAAAACGTAGTTTTCAGCGCCAAGCTCTTTGGCATGATCAAGCGCTTTTTTCACTTGTGCTGCGGCATAAGCGAATACATCCGCGTTATTCGTCGTAGCTGCGCCGTGTACAAAGCGCGGGTTTGTAAACATGTTGGCGGTGTTCCAAAGCAATTTTTTGCCGCTGGATTGCATGTTTTGTTTGATGAGCGCAACGATTTCGTCAAGGTTCCTATTCGTTTCTTGCAGGGTGCTGCCTTCAGGAGCAATATCCCGATCATGGAAAGCAAAGTAGTCGACGTCAAGAATGTTTAGAAGTTCAAAACAAGCCTCAACGCGAGCTTTGGCCAGTTCTAAGCCGGTGTATTGATCCCAAGCGCGAATGGCAGTCCCGCTGCCGAAAGGGTCAGAACCATTAGCCGAGAAAGAGTGCCAGTAAGCGATTGCAAATCGCAAATGCTCGCGCATGCTTTTGCCTAAAATGACTTCATCAGGGTTGTAAAATTTGAAAGATAGCGGGTTCGTTGATGTGCGGCCTTCGTACTTAATTGTTGGAATGTTATCAAAATAACTCATGCATCCAGCCTCCATAAAGTAGGTTATTAGTCCTTATGCAGACATCATAGCATCAATTGAATAGTTTGTAAATTCATTAAACAAACTTAGTTAATGCATGAAAAAGTCTTTCATGTTAAAATCATTTCATTCAGAAGCTACTTCGTTGCAGTCTTTTTATAGAAGCAAGCTCTTGCTTAGAAAGATGGGCCATTTGGGAGCCCAATGGGGGTCAACATGAAGCAAACAGGCGATTTAAATTTGGTTAAAAAAATAAATAAATCGATCGTGCTGCACCATATTCGCACGGATTCACCGATCTCGCGTGCTCGAATCGCAGAAATTACCGGTCTTACGAAAGCAACGGTATCCAGCCTAGTGAATGAGTTGATTGAGAGCAGTCTGGTCGATGAAATCGGCGTCGGTCAATCCAGCGGCGGGCGTAAACCGATGATGCTGCTATTTAATGGAACAGCGGGTTATGCCATCGGTGTGGATCTGGGTGTGCATGATATTCTGGCCGTCTTAACGGATCTGACCGGCAAGGTTGTTCATGAACATAGAGTTCAACATGACAATTCTTCTGTGGAACAAGTCACCCAACTGCTAAAAGCAAGCATTAGAACGTTAATCGGACATGCCCCTCAGAGCGTTTACGGCATTATTGGCATTGGCATTGGCGTACCCGGTATTTGCGACGAGAACGGCAATCTGCTGTTCGCACCGAACCTTGGGTGGGAGAATGTGCCGCTGCAGCAGCAGGTGGAAACGGAATTTGGCATTCCGGTTGTCATCGATAACGAAGCGAACGCAGGGGCTGTCGGTGAAAAGCAGTTCGGCGCGGGCAAGGACACGGCAAATCTGGTCTATATCTCTATTGGGATCGGGATCGGTGCGGGCCTTATTATGAAGGGGGAACTGTACCGTGGAGCTACCGGATTTGCCGGCGAGATCGGACATATGTCGATTCAGCATGATGGGCCTAAGTGCCGCTGCGGCAGCTTGGGTTGTTGGGAGCTTTACGCCTCAGAGCTTGCTCTGCTGGAGCAGGCCAGACATGAGTTCGGAAGCGGCTCGGCAAATCTGGAGTGGCTGCTTCGCAAAGCGGATGGCGGCGATCAGGCAGTCATTGGTTTGTTCGAGCGGCTTGGTTATTATCTTGGTGTAGGTGTTGTGAACATTATTAACGGCTACAATCCCGATTATATTATTCTTGGCGGCCGATTAGCCGGAGCTGAGAAATGGTTGATGCAGCCACTCCTGAATCTGCTGGAGAAGCGTTCAATCCCTCACCCACGGAAGCTGCTTAATGTAGAATTCAGTACACTTAGCGATCGTTCGACGGTATTGGGCGCTTCATCCTTCGCAGTGGCGAAGTTTTTTGCTTCGACGACCGTGTCGGTAGAGCGGAGTTAAGGTCATTTGCCAAATAAACGATTGACCTATAGTTTGTATGTTTTGTAAAATAAATATTGCCGATTAATTTACTGGGTTTTTCTGAGGTTCTAATGAAGAGATGAAGAAATGAAATAAAGATATAATGAAATAAAGATATAATGAAATAAGAGAAAAGGACGGGAACCACAATGTTTCTGCGTTCGTTTGTCATCTGTTGTTATCTGATGGGCGCTTATTGGGCATCCTATCATTTCCCATCCATGAAGATGGTGTTCTATCCGACTCTTGGCGCGTTTAGCTTTTTGTTTATGCATCGCGTAGATCAAATTAAAGATGTCTGGCGCATTACAATTGGGGCAATTATCGCGGTATTATTAGGTAGCTTGTTATACAGCATTAGTCATGGTGCTCTTTCATTTTTTGTAACCGCATTGATTACGATCTCTCTCATTCAATTCTTCAAATGGAACGCAGCTCCCATATTGGCGGTTTCATTCGTTCCTTATTTTGCTCATCCAACTTCATTTTGGGCCCTGCCCGCAGCCGTACTTATATCACTCTTGGGACTGATGTTGTCTGTTTGGCTTATTGGGAAGGTAGAACAGGTGGCTTGGGTTTCAAAATGGTCCTTGTCACTGGAACTAATCCGCGACAAGATGATGCCTATGAAGAAAGAATTATAAATAAGGTGAACTAAAAAAAGCGATCAGCATCTGGAAATGCTGTCGCTTTTTTTAACTATTTATATGTGTAACTGGGAGATTTAACGGTCACCGTATATGGAAAAAAGCAGGTGTCCGCACATTACTGGATAAAAGAGAAAGCTCCAACTAGGCGATCGTTTCCACAATTGATCTGGACATCAGCTGTAAGGTCCCTAATAACATTATGCTTACAAGCGGTCGGGAGCTGATGAGCGGCTTTGTAGAAGGAAAACGTGAAAAAGGAGAGAGTGGACGAGAACTTGAGATGTAAAGCTGTTTTTCAGCGTTATAGAAGGAGAGAAGCCTGGGAAACGGTTCTGTAAGAATGAAAAACCTACTTACAGAGATGAAAAAGGAGAGAGTGGGCGAGAACTTGAGGTGTAAAGCTGTTTTTCAGCGTTAAAGAAGGAAAGAAGCCTGGAAACGGTTCTGTAAGAATGAAAAACCTGCTTACAGAGGTGAAAAAGGAGAAAGCGGACGAGAACTTGAAATGTAAAGCTGATTTTCAGCGTTATAGAAGAAGAGAAGCTTGGAAACGGTTCTGTAAGAATGAAAAAGAGACTGTTGAACCACACTCTTTTAGGGGTCCAAAATTTGACTGGAAAACAGATAAATGGGCTGTCAGATCATTTGCAATCGATTATTTACTTTGTTGTTATGAACCTCGTCAGCTATATATATCCACCGACATAGCCAAGAATATCGAGGATTTTTCCCATCAACCAACTTGAATTGGTGCTTGGAAGGATGCTGCAAGGTCAATCATAAATAATCAGGAGACCAAATATGAAGGTACATAAGGGAGAGACGTTGTTCCGTCAAGGAGAGACGGGGGCATTATATCGCATTCAAAGTGGTCTTCTGAAAATCGTCCGTGTCCATGAAGATGGCACCCCGACACTTGTAAATATTATCGTGCCGGATGAAACGATTCCGCACCACTCTTTGATCAGTCCAAGTCCTTACTATGGAACGGCTGTTGCTCTAATAACAAGCGAAGTTGAGGTGCTTCCAGCAGCGTCGTGGTATAGGGATTTGGATGAAAACCCGGAGCACTTCCGTGCGATAGCAGCTCAACTCCAAGATAAATTACGTATGATGCAGCAGCGAATCGATCAATTAACGTCAGTCTCACCTGCGACTAAGCTGATAAAGCTCCAGCGCTGGTTTCAAACCTATTTGGGGACGATGACACTTACGGACGTGTTGACGCAAGAAGAAATCGGTCAGTTCATCGGGCTTCGCCGTGAGACGGTTAATCGTCTCTTGCGGGAGCAGGCCGCGCAAGCGCGGAATCGATTGGAATCTGAAAAGGATGAAAGATGATCAATGTCTGCTTGAATTACAGGCTGCCCGCAGGACCGAAAAACTCATAGTGACGATCAGCTTCGGGGATCCCCCAATCTCGAAGCGCGCCGTTCACGGATTTCATAAATGGAGTCGGCCCACAAAAATAGAAGCTTGCCGCAGGGGATGGTACGACTTCTTGCAGCCAAGCTAAATCGATATAGCCTTGCTTATGAAAAGCGGCACTGGCTTGATCGACCTCAGTCGGTCTCTCATAGCACCAATAAACGCTCAATTGCTTGTGCTGTTCGGCCAGTTCTTCTACTTGCTTGCGGAAAGCGTGATGATCGCTATTTTGTGCGGCGTGGATAAAGGTGACTTGTCGGCTAGGATGCGTTGCTGCCAATGTGTTCAGCATACTGAGCAGAGGAGTAAGGCCAACTCCACCGCTAATTAACACGACAGGTCGAGTATCTTGTTGATCCAAGGTGAAATCACCAGCCGGAGCGGAAAGCCACAAAGCATCTCCTTCTTTGGTCTGGTCGTGTAAATAAACTGAAACTTTCCCCGCAGGTTGTTTCGCCGCAAGACCATCTTCCTTTTTAACAGAAATACGATAGTAGGGCTTTCCCGAAGCCTCCGATAGGCTGTATTGGCGAATATGGGTGTTGTTTTCACCTGGAATTTGCACCTTTACACTGACATATTGCCCAGGCTCGAAGTCAGGAACCATTCCGCCATCTTGAGGAGATAAATAAAAGGATGTAATTACATTGCTTTCTTTAATTTTGCGCACAATGCGAAAAGGCTTGAAATCCGCCCAACCGCCCTCTTGCTTCTCAGTCGTCTCGTACATCTCAGCTTCAACACCGATAAAAGCGTTTGCGATTACGCCATATGCATCAGCCCAAGCTTGTAAAATCTCGTCGGTTGCGGCATCTCCTAGTACGTCTTGAATGGCCGCCAACAGATGGTGGCGACGATAGGATAGTGTTCAGCTTTGACGCCAAGACTGCGATGCTTATGCGCAATTTGCTTGACTACAGGTAAAATGGCTTCCAATCGATCAATATGAAGGGCGGCGGCATAGACTGCGTTCGCGAGGGCAGTTTGCTGTTTACCTTGTTGCTGATTCGCATGGTTAAACATATTGAGAAGCTCCGGATGAGCTGTGAATAGCATGTCATAAAATCTTTTCGTAATGGCAACACCATGGATTTCGAGCACGGGTACGGTTGATTTGATGACTTTTATTGTATGTTCGTTTAGCATTAGGATCGCCTCATCTTCATTTGGTATGGGTGGATAGGCTAAGTATAGCGGAAAGAAAATTGGCCATGTGTGATTTGAATCACTGGAAAAACCAACAATCTGTGACGGTTCCCACCTTGATGATTAAGCGTTATACTAGAATGAAGAAATTTCCATTTTCATTGAACAGGAGCGTTTGCATGCCTGACTGGTCTTATCACGGTATATTTCGGCCTTTACTTTTTGGTTTGCCAGGACGCATCGCACGGGATCTTACTCTCGGGGCCATAGGCGGTTTAAGCCGTATTCCCGGAGGCACGCTCGTGATCAAAACAATGGGGCATATGGAGCTGTCGCCCATCTTGGAAGATGAGCTGGCCGGTGTGCCAATCACGTGCCCAATTGGACTTAGCGGGTCACTCGACCTGCATGGCGTCGCACACAAAGCAATCGCGCAATTCGGGATCGGCTTCATCGAAATCGGACCTGTCACGGTCCGTGAGGTGAGAAGTGATGAGCCGATTCTAAGGGAATTGGAGCATGAGGCCATCGTCTACCCCGATGGCTACTCCAATGATGGCGCGGACGCAATTGCCACGCGCCTACGCAAGGGAACGGGGCATCGCCTGCCGCACTTCGTGCGGCTGCGGCCGATGCCGGGCAGCTCGCCGCGCGAGGCGCTGCTTGAGCAGCAGGAGCTGCTCTCGAAGCTAGCGCCGTACGCGGCGGGGTTCTACATCGATGGCCTCGCCGAAGGCTGGCCATCGGATGAGGCTGTGGCGTACCTCTCGGAGGTACGCCGATTAGCAGCGGCAGCGGCCCCGGGGAAGCCGCTGCTGCTTTACCTGCCGCAGCATTATCCCATCGGGATGCTGCGTGAGCTTGTGGACGACGCCCAGCTGGACAGCTGGAGCGGTGTCGTCGTCGGCGAAGCGCTGAGCGAGGAGGGCACCCGCCGCATTCGCGTCGGCGGTGCGGATGCGCTCAGCGCCCAGCTGAGCCGGGTTCGCTTGCTGCGCGAGACGCTCGGCGAGCGCAGTGCCATTGTTGCGGCTGGCGGCGTTCATCAGCCGCAGGACGCGCTGGAGCTATTGGAAGCCGGAGCCAATAGCGTCCAACTGCACAGCGGTTTGGTCTACGCCGGCCCCGGCCTGCCGAAGCGAATCAACGATGCGATCCTATATGAACGCATCCGGAATACGGAAGAGCCGAAAGCGCCATCCTTCTGGGCGAATTGGGGCTGGATGAGCTTGCTTGGCATCGGCATGATGATCGGTGGCGTGCTGGCTTTGCTCATCGCATCAACGAGCGTTCTTTTACCCTACGATGAAACCTTTCTTCGAATGAATCGAAGTGTCATAAATCGTTTTAATGGGCATATTATTCATTTCATGTCGCATGACCGTATGACCTTAGCCGGGACGATGGTTTCTATTGGTATCTTTTATAATCAATTAGCTCGCCATGGTCTTCGCTTAGGTTTGCATTGGGCGCGTACTGCCGTATTAACTTCATGTGCAGTGGGGTTCAGCAGCTTTTTTCTTTATTTGGGTCATGGTTATTTCGATCCTCTTCACGCAGTGGTAGCCGTTATTTTACTGCCCATGCTGCTGCTGACCTTGCGGGGGCTGAGAGATCGTCCCTCACGAAAGCCGCCCAGCCTGCGCAATGATACAATTTGGCGAAGAGCGCAATGGGGACAGTGCTGCTTCGTTATATTAGGGTTTGGTTTGGCTGTTGGGGGAGTAATCATATCTTTAGTCGGCATCACAACCGTTTTTGTAGCCTCTGACTTAACGTATTTGGGAGTGGCGACGGAACAGCTCTCGGCTTGGAGTGATCGTATCCTTCCTCTTATCGCACATGACCGCGCAGGCTTCGGCGGAGCTCTTTTTTCGTTGGCGATAGCGATTGTTGCTTCTGCATTGTGGGGGGTAAACCAAGGGGAAAGCTGGTTATGGTGGACATTCCTTTGGGGTGGATTGCCAGGGTTTGCTGCGGGACTGTTGGTTCATTTTCACATCGGTTATACTGATTTTGTCCATCTGCTTCCCGTGTATGTCGCTGGTATGCTGTATGTGGCTGGGCTTTACTTAATGCACCCGTTTCTGGTGCTTCGCGCGAGCGGACAGGGCAGCCATCAAGCTAAGAAGGAACTTTTAACATAAAGGCAGGTACAGGTTAATGGAGAAGCTAGCTATTATTTCAGATATCCATGGAAATATGCCTGCTTATGAGGCGGTTATGGAGGATATACGACAGCGTCACGTAACACGTATCTTTTGCCTCGGGGATTCAGTAGGAAAAGGTCCGCATTCGGATCTTATTGTCGATCTCGTGCGGGATTCATGTGAAGTTGTCATCATGGGCAACTGGGATGATTTTATTGGGAATCCGACGAACGATTCTGTTCTGCTATGGCATCAGGCGAGGCTTGGCAGAGCGCGTATAGATTACTTGAAAGGTTTGCCGTTTAGCTTCGAGTTTTGGATGAGTGGAAAGTTTGTAAGGCTGTTTCATGCTTCTCCTAGAAGTGTCTATGAACGTATTCAGCCATGGGATTCGATGGAAACACGGTTGTCGATGTTTGATGCTTCGGATTCCTGCACAGAGATAGGTCAAGCCGATGTGGCGGGTTATGGTGACGTTCATAACGCCTATTTGCAGATTTTAAAAAGCAAGCTGTTGTTCAACACCGGCAGCGTAGGCAATCCTCTTGATATGACGCAAGCCTCCTATGCCATTCTTGAGGGGCATTATATGAGTAAGCAGGCTGCGGCATTTAGCATTCAACACGTGCGAGTGCCTTATGACATTGAACGGGCTGTACAGCAAGCCAAGGATGAGCAAATGCCTGATCTTGAGGCTTATATCTTGGAATTGCGGACAGGTCAATATCGCGGAAAAAAGAAAAACGGGTAAAGCTGGCGTGAGCAGCTTTATCCGTTTTTTCATGCCATTGACATTGAGCCTAAGCTCCTTTTGGGTTATGATGAAAGACGGTACAATTTGCGTCCATGAACGCATCCTAGCTGCAACCAACAAATTTATATATAAAGTGAGATGGATGAGATGAAACCTAAAGAATTACACTATACAATGCCCGCAGAGTGGACAACTCATGAGCGTACCTTCATTTCTTGGCCGGTTCAAGCGTCGATGGTTTATCCGGAAGATCATGCCGTAGTGACGAAAGGTTATGCCGATCTAGCGAAGGCAATTGCTGAATTTGAACCCGTGACCGTGATCGTGAATCCTGAGGATGCCGAGCAAGTGAAGGCTCTTTTCGAAGAACCGAATGTCGAGTTTTTAACCATCCCGCATAATGATGCTTGGTTTCGCGATAACGGACCGACTTTTCTGTTGAATGAGGCGCAGGAAATCGCAGCTGTCAATTGGAAGTTCAACGCATGGGGAGGCAAATATGCCCCGTGGGATCTGGATGATCAAGTAGCCCCACAAATTTTGGAGCATCACCGTGTCAAACGCTTTGATGCACCCTTGGTCATGGAAGGCGGTTCTATCCACGTGGATGGCGAAGGTACGCTGCTGACCACCGAGGAATGCCTTTTGAACACGAACCGCAATCCGGAGCTGAGCCGGGAACAAATTGAAGAGCATGTCAAAAGTTTCGTTAACGTCGAAAAAATCATCTGGCTGAATAAAGGACTAGATGGTGATGAAACAGACGGTCATGTGGATAATATCGCTTGCTTTGCCGCTCCAGGCAAGGTGATTATCCAGGTTTGCAACGATCCCGAGGATGCTAACTACGCGATTACGCAGGAAAATTTGCAGATTTTACGCGAGGCGACAGATGCGAAGGGACGCGCTTTCGAGATTATTCAGATCGAACAACCGCCGTTAACCTTCTTTGAAGATCAGCGTCTGACGTTGAGCTATTTGAACTTTTATTTTGTGAATGGCGGCATTATTTTGCCGATTTTTGGCGGTACCGCGGAAGAAACGGATCGTAAAGCGGAGCAAGTATTGAGCGCTGCTTTCCCAGATCGTCGAATTCGGACGATTAACGGCATGTCGATTATTAAAGAGGGCGGAAACGTCCACTGCACGACACAACAAATGCCAGCGAGCAAGTAAGAAAGGGTGAGTCGATTGAGAAATGTAAAAGTAGCAGCGACCCAAATGAGCTGCTCTGCCGATATAGATGAAAACATTCGCAAAGCAGAAGCGTTGGTACGTGAAGCGGCTGCCAAAGGCGCACAAATTATTTTAATCCAAGAGCTGTTCGAGACGCCTTACTTCTGTCAAAAGGAGAAATCCGACTATTACCGCTATGCGACTGAGTTAGAGAACAATAAAGCGGTCAATCATTTCCGCGAAATTGCCAAAGAGCTTCAGGTCGTACTGCCTATCAGCTTTTACGAGAAAAAGAACTACGCTCGCTACAACTCGCTTGCCGTGATTGACGCTGACGGCGAGGTGCTTGGCCTTTACCGCAAAAGTCATATCCCGGACGGCCCTGGGTATGAGGAGAAGTTTTACTTTAATCCTGGGGATACTGGCTTTAAAGTATGGAAAACGCGTTACGCCAAAATTGGCGTAGGCGTATGTTGGGATCAGTGGTACCCGGAGGCAGCAAGATGCATGGCTTTGATGGGGGCGGAACTGTTGTTCTACCCGACTGCCATCGGTTCTGAGCCGCAGGATGGCAACATCGATTCGAAGGATCACTGGCAAATGTGTATGCTCGGCCATGCCGCGGCAAACTTAATGCCGGTTATCGCGTCCAATCGGATTGGGAAAGAAGAAGATGAAGAATCGAGTATCAACTTCTACGGTTCATCCTTTATTGCAGGCCCGCAGGGGAACAAGATAGTGGAAGCTGGACGTTCCGAAGAAACGGTGCTCGTCGCTGAGTTTGATCTGGATCTGCTGGAAATTCAGCGTATTGAGTGGGGCATTTTCCGTGATCGCCGTCCGGATCTCTACAAGGCCATTGCCACTTATGATGGCAATCAAGTATTTTAAGGAATTGGACAGTCATCCTTCTGGGTGGCTGTCTTTTTTTGAGAGGGTGCGCTAGCCGACTATGTCATTCATGACCCGTCATCTACGCCATCTGGCTGTGCCAGAGGTGCTTTATTTCACTTATACATGGGTAATATATGTGGAAGAGCTTAACCTTAGGCATGGTATACTGAAAACAGGGTCTATTTGGCATATAAACAAAAATGGCATGGGAGTGAGTGATAATCAATGAACACTACCAAATATGAAAAATATTTCTCGACAGACGGATTTTGGTCAAAGCTTACCAAAGGCGCCAAAAAGGCAGGAAGTAAGGTCATTTACACTGGACTGCTGCTGTTTTATGCCTTGGATAGCCCGAAAACACCCCTTAAAGCCAAAGTTCAAATTTATGGTGCGCTAGGTTATCTCATTTTACCATTTGATGTAATTCCTGATTTTTTGCCTATCATTGGTTATGTGGACGATTTTAGTGTCCTTGGACTCGCATTGGTGGCCGTTGCAAAGAGTATCGATGATGATGTGAAGATGAAGGCGAAGAAGAAACTACAGGATTTATTTGGGGCCAATGGGGTTAGCAGCCGCGACATTCTCGATATTGACGGACAGCTTTTGGTGAAAAAGAACGAATCTCTAAAGGTGGAGCTAGAGAAAAAATAAAAAAAGCCCAGCAATTAGCGAGGCTACTGATAGAGTCTTATAGACGTTTTTCTAAGATGAAAAAGGACCGTTTTTAGCCTGTAAAATGGCTTTTAACGGTTTTTTCGTTATCTTTTCGTATCACATGAAAGATCATTCGTAAATGGCCTGCGCAACTGATCGAAATTGAAGTTCACACTAACTTTCAAACGATTCTTCGTTCAGGCTCTTCTGAGATTTAAATCAGTGGCCTCTGTGGGTTAATGCATGCTGCTTTTTAGTTCAGCGCTGCTCTTAAACTGTAAGCGTGCAGTTATTTTCGACTGTAATTGTCTTTAAGTAGGGAAATCTTGCAAATCTGCAGGTATTTCGCTTCTTTATTGTCCTAATTTGAGATGGGTGAATGAGAAAATGTATTTTCGCATGAATAATAAGCTGCTGGATACATGGCGTTATTTAAAAATGTACAATTGCAGGTTTTCTTCAACTATAGTCGCTGCATCGCACTTCGCCCAAGCTTATATCGCACAACGTGTTTGCTTTTCGCGCCGGTCATAGGAGAAAACCAGCCCTTAGCGCAGAGTAATTGCAATGGTTTGACAGCCGCGATGCGGCGGTGACACATCGCACGCCCAGGATCACCACGTTCGTTGCAATGTTCAGACAGCGGTACGATGGTTGATGTTTAAGTGAATTGCTATATCTATGAGGCACAGCGGACGGGTGATTGTGCAGGCAAGGCGAATGACTTCTCGCTCCATCATACTTTTCAAGTTGATCGGAGAGGATTTCGAATCTCACCAATCGTATACTTCAAATTCCGGATGCAAGTCGTCGAATGGACCTCGGAGTGGTCACCCTATGTTGCGGCAAAATAATTTTGCGGCATCCCGTTCTCCCCGCTCTAGACGACCTCTTCGTTCACGTAAGCCGCCAAAAGCTGCGAGGGCTTGGTCGGTTAGCAGGGCAGCATCCAGTGATGAACATCCTCGATTTTTCCTGTTTGTATGCCGGTAATGGCCTCATACATCCTAGAAGTAATTTCTCCAATTCCTCCTTGATGCATGACCAACTCTTTTCCTTGCCAAACGAGTTTGCCGATCGGCGAAATAACAGCCGCGGTACCCGTACCGAATGCTTCCAGAAGGGTGCCATTCTCATAAGCGGCAACAATCTCTTCGATGGATATTTTCCGTTCGGAGATCGGAACGCCCCAATCCTGCAACAACTGTATAACGCTGCTGCGGGTAATGCCATCGAGAATACTGCCGCTCAAGCTGGGAGTCACAATTTCTCCGTTAATATTAATAAAAACGTTCATGCTTCCGACTTCTTCCAAGTATGTTTTATGAACCCCGTCCAGCCAGAGGACTTGAGCGCAGTTATGTTTTTTGGCAATCATTTGCGCTTTAAGACTCGCTGCGTAATTGCCGGCTGCTTTGGCATTGCCAACCCCACCGGGAACGGCGCGAGCATAATGGCTTTCAACAAGAATATTAATCGGCTGAAGCCCTTCCTCATAGTAAGCGCCTACAGGAGAGAGTAAGATAGCGAACGTATACTGTGCTGACGGTCTAACGCCTAACATGGCTTCGGTAGCGATAATGAAGGGACGAATATAGAGCGAAGAACCTGCTGCCGAGGGCACCCAATCCGCATCATGACGAACAAGCGTTTGAACGGCATGAACCATGAAGGCCTCGTCAATCGGAGGTATGTTCAGTCGTTCACTGGAACGGTTTAACCTTGCTGCGTTACGATCAGGCCGGAATAACAAAATCTCATCTTGCTCTGTGCGAAAAGCCTTCAACCCTTCAAACACAGCCTGCCCATAATGAAAAACCATCGCCGCAGGATCTAGTGTAAGTGGTCCATATGCAACGACGCGCGGATCGTGCCAGCCTTGGCCTTCTGCATAATCCATGACAAACATATGATCAGTGAAATAACGTCCAAACCCGAGGCCATCCTCTACAGAGGGCTTATCTTTCGCATGTGGGTTTTGTTCTATACGAATTGTTCCATACATATCGATTACCGCCTCTCGCTACCGCGAATGAAATGATTTAACTACTAGTATATAAAATATAACCATCATTGATCAATTCCTAATTAACAATTAAAATCATAGTTAATAACTATGATGACAAGGGAGCACCAGATGGAACATCGCTTGCTAACGTATTTTCTAGCTGTTTGTGATGAGCTGCATTTCACCAAAGCGGCTGAAAAGCTCGGGATTAGTCAACCTACCTTGAGTCAGCAAGTTCGCTTGCTGGAACATAGCGTTGGGACGCCGCTTTTTCAGCGTATCGGAAAAAAGATTCATACTACTGAAGCCGGACAAATTCTTTACAGACATAGCAGAAACATGTTCCACGAGCTGGATCAGGCACAAGCGGCCATCAATGAAATTAGAGGGATGCAGCGCGGGAAATTGCGTATTGGCTGCTCAGGCAATCATCTGCTAACCGAGACGATTCTAACGTTCTACAAGCTTTATCCCAAAATAGAGCTGTCTATTACCGAATTGGCCACCGAAGAGACGAGAGAGGGGCTTCTGAGCAATCAGCTTGATATTGGCGTCGTTTTTCTGCCGGATGAAGACGAGCAGCTTCAACGAACGCCGCTTTACAACGAACGTTTGCAGTTAGTTGTTTCAAGTCAGCATCCTCTTGCAGGAGTAAACACCATCAGCTTAGCAGCGCTTAATCAATATCCGGTTGCCATGCTGCAGAAGAAATTTTATGTGCGGCAAATGATCGAGGATTGCTGCGCTCGCATTGATTGCGAACTTCTGCCTGTGTTGGAGCTCTCCACGTTGGAGTCTTTGCTGCAGATGGCTAAGCACAATGTGTGCGGCGCTATTCTGCCCTATTCCTATGTGAAGGGCATTTTAAACGACGAGATTCACAGCATTCAGATCATAGATCCCGTTCCTGAGAAAATGGTTGGTATTGTATATCGAAAGGATATGTTCTTATGCACGACGACAGATAAGTTCATCATGCAGCTGATTGAGCGGATTAGTGAGACGATATAAACCTGCGATAAAGAAATAACCTCCGACAAATTATGTGTGATTATAAAGAATTGCTAAAATAAGCACAATTTCTCACAAGTGCTTCCTTTTCTATGCAATAATAGATTTTGTGTATTTTTACTAGGAGAAAGGAAGCAAAATCATTGAAACTGACTAAATATGTTGTATGTACCCTACTCGCGGCTTCAGTTTTATTAAGCGCTGGTTATGCGGCTGCCCAAGAGCCGACAAACACGAATTTCCTCATACCTGCGACTGCGCATTGGTCCGCGAAAGAGATGGATGGAGAGGTGTATATTAAAGCCTCTGATGTTGTTCAATCGTTCGGCGGAAGCGGGAGTTACGATTCGTCATCTAAGGAATATACCTATACATCCAAATCCAATGTGGCAGCAGTCGCTAAGAAGGTATCGCCTTCCATCGTCGGAATTATTGGAAAGCCCTTAAATGAGTCAGCTTCATATTCCGATAATCGCTTTAATCTTGCCCATGGTACGGGCATTATTATTAAATCGGACGGAATGATTGTCACGAATGCTCACGTGGTTAAAGGTATGAAACAAATTATTGTCGTTACATCCGAAGGCAAGCAATACACGGGTAAAACGACACATATGGATGAAGAAAGCGATCTGGCTTTAGTGAAAATCGATGCTGCTAAGCTGCCAGTAGCTACACTAGCGAAGAGCGCCGATATTGAAGTTGGGGAATCCGTCATTGCGATTGGTACACCGATGTCCTTTGCCCTGCGCAACTCGGTAACCGTTGGGGTCATTAGTGGAACTGACCGCTCTTTGCATGCGATGTACCGTTTACTGCAGACCGATGCTGCAATCAATCCCGGGAACAGCGGCGGAGCGCTTGTGAATTTGAACGGCGAGGTCGTGGGCATCAACTCCCTTAAGCTTTCCTCAGTTGGCGTGGATGGACTTGGATTCGCGATTCCTTCTGACACTGTACAGTATGTAATCGGCCAATTCTTGACCTATGGCAAAGTTAACCGCCCTGCCCTAGGATTGGAAGTGGAGGAGAGTTGGGCTGCAGTCGTCGGTCTTCCGACGGAAGAGCCGCTCAAGGTTTCTCGTGTCGATAAGAATACCGCTGCTTCCAAGCTGGGTATTCAGGAAGGTGACGTCCTATACTCGATAGATAAGATTAACATTAAAACATTGGTAGATTTGAATGAACTCCTGAAACGATATTTGCCTGGGGATAAGGTCACATTGACTATGCAATCCAACGGGGATATCGTGCAAAAAGAAATTAAACTAATAGAGGCTAATCAATAGTCTTGGAAGGTGACTCATGAAAAAAATACGTTATACCCTGATTTATGCTATGCTTCTGATTTTGGCGCTGACGCCTGCAATAGCTTGGGCAGACAATGCCCCTGCATCCGACAAAACGATCAACATTCAACTCAAATTAGGCAACGATTATATTACGATTAATGATCAAGCAATTACCGTAGAAACACCGTATGTGAGCAAGGGTGCTACACTTGTTCCGCTTCGCGTGATTACAACTGCCTTTGGGGCAACGCTAAGCTGGGATTCGGAAACACAGACAGTTGGGTTGAAGAATGGCAGCACGGCCATTTCCATGAAAATAGGCAGCATGGCTGCTGCCGTTAATGGGACAGAAGAGCAGCTTGAGGCTTCCCCTGAATTGAAAAATGGAACAACGATGGTTCCTTTACGCTTTATTGCCGAGAAATTTGGCGCCAAAGTTGGTTATGATGAGTCCACCTCTTCCATTACGATTACAGGCAATCAATCGGCTTCGACAGGCAGCGGCGATATTGATTCTGATCTCGGAAAAACCCATATTGGCAATAGCTTCTATGGTTGGTCAATGAAATATCCTTCCGGTTTAGTTAAAGGCTATGAGAGCTTCCAAGAAGACTACGTCTCCTTCGATGATGCGAACGGTGAATTTAAGATATCAGTCTCCGTGGAGAGCGATATGAGCGAGAACATGTCGGAAGATGCTTTATTAGGCTTGCTTGCGGATGAAGTAGAAGAAGCTGTATTGGAGAAAAAGTTCGTGTCGGAAGGTAAACGTGCTTACGCGTTGATCTTATCTAAAGCGGACGGCAAAATGTACGAATATCGGGCGTACCAGCAAGGCGATAAGGTGTACATCATTTATTTTACGATAAAAAAAGAAGAGAACTACAAAATTACAACCAAATACAATGCTTACAAAGATTTATTGGATAGCTTTAAACTAACGTTCGATGCGTCAGATAAAACGTTGAAGGACTTGTCTAAGGTAAAGGATGGCAACCGTAAGTATAGTGACGAAACTTATGGCGTGAGCCTCACGCTTCCCGCAGATTGGAGCAAAGTTAACGGCAGTAATGAAGCCCTCTATTTTGCGGACCCCAAGAAACAAAAGGGATTTTCATTCGCGTGACCTCCAAAAAAGAGGGAGATACGCTAAAAAAATGGGTAGATAGAGAAGTGAAACGCTTCACCGAACGGTATGTGCCCGAGTATCAAAAGGTTGAATCGCCTAAAGAATTGACGATTGATGGCAATCCAGCCATCGAGGTAAGAACTGGGAACACCTATGACCAAACAAATTGGGATGCATCCGACAGCAACCACTTGATTAAAGGTGATTATAAATACGAGATTGCATTTCAATTTGACAAAAAAGACGATTTGTCCGAGACCTTCCTTCAATCCATACTCAACTCGGTCCAAATTACGAAACCTTCCAGCTCATTAGGTACAATTAAAGATAGCTATGACGATTATGATCGATCCAAGATGAGGTCTGTCAAAAATAAAAACTATGGCTATACGCTCCAGGTACCGGAGGAATGGAAGGCAGATACAAGAAAGAGTACGAAAGACTTTCAAGCGTTTACTTATATGACAGGAGCTTTTTTCGTCGTAGGGACAGATATAAAAGACTTAACTCCGCAGGAAACGATTCAAAAGTTTAAAGATGGTATTGGTACGAAAGTAAAAGCATCCGATATCAAAGAAACCGAAAATCGTACGGAAACCATCAATGGGGTTACTGCCGTTTGGGTGGTGTGGGAGTATAAGGATGTTGTGACGACCACGATCTCTTTCATAAAGAACGGTACAACATATATGATTTCTGATTCGCACAGTAAAGCAACCAATACCGCATTCATGAAGAAACAAATCAGTGACACTATGAAATCTTTTCAAAGCAGTAATTAATCGGTTGTTTCTTTTATGCCCTTTCCTAGTCCATGGTGGACTGGGAGAGGGTTTTTATGTGTAACAAGGAAGAGGCAAAGGAAAGGGGGATTTTTAGCAACCGGACAGATGATACGGCACAGACTGCAATAATGACTTGACCCGACCGACCGTTGGTATACAATAGAGAGTATCGTGTGGCAGAAGGACATGAACTCAATTTCAACTTGTATAGGACATAAGGGAGGCGCACTCATGACGATAGATGCTACACAACGCAGCGCAAGTTTTCAGCTCATTTTGGAAACCACGGAACAGTTAATTAAGGAAAAAGGGTGCCGTCAAACGACGCTGCAAGATATTATTGAGCGCACAGGACTTTCGAAAGGTGCCATTTATCATTATGTATCTGGTAAAGATGAATTGATGGGCTTGATTCTTAAGTCCAAAGCTGAAGCGATGAATGACCAATTCAACGAGGCCGTCGCCAGTACGAAGGGGCCGGACGCGTCCTTGCCTATTCAAAGCATCACGACGGGTATTTTTGCGCATACGGACGATGCGGATGTTTCGAATAAAATTTTTACGTATTTACTTAGTCAAAATGATCATCCTAAGGTTGCTGCTATGATGCGGGATTTGTACGATTTTTCTTTGCAGATGGCGGTTCGCTGGATTGAAGTAGGTCAAAATGCAGGCGCCATTCCAGCGTCTGTAGATGCTAAGCAAGCGGCGACGATGTTCCTTACTTACACGTATGGATTACGCGTGCAAAATGTGATCGCCAAAGACGCGGAAGGAGCCTTGAAGGGGAATGATGTTTTCCGGTTCATCCTTCGATCGCTAATGTAGGCACAAGCAAGTGAAACGAAAGTTGGAGCGAATATGAAGTATGTGTATGTGTACGCCTGCCATGAAGATGAGCAGGCGTTATGTCAGTTAGAGCTGCGCAGCCTGCTGGGCGCAGGGGTCGTTATTGGCGCGCGCCACGCCGTTAGCGCGCGCTGTGTAGAGCCAAGCCGCAGCCCGTTTCTGAAGCTGCGGCTGGATGTTTGGTTGGAGGCCGGCAGCGTAGAGGAGCTGGCCTCTCGGGTTGGCGAGTTGACCGTGCGGGGGTCAACATTCAAGGTTGTGTTCGCGGAGACGGACACGGCGGTCAGTTATGACCGCCAGCGGGACGTCGAACGCGAGCTGGGCCGGCATGTCCGCGGCAAAGCGCAGATGCGACAGCCGGACCAGTGGTTCGCCGTAACGGAGCTGGGAGGGCGATGGTTGTTCGGCGATTGCAGCTACGGCGAAGCCGTATGGCTTCAGCATCAGCAGAAGCCGCAGAACTACTCGACCGCCCTGGGTACTCGCCTGGCGCGGGCGGTGGTGAACATTGCCGTGCCAGAGATCGCGGGCAGGCGGGTCATTGACCCGTGCTGCGGCATCGGCACGGTGCTGATCGAAGCGATTTCGATGGGCATCGATATCGTTGGCAACGACATGAACCCGCTGGCCGTGCGCGGCGCGCGGGTGAACCTGGACCACTTCGGCATGCCGAATGTGGTGAGTCACGGAGATATGCGGACCCTCGGGGCCGCAAGCGAGCAGGGGCCGGAGTCATTGGCCAGCCCAGAGGGCGGTTATGATGCGCTGATCCTCGATATGCCATACAACCTCTGTTCGAAGCTGCCAGAGGATGAGCAGCTTCTTATGCTACAGAGCGCTCGCCGCTTGACGAAGCACCGGGCTGTCATCATAACGACGGAGCAGATTGATCCGCTGATCAAGCAAGCGGGCTTTCGCATTGCCGAGCGCTGTATGGTCCGTAAAGGCAACTTCCGCAGACAGATCCTTGTGTGCGAGTAATTTTAGTACATCATTTTACCCAAAGGCCCATCTTCCTTGATGATATCTTGAATCGCATAAACGGAAATGGGGAAATACAGAAACCCATACACATAGGCGGCAAGTTCATAGACTTGGAAATAAATGATCAATGCCTTGTCCGCAATATAATAATCTTGATCAGGACGGATGCTCTTAAAGTCGACCAACAAAGGGATATTTCTTTCTTTAATTTGCGCTTGAATCATGGCAGATAGCCTAGCGACGTAGTTGCTGCCTGGTTTAAATAAATCCTTTAAGGCATACAGTCTTCCATTATCGGTATCGAAGGTAAGTGATTTCTGAATCGTTAAGCCGTGCGCCCCACCAGAGAAGGCATAGTTGATCAGAGACAAGCTAAGAACGTCACGTTGATTCGTTTTGAGCTCAAAATATGCAGTCACATCCGTGGCCGGATTTTGTGGGTAGCCTTGCTCATGAAGCTGTTTGTTGACGGCGTTGACAACAGCGGTGTTAATCGCGTGTTGTGCGGCATAAGGCGTTGACTTTACAACAGTGGGGTATAAGAGATTTAGTTTATCGCGCTGCACGTGATTGGTTTGTATATTAACGGGTTGTTCCATGCCGTTCATCTTTATCATCCATTCCAACGTTTTTCCTACACATTATTCGAGAAGTGGGCGCTTGGTTCATGGTTGGATGAGTTCAGGTGGACTTCATAATAGGGAGTATCTACAGCATCCCAAGTGAAAAGAGCTCTCCTTAGGCCGAATGGTCCTGTAGGAAAGCTCTTTTTGTGCTTCGTGTTTGTATTCAAGGTTCATATTCCTGCTGCTGCCGATTACTCTTCTGTCGAAGACTCCTCAACACTGGACGTTGCAGTTGTATTTTGCAGCTCGGAGGATAGTTGCTCCACCTGCTCTTTGGATTTGCTGTCTTCGGCGTTTGCTTGAGCCGCATTAATGGCATGGCTCACTACATCGTTGTTTTCGTTTGTTGACATCTGAAACTCACCTCCTATTTTTTTCAACTAACTAAGTATGCCACTGAGGTCTCGTTTTCATGCATAGGCGGCTGAAGCAATGTGTGAGTTTTCTATTCCCCTCATAATAAGTGGTTAAGCCTCTTATTTTGAGGCTATCAATCATTGAACTTCCACTAGTTCCAGTTCTATAAGCTCGAAAATGGACCTCTGTCAAGAAAGTGGACACTCATAGGGCATTAGGATGCCATTTTATAATACTGATCTTCAAACCGATCAGGGGATAAATAGCCCAAAGAACCATGGATTCTTTTCCGATTATAGAAGAATTCGAGGTATTGATAGATCTCTTTGTGCGCTATAGCTTTGGTTCTAAAACGCGTACAGTAAATCAGTTCCTTCTTCAGAATACTATGATAGGACTCGATGCTGGCATTATCATAACAGTTGCCTCTTCGGCTCATGCTTGCAGTCATCTTGTATTCCTCTAACTTGGCACGGTAATCTTCGGAGGTATATTGCGACCCACGATCAGAGTGGTGAATGAGTCCTTCAGCTGGTTTCTTAGCTAAATAAGCCTGGTTCAATGCATCTAGTACCAAGTCGGTCGTCATACGATCACCTAACTTCCAGCCCACGATCTTTCGAGTGTATAAGTCCATGACACTAGCCAGATACATTCTTCCTTCACGGCAAGGAATATAGGTAATATCTGTTACCCAAATCTTGTTTGGAGCAGTCGTATTAAAGTTCTGATTAAGCACATTTGGTGCAATCGGATTATCGTGATTGGAGTCCGTCGTGATGACCTTATACTTCCGAGAAACGATGGAGCGCAAGGCATTCTTACGCATGATCAGGCCCACTAGACGTTCGGAAACTGTCCATCCCTCTTGCTTTAACTGATGGGTAATTTTAGGGCTGCCGTAGCGCTCCTTGGAGTCCTTAAAGTGCCACTGAATCCGCTTCAGCAATTGCTCTCTGCGGGTCTTGTTAACACCCTTTTTCTTCTTGGATTTACGCCACTTGTCATGGCCACTACGAGATACGCCCAGTACTTTGCACATCTTCTCCACGGGATACCTGGAGCAATTATCTTCGATAAGCTGGAACCTTAGTTCCTTGCTTTGCTGAAGATGTGCATCGCCTTTTTTAAGATGTCGATCTCCATTTTCAGATCTGTAATTTCTCGTTCTTGCTGCGTGATGGTGTGCGCTTGTTCGCGGAGTGTATCTCCGCTGGCTAACGGCTCGTTCTCTAACTTGCGGTACTTACCCATCCACTGGCGGAGTGTGCCAACTGGGATATTCAGTTCTTCCGCTATCTGGGGTAATGACTTCGTTTGTTCTTGTACAAATTTAACCGTCTCTTCCTTAAACGTCTCGTTGAATCTTTGTCTTCTCTCTGACACAGGCGGACACCTCATTCTCTTAGTAAGTTCATTATCTCCATGTCCTTACGTGATGTCCACTTTCTATACTAACTCTAAAAACATGCTTACAGACTCGATTTCTACATTCTGCCGAGCTGTAAGCACCTTTTGCAGCGTTCCAGCAACGCAATCTCCGAGCTGCAAAATACAACTGCAACGTCCAGTGTTGAGGAGTCTTCGACAGAAGAGTAATCGGCAGCAGCAGGAATATGAACCTTGAATACAA
>NZ_VRTT01000065.1 GCF_008017805.1 Paenibacillus sp. N3.4 | reverse complement strand
TGCAGAAGAATAACACTTGGAGAAATGTTCCATACGCTTCTTCTGTTCCCGCATGCCCAAGATTGGAATAACGGTGTCTAATGATGTCTAATGAGCTTAATTATCGAATAGCATCTGTATCCCAAGGCGACGAAATCCTGCGAATGAGTGAGTATATGCGAGATAAACCCTTAAAACCGAGGGACGGGCAGTTTAGTTATAATTGTTCTCTATAAGCAATGCCTTGTAACATTTTGTTATTATTAGTGGAGTAGCCCCTAGAACTAACAGGCTAAATCTGCAATAGATAACGCACTGAAAAGCGAGGAATGAAACTTAGTGACTCAGGAAGAAGTGTTAAAAGGCGGTAATGTAAATCACATAGTTCGAATGTCGAACACAGTTCGTCGACCTATAGGTCATTGGAGTCCGAATGTTCATGAACTACTAAAACATTTGGAAAAGCATAGCTTTGACGGAGCACCAAGATTACTCGGAATTGATGACTCTGGTCGTGAAATATTGACATTTATTTCTGGAGAAGTGCCAGGGAACAATTATCCAAAACTTGTACCCTATATGTGGTCAGACGAAACTCTTGTGGGTTTGGCACGCCTTTTACGTCGTTTCCATGATGCGACTAAAGCGTTCACTCCCCATACAGAGGACAGATGGCAGCTGAGCTATGCCGACGATGCCGAACACGAAGTGATCTGTCATAATGACGCAGCATTATATAATGTTGTCTTTCAAAATGGGGCTCCTGTGGCACTGATTGATTTTGACATGGCAGGCCCAGGTCCGCGTATGTGGGACATTGCGTACACCCTGTACACATCGGTTCCGCTTGCGAGTTTCGCACCTGACCATTTTACTGGAACAACGGTAGCATACCAATATGAAATACACGCTGCAGAGCGTCGTCGGCGAATTCATTTGTTTTTTGAATCTTATGGAATTCCCGTCCCTAATAATTTGCGACAGTGGATTCTTCAACGTTTGCTAGTACTGTGTGATACGTTGAGAAATGGTGCCGCCGACGGGAATCCTGCCTTTCAAAAAATGGTTGATGAGGGGCACTTGGCGCACTATAAGAATGAGATTCTTTTTGTAACAGATCATTTCGAAGAGTGGATGTAAAATCGAATATTTCGCTAACGACAAACGAAAGTAAAGGAGCTTGCCTTGTAGCAGCTCTTTTTTAGTTCATTCAAGTAACGGGCAGCATAGCTTATTGATCTAAGATTGTTGTTGAAGTGATAAAAGTTCTTACCTAGGCACTGACGGTTGCTGTCCCGGCATACCGATTGCTGAATCCATACTTTATGAATCTCAAAACCAATGAAAAGGGACGCCGGTTCAAACTTGATTTATTCGCGACAAAAAAACGTGGATACTCATGAGGTGTCCACGCTTTTCATTGGAAATTGTAAAGTACGGATTACTTGGCACTTGGGGTTGATGACTTCAGTTGATCGATTTGAAGCTGGCCTTTCCAGCTTCCCTTAGTCCCACCGATGCGATTCACATTGACTTGTAGCACCATCTCTTGCGGGAGCTTATGACCAACCGTCATGAACGCGAGTAACCCCTCTGGCTCGCCTTGATCGGCGATCCCTGTATCCAGTTTATTACCTTTGGAATCCGTAAGGTAGAACGGCAGATTATCAGCGTTAGGAGTACCGAAATAGTTCAATACATTAAAGCCTTCCTGTCCAGGTACACTATAGGTAGGATTCGTGGTCTGCTGGCCATTCTCCTTGCCGTCAGTACGTATATTTAAACCTTGGGAATCAAATTCATACGCCACTAACGTTCCGTCTGCCTTTTCGACTCGGTAATGCAACAGTACTTTGGAATCTTCTGTATACACCTCTGTGAAATGAATAGTCACACCCTGATCTGAAATTTTGTAATCGAGTGGAACAGTAAGGCCCTTTGCGGCAGCCTGCTTGACTTGGTTGTCCACCAAGCCGTTAAGATTGACATTACTTTGGCTAAAGTAAGAGTTGTTAAGCGCGTAAGCAGCTGTTGGGATCAGAATGGCAGCAGCTACGCTGAAAGCAAATATTTTTTTCTTGAGTTTCATTTGAGAGTTCTCCTTTTGGGCGTGATATTGAATAAAGTTTTGCCGAATCCGTTGATCTAACTCTTCAGGAACTTGAATCTCCTCCATATATCTCGTCAATGCTTCGTTTACATTTTGTTTAGACATTTTTTAACGTGACCTCCTGCACTAGATGAGTACCGAATCTTTGTCGAATTTGCTTCAGAGCTAGGCTATTTCGTGACTTGACGGTACCGACCGGAATACGAAGTAGTTCAGCGATTTCGTCGTTGCTGTATTCGTAGTAATATTTGTATAAGACTACAACACGCAATTTATAGGGTAGCTTCTTTATCAAACCTAGCAACTGTTGCTGTCCTTCGCTTTGGATCAGGAACTCATCTGGGAGCTCTGGAGGACGATGCTCCTGAAGCATGTCGTGCTTTTGCGACAAGCGGAACCTCCGCCACACTTGCCTGCGCCAATTGTTGATTTGATTGATGAGGATTCCGTTCAACCAATAAGAGAAGGAACGTGAGCGGTTAAAGCTCGGTAATGATTTGAACATCTGGCAGTAAACTTCGCTCACAACGTCATTCACGTCTTCCTTATTGCGAATCAGCATCGTCGCCGTGGCATACACTTTTTTCTTTGTTAGGTCGTATATGACATCAAATGCCGCCTGATCCCCTTCAATCACTCGATCTATCCATGGATTTAATTCTTGATCATTCATCTGAGGGCCCTCCAAACTGTATACACCCTATATTGGCTCCATCGTGAAAAATGGTTCAGTTTTTTTAAAAAGATCAACTAGCAGAAATAGAATTGTAATAAAATTAGCCTAACGCGTTTCGTTGAAAGTTGCATCAGTCGGTTTTTGGGAAAGTGAACTTGTTTTGAATGGGGAAGCGATAATCGGGTGATTAGGGACGGATAACTATAGTTCAATTAACGTCAAGATAAAGGCTGCCGGCAAATCGGCAGCCTTTTCTCAACTAAAGGACAGGATAGTGAAAATGTAAAATCCGTGGCAGAGCAAACGCTATTGACAGACCATCTACTGCGTGATACTTTATAGTAGTAGTAAGTAATACTTCATACCAGTCATACAGAATAGCAAGGAGTGATTGTGCTGGAAAACCTAACGGAAATGCTCAAAGGCGTGCTTGAGGGCTGCGTCCTTGAAATTATAAGCCGCAAAGAAACCTACGGCTACGAAATCACGCGGCGGCTGAACGCCCTCGGCTTCACAGATGTTGTGGAGGGAACGGTATACACCATCCTGATCCGACTTGAAAAAAACAAGTTGGTGGAGATCACCAAGAAGCCCTCCGACATGGGACCGCCGCGAAAGTTTTTCGCGATCAACGACGCGGGGTGCGAGGAGCTGCGGAGGTTCTGGGAAAAATGGGAGTTCGTATCCTCAAAAATTAACGAGTTAAAGGAGAATGAACAATGAATTTTTGGGAAAAAATCACCGGCAGCGACATGACTAAAGAATTTAAGACTTTTTGAATCGCGAGTCAAAAAGCTGCCGGCTGATTATCAAGCGGCATGGGAAAAAATTAATGTCAATCTTTGGCCGCACTCCGATTTCACCGGTCGCAATCTCATGCCAATTCTTGACGGTGTGCTTGGCCTGCTGGAAGAATCGGCGGCGGACGGTCAGAGTGTCCAAGAGGTTTTGGGTGACGATATCAAAGGCTTCTGTTCAGCGCTGGCCGGTGAAGAAGGGGCGAAGTCTATTCGCGACAAGTGGCGCGAGCAACTCAACAATAATATCGCTAAAAAATTAGGTAAATAGGAGGAGGATAAAATGAAAATACGAGATATCATCGAAGGCAAAAAAGAGTGGCGAGCACACGTGGTGCGTGTCAAAGCGCTCCCGCAAGATTATCAGATTGTTTATAAAGAGATGCAAAAATATCTCTTTAAGGTCGGCCCTCTTGAGCTGACCGAGGGGACGGGTTTGCTCTCGGGGATTATCGATCTTTTTGAAGGGGGCGCGGCCTTGGGGAAAGGCGTGCTCGAAGTGACGGGCAGAGACGTAGCGGCTTTCTGCGACGATCTAATCAGAGATTCAAAAACTTACGCTGACATCTATCAAGATTCTGTTGACCAAGAAGGTAACAAGACCATGAAAAAGGTTACGGATAAAAAAAAGTGAAAGGGGGATATCGGGATGGAAAAAACAATTGAAGTGAAAGGTCTGCGAAAGTCTTTCAAGGACACAGAAGTCCTAAAGGGCGTCGATTTTGAAGTGAAGCGAGGTGAGATTTTCGCCCTGCTTGGCTCCAACGGCGCGGGCAAGACAACAGTTGTCAAAATCCTCACCACGCTGCTCAAACAAGACAGCGGAACCGCCACTGTAAACGGATTTGATGTCGCGTCAAAACCCGAGAATGTGCGGCAGGCAATCAGTCTGACCGGGCAATTTGCCGCCGTAGACGAAATTTTGACCGGACGGGAAAATCTGATCATGATTGCCAAGCTACGATACCTCAAAAATCCGCTTCAGGTTGCGGACGACTTGCTTAAACGCTTCGGATTGACAGACGCCGCCGACCGCAGGGCGTCTACTTATTCGGGTGGTATGCGCCGCAGGCTCGACATCGCCTTGAGCCTTGTGGGTAATCCGCAGATTATTTTCCTCGACGAGCCGACGACTGGGCTTGACCCCGAGGCACGAATTGAGGTTTGGAAGATTGTTAAGGAGCTGGCGGGCGGCGGCACGACGGTACTCCTAACCACGCAGTATTTGGAGGAGGCTGAGCAGCTTGCCGACCGTATTGCCATTCTGCATGAGGGTAGGATCATCGCCAGCGGCACGCTCTCGGATCTAAAAAAGCTGTTCCCATCCGCAAAGGTGGAGTATGTCGAAAAACAACCGACATTAGAAGAGATTTTCCTCTCAATCGTCGGTAAAAAGGAGACGAAGTAAATGGAGAAGGCAAAGAATCATTTCTTCACCGATATTAGCGTTATGCTTGGACGTTCCATGCGCCATATTTTTCGCAGTATGGACACCATCATCACGGTCTGCCTCACTCCAATTGCGATGATGCTGCTGTTCGTCTATGTGTTCGGAGGTGCAATTCAAACCGGAACGGATAACTATGTGAATTACCTGTTGCCAGGCATACTGCTTATGGCGATCGCAAGCGGAATAGCCTATACGGCTTACCGCCTGTTTATGGATAAGCAGCGGGGCATATTCGAGCGGTTTCACACCATGCCGATTTCACGTTCCGCCTTGCTTTGGGGGCATGTGCTGACCTCTCTGATGTCCAACGCCATATCGGTGATCGTCATCATTCTCGCAGCGTTGATTATGGGTTTTCGTTCGTCCGCGGGAATACTGCCATGGCTTGCCGTAGCAGGCATACTCGCGTTGTTTACACTGGCCTTAACTTGGGTCGCGGCGATTGCCGGACTGTCCGCAAAAACGATGGAAGGTGCAAGCGCGTTTTCCTATCCACTTATCTTCCTGCCGTTTATCAGTTCGGCGTTTGTGCCGACCGAGTCGATGCCGTCGGTCGTTCGCGCCTTTGCCGAAAACCAGCCGGTGACCTCGATCGTGAACTCCATCCGTGCGCTACTGTCGGGGCAACCTGTCGGAAATGATATTTGGGTTGCGCTCGCGTGGTGCTTAGGGATACTGATCGTCGCATATCTGTTTGCGATGCGCGTATACAAGCGGAAAGCAACTTAACGTTTGCAGGCATTAAAATGATAGTGGTCAACAAAAACATCAAGTAAGAGATGGTACAGTGCGTAAATACGAGAGGAAATTATGCCCGGATTGAAGCGAAGTATCGGGAAAGTGCAGGAAACCATGAGGACGGCGACCGAAGATTTTTATCCCGTCTGATCGGATAAAGAGCCCGGTGCGGGAAATCCGCACGCCGGGTTCTGTGGGGGTTCGGGCTACCAGTTGGGTGGCCTCTCTACCCGGAGGAAAAGCTGGAGATTACATCAAATGCTTACCTATGGTCACCGATACTTACGACCGTTTTTCATTTTTATTTATTTGCTCCGTTTAAGATACTAAGAGAATTGTTAAGTGCAGATTTGCACTTATTGGCATCAGGGCTTTTTGAACGAACTGCCGTTAATACTGCGTCAATAGTTCCATCAATTTGGGTCCATGTTGTGTTATCTATTTTTTGAAGCTTCGATGCTGATGTGTCCCATGCACGTTCCAAATCGTCGGCCCCTGTTTTTGCTGAAGCAAAGTCATTTGAGTTTACGTTGTTTAGCATATCATTTTCAATTTTAATAAAATCTGTTAATTGTCCAGTCAATGTAGCTTGTGAAGAATCTGCTTGAGGAGCTATATTATTACTGCTCCAAACATAACCGCCTATACCAACAGCTAATAAAATACACAATACTGTGATGGTTTGCACCAAAACATTTTTCTTGCTTGCATTTGTTTGGTCTGTTGCTATAGTTTGGCTTTTTGCAATGGTGTCAAATTTTGTAACAGCAAGGAAAATGATAATCGCTAAAATAGGAATAAGAAAAATGATACTAGTAACGGTTGCCCCCAATTCCAACCCGCCATATTTTTTCGGCTGAGATAGATAATCTCCTAATGATGCTCCGAGTGGACGAGTAAGAATGTATGCAACCCAAAACGCTAATATCGCATTGAGTTTTGCATATTTCCATGCCAAAAACATACAAGCTATGATAATAGCGACTGTTATTGCTGTGTTAAGATAACCAAGACCAACCTTTTCGGCATACAAATCGCCGACAGCTGTACCAAGTGCAAATGTGAAAAGAATGGTAAGCCAATAGAAAACTTCTCTCTTTCTTGTGCGAATCGAGTGTATGGAGAGTGTTTTTTCACTAAGATACCAAAAAAGAAAAGTTAATCCTAATAGTACGAAGAAAACTATCGAGCTAAACTCAAGCGGTACTTTGAATCCGTCTGTCATATTATCGGTTACTAATGTTCCGAATACGCTTATAAGTATAACGGTTAGCCAATAAATGCCAGGGACATATTTAGTTGCTCTGAATTGAAAATACAATACAACGATAAGTGCTATCCCCATAATTATTGTAGTGAGAGTTAAACCTAATCCAACGTTGCCATTTAAGAAGTCGGAAAATGTTTCACCGACAGTTGTGCATAAAATCTTGATTATCCAGAAGAAAATAGTAACTTCTGGTACTTTGCTAAGTAAAATTTTCAATTTGTTTTGACTTGCTTTCATATATAATTTCCTTTCTTTACAGTGGTTTCCCACAACTTATTTTTTATTTTTCCCTCAATCTATAAAAGGATACCTGTTTTTTAGAAAAACACGTTATAGTGAGTTTAAAACAATATTAATAAAATGAAATGAGAGCAACATTAAAAACTATTATCAATTACACAAAAAAACTACGTAATTTATGGTAAGGTTCTCTATAGTTGCCCGAACATTTTTTTAGGTCTGATTGTGTCTCATCCGCTACACTAACGGAGAAACGTTAGCGTTCAATAAGAAACCAGGACGAGGCTGCCGTCAATATTCGGCAGCCTGCTCGGACAACAGAAGCAGGAAGAAAAAGCAGGAAAATTCATTAAACAAGGGTATTTTTCTATCCATTAACATCGAATAAAGTGACTTGATAGAGGGTATTATAATGGAAAATATTAACAGGATGGTGTACCCTTGTATCATTTGTATACTCATAATGATCTGGATGGAGTAGGTTGCGGTATAATAGCTCGATTAGCATTTGGTGAAAAGGTAGAAATCCGTTATAACTCTGTCGGAGGGTTGAATCTACAAGTAAAACGCTTTTTAGAAAAATCAAGAAAAAAGAGCCATTTGTTTATCACAGACTTATCCGTGGATGAAACGAATGAACATGGGCTTAACGAGTTTGTGAAATCGGGTGGAAAAGTAAAACTTATTGATCATCATAAAACCTCGCTCCATTTAAACATATATCCATGGGGAATTATTCAGATCGCGTATGAAAATGGAAAACTTACATCTGCAACTTCTCTATTTTATGAGTATCTGATCCAGAACGGATTGATGAAGCCAATGAAGGGATTAGATAAGTTCGTCGAATTGGTCCGTCAGTATGATACATGGGAATGGGAACAGAATGAAAACATTGTTGCCAAACGATTAAACGACCTCTTTTATCTAATTTCCATCGAAGAATTCGAGGAAAAAATGGTGTCGCGCATTCAGCAAAGCGAGCACTTTGCGTTCGATCCCTTTGAAGAAAAAATTTTAGATATGGAAGAAGAAAAAATCGAACGCT
This sequence comes from Paenibacillus sp. N3.4, assembly GCF_008017805.1. Classification (GTDB taxonomy): domain Bacteria; phylum Bacillota; class Bacilli; order Paenibacillales; family NBRC-103111; genus Paenibacillus_E. The sequence continues at coordinate 33,582 of NZ_VRTT01000065.1, read as the reverse complement.
ATGTGCACAGAAAAAAGAGAGAAATCATCCAATCCCGTATAGATGATCATCATGTAGGTATAGTTCATGCGGAATCTTATCATTCTGAACTTGGAAACGATTTGGGCAAAGAAAATCCTCATTTGGATTACATCGCAATCTTGAATATGGGCAGTAAAAAGATAAGCTTTCGAACGATTCACGAGCACATCGACGTCTCGGAAATTGCGGGTCTTTATGGAGGAGGAGGCCATTCTAAAGCTTCCGGTTGCTCTATGACAGACGAAGCCTATCAATGTTATGTAGCGAAGTCATTTCAGATGGAACCCATTCGCGCAGATGCGAATAAAAATACATTTAACATGAAAAATTCCGTTTATGGATCACTTTATGAAAATAGAAATGAACAACAAGTGTTTATTTTTCCATCGGGAGGCAGATGGGTAGTTGATGTGGACGGGGTCGAGTCCAATCAACTTTTTTCTACTTTCGAAGAGGCAGAGCGTTACGTCAAAAGGGATTATGCAGCATGGTTAGTTCGAGATGAAACGTATGTTTCATTTCTAATGGAGCATATGGCCACACGAAAAGCAAATAGCCTTGAGAATTTGTAAGTAAAATAAGCAAAGTAAAGGTAGTTTCAGCTACTTTGGCTTTGCTTGTTTTTTTGAGAGGATATATGATGGTTTCTGATAAAACACACTTAAAGCCCTAAGGACAAACATTCCCTGGGCTTTTTTGTGTGCTTTTGTTAACCACCTGTATTATGTTTTCAACATATATTCCATTATTTCTACTTCTTCTTTTTTCTGCTTTTACCATGATTTGGTTTGTTGTCTCTTTGGTCCTTAGCGTGATTTTCTTGTTGTTGATCGTGTGTTGTCATGACATTAGCCCACCCATCTGAGGAATTAAAAACATAAATAGTGTACTCATTTAAGGAGTAATAAAATCAGCCACTTTGTGCCAATATTAAAACTCGAGTGGACTATCAGAGACCTATGATGGGAAATGTGGTGAAGGTGAGTTGTGGGAAAATAACCGAGCAGATAGTAAAAACAATCAACAGAATCACGCCAATTTCCTTGAGGAAGCACAAACCTTAACGAGCGAGAAGGCCGCTGATTATGTTCCAGGTTTAAATGGAATCCCCAAAAATCAAGTTTGAGTAACTAGCTGTTCTTCTCATCATATATCAATGAGAGAGCAGCCTTTTAAGTTTGGTGTAGTAAAGCTTGTAGTTTTTTTGTCAATCCGAAAGAAAAAGCGCATATGTTTGTGTCGCCGAACACCAAGTTCTTGTCAATTCTCAGTGTCAAAAACTTGATCCGATTGCCGATTTGTGACATGAACATAGTCCGATTGCCGACAAGTTTAAAAGAGCGCGCTCAGCTAAAGGGTAGATTAACGCAACAACGGCAAGATTATGGTATAATTTGGTATAAGTGTTTATTTATCATCATCTATCGAAAGGACACAGAACGATAGCTTAATAAAACAGCGGCAGTCTTGGACTTTATTTTCTCGTCCATGGTTGCCGCTGTTTTATTTATTGGTGTCATTCTAAAATTTTATTTTTAACGGACACTTAATGAGTTTTTACCAAAGTATTAATTTGATAAAAAACCACATTCTGATCTGTGTAGGAAAGGGAGAGTTATCTAACCATGAGTATTGGTGTTGAAATGGTAAGTGGAGGGCAACAAACGACTAAGATAAAAAATTTATATGCAGCCATATGGAGGTGGCATTTTTATGCAGGTATGATCTTTGCGCCTTTCTTGGTTATTTTGGCTGTGACCGGTGGCATTTATTTATTTATTTATTTATTTAAGCCGCAAATTGAGTCCATGATGTACAAGGATTATTATTACGTACAACCAGGACTACAGCAATTAACAGTGCAAGAGCAAATTAAGAAAATGAACTAGGCAAAAAATCAATTTATGGTATCGTGCTTCCACGCGTAAATAGAGGGAAGCGGGTATTCTGGCGCGATATGCACGCTGTGACGGCATTTTGGTTATCTCTGTTCATCGCGGCATTGATACTAACGGGATTACCATGGTCAGGTATTTTGGGTACATATATCAATAAATCAGCTACATATCCTCAGGGATTTTTCTCATTTGATCCACAAAAGCCAGAATCGACTATCCCGACCAAAGATGTGGTAAACGGTGTTCCATGGGCTGCAGAGCAACTTCCAATTCCGAATTCTACTTCAGGTATGAGTGGTTCCATTTCTATTGAGCAAGTGATGAGTATTGGCAAAAATATGGAACTGGCACCAGGTTATCAAATTGCTCTTCCAGCAGATGAGAAAGGTGTGTATACCATCTATTCAACGACAGCAGATCTAAAGAAACAAACGACCCTTCATATTGATCAATATAGTGGGAAAGTATTGGCGGATCAGCGATTTAAGGACTTCAGTTTCATGGCTAAAGCCGTAACGATTGGCATCGCACTGCACCAAGGTGAGTACTTTGGAGTGACTAATCAAATTATATGCTTGATGGTTTGTCTCGGCATTATTCTAGTTGCTGTTAGCGGAGTTGTTATGTGGTGGTTGAGAAAACCAGAGGGAAGAGTAGGATCTCCAGCTCTGCCAAAGGATTTTAAAATGGTCAAATGGGTCGCGGTTATCACCAATCTGTTAGGTATAGTCTTTCCACTTGTTGGAATTTCCTTGCTAATCGTTTTGATCTTGGATTCATTAGTTATTCGAAGAGTACCAGCCTTAAAACAGCTACTAGGTTAATTTGGTTCTTCAGAATAAAGAGTAATGAGTTGAGTATCATCTTTATAGGATATAACGTGGCGTATGGAAAATTGTCTATTTTTAAAAAGAGGTGAAAGTCTATTGAGAAGATTAATAAAAGGCATTTATTTCAAAATATGTGGTTTATGCATGATATTATGTTTATTTTCTCATGTTTTACCAGCAGCAGCTCATGAGCACGGTGGAGACTCAGCAACAGAGATCCAAATGGGACCATCTGAATTAACGATGAATACAAGTATTGCATCTCTCATTTTCGTCCTGTTAGTAGTAGTTGTTCTCATTTTTCACTTACGATCAAAGAGCACACTTCTATCTAAAATGACGGGTATGATGGCAGCAATGACGATTGCTATGGTATCAAGCCTGCTTGTCGGTACAATAGCCGGAATTGTGATGGAAAAATTATTTCTTTCAACCGTTATTGGAGTCACCTTTGGGATGATTATTGGTTATGTATCCGGTAAGTCACTACATCTTCTTGCTTCACTGGATGGTATGTTAGCAGGCTTAATGGGAGGTATGATGGGGGCGATGCTGGGAGTTATGGTGATCTCAGATTTCCCTACACTTTCAATTATTTTCATGGATATTGTTTTGGCAGTTTCGATGTTGGTTTTATATAGGTTGTTAGATACTGAAGAAATTCTAACAGGGTAATATGAATTATGATTCACTAAATAGTACGATTATTAATGCTTCTCAGATCGAAGCAGCATCTAATTAGATATAGGCAGATGTACAAAACAAATATTCACTAATCATTCATATTATTAGCACCAAGGAGTCATTCTAATTTAATGATAAGGTGTATAATCAACCTTGCCGATCATTGGCGTAGGTTGTTTTTTATATACAGTATATAGACAGCGAAAGGGGGAAAAGCATATGACAAAGTACTCAAAGATAGGTCTAATTTCGGGAATCCTTATTATATGTCTTTTTATCTTTGCTCTATTTTATTTTCAGCATACCGAGTCATCAGCCGAAGAACCCGTAATTACGCAGCATGAAGGTTATCAAGTTGCTACGATAAATGTAAAAGATGATGGCTTTTATCCTGCTAACATCGAAGTTCAGGCAGGAGTGCCAACAAAATTAAATTTTAAAAAAAGAAGTGGCTTTACTTGTATCAGAAGCGTTGGCTCCCCTGATTTGGGAATAGATGTCTATTTGGAAAAAGGAGATAACATCACAACTTTAAAAGATTTAAAGCCGGGGACCTATAAATTTCACTGTGGCATGTATATGTACTATGGGACATTAACTGTGAAATAAAGAAAGTTCAGTAGAGATTCTGTATGAATGGGTAAAACTAAAAAAGATCGTTTCAACCTTTACAGGAATGAAACGATCTTTTTTCATGACACAGCTATCACTTTCCTTTTTTTAACAAGGAAGTAATAAGAGATAAAACTCCAAGTACAAGTGCAGCAATTGAAAGATAAAGAGGAAGCTTAGAGTTTCCAGTATCCTCGTCATGAGCAGCTGCGACAGCACCACCACCATGATCATGTCCATCTGAATCCATTTTAGCAGCCGCTGGTTTTGGATTTACGTTTGTAACGGATGCAGGCTTGTCTGAACCTGCTGCCCCGATCCATTCAACGACACTTCCATCTTTGTAAGTTTGGTATGCTTTCCAAGAGATGGATGTTGCTTGATCTCCTACTTTTCCTTGCATATTGAATTCGCCGAATTCAGTGCTAGAAAGCCCATCAGTCGTTGCTGTCCAAACGACGCTCGCAATTTTACCTGCGCTATCTTTGGTCAATTCATATTTCCATCCCGCCATAGGTTCAAAGCGAGAGACGGCCACCTCAGCTGGAATTTTAATTTCTACTTTAACAGTAGGAACTTCTTTTTCCGTAGGAACACGAACAGTGAACTTTTCGTAAGATCCTTGCATGGTTTGTTGTGGATACACAACAACATGTGCGCTTGCGATGCCTGCAAATAGCAACAAAAAAACAGCATGACTCGAAAGAGCTATTTTAAGCCATATATTTGTCCATATGATGATATTTGCAATTAATCTCGATTTAAAAAGTTACAACGAATCTAGCATGATCCTAGATCATACCCCATATAGTTGCAAGTAAGTACGGTGATTTGTATGGGAGGTGGAGAAGTTGAATGAACATTCAGCGCTTCAAAAAATAAGCTTAGAAATAGAGGGGATGACTTGTGCAGCTTGCTCAGCGCGTATTGAGAAAGTCATTGGCAAGATGACTGGCGTTCATGAAATCGCAGTCAATTTACCGTTGGGACGGGCCGCGTTAGTGTTGGACTCCGATTCTGTGCTTAGAGGGCGAATTATTGAGCGTATCGAGCAATTGGGATATTCAGCGAGAAAGTTTGAAGAAGGGAGAGAGTCTAAGAAAACAGTACTTGGTTTAGGTGCAAAATTACTTGTTTCTGCGCTTTTGACACTTCCTCTTTTGTGGGCAATGGTTCGTCATTATACGATGACATCCGGAATTTGGATTCCTGACCTGTTTCTTCAGCCATGGTTTCAATGGGCGCTCGCGACGCCAGTTCAGTTTGCTATAGGTGCTCCATTTTACTTTAATGCTTGGAAGGCGATAAGAAGCAAAAGTGCCAATATGGATGTACTTATCGTCCTTAGTACGACTTGCGCCTACTTGTACAGTCATTACATGACCATGCACATGCTGCATTCAGGAGGAGCTGACCCTCATGCGGTGTATTTTGAGACAAGCGCCATGATTATTACTGTCGTGCTGCTTGGTAAATGGTTAGAAGCTTCCGCCAAAGAAAGAAGTATGAAGACCATTCATCAACTACGCCGTCTAAGTCCGCAAACAGTTACAATCATCGGAAGTGAGAACCACCCAGAGACCATAACTTTAAATAACGTCAAAATTGGGGACACACTCCTGATCCTTCCTGGAGAAGTTGTTCCTACGGATGGACGAGTTATAAGTGGCAAGTCTGCCATTGATGAGTCCTTCGTTACCGGAGAGTCCATACCTGCTGAGAAGCGTCAATATGACGGTCTGATAGGTGGATCCGTTAATATGGACGGTGTCATTACTATGCAAGTGACTGCGCTTGGACCAAATACTGCTTTGGGCAAAATGATCCATTTGATGGAGGAAGCACAGGGCTCTAAGGCTGAGATCGGGCGATATGTAGATCGCATCGCGGCGGTGTTCGTTCCTTCAGTTCTGGTGCTTGCATTGCTCACTATGTGTGTTTGGTCCTTTTGGCTTAATCCGGGGGACTTCAAAGGAGCGCTGTTCAAAGCAATCGCCGTACTCGTTATCGCTTGCCCTTGCGCTTTAGGGTTAGCGACGCCAACTTCAATATTGGTGGGTACGAGCCGAGCTATGGAGTCGGGTATCTTATTTAAAGAAGGCAAATATGTTGAGCAATTGCAGCAGATCGATATCGTTTTACTGGATAAAACGGGAACACTCACCCATGGATCTCCCCGGGTTACAGATATCATCACAGATCCGGGTCAGGAACAGCGCCTTCTTCGTATGCTTGCTGCTGCTGAGAAAGGAACGGAGCATCCCTATGCAAAAGCGATTGTGAAAGAAGCTGTTAGGCGTGGACTTCAGGTCAAAGAGTCTGCTTCCTCTCAAGCAATAGCTGGTTTGGGTGTGACGGCGCAAGTAGATAAACACGACATTCTTATCGGCTCTAAAACTTTTATGAGTCAGACTGGGATTTCCATGGAGAGGTTTGCTCAAGTAGCAGAACAAATAGAGATAGAAGGAAAGACGGTACTGTTTGCAGCGGTGAACGGTGCGCCTGCAGGAATTATTGCCCTCATGGACACATTAAAACCATCTACGCCTCAAGCCATACGACGGTTGAAAAAACTGGGTATAGAAATCGCAATGGTGACCGGCGACCAACTAAGAACAGCCAATACAATAGCTGAAAAAGCTGGTATAACAGCTATTTATGCGGAAATGCTGCCGCAGGACAAGGTACATTTGATAAGAACGTTGCAGCAAAAAGGTAAACGTGTAGCGATGGTAGGTGATGGCGTGAATGATGCCCCGGCGCTGGCAGCCGCAGATATTGGTATTGCTGTGGGTACCGGTGCGGAGATCGCCAAGGAAGCAGCAGACGTAAACTTGCTTCATAATGACTTGGGGGGCGTTGCGGATGCCATTGTTATGAGCCATAAGACGATGCGCAACATTCGTCAAAATTTAATTTTCGCGTTAATGTATAATGTCTTGGCTATACCACTAGCCTTCATGGGTTTTATGACGCCTTGGATCGCTGGAACGGCTATGGCGCTGAGTTCTGTATCCGTTGTTGCAAACGCTATAAGACTACAAGGCGCATCTTGGCGAAATTAAATGAAGCCGCCATCCCAAAAGGATGGCAGCTTCATGCAATCTACTTCTTCTCAGCTAGCCAGCTGGCTAGATTCGCAACTTCTTCATTACTCAGCTTTGACTTAAAAGATGGCATCATACCACCGCCGCTTTCTATCTTTTTGTACAATTGTTCAGGAGAAAGCTTGCTACCAACTTTTTGCAAATTGGGACCTGCACCGCCTTGGAGATCAGTTCCATGACAGGACATGCAGTTTTGTTTAAATATCGTTTGAGCCATATCAGCATTTAGAGTAACTGCAGGCATTTTAGCAGCTGTTTCTGCTTTTTGCTCTGTGGCTTTATGTGTTGCAGCTTTTTCAAATAATATGCCTAAACCGAGAATAGCTGCTGAACAGAAAAGCACGAACATAATCCAGTTTTTCTTCATTGTTGGAGACTCCTTCTTGTTATTTAGTCAATTAAGCTATGTTTCTTTCGATATCTTCCTTGCCGGTAGATTCACTTAAACTTACATTCTGCCCTTTCAAGTTCTGGAGTGTGAAACCAGGTGCTTTCCTCACGATCGGTGAGTTGCTTGCATAAATGAAATGATAAACGGCTCCTTCCTTCAGTCAAAACCTCACTATCAAAAAATCCCATCAGGAATGTTCCATGCTATTATAACTAGCAATTACAAGTCTGACATGACTAGAAAGTGCTATGTCAGCTAAGCGAGTTTGAACATTTCATGAAGGTTTTACGCTAAAACATGCATTATGGCTCTTTCGAGTCATTTTGAATTTGAATTTATTGCGTATAGTTAGTTATATAGAAAATTACGGTTGGATGTTTCAAATTAATTCTGATGGTAAACAAACGTAGGAATTTGGAAGGAGGCATCCTGATGGATCAGCCTTTTCGGGTATTAATTGTAGATGATCACCACCTTGCCAGGGAAGGTATCCATAGTATTTTAAGTATGGATTCTTCCTTCGATATCGTTGCAGAGGGAAGAAGTGGTGCAGAGGCGATCAAGCTTACAGAAGAATGGATGCCAGATTTAATTTTGATGGACATTAACATACCGCAAATGGATGGTTTAGAGGCTACGAAGCAAATAAAAGAAAAATTTCCCTACGTCAAAATTGTAATGGTCACTGTATCCGATGATATTACACATTTGTTTGAAGCTTTGAAAAAAGGAGCGCAGGGTTATCTGCTTAAAAATTTGAGTCCGAACTCCTGGCATGAATATTTAAAGCTATTGCTGTAGACGAAGCCCCTATGTCCAGGGAACTTGCCTTGCGATTACTACAGGAATTTACACCTGTGGAAAAACACGAGGCACCCAATGCGCTTATCACAGGTCGAGAACGAGAAATACTGGAATGGGTCGCAAGTGGAAAATCTAACCGAATAATTTCGGATGGATTGGGTATATCGGAGCATACGGTGAAAAATCATCTTAAAAACATTATGCAGAAATTGCAAATGGACAACCATGACGATAAGGAAAGCCGGTGGCTGCAAGAACACGGTTTTGAATCAATTGGTCGAACGACTGCAACAAGAAAAATCCCGAAGATATCATAATTGATATCTCGGGATTTTTTGCGAGTTTTAGTCATTTTACTATTTATGCTATTAAAACTCGATATCAGAAAATATGAAAGGAAGTGAATTTTGAATAATATTGGATTTAATATTCGAAATCTACGCAAATTAAGTAACTTTAAAAACTATTCTGTCATCCAAATGCTGAGTCTTTATCTCCTTTTAAGCCATTCAAGGTCAAAATCTAAGAAAACGTGAGTACTTGAGAGAAAAGTGATTCTCCATAGAGGGAGGATAATGCCAATCATATTTAGAAATAATTGGTGTAAGGTTATTTCTGCAATCAATGAAGATTTGTAGCCTTATCAGGTAAGAATTTTGATGATGCTTTATTACTTGCATGTTCAACTGCTGTTTCAAATGGACTGGCTTTCCCGATCGGCAGGATAGCTTAGAGCGAGAGCCATGAACAGTTACTTCACAGACTGCTTATTTCGTAGGCAAAGACGGAGGGAAGTAAGTAAAACTTTAGTGGGATCTATGAAAAACTTAAAAAAAGATAAAAATATTAACGATAAACCCTCTTGCACCTTACGCAACGTCATGTTTTATACTAAAGACACCGGTAAACAGCTAGCTTCAAAGAAAGGAGTGGGTTATGCAGCAGCATTGGAAAGTAGGGGATCTTGCCAAATTGACAGGACTTACTGTCCGCACCCTGCGGTTTTACGATCAGATCGGTTTATTTTCGCCGTCATGGCATTCCGATTCCGGTCATCGGTTGTATAACGAAGCCGACATTAAACTGCTGCATCAAATCTTGTCTCTAAAAGATTTAGGCTTATCGCTTGTAGAAATTAAGTCGGTCCTTAAAGGTGATACGTATACCCCGTCTGACATCGTGGCTATTCAGATTGAACGGGTACGGAAGAATATAAAAATCCAACAAAAACTTCTGGCCGAACTCGAACGCGTGGGCGAGCGAATGCATCATCAGGAGCCACCTTCAATTGACGCATTTATTTCATTACTGGAAACGATGAAGTTAAGCCACGAAAAGTATATTGTTGAACACCGGTTGTACTGGGAACGCCGTCTTGATCTGCTTGGCGATTTTCTAAACGATAAATTAACATGAGTTCTTTATAGGGAGGATTTTCTTATGAAACAGCGATTTACGACTCATTCTACATTCCAAATTGAGCGCATTTACCAGGCTGCTCCGGAACGTGTGTTTGCGGCATGGTCGGACCGGAGCGCCAAAGCTCGCTGGTTCCAGCCTGCTGAGGTATTCGATTTTCGCATCGGAGGACGAGAATTCAGCCAGGGTGGCCCCCCAGGGGGACCTGTCTATACATTTGAGGCTTATTATCAGGAAATCGTGCCCAATGAGCGTCTCGTCTACACGTACAGTCTGGACCAAGGAGAAACCCGGATATCGGTTTCCATTTCAACCATTGAAATTATGCCGACGAGCGATGGCGTCAGACTAATATTTACAGAGCAGGGAACGTTTTTCGACGGCCACGATACGCCGGAACAACGCGAGCATGGAACTAAGGAAATGTTGGACCTTCTCGGAGCATCTCTTGGGGAAAGCAACGCAGACACCTTCGAACTCGTCTCTCGTCGGAAGATCGGTGCCCCTCGGAATTTGGTATACCGGGCTTGGACGGAACCGGAACTTCTGGCCCAGTGGTGGGGACCAAACGGTTTCACGAATACTTTCCACTCTTTTGATTTAAGTCTAGGAGGCGTCTGGGAATATACCATGCATGGGCCTAATGGAGTCGACTATCCGAACCGAAGCATTCTTCAGGAAATCGGGCCCGAATGTATTGTGCTGCGGCACGAATCCAGCCCTCACTTTATTCTGACTGCCACATTCGAGGACGTTGACGGTGGGACAGAGATCACTTTCCGGCAGACTTTCGAAACGGAGAAAGAATATAACAATCTCAAACCCATTTGCGAAGAAGCGAATGAACAAAATTTGGATAGGCTCGGGTCGCTCTTAAAGAGGCTTTCCCAATAGGTTGGAAGTTACTTAATGTTGAACTATCTTTTTCTACGATTGAGACAGCTTCTTTTTGGGCGGGGGACGGCATGGACGACCGCGATCAGCATAATCGAGAAATCCATATTTACAAAAAATACTTAGTTCAATTCATAAAAATCCTTTTCCTTTCAAAGATGAAAAGATTGTATCGCAAGTAGACAGATTTATACCTAGTTACTCTTGTAAGCATTGAGATGATATTTTTTCGATGAACGTGGTCATGGCTAGTTGCTCTTTGAATGGAGAATCTCGGGTGTCTGAGATTTTCCTGTTTATGATGCGGTGAGATGGTTAGCTTCTTGCGTTTTATCCAACTCCGAAAGTGCTTTTGGCGTCGAGGGCTGCTTTAATCTGTTGAGAGTCTTTCCTTTTTTTGACGGGGACGCCTAACGAACTCAGCAAGTCTTATTTGATTAAATTACAAGAAGTTATCGTTTTAACGAACTCCAGACGCCTTATTGTAAGTGAAAGCGTATCCATTCACTCATTATTGGCTCCATAACACCGTTTCAGTTCGTTAGAAGAGTGGACAGGCTCATTTCTCGTCGATAAGAACCTTACGATTCGTTAGCGTAGACAACACAAGTATGGAGTTGCTTGAATGTTAGATTGGCTTCTGTTGTGGATGCACCTGGAGAAAATATTGCTATATGAGCACCAGATACATTTAAACAAAGGAGGTTGCCGCGGGGTAACCTCCTTTTTGGGTTCATTAAAGTAAAGGGCAGTAAGATTGAATATATCCAATCTATACCTATCAAACCGAGAGTAAACGATATAAAATAAATAGGTAATTTTTTGGGGGGATAAAAGTGACACTTGGAATAGATGTAAACGAGATCATTAAAGATCTTCGTGAAAAAAGTGTAATTGATGGCACCACTAAGGTTCTTAATAAGATGAATGGAACCACGGAAGGACTAGTATATACGCTTACAGTCAGCGACAGTCCCAAATACGTTTTGAAGCTCGATAGCTCAGAAAATATTTTCTTGGTCGAACAATTGCATCAAGCTTATTTAAATAGCACACTATTACCTAAACTACTCTATATCGATCCTGCTAAAACGTTCATTGTGTATGTCTATACTGCTGGTACGACGCATTTTAATCGTGGTACAAAAATAGACTGGCTAACTGTATTGATCAAAGATCTTCTAAATCATTACGAAATCTATCAACAAACGGATAAGTGGGGTTACTGGTTAGAGGATCCGTGTGAAACCTGGCATAATTTCATTGATCGGGGTGTGGAATATGCTCGAATTAATGTGGGTAGCTGTTTACCAGTCGAGGATTATTATAAAGTGAAATCATTTGTTAGAAACATATCGACAGGTGAAGGATATGAAAGGTTCTTGCTTCACGGTGATTGTGGTGTCCATAATTTCGTATTTGAACAAAATGCAATAACAAGAGTAATCGATCCTTCACCTATGGTTGGGCCTGTCATATATGATTTTATTTATGCCTTTTGCTCCTCGCCTGACGATTTGAACCTAGAAACTTTAATTTCAACTTTCACTTTGCTAAATCATAAGCCTATTGGGAGAGCAAGGCTTATCGAAGAAGTCATCATTCAGCTTTATTGTCGCATCGGGATCTGTTTAAAACACCATCCATATGATTCAGCTGAGTATTTAAAGGCTTGGTCATACTGGAAGGCCCTTGTACCTTAAGTATTTAGTTCTTTAGAAAATGATACGTTAGGACCCCGGTTCATTGTTCATTCGGAGGTTCTTTTTTGCATGCTTGCCTTTGACGGAGGATAGCCTTTAATGGATCTGAAAACATTGCTGAAATAGCTGATGTCCTTGTACCCGCAGCGCTCGGCCACCTCCGAGACGGAAAATCCGCCGCCGGAAAGCATCATTTCCGCGTTGTTGACCCGAATGATGTTGATGAAATGCTTAACACTGTAGCTCGTGCTGGTTTTGAAGAGCTTGCCGAGATACACTGGGTGCAGATTGACCACCTTGGCGACGGTCGCCAAATCCAGTTCATTCGAGTAGTGGTCGATGATGAACTCCTTGATCTTGTCGATCCGGATATCGGAAAGGGATTTCGGGGAATGGTGAAAGGAAATCGCCAGCAACCGGTGGAGAATCAAATGAAAGATGCCCCTCGCGAACATCCGATATCCGGGCTGCATGCCACTCCAAACGCGATTAAATTCAAGGATGTAGTTTAAGATTTCGCTTGTGATGCGATTTTTGGTTACGGTTTCGAACGGAAACCGGATTTCACCGGAGGGCTGCAGCAAAGTAAAGTTGAAGGCATAGGAATGCATGGGATCATCTTTGAAGGTATGCGCCTCACGGATGCTTCCCTGGGGGATGTAAAGCATATCCCCTGCTTCCACCGTGATTTTCTCGCCGTTAACAAAATAATTCGCTTTTCCTTTGACGACGAACGTCATGTCGTAAAAATCGATTTCCTGTCGGATGATTTCCCAGTCGGGGAAACAGCGGCGGTCGACGAATAAGAAAACCTCGGGGACAATTGATTCGAACTGCTCGAAGTCCATGGCAAAGATCAGCTCCGGGATTATGCAGGATCGCTTCCTTTCTTGGGAAAAGGAGGCACTAAGTTCATCATAACATGCCTATACGGTGCTTAAAAAGATATTTAATAATTACAAGTTTTCTTTTATTCTTCTATGGTAAAAAAAGGGGCATTTCTGTAAAATAATATTAATTAAATGGTGCTCGGGCTACACGTACAACCGCACCAATTTGCGAAAAAATATTTAATAATTACAGATTTTTATGACTCGAATAACGCGGGGAACGTAAGTAGAACGCACAATGACGTAGGTAACGAAAACGTTTTTCAAGGTATTTTGTATGCGCTTTCTGAGAGTGCGTACGAATTTAATGGACTGGTGATGAAGTACGATAGCGATGGTTTTTTGGTACATAAATAAAGGGAATCTTCCAGAAGAAAGTGGTGGTTGTATGTCAGTTGAAAATAATGCGGTTTTAAAAACTCCTCTTCTGAGACACGTCAGAAAAGAGTGGAAGTTGTATTCCTTTTTACTTATTCCTGTCATTTATTTCATTATTTTCAAGTATGTACCCATGCTTGGAAATGTAATCGCTTTCCGCAAGTATAGGGGCGGAACCAACTTGTTTGGTACCGAATGGGTCGGCTTATCCTACTTCGCATGTTCATGAAGGATCCTTCCTTCTGGAGAGCCTTCCGCAACAATCTTTCATTAAGCGTCATCTATCTAATCGTTAGGTTTCCGCTCACATTGATTTTTGCCTTGCTGCTCAATGAGTTGAGACGGGTTCAATTGAAGAAATTCGTTCAAACCGTATCTTATCTTCCTCACTTTATCTCTATTGTTATTGTTGCGGGCATGACCAAGGAATTGCTTTCTTTGACGGGGCCATTTAATACATTGATCGAACATATGGGCTTTGCAAAAATATCGTTCATCTCCTTGCCGCAATGGTTCCCGACGATTTATGTAACGTCCGGCATCTGGCAAGGTCTCGGTTGGGGGACCATTCTCTATCTGGCAGCGATGACGAGCATTAACACGGATTTATACGAAGCAGCCAAAGTGGATGGAGCCAATCGGCTGCGGCTCGCTTGGCACGTTACGATTCCCGGCATTCTGCCAACGATCATGACGCTGCTCATCTTGGATATCGGCGGAATCATGGGTTCGAACTTCGAGAAAATCTTGCTTCTCTACAACCCGTTAACCTATGAAACGGCAGACGTTATCTCCACTTACGTCTATCGGATGGGGATCGGAGGATCGGTTGGGGGATCAAGCAACGCCGGCGGCAACTTTAGTTATGCTACGGCAGTCGGTTTATTTGAGGGAATCATCGGCCTTATCTTAGTCACGACGGCGAACTATATTTCAAAGAAAACAACGAAATCAAGCTTGTGGTAGAAGGGAGCAATTCAGGTGAAGGAGTCCACATCCTATCGTACGTTTGAAGTCATAAACGGCTTCATCATGGCTCTTGTCGTCATCATGACGATATATCCGTTTCTCTATTTGGTCGCGCAGTCCTTCAGTTCGGAAGCTGCGGTTTATGCGGGTAAGGTCACCATTTTCCCCGTGGAATTTACGGCCCAGACGTATCAGGTCATTCTGAGTAAGCCGGATTTTTTCCGGTATTACGGTAATACCATCATGTATGCTGTTGTCGGAACGATCATTTCTGTAGCTGCGACGGCCGTTATGTCCTATCCTTTATCAAAGGATAGACTGCGCTTGAACAAATTTTTTATTCCTTTCGTGCTCTTCACGATGTATTTCGGAGGTGGGCTGATTCCGAACTACTTACTGATAGCGAAGACTCTGCATATGCGAGATAGTATGTGGGCGATCATCATTCCTGGCGCGATCAGTGCTTTCAATGTAATTTTGATGAAAACCTTTTTTGCCAGCTTGCCGAATGAAGTAGAAGAAGCGGCTACTGTTGATGGTCTTGGTATTTATGGCATTTTTATGAGGATTACGCTGCCCTTATCCAAACCGATTCTGGCTACCATGGTCTTGTTCAGCATGGTTTCCATCTGGAATAACTGGTTTGGTCCCTCTCTTTACCTGGAGTCGAAGGATAAGTGGCCGGTCGCTCTGTATATGAAACAGATCATCGACAGCGCGGTAAGTCCTACAGAGGTAGGCGCCAATTCCGATTCAGTCGCGCAAATCGCGGCAACCATCAAATCCAGCGCGATGGTATTAACATCACTGCCAATAATTTGTATCTATCCTTTTGTACAGAAGTATTTCGTTCAAGGTATGATGATCGGTTCCGTGAAGGGGTAATAGCTGTTTGTCAGAGTGCTGCAGCAGCACCCGAATGCACGCCTCATGAACGCTGCAGCCTCTTTGCTATAAAATTAAAACTCATTATGAAAGGGTGGCAATATGAGAAGAACAAAGAAGACATTAGGAGCAGCATTGGCGGTAATGATTGCAGTAGGTATGACAGCTTGCACGGATAGCAAGGAATCCTCCAGCGCAACACCGAACAGCACCGGAGGTGCTGAAAAAGCATTGACTTACTCGTTTGGTGAAGGAAAGACATTTCATTCGAATGAGCCTGTAAGTTATTCCATGATGTATAGCGATCATGAAAACTATCCGAATAAAAAAGATTGGCGGCTTTGGAGTGCGATTCAGGAGAAGACGAATGTAACGTTCGATTTAAACGTAACAGCGCGGACCGAATATGAGAACAAAAAATCACTTCTGGTCAATAGCGGCGATGCTCCTTTCATTATTCCGAAAACTTACGATGAATCTTCTTTCGTAGCCGGCGGCCAAATTGTCCCGATTAGCGATTGGGTACAGTATATGCCGAACTATATGAAGGCTGTCAAAGACTGGGGAATGGATAAGGATTTGCGCGCCAAGTTAAAGTCGGATGGCAAGTACTACGTGCTTCCGGGTATGTGGGAAGTAGCTGGTGGAGGCTATTCCTACGTTATTCGGAAAGACATATTCGAAAAAGCGGGCGTCGACTTGAAAGCCTTGGAAGGCAAATGGACCTATGAAGACTTTTACGAGGCATTGAAAAAAGTGAAAGCTTTCACCGGCGCGAAATACGTATGGTCCGACGAATTCACTGGCAAATCGACGCTGAGCATCGCTGCCGTTGAATACGGCGTAACCGGCGGTTGGGGACTCGCCAACGGCACGCGGTTTAACGAACAGACGAAACAATTCGAATTCGCCAACTCCACGAACGATTTCAAAGATTATGTGACTTACTTTAATAAACTGGTCAAAGAAGGTCTGCTGGATCCGGAGTCCTTCACGCAAGATGACAAAACGGCACAAGCCAAGTTCTTTAAAGGCGATACTTACGTCATGAACACGAACTATCAGTTGCTGAGCGATTTTAAAACGAAGATGCAGGTACCGAACGCCGACCTGTATATGGTTGTTCAACCAGGTGGTCCAAAAGGGTTGCTTCAAATCGAAACGTCCCGACTCGAGAACGGTATTATGATCAGTCAGAACGCGCTCAAGAAGCTTGGTAAAGACAAATTTATCGAAATGCTTCGCTTCATCGATTGGCTGTGGTATTCCGACGAAGGTCAAACACTTAGCCTTTGGGGTGTTGAAGGTGAAACGTATACGAAAGATGCGAGCGGCAATATTACGCTTAAACCGGACGTTACGTATAACGGCATTAATCCGCAAGCGACTAAGAAACTAAACGTTGACTTTGGCTTTGGCGGCGGCGTATTCGCCTATGGCGGTTCAGCTAAACTGAAGATGTCCAAGATGACGGAAGGCGAGAAGGACTTCAACAACCGTATTCTGTCGCTGCGGAAAGCAAGAACGCTCGCACCACCGATCATGGGTAACGCCGAAGAAAGCGAACAAATGAACCTAATTTCCAAGCCGCTCATGGATTATGTGGATACAATGACATTAAAATTCATCACGGGTCAGGCTAACATTGCAACCGATTGGAATTCTTATGTGGCTCAGGTTGAAACGCTGGGTGCTTCCCGTTATCTCAAAATGTCGAATGATATTTTTAACAAGACGAAGAATATGCTTGGGTATTAATTATTTGATTAGTTAGTAGGATCTGCGACAATTTCGATTGTCGCAGATCCTGAATTATTAAATATGAAAATTACTCGTGGCGTAAGCCTAGGTCATCTATATATGAAACAGTTGCTAAGGATCAAGAATCCCTTAAATGCCTAAATAGGCGATTTTTACCACACCAGAAAGGTTGGGTTTTTGGTTTTGGAAATTAGTCGCTCGTGGGGCATTTGAAATGGCTTGGAGAGTGGTCGTAAACGATGAATAAGAAGATACTGTTTAATAATGAATGGGAATTTGCCAAGGGCAGCCTGGATGGGACGGATGGCGCCGGTTTGACCTTTGAGCCGGTAGATCTCCCTCATGATTGGCTGATCAACGATACATTAAATCTGTATGAAAATAGTATCGGCTGGTACAAGAAGAGATTTACATGGGCCAAAGAAGCGGATCGGCAAATGCTAATAAGCTTCGATGGGGTTTATATGGACTCTTCCGTTTATGTGAATAAGCGATATATAGGAGAATGGAAGTGCGGATATTCTTCCTTCGAACACGAGATCACGGATGCGATCGTGGACGGAGAGAATGAAATCGTGGTGAAGGTCATCCACCAAAGTCCGAATAGCCGGTGGTATTCCGGGGCCGGCATCTACCGCAATGTCTGGCTCAAGACGAGAACTCTCAATCACATTGTAACGGATGGCATTTATGCTGCTGCCAATAGGGTCAACGATCGCTGGGAGGTAGAAGTCGAGACGGAACTAAGCCTCCATGAGGACGTCCAAATCTCGCATACGATCCTGTACAAGGGCGAAATTGCTGCGACTGTGACAGACAAGATTGTTGCAGGGAGTTTTCATCATCGACAAACGCTATCGATAGATCGCGCTCATTTATGGAGCACGGCTGAGCCGAACCTGTATCAGTTTGTTACCCAATTGCGGTGTGCTGCAGAGGATCGGGAAGTCATAGTCGTAGAGAGCATCACTCAAAATTTCGGGTTTCGTGAGATCAAGCTTGACCCTCAGTTGGGCTTTTATCTGAACGGCACAAGAATGAAATTGAATGGGGTTTGCGAGCACCACGACTTGGGAGCGCTTGGAGCCGCCTTTTATAAAGAAGCACTGAGAAGAAGGCTTCAGATATTGAAAGAAATGGGCGTTAACGCTATTCGAACCGCTCACAATATACCGGCAGTAGAACTGATGGATCTAGCGGATGAGATGGGGTTTCTGGTCGTCTCGGAAGCGTTCGATATGTGGGAAAGATCCAAAACGCCATACGATTATGCGAGGTTTTTCGAGGATTGGGCTAAAGCAGATGTGAAAAGCTGGATCCAGCGGGATCGGAATCATCCGAGCCTGTTGATGTGGAGTATCGGGAATGAGATTTACGACACTCATGCCGATGCAAAAGGGCAAGAAATCACTCGCATGCTTAAGGATGAAGTGATGAAATATGATCCTAAGCAGAACGGCAGAGTGACGATAGGTTCCAATTATATGCCCTGGGAGAACGCGCAAAAATGTGCGGATATCGTGAAAGTGGCCGGGTACAACTACGCGGAGAAATATTACCATAAGCACCATGAGGAACATCCCGATTGGATCATTTACGGCAGCGAGACGGCCTCTCTCGTTCAAAGCAGAGGCATTTATCGATTCCCGTTCGAGAAGTCCATTCTTGCCGATGACGACGAGCAGTGCTCAGCTTTGGGAAATAGTGCGACGAGTTGGGGAGCCAAGTCAGTTGAGGCCTGTATAATTGCGGAAAGAGAGGCGCCGTTCTCTCTAGGGCAATTCATATGGAGCGGCTTTGACTATATTGGTGAACCGACGCCTTATCATACCAAGAACTCCTATCTCGGACAGATCGATACGGCTACATTCAAGAAAGATTCGTACTATATTTACCAATCAGCATGGACAGACTACAGGACGAACCCGATGGTCCATATTTTTCCCTATTGGGACTTTAATCCGGGCCAATTGATCGATGTTCGCGTGTGCTCGAATGCACCGAGAGTCGAATTGCAATTCAATGGCGCTAGCGTGGGAACTTTGGATATCGATCATGCGCATGGAACCCAACTGGTCGGCTGGTGGAAGTTTCCTTATGAAGCAGGGGAATTAAAAGCAATTGCCTATGATGAAACGGGCCATGCAATTGCGACGGAGATAAGAAGGTCCTTTGGGGATGCGAAGAAGATTTGTCTGCTGCCGGATAAAGAGAGCCTGATGGCCGATGGCACAGACTTGATCTTCCTGGAAATTTATATGGAAGATTCGGATGGCAATCCAGTGGAGAATGCAAGCAGCCGGGTTCGTGTCGAGGTGACGGGAGCAGGGCGTTTGCTTGGTTTGGATAATGGCGACAGTACAGACTATGATCCGTATAAAGGGGTTAGCAGAAGACTGTTCAGCGGCAAACTTATGGTGATCATCGGGGCTACCCTGGAGCCTGGCAAGATTCGGGTTGTGGTTTCTTCCGTCGGATTGGAGAGTCAGACGGTGGAATTTGATAGTCTTCCTGTAAGCGAAGAAACATCCTTAGAAGGTGTTTCCGCCCATACCATGAATCAAGAGCAGCCGTCGGTCATGGGAACCGTGGGGGAAATTCCTTTACGCAAGATTGAAATCGTAAGCACATCCGGACAATTGTTCGACGAATCGAGAAAAGAGATGACGCTGCAAGCCTACTTGTACCCCGCAGATACCTCCTATCAAGAGGTCGAGTGGCGTGTAGTTAATGATGCAGGGATTGCCTCCAACCTTGCGACAGTGGAAGCGTTCGGTCTTGAAGCGACACTTACCGCGTTGGGAGATGGCGATTTCCGGCTTCGCTGCATGAGTAAGAACGGCACGAACAAGACGAAGCTCATCTCCCAGCTGGAATTTAAAGCAGAGGGACTCGGCACAGCTTACAAGGATCCTTATGAATTTATTTCTGCGGGACTTTTTGATTACAGTAAAGGAGAAGTTGGCAACGGGAACGAGAGAGGCGTAGCTACAAGCCGAGATAGTGAAACTCAAGTCGGGTTTCGTGATATTGATTTCGGTTCGTATGGGTCCGATTTGATTACGATTCCGATCTTCGCCTTATCCAGTGAAGAGTATTCCCTGCAAATTTGGGAAGGCATGCCGGATGAAGAGGGCCGTGTACGCCTAGCCGATGTGATCTATCGGAAACCATCCAAGTGGAATGTGTATCAAGAAGAAACTTATCGGTTATCCAAGCGTCTACGCGGAATCACTTCCATTTGCTTCGTCCTTCAGAAGAAGGTACACATTAAGGGTTTTTCGTTCCAAAAGCAGAACAGAGCCTTCGAGACAAATCTGGTCACGGAATGCGACCGCATTTATGGTGATACGTTTACAATTTCGGAAGCCAGCGTTGAAGGGATAGGAAATAATGTTTCCTTGGAATTTGACCAAATGGATTTTACAAGCCAAGGGGCAACACAGCTTGCTATCTATGGCCGATCGCTTCTTGATAAAAATACGATTCATATTCGTTTCGCTAATCAGGATGGTGAGGCAAATCAACACATTGAGTTTACACAATCCGATGGTTACGAAGAGCGGGTATTTGAATTGGGAAAAATAATAGGCATCCAAAAAGTAACCTTCATATTTTTGCCGGGAAGTCATTTTGATTTTGCTTGGTTCCGATTCGAGAGGACAGGAATTCAATGACTGGGGCTGATGGAAGTGCCAATTCCCGCTGTCGGGTTACATGGTAAACGTCAGCTATTTGAATATAAACTAGCGGAGGTATCACGATGAGTCACATCACGAATGCATATGCCTGCTGGTTGCGCAATGCGCCGATAAACGATGATAAGAGGGTAGAGGAGTATCGGGAGTGGGCACGGGAACTCGCCGTGCTAGGTCCCTTATCAGAGGTGCTTCAGACTGCGGTCGCTGAGCTGATGGATGGTATCGAGGCCATGCTTGGCGTGAGGCCTCTCCGTTCAGCGGCTTCTTATGGGAGGGCCTGCATCCTGATCGGCGTTCGCGGGCAGTTACAGGATCTTGATGCAGAGCTAAGTTGGCAAGATGGATCCGTAGACAGTTACGTGATCAAAAACGTATCGATTGATGGACAATCCAGGCTTGTCGTTGCCGGCCATTCGGCCAAAGGAACTTTGTACGCGGTTTTCCATCTTTTGCGGTTAATGCAATGCGGCGAGAGTTTGGCTGATCTTGCGATAACGGAAGCGCCGTCGAACGGATTGCGTATGTTAAACCAATGGGATAATATGGACGGTTCAATTGAACGGGGTTATGCGGGAAAATCCATATTCTACCGAAATAATGAGATCGTTCTAGACATGTCCCGAATTCGTGACTATGCCCGCTTGCTGGCATCGGTAGGGATCAATGCTATTTCGATCAACAACGTGAACGTACATTCCGTAGAAACCTTGCTGATTACGGATAAGCTGCTACCGGATGTCGCACGGGTCGCCGGCGTTTTCCGGCGCTATGGAATCTCAACGTTCCTAAGCGTCAACTACGCCAGCCCGTTGCAGCTTGGAGGATTAAACAGCGCAGACCCGCTTGACGAAAGCGTCAGGCATTGGTGGAAGGAGAAGGCTGATGAGATTTACCGATATATTCCGGACTTTGGCGGCTTCTTGGTAAAGGCAGATTCCGAGGGGCGACCCGGGCCGTTCACCTATGGGCGTGACCATGCCGATGGTGCGAATATGTTGGCGGAGGCGCTTCAGCCCTTCGACGGGATTGTCATTTGGCGCTGCTTCGTTTACAACTGTCAACAGGATTGGCGTGATCGCAAGACCGACCGGGCGAGAGCGGCGTTCGATCATTTTACACCACTTGATGGAAAGTTTCGCGATAACGTCATTCTGCAGATTAAGAACGGACCCATGGATTTCCAGGTCCGCGAGCCGCTCTCTCCGCTTCTTGGAGCGCTGTCCGCGACGAATCAGGTGCTGGAGCTCCAGATTACGCAAGAGTACACGGGCCAGCAGAGGCATCTGTGCTATCTGATTCCCCAGTGGAAAGAGGTTCTCGACTTCGATACATTTGCCCATGGGAGCGGAAGCACGGTTGCCCAAGTAGCAAGCGGCGAGTTGTTCGGGAGAAGGCTTGGGGGCATTGCGGCGGTATCGAATATCGGAGAAAATCCGAATTGGACCGGCCACACGCTTGCACAAGCCAATTTATATGGCTTTGGAAGGCTTGCTTGGAATCCGCAGCTATCAGCTGAGCAAATCACGCAAGAATGGATCTATATGACATTCGGTTCTGACCCCGATGTCGTTCGAAGTGTGTCGAAGATGCTTCTCGAATCATGGGAAATCTATGAAAATTACACAGCTCCTCTTGGCGTAGGATGGATGGTCAATCCGGGTAACCATTATGGTCCGAACGTAGACGGTTACGAATATTCGAGATGGGGGACTTACCATTTTGCCGACAGCCACGGCATTGGCGTAGATCGAACCATCAAGTCGGGAACCGGGTACACAGCCCAATACTTTTCGCCGCGTTCGGAATGGTATGAGTCAAGGGAGTTATGTCCGGATGAACTGCTTCTCTTTTTCCATCATGTGCCGTATACGCACAAACTGAAGACGGGTAAGACGGTCATCCAGCACATCTACGATACCCACTTCGACGGTGTTCTTCAGGTGGAGGAATTGGCCAAGATCTGGAGTTCGATAGAGGGGAAAATAGATGCAGAGCGCTTCGAAGATGTGAGGAGCCGACTGCAAGAGCAAGCGGCAAATTCAAGGGAGTGGCGCGACCAGATCAATACATATTTCTTTCGCAAATCGGGCATTCCTGACGAACACGGCCGCATTATCAGTTAAAATATGGAAGACGGGACAAACAAGCAGGCGTGGTCACCGGTGTCTGATTATAGTCCCGTCTTTATTTTGCTGATCACTTTAGAGTAGGGGATGGTTTGAATGACGATTACAATTGGACAGGTGATTGATCGATTGCTAGAGCAGGCTCCAGTAAACGAGCCCACAGTCGATTCAGTGAGAGTCGGATCTCCCCAAACGGAAGTAACGGGAATTGTCGTTGTGTTCTTGGCCACGCAGGCTGTGATCGAGCAGGCTGCGGCATTAGGGGCCAACTTGATTATTTCACACGAAGGGACGTTTTACCGCCACCAGGAGGATATGAAGGGGGGACAGGATGATCCGGTTATCAACGAAAAAAGAGAATTGCTTGATCGTACAGGAATCGCCATTTATCGATATCACGATCATATTCATCATTACAAAACGGACGGTATTATGATAGGGTTAATAAACGCACTGGGCTGGGCGCCCTACGTTGAAGAGCATTTGCCCGCCGCAACGATTGTGCACATTCCTCATATGACTCTTGAACGAACGGGGCAATACTTGAAGGAACAGCTTCAAATACCATTCGTGCGCGTTGTGGGGGAAACAGAGATGCCTTGCACCCGCATTGGACTATTGGCAGGCTACAGAGGGGGAGGCGCTTGGCACTCCCATTGCTGAAAGATTACAATCTAGACCTGGTTATCGCCGGAGAAGGGCCGGAATGGGAAACACCGGAATATATTCGCGACGCTGTTCATCAAGGCAAGAATAAGGCTTACATCGCATTGGGGCACGCGGAAAGCGAAGAGCCCGGCATGAAGGAGTTGGCGGAACGACTGCAGGAACAGTTCCCCGGCCTTCCTGTTCATTTTATAAGGGAAAAGCCTTTATTTCATATTTTGTAATCATATCTCATGAATTTACGGATAAAAATAATCACAGTTGGAGAACTTGTAAATATGCCTTTAGGATCTGCATCGGAGTGATTGTACGGGTTAAATGCTTGCCTTTTAGAAAAGATGGAGTTATCATGGACTCATAAAGTCGTTAATGGAGGTGCTGAATGAAATATTCCCAGGCGACCGACTATGCGCTTCATGCGATGCTTTATCTGGTAACGGCGGCGACTGATAAGCCTGTTGGCGTTCAAATGCTTGCTGAGAAGCTGGGCGTTTCGCAGACCTATCTGTCAAAGATGATGACCAAGCTTGTAAAGGCCGGATTGATTCAGTCTGCGCCCGGTGCAAATGGTGGGTATCGCCTCAGACGGAAGCAGGAAGATATCTCCTTTCTGGATATCATCCATGCGATCGAGGGGACCGCTTCCTTTTTCGAATGCAGCTTGAATCACGGGAGTGAATGTCTAATCCAGCAAGTTGTGATAGACGCTGAGCGACAGATGGAGCAGCATCTGGAGAACAAGAAGATAGCGGATTTGGTGAAAGGAATGAAGACGGAGTGATGATCCGTTCTTTTTTAGAGGTAATTAAAGATATAATAAATCGATTATATCTTTAATATAAATAATGAAAAGCGGAAGGGAGAATCAGTATGACTCATGATTGTATGATTATCGGCGGAGGGCCGGCTGGTCTAAATGCGGCTCTGGTACTTGGCAGAGCAAGAAAAAATGTGGTGGTTATTGATGAAGGGCGTCCGCGTAATAGGGTTACTCGCATGACCCACGGCTTTCTTACTAGGGATCCAATAAGTCCAAGTGAATTTAGACGAATCGCAAAGGAGCAGATTAGCTTATATCCATCCGTTTATTTTGTGGAAGACACGGCCGTATCGATTACGGGAACCGATGGTTATTTTCAAATTACGACTGCACAGGGACAGACCTATCAAAGCAAAAAGTTGCTTTTTGCAGCAGGAATGAAGGATCTCCCGACGGATATTAAGGGGTTGGCAGATGTATATGGCAAAAGTGCCTTTATCTGCCCGTACTGTGATGGCTGGGAGCTAAGAGAGCAACCGCTTGTTTTAATTGTTAAAGGAGCAGAAGCACTGCACTTTGCCAAAGTGATATCTGGTTGGACCCCTCATTTTGCAATCTGTACGAATGGACCTGATGAATTGACGGACGAACAACGTGAGGAATTAAATCAACATAACGTTCCTGTTTATGACTCGCCGATTGACACTGTTGATTCTAACGACGGTATGGTGCAGCAAGTTGTTCTGCAGGACGGCACAAAAATCACATGTACAGGGATATTTTTTAGACCGAAGCTTATTCCTGGATCCGACCTGCCGCAAGCCATAGGTTGCCAGATCACGGAAGCGGGAACTGTCATCGTCGATAGTTTCGGTAAAACGAACGTTCCAGGTGTCTTTAGTGCCGGTGATGCAGCATCGCAGCTTCATCAAGCGATTATGGCCGCTTCTTTGGGCTCATTGGCCGGTGTGGGCATTAACAATGAACTGAATGATGAGGCTTGGCATAAAGCTTCGCATTAGCCGCCGGTTCAAGAATGGAATAATACTGTTGCAGGCTGGTCATTTGGTCATGGTCGCTAAAAAATAAAATAGTTCAACTAGATGTGGAAAGCCGCGTCAGACTCATTCAGGGAACGATTGACGACCTGCCTCTTTCAGACTCGAAATTCGACGCGGCAAGTTGTATCTTGGTTCTTCACTTCATTGACGATGAGCAAGAAAAGTTGAGGCTGTTCGGAACGAAAATAACCAAGTTTTATCCTACTGGACTTTTTGGGGGATGGATTTGCCATGCGGAATGATTTATCGCAGATAACTCTTTGCGAAAAAATAAACCGAGATATTCCATAATGTGGTAAAATAAAGGAAACATTAAAATATAATTTAGGTGAAATTTATACAATGAAGGTTGGATAGCGATGAAGGAGAACTATGTAAGTTCTCTTAGCAGAATGTTCTTTTTGAAAAAAAGAAAAATCGATATTTAATTTGCATAATGCATCCGATGAAATGGACCCTAGCGTCAAAAATTCCAAGAGCTAGGCAAGTTTATGATGATGTATCCCTGTAATACCCTAAACTGATCGCAATGATATTTCCCAGAGGAGGTTAATTAGATGCATGTTATGGTTTCAGAATACAATGATGATTGGAAACAAAAGTTTAGCGAGGAGTCTCAAAAAATAACAGATATTTTCGGTAATGAGTTAGTTGACATTCATCACATAGGCAGCACTTCTGTTCCAGGGTTAAAAGCCAAACCAATCATTGATATCATGCCCGTAGTAAAAGATATCAAAAAAATTGATTCGTTAAATGAACAAATGACAGGTCTGGGTTATGAATGTATGGGCGAACTTGGCATGAAAGGAAGAAGATATTTCCGAAAAGGCGGAGATAATCGCACGCATCAAGTGCATGTGTTTCAAAGGGATAATAATGAAGATATTACTCGCCATATGGCGGTAAGGGATTACCTCCGAACGCATCCCGATGAAGCAAATCGTTATGGAGATTTAAAAGAAAGCCTCGCCAAACGCTTCCCAAGGGACATTGAAGCATATATGGACGGTAAAGATGCGTTTGTTAAAGAGCTAGAAAGAAAAGCGCTAAATTGGTACAAAATGGGCAAGGAAACGTTAAGCTAACGAGGATCGACAGCCGAAGTCGAAAAAAGGGGCGAATATGAAAATAAAAAAAAGATCTATCATTCTGTTAGTTGCAGCATTCTCTTTGATGATACTAGTTTTTTTAGGATTTAACTGGTTGAGAAATATAACAGATCAATTTCAAAGCTATTCAGTAACCATAAAGAATAATTCAGACTATGATATTGTTTCAATAGAGACTGGAATATTAAAAGGGGCTTCAAATGATATTCATACCGAGAAAATTAGGAGTGGTGAAATCAGGAAAATCAAACCTAAACTAAGTTTAAAAGGAGAAGGAGCAATATATATAAAATATATCGATTCAAGAGGAGCTACCAAAGAAGAGATTGTATGTGGTTATACAGAATATCTGTCGGGAAATTCAATGGTGACAATTAGTAATAATAAAGTAACTATTAAGCAAAATTGTACGTAAATTTTTAAGTGTTTATTGTTCCAAGGATATCTTGTCCTAATAGCTGATTCACATTGTGCCCCAACCACCCATATATTCAGCCTGATTCAGAAACCGAACGGAGAAACGAAATGAGCGAACTAGGCGTTAAAGACAACACGTGTAGAGTGGTCAAAAGAGGATTCTCAGCAGTTGGAACAAGATATGAAGCGAAGTATTCGGAATACCCAACCGTAATTCCGCTATCATTTGACTCATTACTAAGTCGTATGGACGAAATCCCGAATCGAACTGGTGCAAAATTGGCTCTTTACGAACCAGGTAATTTCGCACCCGATAACCTTGGAACTTACTATACAACCGCTCAAGTCACAGAAATTGGTAATATTCCACAAGGAATGGTAAGCCAGATAACTCCTGTGTGTACTTATGCTGTCTATACTCACAGAGGTGAGATTTGGAAAATAGGTGATGCTTACGGTGTTCTTAACCGTTGGATTGCTGAGAATGGTTACAAACATAGTAAGGGTTGGGTAGTGGAGTTGATGGACCACCGATTCAATCCGACTTCGCCTGAAAGTGAACTAGAGATTTATACACCAATAGAAGAAAATTAGTCGATGAAAGAAGAGTTACCCCGCAAAACACCTTTTGTGGGCTTTTCTACGTTCTGCATGAATATTAGCATCTCTTTATTTATTCCGCTAACGATTAGGGCCGTAAAGCTTTTGAACACGTACATAGTCTATCGGTGTATCCACAGGTATCTCTAGGAAATATTCCAGCTGCCATTTCTGAGTTTTTTGAGCTTGTCGGCTCGTAGGATTGTCCCAAGGTGGGTAAACGCGTATTGCTCTTTTACCACCTTTGCCTTTATTGGATACTATATCCTGATCACATAGAACAGCTTTTGGGAATACAAACTGACCAAAGGCACTGCCTTTGCGTGCACTAATAACGAAGAAATCTACTGGATCTGATACGTCATATGGTTGGATCGGTCCATTCCCAATTCTCTCCCATAAAGTCACAAATTGCCCAAGCTTTGTTGGAGTGATTCTTGCGACACGAAATCTAATGGAGAGAGCATTCAAGTTAAATACATACGCTCCATATTCAGTGTTTTGTTCTTCAAGGAGTAGTCGAGAGCAATCAAATCTGCAAGGGTTATAAATAAGATCCTTGGTTGCAAGTAAGTCACTGTGAATTGTGTCATAGGAAGTCCAAGAATTTTGATCGCTAGGGCATGCTTCCGTATACTCTCGATTTTTTCATCCATCCGTTCAAATCCCCCATCTGAGTCCCATGTACCCATACATTGTTGCTCTTAATGTTCACTATCTTAATGCAATCATAGCTCGTTCACTAGTATAGTCAATAGGATTGATGTTCATTCTGCATATCGAACAGCCAAACTAACTAAGCGACCTCGTAATAATATAACAAATTTCGTCATACCTTCTCCGGTCGAATTCTAGGGCTGCCTGTCACTTGAATCATTTCTTTGCCGTGGGTATCGGTGTCGTCAGTATTTTTTTGTTCGTCATCGCTCGAACGGGCAGGATAGTGGAACGTCAGCCGCTAATTTTTATTAAAATAGTGTCATTTATTGACCGAGAACAAATGTTCTTATAAAATTATTATTATTTACTAAGTCTCTCAGAATCCGTCATGATGATAGAAACAAACAATAATTTAGGGGGCAAGAAATGTCAGAGCAAAAGGATTTACCGCAAGTTAAGATTGAGCCTTGGTCCAACGACGATCTTGATTTACTACGTCTTATTAATGCCCCTGAAATGATGGAGCATCTTGGAGGACCAGAAACCGAGGAGCAGATCTTGTCTCGTCACAAGCGGTATCTTGAGATTGGTGGGCGGGGGACTGGACATATGTTTAGCATTTCCTTTCTTCCACGATTCGAAAAGGTCGGCAGTGTAGGATACTGGGATAGCATGTGGAAAAATGATAACATCTATGAAATTGGTTGGAGTGTCCTACCGCAATACCAAGGCAGAGGATTAGCGACCGCAGGTGTCGCAGAAGCCATAGTTAATGCCAGTATTGAGCAAAAGCATAGGTTTATTCATGCATTCCCGTCAATCAACAACCCTGCATCGAACGCGGTTTGTCGAAAACTCAACTTTTCGTTGATGGGTCAGTGCGAATTCGAATACCCGCCAGGGAACATTATGCAGTGTAATAATTGGCGATTAGACTTACGACAATGAAAATCGCTTCGTCTCATGGACCGATTGTTTAGCTAAACGAAGAACGTTAGTTAAACTTCTGAAGGGCTGCCGCGTGGTAGCCCTTCACTCCGCTAACTGGCAGGATACTTTCATCATTTATCGAATACCTAAAATACGAATCTAATTATTAAATTTGTACCCAAAAATTATTTCAAACCATTAAAAGAGATTGTGAGGCTATTCATACATGGGAGCATGGGGAATTGGAAATTTCGAAAATGATACAGTACAAGATTGGATAATTGAACTTGTAGAAGCTCAAGATATTAATTTACTTTCGGAATCTATTGAAATGGTTTTAGAAGACGATTACTTAGATGCAGATGTAGCATGTATTGCCATAGGAGCAGTAGAAATACTGGCAGCGTTACAAAATAGACCAGGAAAAGAAATAAATGAAGATGAACTTCAAGAATGGATATTACAACATAAAGGGCAGGGGACAAACCTATTAGAGAAATCCTACAAAGCTTTAGAAAAGATACTTGCGGAATCTGAACTTAAAGAATTATGGGAGGAAACAGAAGAATACGGGAACTGGGTAACCACAATAAAGGAATTGCAAAGTAGAATAATTATTTAAGGGGAGTACTTAAGATGAAGTGAAAATCTCCTCCGTTTATTCCGCTAACGGGAAACTATAGCTCCATAAAATTGTACTCATTAGGGCTGCCAATGAATTACTCTGCGGCCTATTCCGCTGCGTTTTGAACCGTCCTTTTCTTCTGCATAGACGCTGAGATATCCAAAACAATACCGACTCTAGCAATTTGGCCGCCTACCATCTAAATGATGATTCATTCTAAATGGTATATCAAATGCCGAAAATTAGAAATTCGTCCATGGTTACCTGCAGTTTATTTGATCCGCTTTTTCGAGGATTATTAAAACAAAGAATTGATGAGGTGAATATATGCCACAAGGAAAGTATTTTCGATATGGCTATGGGACTATTATTATCTTATTAATCGTTTTTTTAATGACGAAAGTAGAATTTCTGCTAAATCCTGTTTATACTATCTTTCGCACCTTATTCTTGCCATTTGTTATCGCAGGTGTGTTCTATTATTTATTGAGACCAATTGTTCATTTTCTCGTTAAAATGAGACTAAATCTATCTTTGAGTATTCTCACGATCTTTTTAATTATGCTGGGACTTATCGTTTTTATTTCAGTGAAAATTGTACCTGTCATTCAAGGTCAATTAAACAATTTAATTGGAAATCTTCCACAGACTGTCTTAATGACTAAAGATCAAATAAACAATATACATTGGCTATCTTCTATGTTGAGTGAGAATCAGTTTGATCTATCAACAAAAATTTCTGAGTATGTAAAAAGTATTATCTCCAGTACAGGGATTGCCTTTAATAGTATTTTGGGTTTTATTTCAAAAATAGTGATTCTATTATCTACAGTACCATTCATCTTGTACTATTTATTAAAAGGAGGCGAAAGGGTTCCGCAGTCTATACTTCGCTTATTGCCGCTAGAGCAACGGGAGGAAGGGCTGCAAGCTTTACGGGAGATGGATAGTGCATTAAGTGCATATATACAAGGTAAGATTCTCATTAGTATGATACTTGGCGTCTTGATTTATATTGGGTACACCATTATTGGACTGGAGTATTCATTGATACTTGCACTCTCTGCTGCGGCGTTGAATGTTATTCCATTTGTGGGTCTATTTATTGGCATAATCCCAAGCATCGTTGTAGCATTTATTCATTCACCCGGTATGCTTTTGAAAATGATAGTGGTTGTCGTAATCGTGCAGCAAATTGAAAGCAACTTCCTTTCTCCTCAAGTAATGGGCAAAAAATTAGATGTCCATCCTTTGAGCATTATTTTATTGTTGATTACGGTTGGTAACTTTGGAGGCCTTCTTGGGATGTTCCTTGCGATTCCGGCCTATGTAATACTTAAAATCATTTCTAGCCATCTGTATCGCTTTTATATGATCAGTAAACCCCGAAAATCCTGAAAATAATTATGGCGTCGGATTTCTGAAAATAAGATAGTGAAGGAGCTGCTTGCATGCAGCTCGTTTCTCGTTTGTTGAAGTAACGGGCAGGAGAGCGTGGAAGATGCTGGCTACTACGTTGATGTATTGATGAGGAAAATTGGAACATTCAGCAATCGTAACCGTAGTATAAGCAAAAACATGGTAAGAAGGGTGGGATAGGATTGTACGAATACAAATATGTAGAAACATCTTTAGGTGGGTTTTTCTCTTCCGCAACACATCGAGAAACAATTGACGAAAATGCAAGAGCAGGATGGAGATTAGTACAGGTCTTACCGACAAATTATAATGGCCATGGTAAACCTACAGCATATGAGATTATTTTTGAACGACCCATTCAAAAATAATAATTTGAGGAATAATGTGGTGGCCGCATCAGCGATTAAACTATCGGAGAACTATAGTTCAGGAGCTGTATTGGCAGGAGAGGCGCCGAAGTCAATTGATAGACAGACTTCTCCTGCTAACGGGAAACTTTGGTATTGCGAAATGTAAAAAGGAGGGCGAAATCACCATCCTTTT
Source organism: Paenibacillus sp. N3.4 (assembly GCF_008017805.1). Classification (GTDB taxonomy): domain Bacteria; phylum Bacillota; class Bacilli; order Paenibacillales; family NBRC-103111; genus Paenibacillus_E. The sequence goes on along the minus strand of NZ_VRTT01000065.1, from coordinate 1,716 downwards.
TCGTTAGATTAAAGGGCTTGGTTAAAATAATTTATGATTTCATTTTTCACTTGCTCTCTTGGTTCTAGAACATCGTGACCTGCCTGATTTACTATAATAACCTTTGGATTATGTTTCTGATACTCTCTCAGATGATCATCGTTTAGAAAAGAACTATTCTCAGCACCTTTCAGGATGAGAAGTTGTCCTTCAATATTATTAAGGGCTGGTGAAAGATCACAATCCTCTAATTCATTAAGCAGACGCATCGGCAATTCTTTGGCAAATCTTTTATATATGATACTATCTTTTTCAATGTAAAAGGTATCTTTCTTAATTTCAAATTCTTTACGGCTTAGTTCCTGGACTGCCGTTATAGTTGCATATAAGTGATCCCATGTTTCATATGTTTCGTAAGAATCTGTAAGTTTCTTAGCCCACTCCTCTTTTACCTTTGGGTGGTGTGCTTGGAAGTCTCCGACCACAAATCCTTGAACGATATTTGGGTTAAGTGAAGCATACTTCAATACGTAGGATACTCCTCTTGAATGCGCGATGAAATGTGCTTTATTTATCCCTAAATTTTTCATTACAGCCTCAATATCTGTTGCCATATGCTCTAGTGTAAAGCCGTTTTCGGGCATTCCACTTTCACCGCAGCCTCTAATATCAATGGCAACCACATGTCTGGGACTTTCGTATCGTCCAGAGGAGAGTTCTTTACCAATCCATTTATACGTTCTTGCATTAGAAAAGGTTCCATGAATACAAAGAAATTACAGGGAGCTTACTGCATGTTGTTTCAGGTTTCCATTCTAAATAGTGAGTTTGAAACCCCTCGGATCTTTTAACGAAATAGCTTTTCATCCATTTCAATCCTCCTAGTAGTAGCAGTAATAGTATTTCTAAAATTATACTACGAAACCTTAAATTGACAATCATTTACACATCATGTAAATAATATCCTTGATGGTGTAGTGTATGGTTTGTCGCGTTACTGGAAGGAGTTTGCATACCAGCAGCTCCTTTTCCATTTCTCAACTAATGGGCAGGAAAACGTGGTTGCAACGAAGAATAATTGAGGGAAATGCCTGAGGCTAAGCCTAGAGAATGGATGAAAATACGGATTTACAAACCGCTTGATGACCTTTCAACAGATGAAGTGATTGAATGTCTGAATAGGCGCGATGGAACACTGCTTTCGGGTTATTGAAGAAAGGATAGAACAATGCAGTTTCAGGATGTTAATGAAATATATTATCCTCCAGAATTTGAAGTTAAAGTTTTTTCAACAGTTAGGCTTTTTATTAAGTTAGATAAGAATTTAACTAGATATGATGAAAGAAATCTTCCTGATTTTATAATAAATTGGACTTACCATAATAAAAGTAAGAAGGTAAAGCCTTTTAGTTTAATCGAATTTATACCTATGCAACAAGGATTTGAGGCAGGTATTAAATTAGTGAGAATAGATAATGAGAAAGATGTGTTAAAATTATTCTGCAAAGATATCCTAGATATATTTAACTGTGAAAAAACACTTATATTAGAGTGGAACATTAAATTATTAGGCTAATGAGGAACAAGATCTGAATACACCTACTTAATGGAGCTGCCGCGAACAATGTTGGCAGCTCCATTAAACTGATATGAACGAGGCGGTCAATACCTCTTCTAATAATTAAATGTTTTTTTATTTTTGTCAGGAAAAAATCCATTTTTAACCATTAATGGAGA
>NZ_VRTT01000064.1 GCF_008017805.1 Paenibacillus sp. N3.4 | reverse complement strand
GGGGAGGAAAAGCGTATTATATTGACTCCGAGGTTGAGCACTCTGCTTGAAGCAACGAGCAGGCTGCAGACGCGAATGTCCCGCAGACTTTTCTTGTCTCATCGCCGTACCATTGTCATAGGCGAAAATTTGCCAAAGCAGGCATCAACGGAATGTTCGATGTGGTTCCCCGGACACCGGAAAGTCGACTCACATGCTTCCTCGTCATTACCAAAGGCAAAGGGTATGACCTGCTGAACACTCAGCCTAAATTTGAACGTTTTCCGGCGGAAGCTATTCGGGAATTAACGAAATCACGCCAATCTATGACAACCTCCACGAAGGACATTGGCATAGCGCTAAGCTTTAACAGCGATCCAATCGTAAACTATTTTGAATCTAAGGAAAGCCAAGCATCCAAACAGAAATCTCAAGAAGTTCAATTTAGCGGCTATGCGCAGTTCAAAGGCGATCGAATGATTGGTATTTACAAAAACCAAGAAGCAAACGGACTCATGTGGCTCAAAAATCAAGTCAAAGAACATTCACTTACTTTCCCGATGGAATCAGGTAAAGATATGTCCATTCTCATCACGAAAGGCCAGACCAATATTCAATTGACGCTGCAAGACGATAAGGTCACTTTTCAACTAAAGCTCGATGCTAGAGGAATTGTTCGTGAGGATTTGTCCGGACAAGATTTAAATAAATCGGAGGTTCTTCATAAGGTCGAGCAAAAAATGGCCGAACAGGTGAAAAAATCAGTTCGAGCAGCGATCAAACAAATGCAAAAGGAAGATACCGATTCCGCACAACTAGGCTTACTAGTATGGAGGACTCATCCGAATGCCTGGAACGACAGGCTGGAAGCGAAATGGCCGGAGATTTTTAAAGAAGCTGCATTTCAAATCACTGTCGATGCCTCTATTACTGAAACAGGTCTTATTAATCAAAATGTAACAAAGAAAGGAACGTAAATATGGATAATATTTTTATGCTTAGCTTTCTAACCATAATGGTGATGAGCTTCGCCAGGGATCGTATGAAATTGAAACAAGCCGGAAATGGTGTAAAGATGATTTATGGTCTTTTCACATTTCTGTCCCTTACTTTTTTTATTACCAAATACTTGCATTGGTCTATTCCCATGCCTTCTCGTTTTTTTATTCATTCCGTCTCTCCATGGCTAGGCCGTTTAATCGGCGTATAAAATTCGCATAAGGTGGTGTTCTCCATCGATCATAAACAAGTGATTAACCAGAGGCAGCTAGCTTGGTTAGCTTCTTCCGTCATCACCAGCGGAGGCATCCTAACCTTACAAAATGTATTGATTCGAGTTAGCCAAATGGATGCCTGGTACAGCTATTTACTATCGATCTTCTATGTTTTCGTCATCGCCGCCTTTTTCGGGTATTTGGCAAAGGTATATCCCCAAAAGCATATTTTTGAAGTTTCCAAAGAAATATTGGGCGTATGGGGCGGCACGATCGTTAACCTGCTTATCCTGTTTCACTTTTGGCAAATGGTTGTTCGCGACATTTCTTCCATGGCTAAATTCAGTTCTACCCTTTTACTGCACAACACACCGTTAGAAATACTCATGCTGCTGCCTTGCTTGCTGCTTATCTATTTCGGGAAAGGCAGTATGGAGGTCGTCGCTCGTGTGAACGATTTGTTTTACCCGCTCTTTGTCATTACGATCATTATGATGCCCCTGCTCCTATCCAACGAATTTTATATTCAACTGATGACACCGTCACTGACGATACCCTTCCAGCATTTAGCAGCTAGCAATCTACTCACACTTGGAGGTGCTGGCGATGTATTCATTCTAGGTGCGTTCCTTCATATGGTTTATAACGCTAACCATATCCGCTCTTCCATACGTCATGGCACCTTGCTCGGTATTTTCTTGCTTACGCTGCTCCTTTTTCTCATTATTGTCGTCCTAGGGCCCAAGATGCCCGGCAACTTCTTGTATCCTACTTATAATCTGGTCCAAATGATTCATATCACCGATTTCCTTGATCGACTGGATATCATTATGCTAACGATCTGGTTTCCAACAGTCGCATGTAAAATCATTGCTATTTATATGGCGCTTCTCTTAGGAATAAGTGCCATTATTAATGAGCGCAATTACCCGATTTTTAATAAGCCAGTCGCTTTATTCATTGCCATAACGACCTTTCTTTCGTTTAAAAGTACGACGGAGCTGCTTTCGTTCTCTAATTTCAGTTCGCCCATCATTGTACTTATCTATCAACCCTTGGTCATGGGTCTTATCTTCATCCTTTCGGTTAGGAAGCAGAAAAAAAATCCGGAAACCGTCAAATCCAAGGATGAAACAGATCCGACAATGAATCCCTCGAAACAGGTAAAAAGTCGATTCACCTACAAGCAATGGTTATGGTCAGGCAATTTATTGCTGGCATTTTCCACTGTGTGCGTGACCATTGGATTAATGTTCAGTACATATAAGCCAATCATAGGAATCGTTTGTGGCCTGGGATTTGGCTGCAGCTTGTTATTAATAGGTGTGACAACCTATATGGAGGTGAGCCTTTTAAAGCAGTCCCAAACAGGTAAATAACAGAAGTTAAACAAGGATAAACGACTTCGTCGTCCTCCAGGGACGAGCGAGTTTTATTAAGGTAGATGCGAAGCAAAAATATAGACATATACTTTCTTATCTAATGAAAAAAACGCACCTGCCACAATCAGCGGGTACGTTCATGAACTTAGACGGGAACTGTCTGACTTAACCGACTTTTGGCCACTTTCAAATAACCATACATATTAAGAAACTCACTCTCATTTGCGAATCGCAGCTTCAGCGAGCCTGCCGCTTCCTGAATATAAGGCTTCAGTGCGGATGCGCCTCCGCCAATGACATAGAAGCACTGGATGTCAGGATATTTGCGCCAGCGTTTCTTGATCATTTCGATCATACGCAGGGCTGCGCGTCGGAAATGCTGGTCCACAATCGGCCGAATATCGACTTGCCCTTCACCTATCAGTTGAATCGAAAACTCCCGGTTCTTGACACGTTGCACCAGCTTTGCGCGACTAGGAAACACATAACCATAAGCATCTTCGACATCTCGAATGATTGCGTCAAGATAGGTGGCAATACCAACCTGCTCACCATGGCTAAAATGGTTATCGATAGCCATCCGTTTGATTACAGGGAAATCAGTTGTCAACGCGCCAATCTCACAAACGCCGATGCAGCCGTTGTAGATCTCTTCATCCTTGACCAACAAGCTGTCATGGGTGGCCAAATGGAAGATGGCGGCTGCCCCTTCAATGGAAACGGCCACTTTGCGGATGGATACTTTAATTTTGCGGTTTCGAAATTGTGGGGTTGAGAGGAACGTTACTTCGTGTTCGCCAAGAAGTCTTTGTTCGAATTGTTGATTGTATTTGGCAAACGTACGTACAGGCAAACCTGTACCAATCGTATATTCAACCTCATCCGCGCTACCGTGTCCTCCGTTAAAGCCTTGGCTGGCAGCAAGACCTTGGTAAGCTAATGCCGTTAAAGCGACAATGAGAGATTGTTCAGAAATCGCTTTATTGTCTGTGTCCTCCAATTCCAAGTTATCTTCATGCTCCAAAGCAAGCTGTCCGACAAAATAACGTTGATTTCTTTGCGACAGGGATGGGCTGTAAATCATAACATCCAGTGCTTTCCAAGGTGAATCTTCTTCTTGCAAAATATGCCTTTCGTAACCTGGTGCAATGATATTCGGGATAATCAGCGGTTCTTTAGAACCATCCAGCACCAACTTGATACTATCGTTACCTATATCTATACCTGCAAGCTTTATCAAGACCGCATCCACTCCAAATCTACTATTTCCTGTATTTGTTAAGTGAATTCGATTAATTCCGACAGTATTCCTTCCTACTTTTGACTCATTTTATCTAGGACTAGTAGGTATAAAGAGGGTTTTTATCGAAATATGACGAATGTTCTACAAGAACTTTACCAAATTCAACCATGACAAGGAGACTAGTAAGCCTGTATGAAGCTCAAGTGGAAACCTAAAAAGCTGACGCTGGTCATCATTCCCGATGCCAATCAATCTGTCGTCAGATTCCGTATTCCAAATATATTCGCTTATATCGCTGCAGCATGTTTGTCCCTGCTGCTGCTTATTTCTATGATTACATATGCTTTGCACGCCCATACCTTGAAAACGGCCAGCGAACTTCAGTCCAAACTGAACGGCGTCAATCATCAGTGGAACGCTACCTTATCCTCCAAGAATCAGGCCATTGAAAAGCTGCAGAACGAAGTGATCCAGCTATCCCAGCAAGCCGAGCAGATGAAAACGCAAGTTGAAGAAATGAAAAAATTCGAAAACGATCTCAAATCAATTGCTGGAATCGAAGCAAGTCCATCTGTAGCCACCTCGATTGGTGTCCAAGATGGACCTACAGATGGAACAGCTCCTGTCACATTGAATGCTGCGGGTATAGGCGGCAGTCCCAATCCAGTTTCGCAGGAAGCCATCATTCAGCTTGGTGAGCAGACCCTTGCCTCCTTCACCTTGCTTCATAGCGAAGTGCAAGAACTGCAAACCAGCCTAGCCGAGACCAAAGAAAAAGTTACCGTCAAGCAGCAGCTGCTTCGTGTGACACCTACCTTATGGCCAACATCCACCAAGGTCGTCACCTCGACATTCGGCTACCGAACGGACCCCTTTACCCATCGTCCAAGCTTTCACTCGGGGATTGACTTCGGTGCCAAAGAGAATGATCCGGTCTTCGCAACAGCTGCTGGTAAAGTCGTTAGTACCGGTAAGGACATGTTCCACGGCAACAACATCGTCATTGAGCATTCCAAGGGCCTGCGCACTTGGTATATGCATTTAAATAAAATTCTGGTCAACAATGGGGACACGGTAGAAAAAGGCAGTACCATTGGTCTCGTAGGCTCCACTGGGCGCAGCACAGGAGCTCACCTGCATTATGAAGTTCTCAAAAATGGAGAGAGCACCGATCCCAAACCTTATCTCAAAGCGATGCGAAAGGATGAATAAGCATGTTTAAAAGCAAAAAAAACAATATGAACCCTAATACAACAGATACTTTAATTGGAGAAGGCACGATCTTCGAAGGACGTATCAAATCTGAAGCGAGCATTCGCGTTGAAGGCAGCATTACGGGCGATATCGAATGTGCAGGGGACGTTATAATTGGTGAGCAAGGCAGCGTGAAATCCAATATTTCCGCCAGAGATGTCATATTGGCTGGCACTGTACAAGGCAACATTGTCACTAAGGGGAAACTGACGATTACTTCCACAGGATCACTCCAAGGCAATATCAGCGCAGCTTCCTTCATCATTGAGGAAGGCGGATTATTCCAGGGGACCAGCAAGATGGACACAAAAACACCGGAGATTTCCTCATCGAGCAACGAACAGGACAATGGCAGCGCACAAACATCCATAGGGAATAGCGCATTCAAAGGGAATACAATTGCAATGTGAACGAGCGGGGGAGAATCAGGCTGTCTAGTCGATGTCCTTTCTGCATGATATAATGGTTGGATAATCTTTTATTTCTAACGAATTCAGGAGATAGGCCAATGAAAGAACAAACCATCCTTTTTGATCTTGATGACACCCTAGTGCATTGTAATAAATATTTTGATTTCGTGATTGAACAATTCGTCGACCTGATGCTCACCTGGTATTCCGGACATGGACTTACGGCGCAAGACATCAGACAGAGGCAGCTTCAAATCGATCTAGCCGGTATTCATATTCATGGTTTTATGCCGGATCGTTTTCCGAAATCGTTCGTTGAAACCTATCAATGGTTTGCTGAGCGATACAACCGTCCCACTGTTGCAAGTGAAGAGTCTTGGCTCATGCAATTAGGGCACACGGTTTATGAATTCACGGCTGAGCCGTATCCGCTTATGAATGAAACACTGGAAGAGCTTCAGCAAGCGGGACATCGTTTGTTTCTTTATACCGGCGGAGATGCCTCTATTCAAATGAAAAAGGTGCGAGACTTGAGTTTGCACACCTACTTCGATGACCGAATCTTCGTTACCTTGCATAAGACCAAGGAATTTATGGAATCATTGATGAATGAACAACGGTTTGACCGTAATCACACGTGGATGATCGGTAATTCGGTGAAGACGGATGTACTGCCTGCTTTGCATGCAGGCATTCATTCTATCCACATTCCTGTTATGCAAGATTGGGAATACAACACAGGCACAATCGATATCGTACCCAAAGGAGCCTTCTACCAATTACCTTCTTTACAGGAAGTTCCTCATACCATTCATTCGCATATTAAGAAATAGAGCGGCTTCCCCGATCAAATATGGCCTAATGGAGCGGCAGACTTAATACCAATAGGAGCCTACTTGCTTTGCGCAGGTAGCTCTTCGTGTTTTGCGTAAAACCAAAATCTGACAAGCATTAGGCTGCCACATCGCGCCGGCGAAAAATCTCCCATGAAAGCACATTAAACAGTAAAAAGTAGAAGACTAAAACGGTGATAGAGAATCCCATTGTCATTCCTTCTGCTACAGGTGTCCCTTCCAAATAAGGCGTCAAATCGGTGTTCGCGAACAAAAAATACTTTCCCCAGCTGTATCTGGTTAAGAGCAGCGTAATGATTTGTCCGGCAAACATGATGAAAATACTTAAACCAATAGCCAGCGACGAACTGCGAAATACCGTCGAAATCATAAAAGCGAGAGTAACGATCATCACAAGCTCAATCAGCTTTAACCCATAAGTAGAAAGCACGTAAAGCAGCATATTTCCTTCATGAACACTTCCGTCCGGATTTATTGTAAGGTGCGGAAGACTAAAGCTATCAAATCCGTACAAAATTCCATTCGCCAGAAGTGTACTGATCAACAGAACAATAACAAGAACAGCCGCGAATAGCATCGTTGCCGCATACTTAGCAAAGAGAATCTTCGCTCGACTGGCCGGCCGAATAAGCAGCAGCTTAATCGTCCCCCAAGTAAACTCTCCCGCAACCATATCTCCCGCAATAATAACCGTAAACAGCGTAATCAGCATAATCAGACCGCTTGCTTTCTGAGCGCCGGCCCAAAGCGTATTTTGTAAAGGTGGAACATTATGATCGAGCGCATATTGCTGTAGCGTAATATCGTCCTTCAGTCTTTGTTTGAAAATGTCCGGCAAATCCGGATTATTCAGTTCTTTCTTCGTTTGTTCGATGTTATTTGCTGCTGCCTTTTTCCAGTCCTGATTCGCCTCATAGCCTGAATGAGAGAATATGGCAGTAACAACGACAACAACAATCAGCAATAAACCCATGATCCAAGTACGCAGTCGACGATATATTTTCATATTTTCATTTTGAATTAAATTAAGCAATCGAATCACTCCCCGTCATTTCCAGAAATTGATCTTCCAACGTCTTGGGCCTAGCCCGAATGCCATAAACCGCAATACCCGCCTCTACGAATCGCTTGTTCCACGCGGCGATTTCTTGTTTATCCAAGCTCATGACGAGTTCGTCCTGATTAACCTCCACTTCCAATCCGGGTGCATCCGCTGCTATTAACGCTGCTGCTTGCTGGGTCGATGTCACCTCAAAAGCAACCAACTGCTTTTCCCCTGCTTGCACGAATTCTTTGATTAATCTAACGTCAACCAGCTTCCCATTTTGAATAATAGCGACACGGTCGCACATTAATTCCATCTCCGCAAGCAAATGACTGGATATAATGACAGATATCCCATCTTCTTTGGTCAGCTTGCGTAAATGATCACGGAGCTCGCGAATCCCTGCTGGATCCAGACCATTCGTAGGCTCGTCCAGAATCAGCACAGAAGGCTTATGCAGAAGTGCTTGAGCAATCCCTAGTCTTTGACGCATACCGAGCGAATAGGTTTTCACCTTATCGTGAATTCTGTTCTCCATCCCTACAAGAGCAATGACCTCTTGAATGCGATCTTCCTTAATACCGGGGATCATTCGTGCGTAATGCACCAAATTCAGATATCCGCTCAGGAACTTGTACATTTCAGGATTTTCTACAATAGCTCCAACATGCCGAATCGCCTTTTCAAAATCCGATCGGATGGAATAACCGCCAATGTGAACGTCCCCTTCGGTCATGCTCATCAATCCAACCATCATCCGGATTGTCGTCGTTTTACCTGCCCCATTAGGACCTAGGAAGCCGAATACCTCACCACTCGGCACATCAAAGCTTAATTTATCGATAATTGTTTTGGAACCGATTCGTTTCGTAAGCTGCTTGATTTGTATAATCGGGACCTGAGAATCTGCTGCCATAGTCATACTCTCCTTCGCTTTAATCTTATCTTTTTCTTCACTTACTGAATTTCATGGACGGTATCCACATCTATGGATAACCACAATCGCCCCTCATCAAACAGTCACATGACTATGATCTTCGCAATTATGACCGTACTCACTGTAGATTTCTCTCCATATTATGTACAATGATCTTACAAGATTGAGTAGTAAAGGAGATCTTTTATGGTTCAAAGAAGACCTTGGCACGGCGTGGAATGGTCGCTTTTTATCGTTTTGACCGGTTCTGTGCTGCTTAGCCTGCTTTATGCCCTTGTGCACATGCATGAATATGAACACCGTTCCACTTTCTTAACAATTATGGCTATTCTCCTCTCCTACAGTGTACCATTTCTTTTCTGGAGACCTAATTACATTCAAACAGTTTGCTATCCTATAGCTGTCTTGCTAACGGGAATTCCTCTACAAATCTATCTATCGTGGATGCAGCAGGATGCTTACCTTACTATTAATTGCCCATTAATGGTCATTGGATTCCTCACGGATCGAAAAAATGCTTGGTGGACCGCCCCCATCTTCATGGTAGCTATGCCTGTAGCCTATTATTTCATCCTGCACAGCGGAATGGGGGTTGGTGAATTATTTGGTTTTATTTTGAATGCCGTGCTTTTCTTCGCCATTGGACTTAGCCTGCAACGAGTCGTAAATTCGAATGAGAAAACCGAGAAGCTGCTTGCCGAGAATCAACGACAATATATGTTAATCCACGAGCAAAATAATGCTTTAGAGCAATATGCCAACCAAATCGAACAGCTCACACTGGTTGAAGAACGCAATCGAATGGCCCGAGAATTGCACGACACCGTGGGTCATACTTTTACTTCCGTCATCATGGGCATGGATGCGATATCCTACTTAATTGAAGCCTCTCCCGAAAAAGCGAAGGAAAAACTGGATGTCCTGAGGAATGTTACCCGCAATGGTCTGGAAGAAGTTCGCCGCAGTATTCATCAAATGGTTCCCCAGGAAGGGGATATGCTGCTCTCACAGCAGTTGACCCGACTAGCCAATGAATTTGCACTGCATACAGGTACTCAGATTCGATTTACAACCGTTGGAGAAGAGTTCGATATTCCTAAGCAAACCAAACTTTCCCTGATCCGCTGCTTGCAGGAATCACTAACCAATGCCAAACGACATGGTCGTGCCTCCTCTGTGGAAGTGGTCCTCACATACGGCGATGATCAAGTTAGCATACGCATCGAGGATGACGGCGTCGGGGCTGAGCAGTTAAAAGTCGGTTTCGGCATCAATGCGATGCAGGAACGCATTGATGCCTTGCAGGGCGTTTTGCAAGTAAGCTCAGCCGCAGGCCAAGGAACTATCGTGTCCTGCTCCATTCCTGCCAGGCGTTTACCATCATTCTAGCTACGAACAATTTCCCGTAGTAGATGGAAAATGATACAATGTGGATAACTAACGTATCCCTTAGGAGGATCTATGCATGAACCCAACACCGCTCAAGCTGCTCCTGGTCGATGATCAGGATTTAATAAGAGAGAGCTTGCATATCGTACTCGATATGGACCCGAACATTCAAGTCGTTGGTCTTGCCGAGAACGGCCGCGTCGCTTTGAAGCAGTGCGAAGAACTGCAGCCAGACATCGTCCTCATGGACATTCATATGCCCATCATGGATGGAGTTGAAGCGACCCGTCAAATTAAAGAGGCATGGCCGCATATTCGGGTTATTATCCTGACCACCTTTCAGGAAATCAGCTACGTTGTCGATGCCTTGGGTGCTGGAGCAGAGGGCTATTTACTCAAAGCTATCCATCCGAAGGACTGGCAGCGGGTATTAAATGGGTACATCAAGGCGGAACACTAATACCTCAAGACATTGCGAAAATGCTTGTTCAGCAAGCCCGTGGTGTACAGGAATCGTCGAACCGTGAAATCGTTGAAAAATCTACACGTGAAGAGCCTGCGCGTGTAGACGCTTACGGACTTAGTGATCGCGAGGTGCAGGTGCTGCACGCTATAGCCGATGGACTTAACAACAAAGAAATCGCTGAAAAGCTCTTCTTGTCTGAGGGCACCGTGAAAAACTATATTTCCAGCATCTATTCCAAAATGGATGTCCGCGATCGTATTCAAGCCTCCAAGAAGGCATATGAGGAAGGATTGCTGTAGCAAGTCTTTCGATTGCCATGCTTTGATAAAGTCGCTCATCCATACGATGGAGCGGCTTTTTTATGCAATAAAAAGACTATGGCTTTGACTACGCCATAGTCTTGAATCACATTTTATCAGTTGATAAATTGAACATATTGCAAAAATCTTTTTAACATCACCGTTGCTTGTCCTCTTGTTGCAAGTTCTTTTGGAGCGAAGGATTGCTCGGTAAGTCCATTCACAATGTTAGCTCGAAGCGTCTGAGCCACTGCCTCTTTCGCCCAGTCGCTGATTTCCCCACTATCCGTAAAACGAGATAACTTGTCTTGTGCTGCCTCGGATTTAACTTCTTTACCCGCTAAGTTGATTGCGCGTGAAATCATGATCGCCATTTGTTCTCGGGTAATATCTTGTCCGGACTCGAATTGCCCATTCGCTGTGCCCTCAACTAACCCTACTTTCGCAGCCGTGCCTACAGATCCGGCAAACCAATCCTCATTTTTCACATCACTGAACTGCGTTCCCTTAGCATCCGGGATTAATCCTAGTGCGGATACAAGCATGGAAGCAAACTGTGCACGAGTCACATGTTCATCCGGCGTGAAGGACGACTCATTAATTCCTTGTACAATAAACTTAGATGCAAGCAAATCGATATCATTTTTGGCCCAATGTTCATTAGTATCATCGAAAGATTTACTTAATTCCACTAATGTATACATGCTATTATGGGATGATTTAATAGTAACTTCTGATTTACCATTGACCTGAGTCATAACTGCAGGAATGAACATCATTTTACCTGTGACTGTATCGTAGGAAACTGCTGTTGTTTTGTTAGCATTCAACGTATTCGGTGCAATTATCTTTCTTTCAACGTAAGTCCCTGAGAAATCGTTCAATTCTAACTTCGAACCGGATAACGTCTCTGCAATAATCGTGAATTCGATTGGATGATCCAGCAGCGTCTTGATCGACGGGTTCGCTTTCTTTAGCATTTCGTATGATTTATCCGATGCTTTGTTTATGGAAATCGTTATCTTCACATCTTTCAGGTCTGCATTCAATTTGCTCGCAACATCTTTAAAAATTAGGATAGGAACATTGTAAGTACCTACGTCGGATTGGATAGAAAAAACAGCATTTGATTTAGATGCAATAGCGTCTTTCAATGCGGAAGCCGGAATTTCGACTTTTGCTCCATCGTCCACACTGTTAAGTTCAAAAGAGAACATATTCTGAGCTTGTTTTTTAATTTTAAGCATTTCCAATCCCTTTTTCAACTGATCTGCATCGATCTGCGCAAGCCAGACTGATGTAGCATTGGTGCTCGCTTGCTTACTAATCCTTAAAGAATTTTTAGGAAGAAAGACGCCATTATCTGCATCCTTGGGAGAATTATCAAATCCACCACCGCCTCCACCCATTGGAATAACAACTGGGGGAACGACCGGAGATAGAATACTTATTGTTCTGTAAGCATCGTAGGAATCGACTTGAAGATCATGATTATTGTAATCTTCTTGCATATAAGAAGTAATCGTTGCTCGGAACTTACTTCCAGACCATTGAGGTAACTGGATTTTATTTGAACTGCTTGTCGATGACATTTTAAGCACATATTGTTGATTTGGCTCTAATTCAGCTGCCAAACTGAACTCAAGCTCACTAAGATTCCGAGATGAGGCATTTCCTCGAAATACACGATTTATAGGAACTATGCTTTGATCGGATAATTTTATTAATTGAAAATCAATCTGCTTTTAAAATCCCCATATTTATCGTTGTAGCGTTCCCTGCATGAAGTTCTCCAACTCCATATGGATCGAACGGGAAGGAAACAGAAAGAAATTTACCCTGACCTCTTGAAGGCGTGAACCGCGCAATCTCTTCATTTGGCTGCATCCAATGCCCTACCTCTTTATTATTAAAAATAAACTGTGGGGTAGAAGCAAAAGAACCTACCGGATATTCACCATTTTGAGTAAGATCATAGTACTTGCGATTATTAACATCAATTGCTGCCCTTCCGCCGTTGGGATACGTCTTTGGATTAAAGCTTTTGTTATCAACGGTTGTCACAGTTATTGTATATTTGTCCGATGGAAGATCGAACGAGTAAGCTAATGCATAGCTAGCAAAATAACCATCGCCTGATAGATCATTTGTTATTTGATAATGCCCAACAGACGTGTTTCCTTCAATTCTATTGCCATTGTAAGTCAGTTCATGCGCAACGTTACCACTTGCATCTTTCACGACAAACTTCGTCCCCTTTTGCGGGATTCCATGCAATTGGAAAATACCATGATATTTATAACCATCGAAATCTGAGGAAGGGCTTAGATGAAGAACATCGCTTGCATCCGACTCTTTCCCCATAACATCAAAAGCTTTCATCTTCACATCAATCGTAGGACCACCAATCACATAAGGTAAATCGAAATACTTGAGTACATCATAATAAACTCCATAGAACGATCCATCGTTGACGTATAAATTATAGCCAAACTGTAAAGGTTGAGACGCTATATCCCATGAAACACGCCACTTTCCATTTAGAAATGCGCCGGTTAGACCTGTTGGTTTATTCAATTTATACTCATTCTCGTAACTATACACATTACCAGTAACCTGGTTGATCGTGGAGTATACGGGCGTATTATCTTCGTAAACAGTCATGGTAACAGGCTTTAGTCCTATTAAATTATTGTTAGCCCCACTGTTCAATGTGTAATAATAAGAGTTATACATGTCGGAGGAAGACAAATTGCTAGCAATCGACTTTGTTCCGTAAGTTTCATCGTTTACGCTAACAGATAGATTCTTTTTATCTGAATAGATATACCCATACACTTCTCCTGTAACAGAATTGAACTGAAAATTAAATAGACTTGCTGCTGAAGCTAGAAGCGGTGTACATAAACTCAACAACAACAATATGGCGATTGCTGCTGAGGCTCGGCTCGTAAGCCGATTTACTAAACCTTGGGGTAAACGCAGAAAAACTCCTCCTCAAATTGGTACACCTACTAATATAATCCTTTTTATGATACGGGATTTTACAAATTCCGACAATACGCAGGAGCTTTGTATTATAATGAAAAGTAGGAACACAGCATTAATTTTCAACTAATCTTTTTGAAACCGGAGTGAGGACGACAAGCATGACTAAGAAACCCTATCCATTACAACAAAAGCAACCGGAAAATTGGATATCGCTTTCTTCGCTTGCTGTATTAACTTTATTTTTTATTCTTGCTTTTTTGCAACACGGTTTGCTCTTCAAGCCCGAGTATTTATTAATAGGAAGTATACTTTACGCTGCTGGATCCCTGGCTATTTTCTGGGGGAAAGTACCTTCACAGCCTGCATTTTATGTACTTCTTGCTCTAATTTGTTTATATTTCATCATGAGTTTCCATGCTGTTAATAAACAAGATTCTTTCAACATAGCCTTTCGGATTGCCCTTATTATTCCTTTATGGCTACTCACTGATCAACTTACAATCAAACATACCCATTTCCTCATAAGGGTTTTTATTCATTCATGTTCAGCATGGGTTTTCATGGGTGTGCTTTTCAATCAATTTCGTGAGGGACGATTTGAAGGAACTTTGCAATATGCGAATGCGTGGGGAATTTTACTTCTGACAGCACTTCTACTAGCCATAACCCAATACCTCACTAGACCCAGCAAGATTAACCTTTGGTGTATATGTATACTCGCCTCAGGAATCCTACTAAGCGGATCCCGAACTGTTGTTATTATTATGCTGATCCTAATTCCACTCCAAATGATTGCAATCGGTAAAGAAAACAGGACATCTCTCCCCCAAATTCATATTGCCATCCTTTCAGGCATGATGATCTCTATCACTTTTTCACTATCAAAATGGTTATTTTTATGTACACTTCTTCTAGCACCCATTGCGATCCTATTCATCCCAAGCCTCTTGTTCAAAAATAGAAGATGGGGCATGGCTCTCTGTTTCATAGGATTTTCGGTAATCACATGGGCACTGGTGTCTCATCAATCAGGACTTTTTCAACGTTTGACTCATATAACCTTACAAGCACCTGAATGGAAAGCTCGCCTAGGCTATTATCACGATGCTTGGCTTATAATTCTCGATTCTCCTTTTTTCGGCTATGGAGGCGGAGCTTGGAACATTCTGCAATACCACTATCAAACAGCTGCTTACTCCGTTCGATATTTGCATAATCACTGGTTGGAAACCTGGATAGATACCGGAATTACAGGACTTGCTCTATATTGTTGCATCGTTCTGCTGTTTGTATGGAATGGGATTGTAAGTTATAGAACGCATACAGGCACATCAAAGATTTGGACCGTTGGATGCCTTTCTGCCTATTGTTGTCTCTTATTGCATAGTACGGTGGACTTTACTTTCAGTTATCCGCTCTTATTTGGGATTTGGGTTTTATTGGGGAAATGGGGTTCCTCTTTTGGGGTGAATAACAGCAACAAAGAAGTGAATGACACGGGTAAACGCACATATCGAATCGGGATATCTGTAGGACTTCTTTTGCTGGCATTCTTCAGCATTCGTTTAGGCGTATCAGAATCTTTCCTAATAAAATCCAATCAGGCCATTCCTATTCAAAAGAGTCAAGATGAAGCTTTGCTTTTACTCAAAAAAAGCGCTGAGTATTCCTTTGCACCCGCTGAGCAGCATGAACAGATAGCAAAACTATTACTGCAAAGTTTTCTTGAGAAAAGCACATCATATAGCGAACTTGAACGAGCACAGATAGAAGTGAAAAAAGCCATTTCCATGAACACAAAAGATCCCCATACACTTCTTCTGCAATGCCAAATTGAATACGCGCTAGGTAATCAGTCAAGCGCTATCGATCATTTAGTTCAACTAAAGCAGCAGTTTCCTTTTCGGATAGATATCGAAGAACAGTATACTAACTGGCATTCGATAAAATAAAAAAGACCTCAACCGAAGCGGAAGCGGTTTAGAGGCTTTTTGCATGCAGGGTGCTATTCAAACAGCTTTTCAATAAAGGACTTCTTTCTTTGCCGAATGCGTCCATAGCTTTTCACTCTGGAATATGTCATTGGTTCCTCGGTCTCTGTGGAGCAGGAAAGCACTGCGGGTGTTTCCTCGCTATTCGCTTCATCGGCCTGCTTCTCCATTGGCGATTCAGTTTCCAACAGCTTCTGTTGTTCCATCCCTTTGATTAATTGCTGCTCAATGTTATGTTCAATCTGATATTTAAATTGCCGAAGAAGCAGCTCCTGCTGCTTGTTTTGGGCTTCAAAATGCTCGTAAAGCTGAGCTTGGAGTGTTTCAACCTGACTGGATAAGAGCACGATTGCCTTTTGCAATAGAATCAGATGCTGTTCCCCTATGGACTCGTCCGGTTCCATCTCCTGAAGTTCTTCACCGTTATCGGTTAGCAACGCATGAAGTTCAGCTGGCGTAATGATGTCCTCTTTCTTCATGTGCTCTCCCCCGAATCCGTACATCCTGCAGTCAATAATTAAACTGTTCTTCATCTTATTGTACAGGAAGATTCGAAAATGGCAATGCCGTCGTTCATTCCAACGAGGCAAACCAACTGACTAACTTAGTCTGTATTAAGAGGAGCAAACCAGTAATTTTCTTACATACTGGCCCTTATCGTAAGACCCGGTTTTTTCATATACCTTTTGCAGCGCGCTGAGCACGGCTTCCTCGTCGATATTTAAGTGATTGGCGATCTGCAAAGCGCTTTGATGATGAAGCCACGCAAAACCAACCTCTTTTTCCAGCGATGTAAATTGATAAGTATCGAATACCTCATCAAATTTTTCTTTCCTTAAAGCTAAGTCCCACTGTTTCATTTCATGAACCACATTTTGAACCGACTGTTCCAGCAGCATGACTGCAAAACTGAGCTCCAGCCCCTGCTTCATGGATAAGTCCAAATAACCAACAATTTCATCATCAATCACAATAGGATGGCAAAGACATGCCCAATCTCGAAATAATTGCAAACTGTGGTCGCTTCCCTCAACGACTGCTGTAGATCTTAGCTGCATAGCTAACGAAATGCCATTGATACCCGCGTACTCAAGCGCGAATGAACTCCCCGCAGTGACTTGGAAAGTTTCCAGCGCCTCACGTAAAGGTTCACTCGCTTCTAAGTGAACAACGACACCTTGTCTATCTGTCAAAACAAAAAAATGATCGACTGGTATTTTCTTTGATACGGCTTTAATCTCCTCAGTCACGATCGCGCATAAACGGTTGGAACCGTCTACAACCTCTTTCATAGGGTCAAAAGGTAGAATCCTCATAGCTATAGGAACACCAGAGTCCTTGATAAGTTGATTCCAGTGCATTCTTTCTTCATTTGATACATGATAATAATTGATCCAAGTACTTGTGGGTATGCCACTCGATGAAAAGATGCTCAAACTACAACGCCCTCTCTCTCCTACCACATTGAAATGTTAACGATTGCGGATAAAACAAGTTTACATTTTATTATACAAATAAAATGGCCGTAAAATTGTCGATAAATGTCGGACATTTATAAAGATCGTATAAAAAGACTGCCTACAAGTCATAAATTGACTTATAAGCAGTCTCTATGGATAAACCCTTATGGTAAATTCGATGATCCCATTAAGAAACAATCCACTTCGCGAGCTGCAGCACGCCCCTCGTTAATGGCCCACACGACAAGGCTTTGTCCGCGCCGCATATCGCCTGCCGCGAAAATGCCTTCCACACTGGTGGCAAACTTGCCATACGCTGCTTTAGCGTTGGAACGTTCATCTTTCGCTACGCCGAGCTGATCCAGCACGGTGTTCTCCGGACCTGTGAAGCCCATTGCAATCAGAACCAGCTGAGCGGGGTATACCTTCTCGCTTCCCGCTACTTCAACCGGTACAAACTGTCCTCTTTCATTCTTTTGCCACTCAATCAGCACCGTGTGCAGTTCTTTGAGATTCCCGTTCTCATCACCCACGAATTTCTTCGTGTTGATTAAATACTGGCGTGGGTCCTCTCCCTGAACAGCAGCCGCTTCCTGTTGACCATAGTCCACTTTGAGGACTTTGGGCCATTCCGGCCAAGGGTTATTAGCTGGCCGCGTCTCTGGCGACTTGGGCATAATCTCGAACTGCGTCACGCTCTTGCATTTATGACGCAAAGAAGTGCCGACACAATCCGTACCGGTGTCTCCACCGCCAATGACGATAACATCCTTGCCTTCTGCAGAAATATACTGTCCATCTGCATGTTCGGAATCCAGCAAGCTCTTCGTGTTCTTACTCAGGAATTCCATTGCCAGATGAACCCCGCCAAGTTCACGACCTTCGATGGGAAGGTCGCGGCCTTTCGTAGCTCCGCCGCACAAAACGATGGCATCGAACTCCTCTTGAAGCTTCTCGACCGGGTAGTTCACACCAACGTGGGCACCCGTTACGAACGTGATTCCCTCGGCTTCGAGCAGATCCACACGGCGCTGCACGTATTTTTTATCCAGCTTCATATTCGGGATACCGTACATGAGCAGGCCCCCAACACGATCCGCACGCTCGAATACAGTTACCCAGTGTCCAGCCTTGTTCAGTTGAGCTGCTGCCGCGAGTCCGGATGGACCGGAGCCTACAACAGCCACCTTTTTGCCTGTGCGAACCTCCGGAGGCTCCGGTAATATCCAACCCTCTGAGAAACCTTTATCAATAATGGCTTTCTCGATGCTCTTGATCGTAACCGGCGTATCCTTCAAACCTACCGTACAAGATCCTTCACATGGAGCCGGGCATACACGTCCTGTGAACTCCGGGAAGTTGTTCGTCTTATGCAATCGATCCAGCGCCTCTCGCCATTGACCGCGATAAACAAGATCATTCCATTCCGGTATGAGATTGTTAACTGGGCAGCCAGCGGCCATGCCACTGATTAATGCTCCTGTGTGACAGAATGGGATACCGCAATCCATGCATCTTGAACCTTGTGTCTGCAGCTTATCTTCGGTAAGCGGCGTTGCAAACTCTTTCCAGTGTCCGATTCGGACCAAAGGAGGCGCTTCGGAAGCAACTTCTCGACTATATTCTATAAAACCAGTTGGTTTACCCATTAATGTTTAACCCTCCTGAGATTAGTTAGTTTCCGCCGACGCGGGAAACGTCCTTCATATTCGCCTCGAAAGCAACCATGATGGCTTCTTGTTGGCTAAGTCCCGATCGTTTCACCTTCTCGATGGCATCAAACATCCGTTTGTAGTCCTTCGGTATAACCTTCACGAACTTCCAAACGTACTCATCCCAGTGATTCATAATCTGGTGGGCCACGCTGCTATCCGTAAATGTAGCATGATGCTGAATCATCGTTTTCAGCTCGTTCATTTCGTACGTTTCTTCCAACTGTTCAAGGAGGACCATCTCTTTGTTCACCTTATTGGCAAAATCGCCTTGCTCATCAAGCACATAAGCGATACCGCCAGACATCCCTGCGGCGAAGTTGCGCCCTGTGGAGCCCAGGACGACAACGCGGCCTCCTGTCATATATTCACAGCCATGGTCGCCTACACCTTCCACAACGGCGCGTACACCGCTGTTTCTCACACAGAACCGTTCGCCTGCTATACCTCGGATATAAGCATCCCCATCGGTTGCTCCATAGAAAGCCGTATTTCCAATGATGATGTTTTCCTCAGGCACAAAAGCCGACTTGCTGGATGGGAAAATCACTAGTTTACCACCCGACAAACCTTTACCTACATAGTCATTCGCGTCGCCTTCCAAAGAAAGCGTCATCCCCTTCGGTATGAAAGCACCGAAGCTTTGACCTGCGGAACCATTAAAGTGAAGTCGAATCGTATCATGAGGCAACCCCTCTACACCATGACGACGAGTCACTTCACTTCCTACTATTGTGCCAACAACACGATTAACGTTCGTAATTGGCAGCATCGCATGAACATGCGCTTTGCGTGCAATGGCAGGTTCACAAATTTCAAGCAGCTTCGTAACATCCAAAGAGCGGTCCAGACCATGATCCTGCTGCATTTGGCAGAAGCGGCCGACTTCGTCCCCCATGTCAGGTTGGTGCAGAAGCAGTGACAAATCAATTCCCTTGGCTTTCCAGTGCTCAACGGCTTGCTTGGACTCCAGCACATCCGTGCGTCCGACCATCTCTTCAATGGTACGGAAGCCGAGCTCAGCCATCAGTTCACGCACTTCATTAGCGATGAATGTCATGAAATTAACCACATGCTGCGGATCTCCGGCAAATTTCTTCCGAAGCTCGGGATTTTGCGTAGCAACGCCAACCGGACATGTATCCAAATGGCAGACGCGCATCATCACGCAGCCAATTGTAATCAGCGGAGTTGTCGCGAAGCCGAACTCCTCAGCCCCCAATAAGGCCGCCACCACGACATCGCGCCCTGTCATCAGCTTGCCATCCGTCTCGACGACGATACGGCTGCGCAAATTGTTGAGTACGAGTGTCTGATGCGTCTCCGCCAGACCGAGCTCCCACGGCAGTCCCGCGTGACGAATACTCGTCTGCGGCGACGCGCCTGTTCCACCGTCGTAGCCTGAGATCAGGACAACGTCTGCTTTCCCTTTGGCTACGCCGGCAGCGATGGTGCCAACACCAACCTCCGATACCAGCTTCACGCTGATCCGTGCCCGTGGGTTGGCATTCTTGAGATCGTGGATCAGCTCAGCCAGATCCTCGATCGAATAAATATCATGATGCGGCGGAGGTGAAATCAATCCGACGCCCGGTGTAACTCCGCGAACCTCCGCGACCCAAGGGTACACTTTGGTTCCCGGCAGCTGACCGCCCTCGCCGGGCTTGGCGCCCTGCGCCATTTTGATCTGAATCTCGTCTGCGTTGACGAGATAATGGCTAGTGACGCCGAAGCGGCCTGACGCCACCTGCTTGATGGCGCTGCGGCGAAGGTCGCCATTCGCATCCGGCGTGAAACGCTCCGGATGCTCGCCTCCCTCGCCGGTGTTGCTCTTGCCGCCGATGCGGTTCATCGCAATCGCAATCGTTTCGTGCGCTTCTTTGCTGATCGAGCCATAAGACATGGCTCCCGTCTTGAAGCGCTTAAAGATCGACTCGATCGGCTCTACCTCTTCGATCGGGATCGCCACGCGTCCTTGCTTGAAGCTAAGAAGTCCGCGAAGGGCCATATATTTCTCATCCTCGCGCTTGACCAGCTTCGCAAAGCTTTTAAACATATCGTAACTGTTCGTTCGGACAGCCGTTTGCAGAGCATGCACTGTTTGCGGTGTATACAGATGCTCTTCCCCATCTTTACGCCACTGCAAATCGCCGCCAGTATCCAGAACACGATCGCGTCCCGCCTGCTCGGAGAAAGCCCGATTATGGCGAATTAAGGCTTCCTGCGCCACGATATCAAGGCCAATACCGCCGACAGGCGTATACGTCCATGTGAAATACGTATCAACTAGTGCTTGGCTAAGGCCAATCGCTTCGAAAATTTGTGCGCCACGATAACTTTGAATTGTAGATATTCCCATTTTGGCCAGGACTTTGACTACGCCTTTCGTGACCGCTTTAATGTAGTTGTAGATTGCTTTCTCATGATCGACGCCGACAAGCTGCTTACGACGGATCATATCATCCAATGTTTCCAAAGCCAGGTACGGATTGATGGCGCCTGCTCCATAACCAAGCAGCAAGGCAAAATGGTGCACTTCTCGCGGTTCACCCGACTCAACAAGCAAGCTGACTTTGGTGCGCGTGCCTTCGCGAATTAAATGATGGTGCAGACCGGAAGTTGCGAGCAGTGCAGGAATCGGAGCCTTAAGGCTATCTACGCCGCGATCGGAGAGAATTAAGAGCGAAGCGCCGCCCGCAATCGCTTGATCGGCTGCCGTATATAATGCTTGCATTGCGCTTTCCAAGCCTTGGGTGCTTGCGCAGCCTCAAACAAGATTGACAGCGTAATGGTTTTGAAACCATCCCGCCCAATATATCGAAGCTTCGCCAGCTCTTCATTGGAAAGGAACGGCGATTTTAGACGAATTTGTCGACAGCTTTCCGGTTCAGGATGAATCAAGTTACGCTCGGGCCCAATCGTTGTGCCTTGCGCCGTAATAATTTCTTCGAAGTTTGCATCAATTGGAGGGTTCGTTACTTGTGCGAATAGCTGCTTGAAATAGTTATACAGCAGTTGAGGACGATCGGAAAGCACGGCAAGCGGTGTATCGGTACCCATGGAACCGATCGGATCTACACCCGTTTTGGCCATAGGCTCCAGGATTTTACGCAGCTGTTCGAAGGTATAGCCGAATGCCTGTTGACGCTGAAGCACCGTCTCTGGATCGGAACCGATCACGATCTCGGCTTCTTCTAGATCTTCTAGGGAAACAAGATGCTCATTCAACCAATCACGATAAGGCTGTTCTCCGGCGATACGGCTTTTGATTTCCTCATCAGCAACGATGCGGCCTTCAACTGTATCAACGAGCAGCATGCGTCCCGGTCTTAGTCGTTCTTTGTACAGAATACGCTCTGGCGGAATATCGAGGACACCAACTTCGGAGGCTAATACAATGAAATCGTCCGTCGTCACGTAATAACGGGATGGACGCAAACCATTACGGTCAAGGATAGCGCCGATTTGACTGCCATCTGTAAAGGCAATCGCCGCCGGACCGTCCCATGGCTCCATTAATGTGCTGTGGTACTCATAGAATGCTTTTTTCTCATCGTCCATCGTCTCATGCTTAGACCAAGGCTCCGGAACCATCATCATCGCCGCATGCGGCAAAGAACGGCCGGAAAGCATGAGGAATTCCAAGGTGTTATCGAACATTTGCGAATCGGAGCCGTCCGTATCGATGACGGGGAGGATGCGTTTGAAATCTTCGCCAAACAAATCGGAGTCACACATGGCCTGACGCGCATGCATCCAGTTCACATTGCCGCGCAAGGTATTGATTTCACCATTATGGATTAAATAACGATAAGGATGAGCGCGTTCCCAGCTTGGGAATGTGTTTGTACTGAAACGAGAGTGTACGAGAGCGAGTGCAGAGTCGACCTTTTCATCTTGCAATTCAAGGTAATAGGCGTCCACTTGCTCCGGTGTCAGCATTCCTTTATACACAATTGTTCTGCTAGATAAGCTGGAATAATAAAATTGCGAATTGGGGTGGGACAACCTGATAGCGTTTTCAGAAAGCTTACGAATGATATATAACTTGCGTTCAAAATCCAAATTGCTCTTCACATCGGTGCTTTGCTCAATAAATACTTGTCGTACGAAAGGTTCTGCCGACTTCGCGGAATCTCCCAAAGAGCTGTTATCGGTTGGCACGGTTCTCCAGCCAAGGAATTGCTGCCCCTCTTGATTAACAATACGTTCAATCGTACTTTCACAGGCTTGACGAGCCTCCAAATTCTGCGGTAAGTAGACCATCCCTACGCCATAGCTGCCAGCTGTCGGGAGCTTCATATTTTGTTGCTCACAAGCGGATTGCAGATACGCATCCGGGATTTGCATAAGAATACCGGCTCCATCTCCCGTATTCTGTTCACAACCCTGACCGCCCCGATGATCTAAATTGCAAAGTACACGAAGCGCTTGCTTGACGATTTCATGAGATTTGACACCTTTGATATGAGCAACGAAGCCAATCCCGCACGCATCATGCTCAAACTGAGGGTCGTACAATCCCTGTTTGGGAGGTAATCCATTTTTAGTCATGTTTTGCAACCTTTCTTCCCTCGTTTTTGGACATCCTTTGTCAGATATCCGCGTTAACGTACTAAATAAGCATCATACACTGGTGCGCCTTTCACCCTTCGCCCATGCAAACGATTTGATGAAATATTCTCAATATTTTTTCTATTATATTAACACTTGAAATCCTATAGTTCAATTTAAAAATAAATATATTGAAAACCCTTTCATTCTAGTAGATTTCCGATCCGTCCCAATGTGAAAACAGCGATCCCCCCGCACTCCCGAAGCGTATAATAGGTCAGTGCCCTAGGGCGTATCTGAACAGGCTCGACGGTCGAGGAGATACCTAAACTTTTGGCCATCAATGATGCACGGTAGGCATGAAAACCATGCGTAACAATAACCGCTTTATGGAATCCCTTTTCTTTCATAATTTTTTGACTATTCTCTAAATTCTCCATTGTGCTCCGAGATTGGTCTTCCAAAAGAATCGCTTCCTTCGGAACTCCCTTCTCCATTAGATATTTCTGCATCGTTTCCGCTTCGGATGGCTCGCTTTCACTTTTACCTCCTGATGCGATAATATTAGGTGCTAATCCTCGGCGATAAGCCTCCACTGCGATATCTAATCGTTCACGCAATGCCGGACTCGGTTTCCCGTCCCACACAGCAGCACCGAGAATAATCAAGCAATCGCTGGGAGTTCCTTGGGAATGTTTCCAAGTATAGTTAACTTTCCAGCTCATAAGAACAAAGTAAAGAAGAGCAATAAGGAACAAAGCGGCTGCTGCCCACAGGCACGTTTGGAGTTTCTTTTTCATAGTCTCATGATAGCAAACTTTCTATGTTTCATGCTATGATAGCTAATGCCGCTGCAATGAACCTACACCCAGATTCACAACTAGGAGGAACTCTGTTTTGAGTATACAGCATACTTTCTCGACCGGTATGATATGGGAGCCTCTGTACCAATGGCACATGAAGGCTCATCCGGTTGAAGTTGAGCTTTTCCGGTCGCAGCCGGTTCGCCGTCTGAAGTATCTGCATCACTTCGGCGCATCTGCGCTTTTTTCACCCATGACACATTCACGATTTGAACATACGGTTGGTGTTTGGTCTTTAATGGTTCATTTTTGCCCTGAAGAGCCGCTGCTTCGTATTGCTGCGCTTTTGCATGATATCGGGCACTTGCCCTTTTCCCATGCTGTTGAGCGAACACTTGGTTATGACCATCATCAACATACGGAACAATTGATTCTCGGTGGCGTGATCGCCGATATTCTTATTAAGCACCAGATTGCGCCGGCTTCCATTGTGTCTATTTTAAATCAAGACAGTCCCCTGACGAACAAAACGTCTCTGCTCGGACTTGATCATCTAGACAGCTTTCTAAGAGATACGTATTATGCCGGACAACAAATGATGCCGCCTTCTGAACTTGTTCGGAACCTTCACCTGCGAGGCTTTTACTTAGAAGCGGAAGAAGATACAGCGGCGGCACTTGTACATGCTGTTGTTGAAGACCATCGTCTTTTCCTGCATCCGCAGTTTCTGGCCATGGATGCTCTGCTAGCCAAAGCGGCTGCTCATCATTGTGAGGCAAACCCTGACATGAAGGATCGCATCCCTTCCCTCATGGACCATGAATTGGTTCAAGAGCTTTTACAGAGCAACAATAAGGTTGCTAAAGAAATCATGCATGTCCTGATGTACGAGCCTCATCGCATCCAAATAACCGGGGAACCTATACCGGGCAGTATTGAGGTGCAAATTCGCAAGCCCTATAAGAAACAGCCGCTTATCGGCGATAAGCCTGCTTCTGAAACGAGTTTTCGAGCCGCCGTCAAATTGGCTGAGCTTGATGCTATGACCGCCACTTACTTTTTCACCATATAAATGCTTGCATTCATTACATTCACAGAGGAGACTGGCTCAGCTTGGCAAAATTATATTTTCGTTACGGTACGATGAATAGCGGCAAATCTATTGAAGTCCTTCGCGTAGCCCACAACTACGAAGAGCAAGGGAAGAAAGTTCTGCTTCTCACTCCTGTAGTGGATGATCGCTTCGGTGTAGGCAAGGTCGTCTCCAGGATTGGCATGCAAAAAAATGCAATCGTCGTCGATGAGCATTTGGATATGATTGCACTGGCGAATGCGGAGCAGCCCAACTGTATTCTTGTGGACGAGGCGCAATTCCTGAATCAAGAACAAGTCCGTCAATTAATCGAAATTGTTGATGATTTGGATATTCCCGTCATTGCCTATGGGCTTAGAGCCGATTTCATGGGACAACTATTTCAAGGAAGCAATGCTCTCCTAGCTGTCGCGGATACAATTGAAGAGATCAAAACCGTTTGCTGGTATTGCGACAAAAAGGCCATTATGAATATGCGCTGCAAAGACGGAGAACCGATCTTTCATGGTGAACAAATTCAAATTGGCGGTAATGAGAGCTATGTGCCCGTGTGTCGTAAATGTTATGCTTCCAAGAAGAAGTTGGCAGCGGACGTAGGATAAATTCCTGTCTATGGCACAAAAAGATAAGGTTTTACAAAGAAAGGTGACTTCCTTGCGAAAAAAACGGATTTTGCTCCTATCCGAGGGCTTCGGGAAAGGCCATACGCAAGCCGCTCATGCGCTGTCTGTCGCGCTTCGACAAAACTCTGCCGAAGTCATCACACGCGTGATCGAGCTCGGTGCTTTTTTGCATCCTACCATAGCACCTTGGATCTTCTCTGCATACCGCCGCACGGTTACTTCACAACCCAAACTTTATGGTATGCTTTACCGCAATCAATATGAAAAATCATTGAATCGAGTTGCAGGTCTCGTATTGCATCGTATTTTTTATTCGCAAACGAAAGCGATTATCAAGCAATTAAAGCCCGACATCATCGTATGCACGCATCCTTTTCCGAGCATCATCGTCTCTCGTCTCAAGCGAGCTGGATTGGCAGTCCCTCTTTTCACGATCATAACCGACTACGACGTTCATGGCACTTGGGTAGATCCTGCTGTCGATAAATACCTTGTTTCAACTCCGTTAGTACGTGAAAGACTTATTGGTCGCGGTGTGCCCGAATCACATGTTGAAGTAACCGGCATCCCCGTGCATCCAAACTTCCGTCTGGAGCACAGCAAGGAGCAGATCCGCAGCGATTTCGGACTTAAAGCCATGCCTACCGTAATGGTCATGGGGGGCGGTTGGGGTGTTTTCAAGAAGCAAGAGAAAGAAGAGCTTTTGACTTACCTCGCTAGCTGGAGCAAGGACATTCAGCTTCTGATCTGTCTAGGTACAAATGAGAAGGCGCGCCAGCAGCTGCACGAAGAGGATGTATTTCGGCAGCCGAACGTGCATCTAATCGGTTACACAAGTGAGATCAACAAGCTTATGGATATCTCTGACTTGTTAATTACGAAACCTGGCGGAATGACTTGTACCGAAGCCATGGCCAAGGGGATTCCCATGCTGTTCTACAGTCCTATCCCAGGTCAGGAAGAGAAGAATTGTCAATACTTTCAAGAGCAAGGGCATGGTCAGATGATCACTTCGCTCGAAATG
Source organism: Paenibacillus sp. N3.4 (assembly GCF_008017805.1). GTDB lineage: Bacteria > Bacillota > Bacilli > Paenibacillales > NBRC-103111 > Paenibacillus_E. The sequence continues at coordinate 16,734 of NZ_VRTT01000064.1, read as the reverse complement.
ATTGATCACTGGTTCAAGCTTCTTCTTGAACAGCGGTCTGAACTCTCGAAACGTCGATCCGACATTCGTCATCATCACAATTACAGTTCGCAGGATTGCTCCAGTACGATTATTCAGTACTTAAAGTTATCGGAGAGTCGCCCTTACATTCAGGCATCAACCACAACACCGCTCATACAATGGTATTAACCATATGTAGGGCGGTGTTTATTTATGGACCCACTTCATCGACTAGGCAAGCAATTCATCTTCGCATACTTACTGATTTGGTTCGTTGGCAGTCTATGGATGATGGCTCTCCTCGGAAGTGGCTCCCCTCAGGGCAAACTGCTTGGCATCAACATTGTTCAGTACAGTGACTATCTAAGCTTTGGCTTCGCCGGCGCTTTAGGCGGAGCGCTTTATGGACTTCGCATGTTTCATGAGCATTACAATGACCTTACTACTCAGTGGGTATATTGGTATGTCATGCGTCCTGTGCTTTGCTTTGGTTCAGCAATCATCACGATCGTTTTGTTCGAGAGCGGCATTCTGCTGCTGCAGGTCGGCGACTCGATGGCCGCGCGTATCAGTGTAGCCTTTCTTACCGGCTACGGCTACGGAAAATTCATGGAGAAAATCCGTGATCTAACGACAACCTTTTTCAGTGGGAATAGTGGAAATAATGGGAATAAGGGGAATGATCAGCCGAAGTAGCCGTGCGACGTGAAATTACCTTAGAACATGATGTTCGTAATGCCTATGTCTGCTTCCGTTGTACGCTATGGGTATGGGTCATAGATGCCTCTATTTTCCAATTGTGAACTCCCCATTTGTTGCCTTCTCTTTTTCAGAACCCGTAAGGCTGGTTTTCGAGCTTACAGAGCCGCTCATAAGATCACGGCGGTTTGTAAGAAGGTTTTCCGAGCTTACAACTGTCTTTTCTATCAACTTCCTCTTTTTCAGAACCCGTAAGGCTGGTTTTCGGGCTTACAGAGCCGCTCATAGGATCACGGTGGTTTGTAAGAAGGTTTTCCGAGCTTACAGAGCCTCTGATAAGATCGCGGCCGTATGTAAGAAGGGTTTTCGAGCTTACAGATCCGCTAATAGAATCCCATGCACTGAAGTCGGGGTCTTACAGCTACACGCACTCAACACACTCAACACACTCAACACCGTCCAAACACTGCAAGCACTAAACTCACTCAAATTCTCAACCATGTATAAAATGAAGTTCTCCTCCCGATTACCAAAAGAATAAAACGCGCCTTCAGGGCAAGACCTCGCGTTTCCGCGAGGCTCACACTGTAAGCGCGCCTTTCACTTCGGTGCATCAAATGTATGCGCCTTTTTCCAGTTCACCCCACCGTTTCCGGTGGTGTACATCACACTTGGCTGTTCATTGTCATTCGTGATAAGCCAGCCTCCGTTCGCATCAGCCATAGCTAGCTGAAGCGGACCATATCCGCTGAACGCTTCCTTACCGTTCACCCATGTCTTGCCTCCGTCCTTCGTCCACCCAACGGTGTTAGGCTTATCGCAGCTTGGGCACTGACCGCCCATGAAAGCTACATCGGGGCTGACGACGTAGAGAGGTCCGGGCTTCGTTCCTGTATTTTTGGGGCCTCCCGTATCGCCCAAAGGAAATCCCGGCGCCGGACCGCCACCTGCCGTACTATTGGCAAGGACGGTTTGCCAGTTCTTACCGCCATCCTTCGTGTGGAAGAGCGAGTACGAGGTTTGCGTCATCCCGGAGTCACCAATCAGCTCGATCCAGGCATCGTTTGCACCTGCAGAACGTATCACAACCCCGTTCAGGGGAGCAGCGCTTTTGCGTGACAACACCGTATGCCACGTTTTACCTCCATCCTGTGTACGTTCCACTTCAAGAACGTCCTTCACCTGCTTGACGACCCAACCATTGTCTTTGTCATGAAAATAAGCATCTCCTGTGATCCCTTCAGGCACTGGCAAAGAAGACCATTTCACGCCACCATCCACCGTTCGGGCGTTCCCGCTGAATGCTTCCTGCTGCGTCACAAAGTGAAAAAATGCGCTATTCGGCACCTTGCCAACCGAAGACCAGTTCTTTCCGCCATTCTTTGTGTGAAGCAGCTTGCCTTCCTCACCCATCGCAGCCCAAGCCTCTTGAGCATTTAATGCAAACAACTGTTTAACTTCTCCAGCGCCTTCATATTGAACCTGCCACTTGCTCCCACTATCATCCGTTCGCGCGATCCAGCCCTTACCCCCAATCCAGCCCGATTTGGCATCGGCCAGTCTCACTGCTGTTATCAGACTCATTGCTGCTTTGGAAGGAGCCTCGTTAAGCTTTCCTGAACCTTCTGTTGTAGGCTTAGCGGTCGCTGGTGCCGCAGTTGTAACCGGGGCTGTCGATTGTGTTGTGGCTGCCCGATCCGATGTCGCTGCCCCGCTTGTTGTTCCTGAGGACTGCTCACATCCTGTGAGCACGAAGAGAGAAAGTGCTAACACTTTCATCGATGTTCTTATCATTGGCACATTCACACCCTTCTGTTCAATCACTTCTGCTAAAAAGTCTTTCTTAGACTAATTAACATCTACATAGACGTGATGACTATCCCAAAAGTTATAACTTCCTTTCATGACCACTGTATTTACTACCCCAGTCAACAATAATTTGAACCATTTCTAGATATCGTAACTGCCTGCCTTTCTTTCTTTTCGTTGCTTCCTGCATATAAGTCGTCCATTGCCTATAGCCAAATTTACGGCTTAATCCACGGTCAATGTGTCTTATTAGAATGTCCCTTAGCTGAGTAACTCATGTAACTTTTTCCAATAAACCTCTCGTCTTATGAGTCACACTTTTCCAAAATATAAACGAAAAATAGGCATGACTCATCCCTTAGACGAATACAATCGAAGCAAGGAGGGGGACTTTGTTACGGAAAGGAAGAGGATCGGTTGAGATTCATATGGGGTAAAAAAGAATTCACCTTAATGATCATTCCGGGCGCAACCGCCGAACCGTAAGAATCAAGCTTCCACACAGCAGCCTATATGTTGTGCCCAGCGTGATCCTACTCGTGCTGATTGGATTTTTTGTCAAGATTAACTTCATGAACACTTACTTCCTTCAAACGAAAGTCAACATGCAGCAATCGTTTGATGGACAAGAACGCCAACTGGTTGATCAAATTTCACTTAAAAATAGCGAACTTGAGCAGCTTCAAACTAATTTGATTGACTTGTCACAGCAAGCAGATGAATTCAAAGCGAAGCTGGAAGAAATTAAAAAATTGGATCATGTGATTCAACTAATGAGTCAAACAGGAGCGCCAGGTGGGACGAGCAAAAAATCAGCCGGTTTGAACCTCGGTTCGAGTTCTGCTTCCTCCAATGCGGCCAGCTCGAGTGTTGGCGGCACCGAAGTGCCCGTCACCTCACAAGAGGTGTCCATGCTCGTTACGAGCACCAAGCAGGGACTTTCCTCATTAGTCGGAGACATCAACGCTCTCCTCTCTAATCTGAGTGAATCGGAAGCCAGGCTGCAAGAGGCCGAACGTCTGCGCAACATAACGCCGACACTTTGGCCAACTGTCACACACCGAATTACATCGGTATTTGGCATACGGAAAGACCCCTTCACCTTAAAACCTGCCATGCACGCGGGAATTGATCTTGATGGGGAGATGAATGATGCCGTCTATGTGACAGCAGCGGGTAAGGTAATCGAAGCCGGCTTCGACAACGATCACGGAAATCATATTATTGTCGATCACTCACGCGGCATAGAAACGGAGTATATGCATTTGAACAAGATGCTCGTCAAACGTGGAGATTCCGTTACGAAAGGACAACAGATCGGCCTTGTCGGAACAACAGGACGAAGTACGGGCTCCCATCTGCATTACGAAGTTCACAAGAATGGCATTCAGATTGACCCCTTCCCTTATCTTCTTACCGATAGAAAGGATGAACGCTAATGCTCGGAGGTTCTAAAATGAAGCGTATCGACACCAAGGCAACAGACACATTAATTGGTGCAAGCACGATATGTGAAGGTAAAATCATGTCCGAGGCCAGCCTCCGCATCGAAGGCCAACTCAATGGCGACATTGAATGTGCAGGAGATATTACCATTGGCGAGAACGCTGTTGTGCAATCGAATATCCATGCCCGTGATGTCATCGTTGCCGGCAAGGTGAAAGGCAATATCCATACCAAAGGCAAACTGATCGTAACCAGCTCGGGTGTATTGGTTGGCAATATTGATGTACGCTCCTTCATTATCCACGATGGTGGCATTTTCCAAGGCAGCAGCGCCATGAGCCTCGCATCCGCGACTGAAAGAGGCAGCGGCGGCAAAGTCATTGACGCTAAAGCGCATAAGCAGCAAAAAACGGAGCAGCAGGCTGCATCAGGAGGCAATTAAGTAAGAACTAGCTTTGTTTCCATGTAAAGAAACGCCCTGATGAATGATGAAGCCTCTAAGCCGCTTCATTCATCAGGGCGTTTTCCATGGATCTACCACTAGCCTATTCTTTACTTTCCATTCTTCACTTCATTGAGCATGGATAAGTCAACGAAGCTGCTAAGATCAAGCTCATCTTCCTTTATGCCCTTAATGTATCGGGCCTCAATAGAAACTTTCGCCATCATCTCCATCACCTTGATGTTCACATCTGTGGTCAGCTTCAAACGACTAAGGGAAGCTTTAATCAAGCTTTTGTCCATCCCTTTTCCGCTATATTTCTTTAACTGATTGTTGATGAGGTCATAAGCTTGATCCGGACTATTTTGGATGAATGCGATGCCATCCATATTCGCTTTGATGGCTCCTTTTACCATATCTCGATGATGCGCGATAAACTCGTCGCTCGCCACCATGATAACCGTAGGATAATCGCCATTGTTCGGCGGTATAGCCTGCCAGTCAACAATAACCTTGCCGAGTCCGGCCTTTTCCAATTGTGTGCCCCATGGTTCGGGTACGAGTGTAGCATCGATCTCCTGCTGCCGGAAAGAAATAAGCGTATCAGAGGGAGAGCGTACAATGAGGTGAGCGTCGTTCACTGACTTCCCTACCTGCACACCACCTTGTTTAAGCAGCATGCGCAGCGAAATTTCGTTGGTGTTTCCTTTGGACGGAATCGCGATTGTTTTATTCGCTAAATCTTTAACGCCATTAATTCCTGCACCATTCCGTGCTACAAGCACCGCGCCGCCATTATTAGAACCAGAAACGACCCGATAATTGTTGCTTTTCAAAAAGAACGTCGTGGCAGGTCCAGGTCCAACAAAGCCCACATCGATATCGCCTGTCGACATCGCGATGGATAAGTCGGATCCGTTATCAAAGGCTGTGACCTCGATTTCGACATCGCTCCCCCACTCTTTGGCGAAATAGCCTTTTTCCAGAGCGATGTAAGCCGCGGCGTGCGTCACATTTTTGAATACGCCAAGACGTACTTTCTTAGCCTTACCTGTCGACGTGAGCGCTTCCCCGCAAGCGCTTAACAAAGAGGACAACAGTAACAGCAGTGTCAGCAAACCTATCCATTTTCTCATCCGATGCGCCTCCACTACGACTTCGAGCCTGCGAGGCCATAGCGCTCCAGCACTTTATCTTCGAGTTTCTTAAAGCAGAAGTGGTCAGAAACCGTTCCCAGCACGGCAATGATGATTACAATACATAACATCAGTGACGTATCTCCAAGATTACGACCGTCCTGCAGCAGTTGTCCTAGGCCCGCTCCTTTGGCGATAAGCTCACCGGCAACAAGCGCACGCCATGCGAACGCCCAAGCCGTACGGACACCGTTGATCAAATGAGGGAACGCCGCAGGAATCATCACCTGCACGAAAAGATTCAAGCCATTGCCCGTTCCCATCGTCTGCGCGGCGCGCAAATAAATCGGCGGGATGTTCTTAATCCCGGTACGGCTAGCCAACGCCATCGTCCATGTAGCTCCAAGCGTAGTAATGAAAATGACTGAAGATTCGTTAAGACCGAACCAAATAATAGCAAAAGGCAGCCAAGCAATACTTGGAATCGTTTGCAGCGCAACAACCACAAAGCCAAGCGTATCATCCAATAACCGGTAGCGCGCAAACAAGAATCCTAATGTTGTGCCAATCAGCAGAGACAACGCAAAAGAAATCAACAATCGAATCATACTGGCACCCGTTGCTGGCAGCAATTCCCCATGTACCAATCCGTCATAAAAGGCTTGCAGCGTCTGGGTGACTGAAGGGAATTTCCATCCCCAACCAAATATCCTAAATCCCGCCTCCCACGCTATCAGAAGCAGTACCAGAAAAATCGTTCTTCTTAATGATGTACTCATCGCCAGTCTCCTCCCTTACCACTTTCTCCAATTCATCCGCTAATGCATCCATGATCGAATTCTCGACATGATGAAGCACGGTATCAGCGCTCTCGCGAGGTCTTGCGGCTTTCACCGCAAATTCCTTCTTAATCGTGCCGGGACGAGTTGACATGACGAATACGCGATCCGACAGGATCACCGCTTCCCGAATGTTATGGGTAATAAAGAGGATCGTTTTGCGCGTACGCATCCAGATTTCTTCTAATTCTTTATGCAAAATGAGACGTGTCTGCTCATCCAAAGCCGCGAAAGGCTCGTCCATGAGCAAAATCTCTGGGTCCATCGCAAGTGCCCGAGCAATAGCCGCCCGCTGCTTCATGCCACCGGACAGCTCATGCGGATAACGGTCGGCAAAGCGGCTAAGGTGGACCGATTTAATGTGCTCCACGGCCAGCTCATGGCGTTCTTTCTTGGCCATGCCTTTCTGCTTCAATCCGAAAGCGACATTGTCCAGCACCGTGAGCCATGGAAACAAACCATGTTCTTGGAAGACAACGACACGGTCTGCTCCAGGTCCGGTTACCTTTTTCCCATTGACCTCGATTGTTCCCTCACTAAGCGTATCGAAGCCTGCCACCAGATTCAAAACGGTTGACTTTCCACAGCCGGAAGGCCCAAGTAGGGAGACAAACTCCCCTTTTCCAATCGTTAACGAAATATGGTCCAACGCCTGGTAGCTGCCGCCTATCCGCTGGACAAACGTCTTGCTGACTCCAATCAAAATGAGTACCTCCACTCGGGCATGTCCCGTCGTTGTCCTTCCCTGCCTGCACGCAGTTGATCTTAGAAAAGCATCTTTAACCCGGCCAAGCCAAGCCCGATGATGAATCCGCATATGGCACCGTTCACTCGAATCCACTGTAGGTCCTTGCCAATCTTATCTTCCATCAGCTCGATCAGTTTATCGTTGTTCAACTTGTCCAAATTTTCTTTCACAAGTTGGCCGATTTTACTATGGTTTTGCTCTAGATAGGCAACAATTTGGTGTTGAATCCAGCTCTCTCCACGTTGTAATAAATCCGCGTTTGCTTGCACAGAAACGATTATTTTGCGAATCATCGGTACGACATACTGAGGAACAAAATGCGGCTGATCTACAAATTCCTCTGCCTTTTCCTTTAATCGCTTCAAGAGGCCCGAGATTTTGTCATCAAGCTCGAACATATCCGGCAGCTTGCCTTTCAAACCTTCCATTTCCGCCAAAAGCCGCGGATTGCGCTCCAGCTTGCCAAGCTCACTGCGAATAAAGCCAAGAACCGCATCCCTGCGTGGATGGTTCTTCGTTCTCATCTGTTCGATATAGGATAACAAGAAGTTTTGAATAATGTTGCCGAGCTTCTCCTCACTAACCATCCCCATAAAGGCGTTGACTGCGAAAGCCATGAAGCCATTGGACTGCAATCCCTCAAACGCTTTGACCGCCATGCCGCCCAGTTGATCCCGCGTTTCCGATTTAATCGCCCATGCTTCGACTTTATCAATAACGAAATCAAAGGTCTTGCTGTCATAACCGCCCTCTATAATGCTATCGACAATCGTACGAACAAGTCGGCTTGTATCCACATCCTGCAGTGCTTTGCGAATTTCCTCCGCTAACAGCGGTGTTAATTTCTCCAAGTCAATCGCTTGCAAAGCTTGCTTCGCCAGCATTGTGATTCCCTTGTGAAGCGCTTCATTGTCCAAATGCGACTCAGCCAATTCCAATCCGCGGTCCAAGAAACGAATTTGCTGCAATCTTGCGCGAATGGTCTCTTTCGACAATAGTTCATTTTCAACGGTAGATACAAGGGCTTTCGTAATTTTTTCGCGATTTTTCGGCAATAAAGCCGTATGTGGAATCGGAATACCTAACGGATGTCGAAATAGCGCGCTGACCGCAAACCAGTCCGCAAGACCGCCAACGACGCCTGCTTCAAAGCCACCTTGCAAAAAGCCCCCCCATAAGCTTGAAGAAAAGGGAAGGGTAGCTGCAAAACCAACGCCCATAACACCTAAAGATACTGTCGCTATATACTTTGCTTCTCTTTTCATAGTGGTAACATCTCTTTCTAGTCGTAGTGGATGAATCCTTCGTTCTATTTTATCACAAAATGCGACGAAAACCGTTCTTGATCCTTTATTTGTTGAATACACTTTCATGTTGCCCCATATGACTGCGCAATCGCATCTTAATGACCAATCCAGAACTGCCTCTTTCATCCGATACCATGATTCAGCTATCAAGGGACATTTACCCTGTTGTGCTTGCCTACTGCCAGTTTGAAGGGTACATGCAGTACTTACGCATTCAAAACAAAGTCATCCTCTCGCTGACACCTGTTTATTTTAACGGTACTCTCCTAGAAAATGCGGAGTATTTGCGTATCCTGCGTCATTCGTGAATATCAACATACCGAATTGCTCAGTCGGCTTACGTTGCGATTCCTTGAACATCACTTACCTGAAACATGCTATTTCCTACATAAGCTGGCGACCTATAATGTGGAAATTTTGGCCCTGCCCAACTGCTCACTGACGAAACCATCGTTTAGATGAAGCAAAGGACTGACTTCCCCTTATGGGAGAAGACCAGTCCTTCTTTACTGTTAAACCTTATCGCTCGCCTTCCCATTCTGCGTAGAATTGTTCCAGATACTGTTCCATGAATCGATGCCGCTCCTCGGCCAACTGCTTGGCGTAGGCTGTATTCATAAGCTCCTTCAGCTTAAGGAGCTTCTCATAAAAATGATTGATCGCGGTATCGTTTCCACCGCGATACTCCGCTTCCGTCATCTGCTCGCGTGGGATGACGGAAGGATCGTGAATCGGGCGTCCCTTCCAGCCCGAATAAGCGAACACGCGCGATATGCCTACCGCGCCTATAGCATCCAGCCGGTCGGCATCCTGCACGACCTTGCCTTCCAGCGTGCGCATCGGCGGTCGCGCGCCGCCCTTGAACGACATCGTGCTGATGATCTCCAGCACGTGCTGCACTTGTGCCGCCGGCGTACCGCTGGCGGCGAGCCATGCCTCCAAATCCCGCTGCGCAGCGGCGGGGTCGGCGTTCAGCTTCTCGTCGACAACGTCGTGAAGCAGTGCAGCCAGCTCGCATACGAAGCGGTCAGCGCCTTCTTGTGCGGCGATACGCCTTGTCGTTTGCACAACGCGATAAATATGCCACCAGTCGTGCCCGCTGCTATCGCGTTCCAGCTTTGCCTTCACAAGATCTTCAGCAGCGAGCAGAATATCCCTCTGCTCAGCAAGAAGCTCTTGCTCTATCTTAGGATTCTGACTCTCTTCGCTCGGTTTCATTTCTTCTTTTTCCTCTTTTCTTCGAGTGGCTTAGCATCCAGTTCTTTAACCTCTGTGTACTTCTGAATCATTTTTTTGAAGTTTTTCCCGTACTTATCTTCCAGCTTTGATCCCATATCCCGCTTAAGCTCATAAATAACCAAATGTTGAAAAAAACTATTGAGCAGCTGCTCTACCATTGCAGGATGTTCTGTCAGCATCGCCAGTGTCGGCTCCCCGCCACCTCGCGTCCCAATAATCGCCAGTTTGCGATCCAGCAGCAAAGTGAACTTCCGCCCGCTGCGTTCCTGCCAAACCTCTTCGCGTCCATGTGTGAACTGATGTACGCCAGCCGGCAGTTCAACTTCACCTTTGGTCGAGACTAGCAAGTTCAAGCCATTCTCTTGGCCATAACGCAAATCTTGCTTCAGCAGCTCCGTTTCTTCCGACCACAGATCGCAAAGCACCTCTTCCTTCGCCTTTCTCAGCTCTGTACGAATGCGCTCAACAACCTTCGTGTCTCCCTCTAGGCTGAAGTACTCAGAACGGTGTGCCTCTTGCTTGGGCATATGCGCCTTCACGTAGCGGATCGATGCCTGCAGCTCCGCTTCAATACGCTCGCCGATTTCCTCGATCGGCACGCTCTGATAATGCGTCGGCTCACCATGACTGGTGAGCAGCGCCCCCTTCTCCGCGAGCTTTTGGAGCGCGGAGTAAACGTTCGAGCGTGAAACGCCAAGCTGCTTGGCGATTTCGTAACCCGTCTGCGTGCCGCTAACCGCCAGTACGTGCAGGCACTTGGCTTCAAGCTCCGTAAAGCCTAGATTTCTCAAATGCAGCAAAACATCCTCCATATCGGCTCCTCTTTTCATAAGTATGATTTATAGTAGTCCTCATTAAAACTACTATAAATCATTTCTTAAACTCCGACAACATTTTCCTGAAAATTCAGTTGAATTCAGCCAACTTATCGGTCAAAAATGTTCAGCCATTTATTCGAACGGCCCGACATCTGCAGCATTATTTTCATTTTGTTGTTGACAATGATAATCATTATCAAATAATATGAGGATGGCTATGATACAACGATAAAACATGAATACATACTATAAAACAGTGGAGGGATACCTGTGTCGAAAATCATTATTGTATATGCAAGTATGTCAGGAAATACGGAAGAGATCGCAGAAGCGATTGCTGACGGCATAAGAGAAGCAGGGATTGAGCCTACTGTGAAGTCCGTTATGGATGCGAACGGTCAGGAATTGGCGAACTATGACGGCGTTCTGCTTGGTGCATATACATGGGGCGATGGCGATCTGCCGGATGAATTTGAAGATTTCTACGAAGAAATGGATGATTTGAATCTGCAAGGACGCAAATCCGCGGTATTTGGATCTGCTGATTCCTCTTATGCACAATTTGGCGCCGCCGTAGACACGCTTGAAGCTAAGTTGGCTGAAATTGGCGCTGAGAAAGTGTTGGATGGTTTGAAAATCGAATTGAACCCCTCTAAAGAAGAAAAGCTATTTTGCTTGGAGTTCGGCAAGAAGTTCGCAGCTTCACTTGGCGTTATAAACTAATTGATATCGGCATAGTGGAAGGATCGGGAAGGAGCAACAGGTATGTCTGACATCAGGTTAATCGAGGATTACAAGCTGGAGGCGTTCATGGTTGATCGCCTTCAAACGATAGATTCCAGGCCAAGCAAGCAGCCGAAAAAAGATGTGAAGTGGTCTCAGTTAGTACAATACGCAGTAAATTACGTCATTCACGATCTCTACGCCTTACCTCAGGAACAGCGCACAGCCGAATGTGTCGCTGCCTTGGTAGAGAATCGATGGACGAATCGGCATTACAAATTTGAGTCCTTTGCCCATTTCAAAGCTTGCAAACAGCTTGTTATTGATAATCTAACCAAGTATGTGAAACAAATGCCTTGCAGCATTCATCCGATTCTTCTATTTGAACAATGGAGATCAACCATCCCTCCGTTGAATGTAGAGTTGTCCATGATTTTTCAAGTTGCCTTTATGCCTCCTGCTTCAGAAGCGTCCGGTCTCGTCATTCAGAAATTCATCGTTGAGGATCAGGTAACACTGATATCCACATTTGTACATATGACTGCTGTTTTTTGCTTGCATGCTTTCGGACACATACCCGACAGAATCGAAGTCTACTCGATGTTAAGCGACAATGTATATAGTTATCGGCCTCATCGCGAAAACATCTCATCCTCCTATGATTATATGAAATTAGTTGCTAGCTGCCTGTATGAGTCCAAACAACAGCAACTGCATTTAAATTGAAAACCTACAATGTTTCGACTTCGGCGATCTCAATGTAAGCCATACTTTTGAGCTCATCATACACTTCGGACGCATATTTTCGATCAATGAACACGATAAAGTTCAACTCCTGCTGCTCTTGGTTGAGCTCCTTGATATGAACACTCTTCATTTTATACCCTTTTGCAATAATGTCCTTAATGATTGTCGTTAAATTCCCGTCATGGGATACAACCAGCCTTACTCGCAAATCTTTCATAATCAAAGGTCTAGGACCCATTTTTTTAATATAGTATGGCAGAACGATCACGCTAATCATAATAAGCACCAGTCCAAAAAAAGCTTCAACAAAGAACCCCGCTCCAACTGCGATCCCAAGGCCTGCTGCTCCCCAGATCATGGCGGCGGTCGTCAAACCTATAATGACATCATTATGCTTTCGAAGTATAACCCCAGCCCCGAGAAACCCGATTCCACTCACTACTTGCGCCGCAAGCCGCATCGGATCCATCACATGCAGTCCCGCAACCGCATATTTATTGGCTGATTCTATCGAGACGATGGTTAGCAAACAACTGCTTAAACAGATGACTAACGATGTTTTCAAACCGAGAGGTTTATTGCGAACCTCTCTTTCCAGACCAATAATTAAACCGAAAATAGCCGAAATCCCTAATTTTAATAAAATATGAAAATCTATTGCTTGCATCTATCATTTCTCCTTTTATGCGACAGCCACAGTTGTTATTGACCACGTGATAATTAAAGTAACCTTTACAATATATTAATATTTCTCTTATGTAAACTATAACATAGAAGTCAACCTATCATTTTCAATTCCCTTTTTGATTGTGAAAACCAATAAAAATTACACAAAAAAACTACGTCAGAAGCAAAGCGCTTCTAGCGTAGTTTCCTATTCCTTATATGCGGAAGCGATACCCTGCTCCCCAAATCGTTTCGATATACTGTGGGTTGGACGGATCTTGTTCTATTTTCTCTCTTAATTTACGAATGTGTACGGTGACAGTAGCAATTTCTCCCATTGAATCCATCCCCCATAGAAGGTCAAAAAGCTGATCCTTACTGTAAACACGATTCGGATTCGTCGCTAAGTGAGTAAGCAAATCGAACTCTTTCGTCGTGAAAACGACTTCCTTCTCATTCACGAAGACGCGGCGCGCGCTTTTATCAATCATCAAGCCGCGAATACGGACTTCATCGTTCTTGAACTCGCGTTTCCCCATCAAACGCTCATAGCGGGCTAAATGAGCCTTCACTCTGGCAACCATCTCACTGGGGCTGAATGGCTTGATAATATAGTCGTCAGCACCAAGACCGAGACCGCGAATCTTATCGATGTCTTCCTTCTTAGCCGAAACCATCACGATCGGAATGTCCTTCTCACTACGGATTCTACGGCAAATTTCAAAGCCATCTACTTTAGGAAGCATGAGGTCGAGAATGATTAAATCATAATGATTGGAGAGTGCTCTTTGAAGCCCTTTGTCGCCACTATTTTCAATATCTACCTCATAGCCGTTGATTTCCAAATAGTCCCGCTCCAGCTCAGCGATACTCTGCTCATCCTCTATGATCAAAATGCGATTCATCCTTCATTCTCCCCTTGCTTGCGATTGCTTACAGGTAATGCCATGTAAATAGTTGTACCGCGCCCTAATAAACTGGTAGCTCCGATTCTCCCCCCATGCTCCTCCATAATCTGTTTGGCAATGGCGAGTCCGAGTCCACTCCCTCCTGTCATCGTATTGCGTGAAGGGTCGGCCCGGTAAAATCGATCGAAAATATGAGGCAGCGCTTCTTCGGAAATACCTTGACCGCTGTCTTTTATTTCAACGATGGCATAACCATCATACTCTTTCACATTAAGTGTGATGCGACAGTTGTCTTCATCACTATATTTAACCGCATTTTCGATAATGTTCAGGAGAACGCGTTTAAGCTTTTCGCGGTCGGCCGTAACGAGCAGTGGTGACTTTGGAAGCTCATCCAGCACAAATTTAACACCTTTTTTCTCCATATCAAATTGTAATTCCTGTGCGCAATCCTGCACGTATTGTCCTAAGTCGACGATTTCGAAATAAAAGGACACTTTGCCCAGATCAAGCTTGGAAAACAGAAAAAGTTCATCGATAAGCCGATCCATGTCAGCAGCTTTGTTGTAAATGGTACGAACATATTTATCCAGTTTATCCGGCGAGTTGGACACTCCGTCTATAATCCCTTCCACATAACCTTTAATCGCGGTTACCGGCGTTTTGAGATCATGTGAGATGTTGGATATAAGCTCTTTCCGGTTTTCTTCATATTGCAGCTGAACCTCAACGGATCTCTTGAGTCTGCGGCGCATTTCCTCAAAGGCAGTACTGAGCTCACCGATTTCATCATCGGAACTCGATACGACCTCGAAATCCAGATTGCCTTCTTTGATTTCTTCCGCTGCTCGTTTAAGCTCTCGCAGGGGTCTGATGATGCTGCGGGAAACGAAATAAGTCAGAATGCCGTTCGTACCTATGAGTATGAGAATGAACGTAACAATCACCGACTTGGAAAACTGATGAAGGTACTTCTGAAAAGGACTACCATCCAGAAAAACGAAGACCGAGCCTTTACTCTTATCGGAGAATAAGAAATCCTGCTGCCGCGTTATCCATAAAGAACCTTGATTTCGCTGAAACTGACCGGATGAAGTGCCAAAAACAGGCAGCATCGTTGTATTCTCAGCCTCTCCTTGCTTTAAATATGGAGAGATATAGGTGATCTCTTTATCCTTGCGAATGATGAGTCCCATATTAATTTTATGGAATCGCTCTTCCAAATCTTTCACGAACGTAGGGTCCAAAAAAATGTCCGGTTCTACATCCATCTTAGCTTTCATATAAGCGACGTTTTCCAATTCCTGATCGACGACGCGCTTGATCGGATTGCCTTGAGAAAAATCGACCTGAAACACAGATTTTAAATTACCTAAGGTAGCGATGCTGATTAGTATTATGGCTAGCCCTGAAAGCACAAGCGGTACAAGCAGCATGGCTATATAAGAAAGCACCAGCCGTAAGCGAATCGACATCGGTTCAGATCTCCTTTTTATCGAATACATAAAATCCTGCTGTAAAAAACAATATACTACACGCAACTAAAAACATAAAGATACTGCTGATCTTGCCTACAGCCATCGAGCTGCCAATCCAAAGTAAATGCCAATCCGTATAGGCCGCTGGTGAGTAAGTTGCAAGCTGCGGAATGACAAAAGCCGCTACCTTTAACACCAAATATAATAGAATACTCACTGTCAAAGATGAGCTGCTGCTGGAAAAAAACTGCGCAAGACAAACCGCTAATAGACTTAGTGTGAGGAGAGGAACTACAGATGAACCATACGCCAAAAACCAGTTGAATACAGCACGCAAGCCGCCCACCTGTTGGAACAGCAATGTAGAAATAGCGGAAGCCAGCAAGGCTACGAATAAATAGAGCACAATATAGATGCCTAAAGCGATCTGTTTAGATGCAAACACGTTAAATCGAGAAATTGGACGCGTCAATGTATTTTTCATTGTACGATCACCCATCTCGCCAGAGAATACATCCGCGGCACCTGTAAATATAAAAAGAGGGAGGAATATACTAGTAAATAAACCGAGCATAAGGATGGGAAAATCCTGCGAAGTAATCGCCCCGATACCTATACCGCTTTGGAGACGCGCCAGCAAAAGACCGGCGATAATAGGGAGAAGAAGTAGGACCGCGAGAAAAAAGATCGTCTTCTTCTTCGATGCGATTTTGATCGTTTCATTCCAAACGTTGGCAGTTAGGCTATGCATGTGCAGCGATCCTCCTTACTTCATTAATTTCCCGCAAGTACGCCTCTTCCAGTGTTGCGCTTCCCTTCACGAGATCAGCGACGAGTCCTTCCCGCACAAGTTTTCCTTGATGAATAATTCCCATCCGATTACACATCAGCTCCATCTCATGGATCAAATGACTGGAAACCAAAAATGTAATTTGTTCTTCTTGGGCGAGACGCATGATGATTTCACGGATATGGACCATCCCTTCAATATCGAGCCCATTCGTTGGCTCATCAAGGATGAGCAGTTCCGGCTTGGATAGCATCGCTGCCGCGAGACCGAGACGCTGCTTCATGCCCAGCGAATAACCCCCTACTTTTTCGTACTGATAAGGAGTTAAGCCAACGATCTCGAGCACCTCATCCACTCGCTGCTTCCCGATCTCCGGATAAAAGCGGGCCGCCTGTTCCAGATTACGTCTACCGCTCATATACGTGTAAGCCTCCGCTGTTTCAATCAGCACCCCAACCTTCGCCATGGCCTGCTCATATTGTGTGGCAATGTCATAACCAAAAAGCTTAACATTCCCCCCCTGCGCTCGGGTCAAGCCGGTCATGATTTTCATAACTGAGGTTTTACCAGCCCCATTAGGCCCAAAAAAACCATAAATATCGCCTTGCTGTACGGTCATATTCACTTGATGAATGCCGCGTTTATTCTTATATATTTTCGTAAGATTGTTAATTTCCACCACAGGCTTCATAGCCAGGCCGCCCTTCTAAGGAAAATAGAGAAGCAAAGATCATTTCTTAGCCTCTCTACTGCTTTCTTCTACTAATGCTTAGCACTCCAGTTCACATGAGACTTTTCATCGAACTTCACATTCTCCACTTGCTTCCCGTTCAAATCAATCGTATCCGGCGTTGTGGCATTCAAACTAGATAGGCTCATATTAACCTGCAGCAATAAATCATGTGCTGCGCCTTGTGCATCTTTACCGGAAATGTGAAT
>NZ_VRTT01000063.1 GCF_008017805.1 Paenibacillus sp. N3.4 | reverse complement strand
CTTTCAACTTCACGCTTAACGTCGTATGACTGATTCCGTCAGCGGTTAGTGTAGCGTTGCCCGTTTCAACCGTGCTCTTCTCTGTTGACAGCCCCCCGGGCTCGAACTGAACGGAGGCCGTCGCTGCTATTGCACTTCCTCCAACACTGGCCCTTATCGTCGCGGTTCCCAACGTCGTCGGTGCTGTCAGCCTCGCCGTGTAAGTGCCATTATGGTTGTCTGTTACAGGGCCAACCGTGCCTAACGTCGAGGTGATTCTGACCAACGCTTCTCTAGCTGTCAAAGCATTGCCCTGCGCGTCTTTCAACTTCACGCTTACCGTCGTATGACTGATTCCGTCAGCGGTTAGTGTAGCGTTGCCCGTTTCAACTGTGCTCTTCTCTGTTGACAACCCCCCGGGCTCGAACTGAACGGAGGCCGTCGCTGCTATTGCACTTCCTCCAACACTGGCGCTGATCGTCGCGGTTCCCACCGTCGTCGGGGCTGTCAGCGTCGCCGTGTAGGTGCCATTATGGTTGTCTGTTACTGCGCCAACCGTGCCTAACGTCGAAGTGATCGCGACCGTCGCTCCTCCGGTGGTCAAAGCATTGCCCTGCGCGTCTTTCAGATTTACGCTTATCGTTGTCTGACTGGTTCCGTCAGCGGTCAGAGTAACGTTGCCCATTTCAACCGTGCTCTTCTCTGTTGACAGCCCCCCTGACACGAACTGCACGGAGGCCGTCGCTGCTATTGCACTTCCTCCAACACTGGCGCTTATCGTCGCGGTGCCCACCATCGTCGGAGCCGTCAGCGTCGCCGTGTAAGTGCCATTATGGTTGTCTGTTACAGGGCCAACCGTGCCTAACGTCGAGGTGATTCTGACCAACGCTTCTCCAGCTGTCAAAGCATTGCCCTGCGCGTCTTTCAACTTCACGCTTAACGTCGTATGACTGATTCCGTCAGCGGTTAGTGTAGCGTTGCCCGTTTCAACCGTGCTCTTCTCTGTTGACAGCCCCCCGGATTCGAACTGAACGGAGGCCGTCGCTGCTATTGCACTTCCTCCAACACTGGCCCTTATCGTCGCGGTTCCCACCGTCGTCGGTGCTGTCAGCCTCGCCGTGTAAGTGCCATTATGGTTGTCTGTTACAGGGCCAACCGTGCCTAACGTCGAAGTGATCGCGACCGTCGCTCCTCCGGTCGTCAAAGCATTGCCCTGCGCGTCTTTCAGATTCACGCTTACCGTCGTCTGACTGGTCCCATCAGCGGTCAAATAATCATCGTCTGTTTCAACCGTACTCTTCGCTGTTGACAGCCCCCCGGGCACGAACTGAACGGAGGCCGTCGCTGCTATTGCATTTCCTCCAACACTGGCGCTTATCGTCGCGGTTCCCACCGTCGTCGGAGCCGTCAGCGTCGCCGTGTAGGTGCCGTTATGGTTGTCCGTTACTGGGCCAACCGTACCAAACGTTGAAGCGATGGCGACCGTCGCTCCCCCAGTTGTCCAAGCATTACCCTGTGCGTCTTTCAGCTTCACACTAACCGTCGTCTGACTTGTCCCATCAGCTACAAGACTGGAATTCGCACTAGAGACCTCGCTCCCTCCCAGGGATAACGAATTATCCGCAATCATGTAAGTTCTGAAAGTATAGTCATAAGTAGAAATTCCTGAATAACCTCTTGTATACGGATTGCTATTGCTGCCATTCCATCCAAAACCAGCATCTCCTCCCGTGGAGACAACCATTCTATACATCGTGTCCTTCTTCAAATACGGCGGGGCCCCAGAGAAATCTAACGATACCCAGCCTAGGCTGACACCCCTCAATTGCGCTGTGGCAAGCGGCGTCGAAAGATCGCCCTCCTTATAAAGGATCAGTTGGATTACTTCAGGGGGGTCTAAAACATAAAATGTGTTGATATCAATCTTTGTGAGATTACCTGTAATTGCAGGGGTAAACGTCTGATAACGTGAATTATCACGATTAACCCAAATATTACCAGAGTAATTTGGCTGATCTTGATCCAAGACAACCGCACCTGCAGCGGCAGCATTTCCACCAGTTAGCCCTCCTAAAGTAACCATGAATATAAGAATCATGGCAATCCAGCGTTTATTTCTTTTCAAGACTTTCATCCTCCGTTCATATCTTCATGCCATTTTTTATATCAACGATTAACTCACGTAAAGAGCGTACCCCCCGCAAATGAGCGCTATCAGGAAAATAATGCCGAAGTACCATTTGGTAAATGTCCAAGTCATCTTTCCGGTATCCCACCATACCGAAATGTAAATTCCAATTCCAACAATGATACTTGCAACAAATGCAATAATTGCAGTTTCCATTTACTACCACCGAAACCTCTCCCAAAATTCTTGATTCATTTAATAAAATAGTGCATGCCTTTCAATTTCTCTATACCTATAAAGGAGTATCTTTATTAAAAACACGAAACGCACGACCGTACTTACTACCCCTTTAGAGGTATGGCGTTTTCCATTATGACGCTATATGATATCGTTAGATTTTCCTTGAGAATAAGTGAACCAGCAAGAAAGGGGAGCAACATGTTAACAATGTCAACAACAGCCCGCTCTGGAGGTAAACGGACGGCATTCGTTATAAACGTGGTCATCCATATTCTTTACATTCTTTTACTGCCTGCATGGTATTTTTTATCCATGTTCTCCGTCATGCTGTTCGATGCACCAGGCTCGGAGCAGCAATGGCCTATCTTGGTGTTCTATTATGCTTTAAATAGCTACCCGTATACCGTTCTAGGTGCGATTGCTTTAGCTTGGATGATCTATAGAAAAGGAATCTACAAATGGACTTATCCGGTTTCTGTCTTTCCAGCCGTAATCGTTATCGTGTGCACTGCACTGATGGCTGGCTTCGGCGAATAGTCGGCATGGACAGCCTACTTTTGCCCCTCCGCTATCTGTTCTAAAATTGATTTAGAATATCGTCCAAAAACCTAATAAACCTGCACAATTGCCAATGATAAAATGAGAAAGGCCTACACCGATCAAAGTACGTTGACGGGCAAACATCCAACCCCACAACCAGCTAGTCATGAACGCAGCCATTCCAAGACCAATCGAAGTATGTAAATGTAAAGCGCCGAATAGAACAGAGGTGATCAGAATGGACCAGAATACTGCCCGCTTTGAAACGATTAGTCGAGCTACCGTGTTCTGAAAGACGCCTCGTGCAATAAATTCCTGCAAGGGTGCTACCACTATATAGCTAACATAGGTCCAATCCCAGTAATGCCAGTTGATTAAGATTTGGTTAGGAAAGGGGTTAAGCTCCAATTGGAGAACTCCATATTTAAGTGCGATGAGTCCAACGACCACAGCGGCCGAGACTAAGATGGATTCAAAAACTGTCTTCCCAAAGTCATTCGCATTTACTCCAAACTCCCTTAACGGCATTCGACTCGAACGTAAAATCCATAGAATAATCAGCAATGTAATGACTTCCAAAAAACGCGTAAGCACAAACGCTAACGTATTCGCGAAGGATAATGACAAAAATGTATCCGATTTAAAGAATCCCAGAATAAATGCATAGACACTCATCAGCAATACAACACAAATAAACAATGAACTAAGCTCCACTCTTGCATGAAGGGCAGTTATTAATTCACCATTTTTTTGTTCTAGCTCGTAATAAGATGCAGAAAGGCGTTTATAATTTTTACTCAAAAACAAACCGCTAAGCGAAGGATACGCTTGCAGCAAATCTTCAAAGTCTTGACGATTCAGACGAATCGCTGATACCTCCATCACTGCTGATACCGTGGCTGCACGTGAAGCTCCAGTTAATAGTGAGAGCTCCCCAATAATATCCCCTTTATGTAATTCCCCGACTTGGCGGCGTCCCCCCTGCTTATCCTCTTGCCACACAGTAGCCATGCCGCTTTCAATGACATATAACGCATCCCCTTGCTCGCCCTCTCGCACAATATCCGCTTGAGGGGCATAACTCACAATACGCAATGCAGCTAAGAAAGCTTCCCATTCCCGGGGGAGCGGATTAGCGGAAGGCATGTCAAAATTGGTGACAAGCAAGCTGCGGCGCTCTACCGTTTCTGAATAAGCTTCTTCGTGTACTATTTTTGATCGAATGCCCATGCTATTACTCATTGGGAGCAATCACTTCCCATTTAGGGCACCCATAATAAGCAATTTGTTTTTGGTTCAACGGATATCGTCCACAGTTAAAATAGCGCCAAAAGAAAGAATCATAGCTTTTGCAACGCCCAGAATTCTTATCCAGCAGCGGGCAATCGATAATCGTACAGCAGCGTTGACACGTATTGCAATCCTGCGTGCCTGTTGTCCAGTTTTCCGTGACTTGAACGACCGTCCGTTCCGGACCTAGCATCGGGGGAGAAATAAAGGGAACAGAGAACATTTCGCGGTATTTCTTGTCCGTTATATTGCGGTATACAATCCTCCAAAAATTCTTGACCATCGGAATATAAAACTTCGTATACCGCCAAAACTTATAATCTCTAAAATAAATCCGCGAAATGACTGGTGCGAACAAAAAGCCCAGTAATCCCCCTGTGCATGCACAAGCGATATTAAAAGCTAGGAAAAGAATTCTAAGAATTGCCCATTTATATGGTTTTAAAATGATGCTCGCCTCCTTCTGTCTTGTGTTCCCTTATAAAATTAGAGCAAATCCTTCAATTTCTCTATACCTATAAAGGAGTATCTTCTTCAAAAAAAGTATTAGATTTTCCTTGAGAAGCTTCGTGGACGACACGGACATTCCGGCGTGAGTGAAAGGCGCAGTGGGAGCAATCCATGATCGTGGATCTAATTGTCAGATTTCGTCCTTAGTTGTCTGTAATTCGCGCAGCTCTTCCATTACAATAGAATGTAAAAGCTAGATGATGGTAGAGGTGTTTGAAGATGGACGTAAACAATCATATGGAGAGTCAAACCGTCAAATCAGAGCTTGAAATGCATGCCACTGATTTGACGCCGGATCATAAAGATGTTATGACGCTTAGGGAATTTATGAATGGACAAATGTGCATGAAGCCGGATGTGTTTCTCAGCCTTGCCAGGGCAATAGCGGCCTCTGTCGGAAAGCTTCATCAGCAGCAGATCGTTCATCTCGATTTACGGCCGGAGCGGATTGGTGTTCATTCAAATGGAAAAGAGGCTTATTTGAGCGATTCAGGCTATGCGGTGTATCGTTCGAATCATGGCTATGTCCGTCCGACCCACGGCATTTTGGAAGCAGGCTTGCCCTATTGCTCACCCGAGCATACAGGCAGGATGCTAAGATCTGTAGATGAGCGTAGCGATCTATACTCTTTAGGCGTTATTTTTTATGAAATGCTGGCTGACCGTCTGCCTTTTCTAGCCGACAATCCGCTCGAATGGGTGTATATGCATCTAGCAACAAGCCCTCTGCCGCTTACAAATCAAAGAACACATTTACCTGACAGTCTAGCTTCTATTATCATGAAGTTATTGGAAAAAAATCCCGATAAACGTTACCAGAATGCCGCTTTTCTAATAGCGGATTTGGATAAAATAGGACGTTCTCACGATACTTTCTTCACGGAGCCGGGGTTTCACGGCAGAGAGTATGAAATTTCCATGCTGACGCAAGCCTTTTATTCCGCTTGCTTCGGGTCAACAGAAATGGTATACATTTCAGGAGAAGCCGGCATCGGAAAAACAAGCTTGATGGATGAAATATTTCGAAAACAACAGCATTCACAAGATTTTTTCTATATCACGGGAAAGTTCGAACAAATATCAAAAGAGAGCCCCTATCATCCCATCATTCAGGCATTTCGCGGATTAATGCGTCATTTGCTAGGGGAACGAAAGTTCCAGTCCGAGCTATGGAAAGGAAAGCTGAGAGAAGCTTTGGGCGCAAATGCCAACGTCATTACAGCGATTATTCCTGAAGCCGAGCTGATATTGGGCGTTATGTCGGCTGCGGAAGAGCTTCCGGCCAATGAGTCGAAAAAACGGTTCATTTATGTTTTTCGCAAATTTGTGCAAGCACTTGCTTCAAAAGAACATCCGATCGTCCTGTTCATCGATGATTTGCAATGGGCAAATTCTTCGTCTCTCCAGTTAATTCATGCACTCTTATGCGATCCGGAATGCCAATATTTGATGTTTGTCTGCGCTTATCGCCATACGGAAACAGACCTTAGCAAGCTGCCGGGGTACGAAGCAGACGGAAGTGTCACAGATCAAGCTTTTGTCCATCATATTCATCTGTCTCCACTGAACCTTACGCAAATGAACCATATCGTTATGGAGACACTAAATAGCCAAGCCGACACAACGTTATCCTTGACAGAATTGCTGTATCATAACTCAGGCGGTAATCCGTTTCATTTTAAACAAATATTGCTCCGCTTGCAGGGAGATAGCATTCTGCTGTACAACCACGAGAAGCGTTGCTGGCAATGGGATTTGGGACAAATTATCGAGCAGGGACCGAGCTATGCCATCAATGATCTGATGGCGCACAGGCTGCACCGTCTTTCAAGTGATGCACAGGAGCTGCTCAAAATTGCATCCTGTGTAGGAAGCACATTTCACCCTCATTTGATAGCTCGCGTTGCGAATCGAGAAATAGAGGATATGATTGCAGAATGGTCCACGATTGAAGCCGAAGGAATGATTTTGCCGTTTGAAACAGATAAATTTCGTTTTGCTCACGATAGTATACAGAAACTGATATACAGTCTAATCGATGATAAAACGAAACAAATTATCCATCTCCAAATAGGCAGAAGCATGAACGGGAAGGATGCCGGATATGGAGACAACTCGTTTGATGCTGTCAATCATCTTAATCAGGGCTCTGTAATAATAACGGACGTACAGGAGATCTTACAGCTCGTAAAATTGAATCTGGAAGTGGGAAACCGTGCCAAGGCGCGTCCGCCTACGATATTGCCTTAGGGTATTTCGGAAAAGGGGTGGAACTGCTGTCAGCGGAAGATTGGGACAATGAGTTCGATCTCATCTTTGAATTGCATGCCCAAAAAGCGGAATGCGAATATTTATGCGGCAATCATATGAAGTCTAATCAGGAAATCGATTTCTTACTCGGTCATGCGCGCAATCCGGTTGAGCGGAGCAGGGTGCAAATGATCAGAATTATGCAGTTTATCAATCAAGGAAAATATTTGGAAAGTACTGCTCTCGGCTTAGAAAGCCTAAGGGAACATCACATTATCATTTCGCCCAATCCGGGAAACATCTTGCTCCTGATTGAAGGGATGCGAATTGAGGCGCTGCTGCGTAATCGATATGGCAGACTCGCTCATTTAGAAGAAATGTCTGATAAAGAGCGGATTACCGCCATGAATTTGATTTTTGCGATTGTTCCCTCTACCTTCTTTACCAATAAAAAGGTCTATTTTCTACTGATGTGCAGAGCCATTCAACTATCACTCAAATATGGAAACACCCCTGTTTCCGCGGCTTTTTATTCGGCATATGGCATGGTTTTGGGTAATTCATTAGGCAAATTCAATAAGGGCTATGCCATCGGCAAGGTAGGAGTGGAGCTTTCCGAGCATTACAATATTCATTCAATTAAAAGTAAAACCTATACGGTTTTCGGCGGGGTACTCTGCCAATTTGCCGGAAATGCCCGCGAGGGGGATGCTTATTTGGCAAAGGCGCTTCGTTTCGGCATGGATTCGGGGGACTATGTGTTTGCCAGTTATGCAATCGGCGCGCATGTTAATTCCTTGTACACAAGAACG
This sequence comes from Paenibacillus sp. N3.4, assembly GCF_008017805.1. Classification (GTDB taxonomy): domain Bacteria; phylum Bacillota; class Bacilli; order Paenibacillales; family NBRC-103111; genus Paenibacillus_E. The sequence goes on along the minus strand of NZ_VRTT01000063.1, from coordinate 35,866 downwards.
TCGTTAAGCGAATTAGCAAGAACGATAGCAGACTATATGGCAGTGCTTGATACAACAAATGATGAGTTTGTAAAACAAAACTTTTACCTGTATCAGCAATTTATTCTCGCTCTTCAGGGTAGGACGGCTGCACCGGACTCGTTTAGCGGCACTGGCTTTGAAGAAGAGGAATTTATAAACCGGATTCACAAGGAGGAAACTTCGGCCACCACCTTATTTCAATATAGCACGTATAAGACTCAGCTTTGCTATTTGCTAGGCAGTTATGAGGAAGCTATCCGTTGGGCTCGGCAAGCGGAGTCTTACGAGGCTTATGCTACCCATTTGCCTCATTTGCCGGAATGCCTATTTTATGAATCACTCGCCGCATTGGCCACCCATACACAGTCGTGGAAGCTGCCGCATATGAAAAAAAAGGTGATTATCAATCTTCGTCGTTTCAGAAAATGGGCAGCATGGAGCCCGAATAATTTTCAATCTAGGAAGTATCTCCTTCAAGCCGAATATGCGCGTGCCTCCGGGAAATTCATCATGGCTGAGGAGTTATATGACAAAACTATCCGTGAGGCGAGAGAGCAAGGCCATATGCAGGTGACAAGCCTTGCAGGTGAGCTCGCAGCCATCCACTATTGGAGGCATGGCAAGAAAAAGACAGCATTATTTTATTTGCAATTGGCTGTTCAGGGTTACAATCAATGGGAAATACCTGTGAAAGTCATGCAATTGGAGGAGCTCATGCTGCACTGGCAGCAGCAAGAGGACGTTGATCAAACGTTTGAAAGCGAACAGACGTCGGTAAGCCGGGGTGATGCGGCGCAATCGGCGGGAACATCTGCCTTTAGGAACGAGTCCAATTCTGTTGACAGCATTGATCTCGCGGCTATCCTCAAAACAACTCAGGCGATCACGAATCAGCTGGACATGGATACGGTGCTTGCGGAAATATTGAATACCATCATGAAATATGCAGGAGCAAGCAAGGGTGCCCTGCTGAACGGCAGCAATGATGCACTTTATATTCAAGTATATGCGGATTCAGAGGGGCAAGATATCCCGTTTCCTATAGAAATGAATGACAGTTCCCTCTTGCCGGAAGGGATCATCAGATATGTCTATCGTACACAGGAGGAGGTCCATTATAGCGGAGGAGAAGAAAGTTGGCTGATTCACAATCCGTATATTGCGAAGTACAGGCCTCAATCTGCCTTGTGTATTCCGGTAACTGTTCATGGCACTATGCTGGGCGTTCTTTACCTTGAAAACAAGCTTGCAAGCGGTGTGTTCACTTACGATCGCATGGCTGTTATTCTGGCTATGGCGTCACATGGCGTGTTGATGTGTGTGCTTCAAAGCTCGACCGAGCAATCTTATTCAGAGCCTGGTATGGAGGAAGAAGCGCAGCCGCTGCCTAGTATGATGGAGGAACCTCTCACTGATCGTGAGTTGGAAGTGCTCGCATTATTAGCGGCAGGATTGTCCAATAAGGAAATTGCCGATCACCTGATTATTGCCATAGGCACAGTGAAGGTTCATGTGAAAAATATTTTCGCCAAGTTAAAGGTCAATCGGCGCACAAAAGCAATAGCACAGGCCAAGGAATTAAAGCTGCTCGGTCAAAGTACGCGACAACGTCCTATTTAAAACCTGATGCAGCATTACAGTTCGTCCATATTTGTCCAACTTCTGAAATTGAATTCTATTATTGTCTTTTGTTTTTCAGCATGTAAAAAGCCTAGATGAATCAAGTAATTAATTCGTCTAGGCCTAATATATTAATTTCAAACTTACAGCTGAATTTATCTCATTCTTAGATCAAATGTATCTCAACTATCGCCTTAACTTACACCTGTTTTTTTAAATTTTTTTCGTTAAACCCGATAGGCACGCATCGCTTTACGCAGCTCACGCCAAGATGGGCGTTTGCCGTACATGAGCACCCCTGTGCGATAAATCTTGGCCGCTACCCATGCCATTGCCAAAATAGATGCCAGCTGAATGGCAATAGACAGCCATATTTCCCATAATGCTGGACTGCTCATTCCGATGCGCAGGAACATGATTAATGGCGAGAGAAATGGTACGAATGACATCGCCACGATAAAGCCGGAATTCGGATTGCTCAGTCCGAACATGGCGATCATGAAAGCCCCGACGATCAGCATTGTGACCGGCATAATCGCCTGGCCTACCTCTTCTGTGCGGCTAACAAGTGAGCCGACGGCTGCGAATACGGTTGCGTAGATGAAGAAGCCAAGCAGGTAAAAGATCAAGAAGTAGACGATCAGCGAAAGCTGCATATCCGACCAATTCAAATGCAACTCTTCTATGAGTTTACTGCTGCCGGATAAATTCAGATTAATGACAGCAACGACAATCGTTAGTGCGATTTGAGTGAGGGCCAGCATGCAAATCCCAATAATTTTACCAAACATTTGTTTGAGCGGTGAAACGGAAGTAATGAGCAGTTCCATGACTCGCGAGCTTTTCTCTGCTGTTATTTCCATCGCAACCATGTTGCCAAATCCAATAACCCCCATGTACAGCATGAAGAGCATGACATACACAAGTGCGTAGGACATCACCATTTGGGATTCTGATTTCCCCGCCGCGGCTCCATCGTTAGTTGATATTTGGACGGTTGCCAGAGATATAGGAGCCTGAATGTTTGCTTTCTGTTCCGCTGCCAAGCCTGCTCCCTTTAACATCACATCCGTTTTAATAAGCTGAAGCGCGGTTTGCAGTTTATTTTTGAGTGAAAATTCCAGCGTTCCTTCTGATTTATAAACAATTTTGGGAAACCCGGACTCAACTGCATCCGTAAATTCTAAATAGCCCTTAATCTTCTTAGCGGCAATTTGTTGCTTGCCCAAGATTTCATTTGCGGCTGCATTGCCTGCATCTTGGAGGGGAACAATGACAATCTCAGGGCTCATCTGCTGCTTATAAAAAGCTTCTAATTTACCGGCTAACTCTGTTTGTTTGCCTCCGAAAACACCGATTGAGGTCGCATCGTGCGAAGACAGCTTATCAATTAAAGCAGGCAAATGAATTAATATGGATAAGATCAGAATGAGTATAACGCTCATCACGCGAAACGACTTGGAGCGAAATCGTGTCAGATAAGTAAATTTAATAACTGTAAATATGCTATTCATGCGCTCTTCCCACCTTCTGGATGAAGATTTCATTCAAGGTTGGTTCCATAATCTGAAATCTCTGTATGGTAGATTGCTGCAGGGCATGATGAAGGATCCGCTGTGCGGCGGCCGCATCATTAATCCGAATCTCATAACCAGTCAAATGCTTTACTACGGAAGTCACACCCGGAACTTCTTCCAATCCGACAATAAGCTGTTCCGTCTCCAACATAATTCTTTCCTTAGGAAAGCTAGCCTTAATTTCTTTCAAGCTGCCCTGAACCAATGTGTTAGAACGATCCAGAATGCAAATATTCTCGCACAACTCCTCCACATGCTCCATACGATGACTGGAAAATAAAATGGTTTTGCCCTCATCGCGCAAGCTTTTTACTGTTGCCTTTAGAAGCTCGACATTGACCGGATCAAGACCGCTAAAGGCTTCATCCAAAATCAAAATGTCCGGATTATGAATGACCGCTGCAATAAATTGGATCTTCTGCTGGTTGCCTTTAGAGAGATCCTCAATCTTTTTATTGTAGTACTCGGGGACATTGAATCGCTCCAGCCATGCCTTTAAATCCGCATCCGCCTGTTTCCGAGCTACGCCTCGCAATTCAGCCAAATAAATAATTTGTTCACTAACCTTTACTTTCGGGTACAATCCGCGCTCCTCCGGTAAATACCCCATCAACCTGCGAAGCTCTTCGCGATAGCCTTTTCCGTTCCACGAGATGCTCCCCTGGTCAGGATAAATGAGACCTAAAGCCATGCGCATCGTGGTGGTTTTTCCAGCTCCATTTGCGCCCAATAAACCATATATTTCACCTTTCTTTACACGAAGCTGAATATTGTTTACGGCGGTCTTCTCTCCATATTGCTTCGAAACATTGTCGATAATCAAAGGATACGTCACCTTTTATCCCACCTTTCCAATCTTTTCCTTCGTCAGATAGCCCAGTATTTCATCCAACTCAACAGCCTGTGTATGCAGGATTTGGACACCTAAACGTTGGAGCTCCTGTTCAGTTTGTTGAGAGTAACGACTCGTTAATTTAAGCGATGTCCCATTACCCTGCCGTTCAATGGCAACGACCCCTGTTAGAGGAGTAAAGTCATGTATATGGGGTTCGATCCATAGTGACTTCCATTCATCCAAGAGAACATCCTTTTCGTAGCATCCAAGTAATTTGCCCTCATGAATGAATGCTACATAATCCGCAAGGCGTTTCACCTCATCCACGATATGCGTGGCCATCAATACCGTCCTATCGCCACTTCCCATATAGGCTATCACTTCGTCCATCATGATACGCCATGCAAAAGGGTCAAGTCCTGAGGTTGGTTCATCCATTAATAGGATCTTTGGATCAAAAGCAATAGCATGAATGAATGACAACTTACGTTTCGTCCCTTTCGAAAGAAGCGCTAGTTGCTGGTTTTCGTCTACTCCAAATCGCTCGTACAGCTCTTTTACTTTGTCATGGCGCCAGCTAGGATACCAATGGGATACAAATTGCGTCAATCCTTTCACGGTCTGCATCCTGAATCGTTCCATTCTTCAACTTCCGGCACGTAGCCCATCGCCTGTTTAATGGCTACTTCGTCAACAGCATATGATTTCCCATGTAAGTGAATATCACCTCTATCAGGCTTATTTAGATTCATTAACAAGCGAAATAATGAGCTTTTCCCTGAGCCATTAGGTCCGACAACAGCAATGATATAACCAGGCTCTATTTCCAGATCCATCGGTCCAAGCTGTAGGGTATCCAGTGACTTGGTAACGCCTCTTATAGAAATAGCTTTAAAACCGTCTGTTTCCATGCTCATTCTGCCTCCCCATTTGTCCTCTCCTGCTCTTCTCTGAGCTCACGTTCTAGCGCTTCTTCAAATAAGCTTCTTAGCTCTTCCGTCGTGCAATGAACACGGCGACCTGTTATGACGGCGGCCCTCAGCGCTGCTGATACAGCCTCATAACGATACTTTTCCATGCGTGAATCACCAACCTCTGCCACATAGGTTCCCATGCCTTGTCTTGTACCAAGAATTCCTTCATTCTCTAAATCCTGATACACTCTGCGGATCGTAATGACGCTGCAAGACAACTCAGCCGCAAACTCACGAATAGAGGGCAGAAGCGTACCTGCCGGGAGTTGACCATTCAGAATAAGCGCTCGAAGCTGATCTTCAATTTGATGATACATAGGTTCTGCAAGATGCGGTGAAACTTGAATGGGAATTGGCAGCTTCCTATCCATGCCAATCACGTCTCGCCAATCTCTTTGTTAACCCATTGGCACTTACGACGATAGCTAGCGCTCCGAGTAATAGAGATATGATGGGTAAATATACATGATAGTTTCTAACGCCATCCATAATCGCTGCCCAAATCGATTGTTTCAGCAGCATCCAGAGCCCGATGGCTCCAACCACATAAATAGGCAACAAAATCAGATTCATCATGAAGTACGATTTCCCTTTAAGGGTTAATTCCCAACTGACGTACAGGCTTGAGACGATTAACGAATATCCGACCCACACCAACATGAATAGAGCACATTCGAGAAGATTCAACGTTAGCTTCCCAGTAATCGCAAGTGCAGTGAAATAAAGAGTAAATACCAACAATGCCATGGCACATGTCATCAGCGTTCCTTGTATAAAACGGCTCCAGATCAGAACCTTATCCGATATTGGCATGGTCTTTAAGTAAGCCAATTTTCTCGTGTAGACATCATTACTTTTACATTTAAGCAGCGCTCTTGATATAGGGAAGCCCCATACAGGCACAATTGCCATCACAAAAAAATTCAAAGCTATTTGTGTAAAAATTAAAACACTGTGTGAGTCTTCTTTGCTAGGAAGAAAGGTACTCATCGAATATAAGGTGAAGGCTATATACATATTAAATAATGTATTGGCCAGCAGCGCCCTTTTATTATTTCGAAGATCAACCTTCGCCAACCAATAAGCCTCTTGCCATAACTTCTTGTTGTTCATCAGCCAGCCTCTTAACTGTGTATATTTATATACACAGTATATACACATCTAATATGGAAAATCAAGGATTAATTACAATTCCCTAAATAAAACAAAAAAAGCAAAACCTTTAAACGGTATCCCGTTTGTCGGTCTTGCTTTTAGAATAACTTAGATTGAAAAAAGCTAAGCAAAGTGAAGAACTCACTCGTTTAGCTCCTGTTTACAGTCCAAAGATTGCATCTATGACAGGCTTTGTTGTACCACCTGGATACATCAGGTATAGCAAAACATATACCAATACACCCGTTGGCGCGGTAAGAAGCCATACAATAGCAGCTACGCGGCCGATTTTCTTATGCTTGAAAAATTTATTCTTATAAGCAAACCACAGAGTGATTAGTCCCAGTACACCGCCTACAGTTGCCAATGTGATATGGAAAAACAAGAATAAATGATAAGGTAATTTCAGACTCTCAGGTCCTCCGAAGGCCGTATTACCCTCAAATAAAGTTCTGGACATATAAATGATGAAGAACGCCAGTGCAAAGATTGCGCCCAGAACCATCAACTTCTGATGGGTTTCCCGATGCCCTTTGACAATATGATACCAGCCGAAAGCAACGAATATCGCGCTTATGACGATAAACATTGTTGAAATTGTTGGCAAAATGTGCATCTTCGTAAATCCTTTCTTTTAGGCGCGATTCAAATTGCCGCGTTGGTTATTCAAGCTCTCTTGAGCTTCTAAGCCATCCAAATAGTCATCTTCTTTACGTTCTCTACGATACCATCTAAAGAAAATATAGGCAAGCGTTGTGCCATAGACGGCTTCTTGGATGATTTTCATAATAACACCACCGAGCTGTTGATCATCGAGAGGTGATAAATGTGCAAATGGCACTGTAATATTTCCATACATATCATAAATGACCGAATCCGCAAAAATAATGAGCGCACAGGCTGGTGTCAACAAAATACCATTCCCGAAAATATAGGCCATTTTCTTCAATTCGTTCAGGCTATTCAACTCTGGAAGTGGACAAAATATAGGGAACCACATCATGAAAGCAGTAAACAGCAATAGGCAATGATAACCGAACAGTAATATATCATTCTTCATCAAGCCATCCATAATAAGAGGCATATGGTAGATGGAGAAGAGCATATTAAACAGAAACAGCGCAATAAGTGGACGTGTAAAAAACGAAAAAATGACACGGAATATAACATTTTTCATGAGAGAGCGAAGCAGCCAAGCCGGTGTTCCCACCCAAATAAAGATCGGAAAAATTAAGTATAGTATCGTTTGCTGCAGCATGTGTATACTGAACAAGTAGTGGTGACCAATATAATTAATCGGACTTCCTTGCCCAATATAAAATAGAACTAAACCTACGTAAAAAGATACCTTCTGCTTGACCGAAACCGGTTCGCGCTCTGCATTACTCCCATTCCCCTCAGCGACGAATCGACTGTACATAAACCCGACAACAACGACCACCAACAGTAAAACAGGATTCCACAAATCAAAAAAACCGCCAATTTGGTTCATAACTGATATCTTTCTCCTTTCAACGCTAGCCAAGGATTAACGACTTCGTCGTCCTTTAATGACGTGCGAGGTTATCAAGGTAGATGCGAAGCAAATGTATAGACATATACTCTCTTATCTACTAAAAAAAGAGGAGGCACTTTGCCTAAACAAAGGTGCCTCTTCCTGTTTTCTTACCACCAAACCCAATAGACAGCCATTAATACCCCAGTTAGAGCAACGAAAGCTCCACCAGCAAGGAAAATCAATGGGAATAAGTGTCCTCTTTCCTTGGCATGCATCCAGAACAGAAGCTGAATGACTGCTTGCACAATAGCCAGTGTAACGATAAAGATTAATATAAAGGAACGATCTAAGTCTCCATACAGTACGACAGCGAATGCCAACATCGTAAGAAGAATCGAGATAATGTAAGACAAATAGTGATTCATTGTAGATTCGTGTTTAACTCTTTTGCTAGGTGCGGATGTATCATGAGAATTGCTGCTCATCTTAGTGACCCACCTTCCCCATCAAGTAAACGACTGTGAAGATAAATACCCAGACTAAGTCAATAAAGTGCCAATACAAAGCGGCTACATAAAACTTAGGTGCTGTAACAACCGTAAGACCTTTTTTGAGTCCTTGCAAAATCAACAGCGTAATCCAACAAACACCGAATGCTACGTGAGCTCCATGGAACCCGACTAAGGTATAAAATGAGGTTGAGAATGCACTTGTTGTAAACTTATGACCTTCATGTACATAATCAATAAACTCAGTAATCTCCATACCTAGGAAGGTAAGACCGAACAATACAGTAACAGCTAACCAAGCTAACAATTGACCAAGCTTTTGTCTATGCATCGCAATAATTGCGAATACACTCGTTAAACTACTAGTCAAGAGGATGAATGTCGACCAACCCACCGTTTTGAGTTTGAAGAGTTCATCAGCCGTAGGACCGTCTGGAACTGAGTTGCGTAAAGCGAGGTAAGTAGCAAACAAACAGCCGAATAATACAACCTCGGCTCCAAGAAAGAGCCAGAAACCGAGGACTTTATTTTTCCCTTCGAGGGTAGCCGTTTCCGGATTAGCAGGCAGTGCGCCCGTATGATGAGTACTCATGCCTTTACCCCCTTCTCGTCTTGAAGCTCTTCCGGTTCAATATGCCAACCATGATCGTCATATACGGAACGCAAGAACATTGCAAAAAGTGTAACTGCCATACCAATACCAGCTACATAATAATTTTTGTACATAAAACCAAAACCGGCAATGAATAAACCAACAGACATTACAAGCGGCAGAATGGAACCGGAAGGCATATGAATGGAGCCAATAGGTTCAGCTGGCGTCATTTCTTTATTACCTGCCATTTTCTCTTTCCAGAATGCATCTAATCCACGAACTAACGGCGTTTGTTTAAAGTTATATTCCGGCGCTGGTGATGGAATCGTCCACTCCAACGTACGACCATCCCAAGGATCGGCAAGAGCAGTCATTGGTTTTCTTGAAGTTGCAATGATGTTGATCAAGAAGATTATTGTACCGATGCCCATAAAGAAAGCACCCACTGTTGAGATTAAGTTACCTACTTCTAAATCATGCCCTGATTGATACGTAAATACACGACGAGGCATTCCCATTAATCCCAAGAAATGCTGCGGGAAGAATGTCAGATGGAAGCCGATGAAGAACAACCAGAAATGCAGTTTGCCTAATTTTTCGTTCAACATGCGACCAAACATTTTTGGCCACCAGTAGTAAAGACCTGCGAACAAACCAAGAACTAGACCGCCAACGATAACATAGTGAAAGTGAGCAACTACGAAATACGTATCATGGTATTGAAAGTCCGCCGCTGGAATCGCAAGCATAACCCCTGTAGTTCCACCCATTACGAAGGTTGGGATAAAAGCTGTTGCGAATATATTCGCAGTTGTAAAACGAATTTGTCCACCCCAAAGCGTAAATAACCAGTTAAAGATTTTCACACCTGTTGGAACAGCGATCGCCATTGTCGCAATAGCAAAGATCGAGTTGGCAACTGGACCTAAACCTGCTGTGAACATATGATGAACCCAAACCATGAAGCCTAAGAAACCGATTAATACAGAAGCAAATACCATGGAGCTATATCCAAAAAGACGCTTTTTTGAGAACGTGGAAACAATTTCAGAAATAATACCGAAAGCCGGAAGAATCAAAATGTAAACTTCGGGGTGCCCGAAAATCCAGAATAGATGCTCCCATAACACGTTGTTACCGCCTCTGGCTGCATCGAAGAATGCGCCGCCAAAGATGCGGTCAAACATCAACTCAACAAGACCAACTGTAATAGCAGGGAAAGCGAGTACAATCAATCCCGACGTGATGAAAGCCGTCCATGTAAACATCGGCATGCGCATGAATGTTAACCCTGGTGCACGCATGTTGATAATCGTAACGAGGAAGTTAATCCCCCCGATGAGTGTACCGATACCAGCAATCTGCAAACCTAGCACATAGAAGTCTGTACCCTGCAAATTGTTTTGCAGCGTCTGACCCAAATTACTATCCGTAATGGTCGATAATGGTGCATATCCCGTCCAACCAGCATCAGGTGCGCCTCCCAAGAACCAGCTTGTGTTCATGAGTACGCCACCTGAAACGAACAGCCAGAAACCAAGTGAGTTTACGAATGGGAATGCAACGTCCCTTGCACCAATTTGCAGAGGCACGATGGCATTCATAAAAGCAAAGATAATCGGCATCGCTGCAAAGAAAATCATTGTCGTTCCGTGCATAGTCGTTAATTGGTTAAAAGAATCCCCGATAAAAATATGTTGATCGGGAAAAGCGAGTTGAATCCGAATGAGAATGGCTTCAAGTCCTCCGATAAGAAAGAAGAAACCGCCCGCTATTAAGTACAGGATACCGATTTTCTTATGATCGACGGTAGTAAGCCAATCCATAAGTCCACTGTATCTTTTTACTGGGTGAGAATGAGCCAACGTAGGAACCTCCTTTATCCTGAGAAGTTTATTTCAAAGTCTGTAAGTACGTAACAATATCTTTGATTTGGGCATCGTCAAGCTTTCCGTTTGCTTCTTTACCGAAAGCCGGCATTTTGTTGCCCGGTTTTTGTTCTTGAGGATTATGTATCCACAAAGCCATTTTCTCAGGAGTGTGTTCCAGAACACCAGCAAGCGTATCGCGATCAGCGAAGCCTTTGAGGTTAGGAGCAACACCAGGACCGTTCGAAGTGATAGCATGACAAGACATACAATTTTCTTTAAATAATTCTTCGCCTTTTTGCGCAGTAGCCGGCACAGTAACAGGCGCTTTCATTTTTTGAACCCAAGCGTTGAAATCTTCTTCGGTTTTGGATTGTACAGTAAAGTTCATTAAGGCATGTGAAGCTCCGCATAGCTCCGCACATCTGCCTTGGAAAGTAGAAATTTCATCGGCTTGTAAATAAAGCGTATTCGTGATCCCTGTGTTGGTATCTACTTTACCTCCGAGGGAAGGTACCCAAAATGCATGAGATACGTCAGCAGAGACGACTTCAAACGAAATGATTTTATCCTTAGGAATGACCAGTTGTTGTGCAGTTGAGATACCTAAATCGGGATATTCAAACTGCCACCAGAATTGATGTGCAGTTACTTTAACATGCACGGCAGCTTTATCCTTAGTGTAGTTGGTTGAGTGCTTAAACGTGTATGACACTGTAGGCACTGCAAGAACCAGAAGCAATAGGATAGGAACAACGGTCCAAATAATTTCAAGCACATGACTGCCTTCAACTTGCTTAGGTATACTATCGTCGCCTTCACGTTTACGAAAGCGTATCAACACATACACATAAATAGCAAATACGACAATTACGACAAATACCATGATAAAGAGACTTAATTTCATTAAATAGAGCTGCTCGGCCGCAACAGGACCTTTTGGTTTCAAAGCAGACAAGGTTGGGTCTCCACACCCGGTTAGCAGGAACGTCATTAACCCGATAAGGGGTATTAGACGCCATAACTTTTTCATTCGACTCATTGTATCAACCCCACTTTTAAAACAATATTTTTACCACGAAGGCCATGCCCATGTCAATTCACTTTATTAACTATAAATTCGTGAAAACTTTTTGTCAATCGCTGGAGGGAAGTTCACAAATTGTTCTTAAAGCGCGCTATAGCGATATAATTCCCTCCATCGTTATTTCCATACTACCTCCTCTTTATGCGTGAAAGCCTTTATTTGAAAGTGCGAATAAAAGCACGAAAACATTCCATCCTAAAGATATTAAAACGTATATGGGAGGTCTGTTTATGAGGCTCAGGAAGTTAGGTTTTCCGATTTATGGAATGATATTCCTCCTGCTGATATTATTCGGTTGTTCAGAAGGCGGAAGACAATATGGCAAGAGTCCCGACCATACGAATTTCGGTTCTCCTGTCGAAAATGCGACGGATACAGAACGCGCTTATCAAACACAGCAGCTATATGGTCCGGTTGCGCACAATAATACCGCATTGACTTACAACCAATTCTTATCCTATCAACTGAATGCGCTCAATGGGGTCAATACAGCTATCGTTATGACCACAGATAAAAACGCCTATGTCGCTTTGATGATGGACAGCACCGCTACAGGTACAAAAGGGACAACGAAAGAAACAAACAATCAAGGAACAGCAAAAGGCTTTTACAACGATCATAACCCTAACAACGATTACTTGCCCTCAAATGATTTGAATAATGGTTTCAACAACTATGAAACTGCTATCCATCATGATATGCTTTCGCACCGATTCAAACAAACGATTGCCGAGAAAGTCCGCTTGCTGCAGCCCCATATCATGGATGTTTATATTTCGGCAAACCGTGATTTTCTGAATAAAATGAACACCTATGCGCAGGAGACTTGGAAAGGCAACTCCTTAATGCCGTTGTTACCGGATTTCAATCAAACCGTAGAACGTGTCTTTGGGACTGCCCAAGTACTGCCCGAGGATTAAAAATAAACTTGTTATTTGCTGCTTGAAAGCCGGCTCCTGTTTTCATTTGCCTGGCATTCCTGTACAATGGGGAAATCGTCTTTAATATGTAGGAAAAAGGGAGCTGGCCAATTACCCATGTCAAATGGATTTGCCTCATTAGGAATCAGAGAACGTCTTGTTCAAGTTTTACAAGCAGAAGGTGTCGTCGAACCGACCCCTATTCAACGGGAAGCCATCCCAGTTTTATTAAAAGGTACGGATGTTATCGCTCAAGCACAAACAGGTACAGGCAAGACCCTTGCCTTCGTGCTTCCTATATTAGAAACCATTGATGTAGAAAGCCCAGACGTGCAAGCGTTGATTTTAACACCCACACGCGAGCTTGCCATTCAAATTAGCAATGAGCTGAAAAATCTGGTTCCCGTTACCGGAGCTAAGGTTCTCGCAGCTTATGGCGGGCAGGATGTAGAAAAGCAGCTTAGAAAACTGCAAGGGAACATACATATAGTAGTAGGAACACCGGGAAGATTGCTTGATCATCTTCGCCGTGGTTCGATCAACTTCTATAAATTGAAAATACTCGTATTAGATGAAGCGGATCAAATGCTGCACATGGGCTTCCTCCACGAAGTGAAAGATATCATTGCACAAACATCTCCTTATCGCCAGACCCTTCTCTTCTCTGCAACGATGCCTGAGCAAGTTGTTAATTTATCCAAAGCTTATATGAAAGAAGCTAAGGAAATTAAAATCCAAAGCAAGCAAGTCACTTTAACCGAAATTGAACAAGTGCTTGTTCAGACTACAGACCGCGATAAGCAAGATGCTCTTATTGCAGCTATTAAGCAATATAAGCCTTACCTGGCTATGATATTCTGTCGCACCAAGGCCAAAGCTATCGCGCTTAATGAAGTTTTGCAAGAAATTGGCTTAATGTCCGACGAATTGCATGGTGATTTATCACAAGCTAAGCGCGAACAAGTCATGAAGCGTTTCAGAGACGGACGAATCGAGTTATTGGTCGCTACGGATATTGCAGCTCGTGGTCTTGACGTCGAAGGGGTTACTCATATTTTCAACTATGATGTTCCTCAAGACGCGGAAAGCTATATTCACCGTATTGGCCGAACTGGGCGCGCTGGTGAAAAAGGTGTAGCCGTTACTTTTGCTACGCAAAGAGATATGCCAACGATTGAGCTCATTGAAAACGGCATCCGTATGTCACTACGGAATGCGGATCAACAACCTCGCCGCGTTCGCTCCGATAACAAGGAGCATTTTGAACGCGAAGGCAGAGGCTCCGCACGTAAAGGCAGTTTCTCTGGCGGAAGAAATGCTTCCTCCGATCAACGTGGACGCGGCGGAAGATCCGGTGCACGAAGTGAGAACGGTCGTGGGGATAGATCCAATGTTCAATATGGCACTTTAAGCTCGGGACCAAAAAGCGAACGTACAGGAGCTCGTAGAGATACGGCAAGAGGCGAGCGCACAGGAACGCGCACAGCCAAAGTCAACACGGAGCGTAATCCAAATACATGGGGACGCGGTGAAAGTAAAGAACGGACAACAGCTAACGGAGCTCCTGCCCGCAGTGATAATATGAGCGCTGCAAAAGCTCGCGTTACCCAGTCATGGGGACGGGGAGAATCAGCAGGACGCGGTGAGGGAAGTCCAGAACGCAGCACCACTAGACGATCTGCCCCTCATGGCGATAAATCCTATTCACCTTATAATAAATATGCCGGTACAGGGCGTGACGATGCCGCAAGTGCATCCCGCACCATTCGCGGCGGAAGCGGACGCGGTGATCGTACAGCTCGCGGCGGCGGGTCCCGTAGCGAAAGCGCTGAACGTGGTCCACGCGGCGGAGCACCGCGTGGAGACCAAGCAGCACCTCGCGGTGCTCAAGCTTGGGGACGCGGCGAAAGCACAGAGCGCGGATCGCGCGCTGGGTCACGTGACGCAGCACCTCGCGGTGACAGACCGAGCGCAACGCGCGGCGGAGCGCCACGCAGTGACAGACCGAGTGCGCCTCGCGGTGGAGCTCCGCGCGGTGACAGGCCAAGTGCGCCTCGCGGTGGAGCTCCGCGCGGTGACAGGCCAAGTGCGCCTCGCGGCGGCGGTCGTGGTGGAAAACGCTAGAAGAAGCGTTTTCACAGCAAGCCTTTACCGAACAACGAGAAAGTTGTAAAATATAAGTACCCTCTTCGTATTGGGTTAGGAATTTACGATTTGCACGCCAACCGTTCGACCAGGATTTTTATTCTGGAAGTAATCCTACTCAGACAAGAATCGTTTCATATTGTGGCACGCACGTAGGATTTACCCCCCCACTATTTACCATAAAGGAGGTACATTCCATGTACGCATTAAAGGACAAGGAAATGATTTTTGTATTCACAGGTCCTCACGGGGCCGGTCGTAAAACAGTTGCCGAAATGTCAGGCTCCACCTTGGGGATGAAACAAGTCATTTCTTACACAACGAGACCTCCGCGAGCGACCGAAGAAGATGGTCAAGATTATCACTTTATCTCTCCTGCACAGTTTGCAGAAGCACAAGCAAGCAATGAATTTATTGAAGTCAGTACGGTAAATGATCACTTGTATGGAATCAAGAGCGCCGACATTGAACAGATGTTTCAATCCAGTGGCAGCATTTATTTGATCCTCAATCGTTTTGGTGCCGAAACGCTCAAAAAGCTGTACGGCGATCATGTCGTCCAAATTTTCATTTATGCCGATGAGGAAAAACTCCAACAACGTATGAAAGAAAGCGGTGACTCGGAAGAGATTATTCGTAAGTATCTTTCCTACTACGAGGATGAACTCGCTTATCGTGATCAATGTGAACATGTTTTTGAAAATGTGGATTTGGCTCACACCGTTTTCGACCTCACCAAAACATTAGATCATTACTTAAACCGTAATCTAGTTGACTTAGATTAATTAGCAAACACAACCCATAACAGGCCTGGACGAAAGCAAACGTCCGGGTCTTTTGACGTAACATCAGACTATGCCTTTTCAGAAAGGAGTTCCTTCGTAGTTATGAAAATCGTATCTATAGAACCAACACCAAGTCCTAATTCGATGAAGCTCAACATGGATGAATCTCTTCCCGCTGGTGTAAGAATGACCTATACCAAAGTGAATAGCGCGGAAGCATCCTCCACGATCTCACAATTGCTCGCTGTGCAAGGGGTTATCAGCATCTTTCATGCGGCTGATTTTATTGCTGTTGATCGAACCTCAAAGGGAGATTGGCAATTCATTCTTGCCAAAGCGCGTGAGATTTTCGGGGAGGCACAGCCTTCCGCTACCGGCGGGTTACCGCCGGAACAAGCTGCCTCTGAAGCTGCATTCGGCGAGGCTCAAGTACTCGTGCAGATGTTTCGCGGCATCCCTCTACAGGTGAGGGTGCGCGCTGGCTCCGAGGAAGCGCGTCTGGCTATGCCGGACCGCTTCACGCAAGCCGCTATCCGCGCAGGTACGGCTTCGCCGAACCTGATCAAGGAGCGGAAGCTCGAAGAGCTCGGCGTTCGCTACGGCGAGCTCAAAGACATCGCGGGCGAAGTCGTCCAGGAGCTGGACGCTTCTTACGACGACGCCCGCGTAGAAGCTCTGGTCTTCCTAGCGATGCAGGAGACCACAGACGAAGAGCCCGCGGAAACGTCCGCAGGCGAAGATACATTAGCCGCAGCAGCCGAGCAGCTGCGCCACAGCGACTGGAAGCTGCGCTATGCCGCGCTTCAGAAAATCCAGCCGTCGCTAACGACACTGCCTCTCCTCGTCCATGCTTTGCAGGACGAGAATACGTCGATTCGGCGACTGGCCACTGTATACCTCGGCGATATCAAAGAGCCCGAGGTATTGCCCTTCCTGTATCGTGCGCTTGAGGACGCTACGCCTTCCGTGCGACGAACAGCGGGGGACACGCTGTCCGACATCGGAGATCCAGCCGCTATGCCAGCCATGGCAAAAGCGCTGCGAGATCGCAACAAGCTGGTTCGCTGGCGCGCCGCTCGTTTCCTCTATGAAGTTGGCGATGCATCCGTGCTGAGGGAGCTAAAAGCAGCAATAGACGACCCCGAATTCGAAGTGCGTATGCAGGTAAAAATAGCAGTGGAACGTATCGAAGGCGGTCATGCCGCTGAAGGCTCCGTCTGGCAGCAAATGACACGCAGAAATGAATAAATGCTTTTATAAATAGAAAAAGCACGAATGCCATCCCCTGCTTCGGATGACATTCGTGCCTTTTTTTATCCTTTATGTCTTAGGCGCCTCCTGCTTCGGACGAATGGCAATCAACGCCAACACCGCGGCCACGACACAACAAGCAGCAATCGAGTAAAACATCGTGCCCGGGGAATGCTTGATCAATAATGAAGCAACAGGCGGGCCTGCAGCGACACCAATAAAACGCATGGAACTGTACAATGAAGTAATCGTTCCGCGCTCTTCTTTTTCAATCCCTTCCGTAATCATGGCGTCCAGACAAGGCAGCGCTGCTCCGATACCGACTCCTGACAGACTCAGCAAAGCAATCAATAGGTACATGTTCTGTATCAATGCGCAAACCAGTATACAGACAGACAATATAGCAATCCCTAAGAATGTGATCCACTTCATCTTCTTTTTGTTCTGACCGATCCTTTTTCCTGTCAAGAAAGAAGCCGTGCATAGCGCAGCTAAGGGGATAGCCAACACACAGCCTTTCAAAATCCCTTTCAGCTGATACTGATCTTCAAGCACATCCGACAAATAAAATAATGTACCAAACACAACGAACATACAGATGCCGCCAATAGCAAAAATGGCGTATAACCATCTTCCCTTTTGACGAAAAATGACGGTTAGCGAGGTTAGAAAGCTTCTGAAGCTTTTGGACTGAGGATCAGCTTTAGCTTCTTTTCCGCTGTTCGTTGCCTTAGGCATCTTCACTAAAAACCAAACCAACACTGCTGAAATCACGCTGAACACAGGAATCGCCAGAAAGGGTAAATACCACAACCATACAGCCAAAGCTGATCCTAAGATAGGACTTAATACTTTACCTAGTGTGTTCGAGGTCTCGATCATACCTAGCCCTGCGCTAACATCATCTTCTTTACGAAATAAATCGCCGACCAAAGGCAATACGATAGGGGCCGCTCCCGCTGCACCCACTCCCTGTAAAAATCGCCCAACTAAAATCATGATATAAGGCTGCTGCATCCACATTGCTGCTAATCCCGACACCAATCCCCCCGCTCCTGCAATGATCAAGCTGGGTATGATGACTACTTTACGCCCGAACTTATCGGACAAGTAACCGGCAATGGGTATTAATACAATAGCGATGGCTGAATAGACGGTGATCATCAGACTAACCTGGAGCGATGAAATACCAAGCTTGTCACGAATCGCCGGAAGCACAGGAATGAGCATCGAATTCCCAAGTGTCATGATAAGCGGTATGGATGCAATAGATAGGAGATCCCACTTCTTACCTTTCTCCATGTATAGAACACCTATCCTTATTCCAATCTATGGCGCTCTCATCTCGGGTTTACCCGTCGATGCCTTAACCTTTCTACTATTCCCTCTACAATTGGATACATACCTCCTTCGTTCTTATTTGGCATACTGCTTAAAATACATGATTCTTTCCATAATCGTTGGATGTGAACCGCGAAACCATTGTATGAGCTTAGGTTGTGTGACAGGACTTAAGTTTTGTTTCGCGATTTGTTGAAAAGCATGAATGGCTGAATCTCCGTCTCCAGTCATTTTCATCGCATAAACATCCGCTCGATGTTCAAGAATGCGCGAGAACGCGTTTTGCGCAGGTGCGGATGCGAAATTCATCAAGGTTAAGATCATTAGCAAGATCGGGAGCGCAGCCAAATCATTGTCTCCACGAATTCCCCAGTGAGCGCCCCATCTGTTAATAAAAAAACGATACATATGGCATGCAAGCCAGAAACCAATCAGACTTAAAAGTAGTCCATAGGCGATTCCCCAGTAAATATGCCGCTCTACATAATGCCCCATCTCGTGAGCCATAACTGTCAAAATCTCTTTTGGCTGAAGCTTATTAAGAATTGTATCCCATAATACGATCCTAGCATTGTCACCAATCCCGTTCACATAAGCATTGATCGTGGTCGTACGTTCGGACATATTGACTTCATAAACCTGATCTGTCGGTATATGAGATTGCGCGGCAAGGTGAAGAATTTGTGCTTTTAGTTCTTGGTCCTGAAGGGGCTGAAAATCATTATAAAGCGGATCAAGCAACACCGGCTGGATAAATGTGATGAACAGAATAATTGGAATAGAAACTGTCCAGAGCCAAAGCCACCAACGTCCCGGACTTCGCTTTAGCATCCACCTGAATAAACCAACCATGAAAAGGGTCCCAAGTCCATTAATCACAAAGTCTTTCCCGTGATCCGTCCAGAACGTCATGGTCGTTTCATTCGATACTCCGTAGCGATGATCCACTACGAATAAGAGGTAATCGAGCGGTAACAACAGCACTCCCAATAACCCTGTAAAAAGGATAATGAACGCGATCATTTGCAGCCAAGAACGTACAAACCATTTTTCAACGAACTTACGGAGCCTTACACCGACCCCAAGCAATAAAATGAGAAGTCCAATTTCCAAGGGAGCATTTATGAAATAAGCAAGTGAACGAATTCGTGACAACGACTCTGACTTGGCAATCTCTTCATTGGTCATGAAGGTATGCGGATCAGCTGCTGTACCTACGAGTGTATAAGGAATGTGAAATAAGTCAGCTTTCCATACATATAAGCTTATGAGTAAGGCATAGGCCCCAAACACAAGGATGAGCAGCATATAAAGTCGTTTCATAGCTTCTCCTCTCCATTCTCTGTTAAGGATTGGAAATCATAAACTGCTCAAGCTTGGACCTTATCGCAGAGGGCAATGGCTCTTGCAGAAGCTTCGTACAAATATCTGGATGCCAACCATTCACTTTTAAATATGTCCATAGCAGCTCTGCCTTATGAGGTCGCATCATAAGCTCATAAGCAACTGCCCATACCTCGGGACTGGCTATAGCTAGTCCCTTCCATATATGCGCTGAGATGGCAGGCAGCCGCGCGATCCCGCTATCGGTTTTGAGCTGAAAGGAACCAATAATTTCAATCGGTTTATCATCTGTTTGGACAAGTAAACGATATTGACTGTTAAACGGTTCATCACCGCTTGGAAGCACCTCAATTCGTTCCTTGTATAAGCTTGCAATCAACGCATCAAGCGGAGCCTCTGTCATGACATCCCAATCATTCATGGCAGAAATAAGACCTAAGCTTAACAATAGACCACTTCCGCCAATAGCGTACGAAATCCCTTTACTATGTATAGCTTCCGTTACTCGGTATATATGTCTCATGATGCGTAGTATCCTTTCTGTTCATATCACTGTTGTTTTTTGTGCCATAAATCGTAGAAAATCGTTCGCTTCGAGCGGTTTGCTCAGAAAATAACCTTGTATCTCATCGCATCCAAATTCAGATAATTTCTCCCATTGCTCGAACGCTTCTACACCTTCAGCGATTACCCGCTTTCCTAAGCTATGCGATACATCAATCATTGTATGAACGATGGCCTCATCATGAGCACTGTGCAGCATATCTTTTACAAATGAACGATCTATTTTAACAGAATGGACGGCAATTCTCTTTAAAAAGGGAAGCGACGAGTAGCCTGTTCTAAAGTCATCAATGGAAAGTTTCACTCCAAGACTTTGAATAGCGTGACAAATACCCACCACCTCTTCGTTTTGGTATATCCCTCTATGCTCTTTGATTTCCAAACAGAGCTGGCCCGGAAGAATACCCGTTCGTCGAATGGTCTCAGAAACTTTTTCAGGAAATTCAGCATTACTCAATTGCCTCGGGGATAAATGAATAGACATCAGAATTCCATCCAAGCCTTCCTGCATCCAACTTTGCAATTGTCGGCAAGCCGTATCTAATACCCAGTAATCGATATCCATCATATTACCGGACTCTTCTGCCATTGGAATAAAATCTTCAGCCGCTAACAGACCAATTCCCGGACGAATCCACCGAATCAAAGCCTCAACGCCGATAATTCGACTTGTCCCAAGTTCTAACTGTGGCTGGTAGTGAAGTGAGAATTCACCTTCTTCCAGTCCCTTTCTCACACTTAAATTCATACAATAGTGTGCCTGCTCCTCACGGCGCAAGGATGGTTTAAAAATAACAAAATGGTTATTCCCTTGTCTCCTTGCCTCATACATCGCCATCTCTGCATACTGCAATAGCTCGTCTGCATGCTCCCCATGCTCAGGGGTTAGACAGATTCCCATACTCACGGTAATGTTGATTGGGTTTCCTTCATAAACGAAGGTTTCTTTGAAAGTATTCATAATTCTGTTGGCTAGGGAATCAATAGAAGCCCTATCTTCCATATCTGGAACGATGAGTGCAAATTCATTCTCTCCTAATCTTGAAATCAACGCCTCTGAGGGCGAAACCGATTTCAAACTCTTAGCTGCATATTGAAGTAACCGATCGCCTAAGACATTGCTTTCTGTTAGACTGATTTGTTTACATTTATCTATATCCAGCACGAAAATGACTGCTTTACCCCCATCGACTTGATGAATATAGGCCTCTACCTGCTTCTGAAAATAAAAACGATTACTTAATCCCGTTAAGGAATCGTGGGAAGCTAAATATTTTACTTTATCTTCGGCTTCTCTCCCTTTCGAAACATCCGTTATCACCATATATTGCAAAATTTCTCCCCGAGACTCCATATACTGGCGCTCGACCTTCACTTCTTTCCTGCTCCCTGTTCGGGTTATCACCGTATGGTCACTAATCAGGAATTGTCCGATAGGTCTGAACATTAGCTCACTTGGCGGATATTCCAGCAGCAGCGCTGTCTGTGGATTCAAGTCCTTAATAATCCCTTGTTGATTGACAATTAGAATAGATAAAGGCGATAATTCATAAAGTATTTGATCGTTATAAGGAATTGTAGGTATAAAATTGTATTTCATCATAGCATAGCGTAAAAATAAGGCAATCCAGAGCGTTGAGAGTATGCCAAGATCCGAAAAATCAAGCTCTTCAAGTAATAAAAAGGACCGATCGTTCATAATAAACGGAAATGACCAAGCATATGAAACGAGGCATCCCAGCATAATCGTGCGAAACTGTTTCCTTTTTATTTGTAATTCAACATGTTTCGTATAACGAAATCCCATGATCGTGACGATCATACAGATAACAATACTATACAAACAGTTTCCGATCATTAGCAGTTGAAAGACATCATTTGAAATCTCGTATACTTGAATTCCATCTGCCTCATACACGGAGAGCCAAGAAGATGGCATGAATACAAGCAAATCGGGGACCAATGATCCATAGCAGATAAGCATGACATGCTTACGGGATAACGCTTTAAATCTCCCCGTTAATCTCAAACAAAAATGCATGACCAAGCATATAAGAATGAACCCAATCAAGTAAGTAAGGCCTAGCGCAATGGATTTTGCAGAGGTTGGCATATTCAAATGACGTGCAAACGTTCCCATGTATAGAATGATCGTTACAAACATAAAGCTAGCTGCGATTTTATTAATTTCTTCCTGTCGATTCTGGTTATACACCTCCAGAGCCATACCAAACAGAAGAAGAATAGGAATAAAATAAAACATCATGGCAAGCCAAATATTAGGCATAGAACTACATCTCACCATCCCTTCCCACATACAAGCAAAAAAAAGGAACCTTGCTTCAAGGCTCCTGATCAACCTAAAAGCGGAAACTGGCTGGCATTCGAATCTCTCGAGTAGCCCCTCTAGCTTTGCGTCCTTGGTTTTCACCAAGTTTGCCTTTATCTCTTTTAACGTACTATTCACTTCTTTTGGACTAGGACTTTATTCCTATTTATTCCTATTTATTTTATAACATGGCTTATAGGTGCCGTCAACTTTTGGCACATTTGTTGATTTTCTCATTTTCCAATGTTGTAATGAAAGAATAGTCAGAAACGGAAGTGTATATGATGAAGTTTATTAGTTACCTTTTAATAATATTCAGCCTTACTGCACTGGTAACCGGCTGTTTCGCTTCTCCTCCTTTGGATGAAATAAGACCTGTTTCCTCAGGAGCAGCCACGATAACAGAGGCACCAACATCCTTACAGATGAAAGCATCAGAAACTGCAACAACAAAGGCGACATCCACCCCCGAGAATGATGTTACTACACTAAAGAAAGAAACGAGTTACCATATAGCCAATACGCCTGAACTCGCTCAATTACCTGAGCTTCCAAACGGCTGTGAAGCCGTTGCCGCTACGATGCTGCTCAATTGGGCAGGACTTTGGGTAACCAAACAGCAAGTGGCAGATGCTCTTCCCAAAGGGGAGATGCCTTATGTCAATGACGACGGTGCATTTATTGGAAGCAATCCGGAAAAAGTTTTTGTAGGCGACCCCTACGATGCAGGGTATGGCATTTATCATGCTCCTATGGCGGAAACGTTAAATCAATTATTGCCCGAACGGATTGTCGACATGTCTGGCTCTACCTTTGAACAATTGCTAAAAACGATTCAATCAGGAACCCCTGTGATGGTTTGGGCTACCGAACAGATGGATGCGCCTTTTTTGGAGTTGGAATGGCAGGATGAGGAGGATCAATTAGTCGAGTGGTATCAACCAGAACATGCGTTGTTGCTGACTGGATGGGATGACGCTTATGCCTATATGAATGACCCTATGACGGGTAAAGAAGAAGCCTACGATATTGCGGAGTTTAGATCCGTGTGGGAGAGCATGGGCTCTCAGGCGATTACGGTGAAATAAAGCTGTACCGGGAAGTAGGAATTACCCAAAGTGAGAGCGGCGGACGCTAGTATAGGAAAAACTGTCAGGCAATTTCCGAGACCGCTGAAAAACTTACGTTTTTTTTATCCTAGTTCAATGCTGTATATAGAAAGACAACTTCTACTCCACTTTTGGGGTAGAAGTTGTCTCTTTTCTTATCCCAGTACCTTCGATGTAACTAACTAAGGGCTTTTTCAGTAGCATCGACCAAGCCCTCGCAGTTTTTGGCGGCTTACGGAAAGGGGTAAGACCTCTGCCTGCCGCTCTCAGCATGTGGAATGCTCTCAGATAACTTGAAAAGTATGACGGAGCGAGAAATCATTCGTCTTGCCTGCACACTCGCTCGTCCGCTGCGCCCCATAGATGTAGCAACTCACTTAAACATCAACCATCGTACCGCTGTCCGAACATTGCAAGTACTCTGCGCAAAGGGCTGGTTTTCTCCAATAGCCGGCGCGGTAGGCACACACGTTGTGCGGTATGAGCTTGGGCGAAGTGCGATGCAGAGACTATAGTTTAAGAAAACCTGCAATTGTACATTTTTAAATAATTCGATTTATCCAGCAGCTTATCATTCATGCGAAAATACACTTTTTCATTCACACTATCTCAAATTAGGACAAAAAAAATCGGAATACCTGTAGATTTGCAAGATTTCCCTACTAAAAAACGATTACAATCGAAAATAACTGCACTCTTACAGTTTAAGAGCAGCGCTGAACTAAAAAGCGCCATTCTACATTGCAGTGACATTTATTTAGCTTCTTGTTACGCGGTATGAACAGCCGTATTTTCTGACTGTGTTTCTTCTTTTTTAATCGGCATGGTGAAACGAAGCGGACCTGCTATGAAAACAGCGCCTAAACCAACGATAGCAAATACGATACACAAGATGAATCCATGATTGATCGCTGTTCCTAAAGAATCGCGGATAAAATTCAGTGTTTCTTTGGGCAGTGTTGAACCTGCGCGAATTAACTGATCCGGATTCGCAAGCTTTGCCACCTGCTCGAGCGGCATATTATTTTGGGCTGCGCCTACTTCAATGATGCTCTTATACTCACTATTTACGATAGTCGCCATGATGGATGCGCCTAGAACCCCGCCAATATTGCGCCAGAACCCTACAATGGAGGAACTGATTCCTATATATTTGCGATCGACGCTAAGGGCAACCGCATTTTGTGCAACCGACATCAGAGGTCCAATAGCTCCTACCCCAAGAATAACCATCAATAAGATCATATACCACTTACTGGCATCATGACTAACTACGCTGAGCAGATAACCTACGACAATTCCCGCGACCATACTATAAGCAATAACTGAGCGGAAACTGACAAAACGCTGGATAGCTCCAAATAATACCGCACCGACCATTAAAGAAAACATCATGGGCGTCAGCAGACCGTTGGAATTGGCGCTTCCCAAAACCGCTGTTGAAAAAATCGGCAGGTAAGCGATCGCAGAGAACATAATCCCGCCTTGGCACAGACAGGCAAGCATCATACCCACAACCATCCTATTTTTGAATAATGGCAATGGAAGTATCGGTTCCTGAGCCTTCCGTTCTACCAGAACAAATAGGAAGCCGATAACGAGAGCAATCGCGAGCAAGCTAATAATTTGCCAAGATGACCAGGCATAATCTTTACCGCCAAATTCCAGGGCAAGCAGAAGTGAAACGGTAGAAATAATTAAAAACAGTGTCCCGATGTAATCAATCTTCGGACGTCGATCCGAACGCGTTTCCTTGAGCGCGAGAAGAAGAACAATGAAGGAGAGTATGCCTAGCGGCAGATTGACATAGAAACACCAACGCCAGCCCCAATTTTCGGCAAGAAATGTTCCTATCTGCGGTCCTGCAACAGAAGACAATCCGAATATCGCCGCGAATACCCCCGAAAGCTTAGCAGCCTGTTTAGGATCAGCCAAAATCGTAAAAATAATGGTAAAGCTGATTGGAAATATCGCTCCGGAGCCGACCCCTTGAATGGCCCGGTAAATAATAAGCTGTGTCATATCTTGCGCCGTGCCGCATAAGGCTGAACCGACCAGAAAAATACCGATCCCGATCAAATAAAACAGCTTTCTGCCGAACATATCGGACAGCTTGCCAAACACAAGCATCGTGCTTGTAGAAGCGAGCATGTAGGCCGTGAAAACCCAGCTGATTTTATCAAATCCATTAATATCGCCGATAATATGACTAATCGCAGCCGATGTAATTGTATTGTCTAATGCTGACATCAATAGCCCTAACGCCATGGCCAAAATGATAAGTCCTGTTTTCTTTTTATCCACGTTTATTCGTCTCCTTTTTCTTCAGCTATATGCTTTAATCTGTTCAATCCGTTCGTCAATGTTTGAATAAGAGTCGCCGTATTCTCAATCCCAATTTGAATACATATTTCTTGGGTGGGGGACATCGTTGGTTGCCATAGTTTATAATTCGCCTCTAAACGTTCCAATTCTTCATTCGCCCTCGCTAGATCAAGCTCGAGACTGCTGATGATGACTTCTCTTTCCACAAACTCGCCAAAATACAACCGAATCATCCGATCAGACTTATATTCATCCGCTAGAACGGGACTGTTCATGTAAGTCTTAAAATGAGTTTTCCCTAAGTCTGTAATGGTAAATATGTTTTTATTCGGCCTTCCTTCTTGCAGAACACTTTCCTTCGTGATTAGCCCTTCCTTCTCCATTTTGCTGAGTGTCGGATAAATTGTGCCATAGCTGGCATTATAGAAGTAAGAAAATATCGTCTCCAGCAAATGCTTAATCTCATATCCGGTTAACCCGCGCTTCATTAACATACCTAGAATGACATCCTGACTAGTCATGCTGCTTCCTCCTCCATTTTTCTTTTCTTGCTTTTAATTTAACAGAATACATATATCGAGTCAATATATAACTGTAAATAATATAACATCATGATATATGAATTTCAAAAGATTAAAAAAGCATGTCCCGCTCCTTCTTTCAGGAACTGAACATGCTTATCAATTTTATAAGGGATCGATCTGAACGGCCGCTTGCTTGCCGCTTAATTGAATACCTGTTTTTTTACGTCCATGCGGGCTTAAATCCTTGATGAGCTCCTCAAGAAGCTCTTTGGCTTTGGTTCCTTCTTTGCCGGAAATTTTCACGACTAGCTGCACGGCATCTCCACCGAGAAGAATGCGCTCTGCCTGCTGACGCTTCGTCGCAAGATCGTGGTCTTCAATGTGCGGCGTCAACCGCAGTTCCTTCACCTTCGGTGCCTGTTCTCGCTTGCGAGCCTGCTGCTTATCCTGCAGCGCTTCTTGCTTCGCTATACCTGCACCCATGAGCTTGCAAGGCGGCGGGCTGCTCATCAGTGACGTGCAAATCAGGTCTACCTTCAGCTGCTTCGCCAGAGCCAGAGCTTCCTTCGTCGACATGACGCCTAGATCTTCACCCTGCAAACCAGTGACATGCACTTCAGATGCTTTAATTTTCTCATTCTTAATCATTGTGATTCCACCTAATCTTTCGCTATAATGAACCCAGTAACCTGACGCAATTAAGGAGATGTCCATTCAATATGAATAATAAAGAATTAGAAGAACAAATGATTCGCAATTATCAGCGCGAAGAGCATATGATGATTCTCGTATTTGCACAGTGGTGTATTAATCAAGGTCTAGATCCAACCGAGCTGTATCTGCGCGCCTACCCGGATCAACCTAACAATGCGGCCTTGCAGCAAGCGCTGGATCTAACCGTACCCAGAGACGAAGCCGGCGAGGTGCCCGATGATACCTTACTTGGCGTTTTGTCCCTGTTTGGCAACGAAGACCTCGCTTTCATCGTCACCCAGGAAATCGACAAACGGCCGAAACACCATGGTTAATTCAGACATCCTGGGAATCGCTGAACTTCACATCAAGCAAGTCTGAAGGCTTCGGCTAACAATTCGAGCGTTCTCAGTCTCGTTTCCAAATGATAGCCACCTGTCACAACCATAACTTCATCTACTTGATAACTCTCTGCCAGACGGAGAAGCTGCATTCTGACTTGATTCGGATCGCCAATGATCATTCGCGAGCGATTATCTCTTAGACGGGTTTGATCCCAATCCGAATACGCATAAAGTTCGGCTTCCTCGGGCGACTTCACACTGGTGAATTCGCCCTTTTCTGTTTGCAAAATGCGCAAATCGATTGAAGACGCAAGCGCCTCCGCTTCTGCCGCAGTTTCAGCGCACAGGACATAAATACAAACCGTTGCCTGCGGCACCACGTTAAGCGCTGACGATCGGAACGAGCTGCGGTAGCTGCGCACCGCATGCTGCCCTCCCGCTCCGTTGATGAAGTGCGCAAAGCAGAACGCTGCGCCTGCTTGAGAAGCATACACCCCACTCTGCCCCGTCGAGCCGAGCAGCCACACCTGGGGCATCGATGGCACCAACGGCGTGGCGCGGATGCCCTCGAAGACGTGCCCGGGTTCCACTGAATCGCTAAGGAACCCAAGCAAATCCGTGACTTGAGCCGGGAACCGCTCAAGTCCCTCGAACAAATCTGCACTGACGCCTCGCAGCGCTTTGGCCGTATGCGGCGTGCCGCCTGGCGAACGCCCGATGCCAAGGTCGATCCGGCCTGGGTAAAGCGCCTCCAGCATGCGGAAATTTTCGGCGACCTTGTACGCGCTGTAATGAGGCAGCAGGACGCCGCCGGAGCCTAGCCGGATACGCTGCGTACGGGCGGCCAGCGTAGAGATCAACACCTCCGGAGAGGAACCGGCAAGACCCGTCGAGTTATGATGCTCAGACACCCAGAATCGGGTGAATCCTAGACGATCTGCTGCTTGAGCTAATTGAATGGTTTGCTGCAATGCTTCACTATGAGTGAACCCGGAGGATACCGGTGACTGATCAAGAATACTTAACTTCAGCACATACATCCCTTCTTTCTGAGTCATCTGCCGATGATTTTGATTATACAACGCTCACTCCCAAAAGAAAAAGGACAAGCCCCAAAAGGCTATGTCCTGATCCGTTAAGATTACGTAAATGACTGCGATTAACTACGATAATGATTATTTCAACTCTGCGATCAGACGATCTACTTCACCGTTAGGCGTATTCAAGGATTCATAGACATTGACGATCACATTGTTTTGAATTTGGTCCGTATTCAAGTTGCTGAAAACTAAGGTTTGCTTGCCGTTCACTAACCGATCTGTTCCCGTGAAAGGAAAGCTTTTGGAACCCAGAATACTCCCCGAAGCATCCACTAGCTCAAATTTCAATTTGGCAAAATTCGCATCGACCAATACCTGTGGATCACGAAGGAGATCCATAAACAATTGTAATCTGTACGTATAATTGATCGCAATCGTCTGCCCAGGCGATGTAACCTGCGCTAAGTAATAATCCTTAATATTGACAGTGTATGGGTAGAGAGAAATTTTATGCCTATCCTCTTGACCTTGTGTATACACTTGGAAAGCGGCAATGGTCGATTTGTAGGCCGATGCAGAATCCACATTTGCTGCTTTTACCGCATTTTGCAATTTCATCGTGAAGGATTCGCTAGTTTCCGTAACCGGCAATACGAACGAATAGCTAACGACTGTGGATGTCCCAGGAGCTACCGCTTTCTGCACATCACTTTGTCTGGAGCCGGTATAGTCATAACCCGTTGAGCTCGACAACGCCGTCTGGAATGCTGGGACAGGTATATCCTTGAGTCCTTTATTGGTCAACTTGAATTTGGCAAAAGCTAGCTTGCTGCCTTGATCCTTATTATCTGCGACGTGAAGCTCTGTCAACGATACATCCAGATCTGGATGTATGACATCATTCCACTTTTCAAAATGAATAGGAATTCCGTACGTATAGCCATTTGCTGCTGCCTTCTCAGTGGATAAGGCAACATTTAGTTTACCGATGTTGAACGTGGATGTCTTCACATTGCCCGCAGTATCCGTTTGGGTGAAGCTCTGCGTTGTCAACACATTGAGGCTATCCAGCACCGTATCCATTTCGGTATGAATCGCAAAATGAATCGTTTTGCTTTCTCCGGGTTCAATCGATACCGAATCGGTTTCTACCAGCTTACCTGCGTAAAGTGTTGTTCCCGCTTTGCCATCAAGGGCGAGAGCAGGCACCGTTTCCGTTTGATCTGTTGGATTGCTGACTAACAACTTCACTGTATATACAGCGCCATCACTGCTGTTGCTTTTGTTTACATCCACGGTTTGATAATGAAGCGGTGACTCCAATGTCGGAATCGTGAAGTCTTCTCCCCACTTCTTGATCTGTGAAGCCTCTTTGAACTCACCCCGATTGCCGTTCCAAACCGTTCCGTTCATGGACGCCGTCAACAGTGTTGTCTCCTGCTTCGGATACACATCATAGTTCACGTCGATGAGTGATAAATCGCTCAGATTGACTTCTGTTTGGCGGTTCACGACTTTCATGTACGTTAATTCCACTTCCGAGTCAGGCTGAACACCATGTGCATTGCTGCTGCTTGCGCGTAACGTGTAGGAAATACCATCAACGGTTCTCACTCTGAGCTCATAGTCAGGAATACGCAGTATTTGACCACTTGTATTACTTAGGCGAATAACGGCCCCTAAGCGAACACCGCTGGATGTCTTTTCATTATAAACACCCTCCACAGTGGCATGAAGACCTTCGCTTAAAGAATAAACAACTGCTGCTGTTGGCGCAGCTGGGCCATCTGTCCCGCTAGCCAACGCCGGAATCCCCGACATCAACAGCGAAGAAGATAGCACCAGCGTCATTGCCACTTGTTTGAATTGGACCATTGTGTTTCCTCCCAAGAGTTTTCTATCTTTTACATCTCAATCATGACATGGTGCTGTGAATCGGCCCCCGCGCTTTCCTGAGCGGCGACTTCCTTTTGTTTCTTTTTCTGTCTCATGAAAAAAACGAGCACAATCGCCACAAAGGCCGGAATGGCTGAAAGCATTAACGTGTCTGCAATGGCTCTGGTCAACGCTTCTTTTTGCACTAAACCATATAAGACACCTACCACACCGCCGGCTGCCGAGCTGGAATCCGTTCCAAGCTCCATATAACGATGGACAACATTTGTTTGCAAGTCGGCATAAGCAGGCGTATTAGTTGAGATCGCCTCATTAAATCTGGTGCCGAACTGTGTCGTTTTGTTATTCATAATACTTGTCAGCATCGCAATACCTAACGATGCCATGACGTTTCGAATGACGTTAGATACCGATGAGGCTCTGCCAATTAAATGATTGGGCAGTGTGTTCATGCCCGCCGAAGACAACGGCATCATACATAGACCAATCCCAATACCACGGATAATGAGCAGACCGCTAATCCAATGTGTCGACGTGTCTTGAGAAAGCACATGCAGCTCCAATGTCGTACAGCCAATAATCGCCAAGCCCGCAATACCTAGCGGCACGACGCCATATTTCGAGACGAGCTTACCCGCTATGGGCATCATGAAAGCCATAGCAATGGATTGCGGCATCATGACAAGTCCTGTTTGCATGGGCGTCAGACCGCTCACATTCTGCATAAATATCGGCATCATATAAATACCGCCCTGCATGGAAATCATGACAAAGCTGGAGGCAGCCAAACTCAGCGTA
Source organism: Paenibacillus sp. N3.4 (assembly GCF_008017805.1). Classification (GTDB taxonomy): domain Bacteria; phylum Bacillota; class Bacilli; order Paenibacillales; family NBRC-103111; genus Paenibacillus_E. The sequence continues at coordinate 4,719 of NZ_VRTT01000063.1, read as the reverse complement.
AATATCGGGTTTTTGAATAAACGGAAGTCCATAATCGGATTTTCTTTACCTAATTCAACCCATATCAATAAAATAAAACTCGAAATCGAAATAAAGAATAAACTCACGATATACAACGACGACCAACCGTCAGATTGCCCATCCGTTAAGGCGAGCAGCAAGGTACTGAATACGATCATGCACAAAATACTGCCGACAAAATCGAATTTAAGCCCCTCTCTTTTGGGCGTCTCCTTCAGAATAATCATGCCAAGCACGACGGCAATAATACCAATAGGAACGTTGATGTAAAAAAGATAACGCCAGCTGAAATTATCGACTAAATATCCGCTCAAGGTAGGACCCATAGCAGGCGCCGCCATCGCGGCAATTCCCCATATACCCATGGCAACCTGAATTTTGCTGCGGGGCATAATTTGGTACAGCATAGCCATCCCAACCGGCATAATGAAGCCCCCGCCAAGCCCTTGAATAATCCGAAATACAATTAAACTTGTATCGCTCCAAGCTAATCCGCAAAGAATCGACCCGATGATGAAAGCGACCACTGTCGTTAAAAAAGTCGTTTTGTATCCGAAACGATCCGATAAAAAACCGCCCATGGGAACGACTACCGCCGAAGCCAGCATATAGCCGGTTACCACCCATTCAATCTCCGTTGAGGTCGATCCAAACACGGCCATCAGCTTCGGGATCGCCACGTTCATCAAGCTGTTGTCTAGAATTGCAAGGAACGTGCCGAGAATAAGCACTAACAGGGCAAGCCATTGGTAGCCCGTTATTTTCTCTTCTTGCTGCTCAACCGCCGGAATTGCCTGTTCAGTAGCTGTTGCTGTTGTAGCCATTGTTACAGCCCCCTCTACTCGGCATGAACCTTAGCGCCGTCAGTTAGCTTATCACCCGGATTCAACACAACTTTATCATTAGGTTTCAAAGCGGCATCCCCCTTGAGGTATACCCAATCTTGATTTTTCTCGTCTGTTTGTATATCAACGGGATGAACCGTGTCACCGCTAAGTTTATAAACAGTCGCTTTGCCGTCTTTTTGCACAATCGCCGCTTTTGGAATCTCCAAACGACTTTCGCTGCTGCTTCCTCCGAAAGCAACACTGGCTACCGCTCCAGCATGAAGAGCGCCATCCGGATTACTTACAGTCAGCTTCACAGGGAACGTATTATTGTTCGTATCCGAAACCGGGCTCACGAACGTAATGGTGCCTTCAAACGTTTTGCCAGGTATGCTAGGTACCGTCACAGTCCCTTTCGCCCCTTGTTTAATGGCATTAACCATACCCTCGGGCACACTGACTTCCACCTTTACTTGATCCATGCTGACAACCGTCAGCAGCGGTGCTCCGGCTTGTGCCATTTCACCGACATTCACGCTCTTTTTCACTATCACACCATCGATAGGTGCAATGACGCCAGCGTTTTTCACCGCATTTTGAGCTAAGTTCAGGGATGCCTGCTTCGCCGAAACATCCGCTTTGAGTTGCTCCAGCGTATTCGCTGTCGCCCCTTCCTTTGCCAAGCTCAGCTTCGCCACTGCCGCTGACAATTGCGCATTCGCTCCCGATTGCTGGGACACGGCGGCATCATAACCCGCTTTGGCTTTCTCGTAATCCAATGTGATTTTATCCAAGTCATCCTTGGTTACGTCGCCTTGATCATAGAAGTTTTTCGCGTGGTTATAGCCTTTGGATACCAGATCATACGTCGCTTTGGCACTGGATACACCTGCCTGCGCTTGGTTCACAGCCGCTTTGGCTTGCTCCACCATCGCACTCGCCGCTTGTAAATCCTGAGACCGTGTGCCTGCTTCCGTATCAGCCAGCTTTGCTTGCGATGCCGTAAGACCTGCTTGCGCTTGATCCACTTGCTGATTCAAATCCTCGGTATCCAGTTGAACCAGCATATCGCCTTTTTTGACTCTGGCGCCTTCTTCCACTTGAACCGCCGTAATTTTACCCCCCATTTTGAGACGACTTGAACCGTTTGATCAGCGGCTAATTTACCACTGGCGCCCGCAGCATTCGTGCTGCCAAGCGTAATGACTTTAACAGAAGGTAATTGTGCGCTTGCCGCGCTTGTTGGCGAGCCGCTGCAGCCGCTGACGAGCAGGATGGAACCTGCCAGAACACTTAGCGATAGGACGACATTAAGATGTTTTTTCATGGGTGTCACCTTACTCCCCTTTGATATGGATTTTGATCTCTGCGTTCATACCCGGTGCCAGATCCAATCCTTGATTGTCATCGATTGAAACTTTCACATTCATGCGTTGTGTAACTTTGGTGAAGTTGCCGCTGGAGCCCGTTGTTGGCAGCAAAGAAAACGTTGAAGCTGTTGCCTGACCTATCTCCATGACTTTGCCTTTGAATTCAGTTCCGCTATAGGTATCTAAACCAAACGTAACCGTTTGCCCGATATGTATCTTCTTCACTTTCGTTTCATCAATATCAGCCGATACAAATAAAGCATTCTTGTTGACGATCATAGCAATCGATTGCCCCGGCGCTACAACCTCGCCGACCTTGGCTGCAGTTTGAATAACGGTACCTCCGATCGGAGAGCGCAAGGAAGCTTGATCCAATAAGCTGTTGGATAAGTTCGTAATATCCTGCTGGCCTACGATTTGATCAGCAACAACCGTATCCCCTACCTTAATCCCTAACGAATTGATTTTACCGGATATACGCGGCATCACCCGATAGATATCACCCGATATACGAGCATTGTCCGTTGCCACATAATTCGCGCCTTCATACCAGTAGTAGCCACCGATACTTGCACCGCTGATCACCATAACAGTAAGAATAATAATTAAGACCAGTTTACGTTTCATTCCAATCCCTCCAGCTTCTTTTCCATATGTGTAATAAGCGTCTCCACAACGGATTTGCAGTTTGCAAACTGTTCTGGCGTGAACGCATGTTCCAACCCCGCATAAAATTCTTGATTAATCTGATCTAGCTTCGTTTTTTTCAATTGCTGGCAAATGGATGTCGTACTGATCCAAACAGCCCGTCTGTCTTGCACATCTCGCTTGCGCTCAACAAGTCCATCGCGTTCTAACCGATCCACAATGCCTGAGACTGTACTGTTGCTCAAATGCACAGCTTGTGCCAAATCGCCCAGCTTCCTTGGCTCCTTAAGAAACAATTCCCTCAGTATAAACAACTGCGGACCTGTAAGTTCTTCTCGTTGAAATTCGCGATACATGTAAGACATTCGTAATTTATTCAGCCGCGTGAAGTCAGCCATGAGATCTCTTACCTCTTCCACAACACTTCCCCCTTAGCAAATTTCATTTCCAATCTATTTCGGATACGAACATTTCGTATGCGAAATATTCTCGCGTCACCTATCATAACACGCCTCTTTAATTATGGAAATATATACATATGTGAAATCTGTGTGAAATAGAAAAAAAGCCGAAAGCTTCTGCTTTCGACGGTTTGAATTCTCTTCGTTGTGACAGCCCTTCACTTGGACCATTCGCGTAGAATCATGGATTTGTTTGCATGCTTTGAATATTAGCTAGTATCCGAACCACTCGACTATGTAATGTAGTTAAGGAGGATGCCAGCATAGGTATGCAGAATTAATTTAGTACCATCTATATAATACTAATCATTGGAGTGGTCTAGATTTATGAATACGTTTAATGATGATTTCCAAACGTTTACAGCCCGAGATGGCTCGCTGCTTCCTTACCGATACTTTGAGGGGCCCTCCGATACGGTGCTGATTTTTTTGCACGGTATAACAGAACCGAGCCTTTATTTACGCGACTTAGGACGATATTTAGCTCAAAACGGCCTTGCAACCGTGTATCTTCCGGATCTGCGCGGTTACGGCAACAACCCTATCCGTCGCGGGGACATTGACTACGTAGGCCAACTAGACGACGACATAGAGGATCTGTTCCGCCACGTACAGTCGTGTCACACAGATGCACGTATCATTTTTGGAGGCCATTCCGCCGGCGCGCGACTGCCCTAAGGCAAACAATTCGTCCGATTCACGAGGATATCCATGCATACTTGTTGATTGCCCCTGCTCTAAGCCCTAGCTCGCCGTTAAATCGCAAAGATGGTAACGGCAACGAATCCAAAGTCAACGTCCCAAAATATGCTCTACTGATGTTGCTTAACGCAATAGGCATTCATTGGTTTAACCATACGGTTGTTTATCGTAGGCTTACACCTACTGAGAAGCTTCACGGGACCGAATCCTGCAATCTTAGCTATCGACTTGCATTGTCCCGCATGGTCAGTAATCAATATACCAAGCACCTGTCACGGCTGACCCAACCGACCTTCGTTCTCATCGGTGAGGACGATGAAGTGTTCAGCGCCGAAGCATACGAACCACTCTACAGTAAGCACTGCGGAGCCGAGGTTCACGTTATTCCCAATCACAACCACAATGGGGTCATTCAGACTATGGAAGCTCTCGGCAAAGTGGCTCAGTGGTTGCGGGGGGTACTGGAGAAACGCTAGGATACTACTATCAACAAACTTTCAAGAACAAGTCAAGGAGCCACCTCGGTAGCTCCTTTTGTGTTTCCTGATATTTCAAAATATCCCTTAATGCTACTCTGCCCTTTCGTACTCCTTGAACCTCTCATGACTAAAGTCACGAGATTCTTGGGTAGTCTCTTCTAACGAAGAGAAGTTTACCAAGCTATCCCTGTCGTTCCGACAGTTCGTGTAA
>NZ_VRTT01000062.1 GCF_008017805.1 Paenibacillus sp. N3.4 | reverse complement strand
GGAAAGCATTGTAAACGCAATGGCTTCGTAGCGATCTGAGCGGCCCCGGAGCAGATTAAAAATGAGTTCATGAGCAAGTGGCATCACTTTAACTTCGTGCTTTCCAATCTTATACGTATGGCAATGACTTTCCCACAAATAGGCAATTTCAACCTGATAGTTCGAGCTAATCGCTTCAATATGAAAATCCCCAACGAGTTCAATCGGTATCCCATTCAACAGATAATGACTCAGAATAGAAGAATAAATCGGTGTTTGACTAAAAACCGGTGAATCCACGGCATATTCCTGCAATGCGGTATGTACGGGAGCGACATCATTATTATCCACATAGATATCAAGATCCCTTGGACTACGTCCAATTTCTACGTGGTGCATCAGTAGTCCACAGCTTCCGCCGATCAGCCATCGCGCTCCCGGAGCCTTTAATAAATGTGTATGTAGGGATGTAATCGCTGGCAGTAACGGCTGGAGCCATATCATGATGCACACACCTTTCGCCTTTATTTCAGAAATAAGGTTTATGGATGACGGAGATGTCACCTACTTGCTTGATCATACATTGACAAGCCAATCGATAGCCTTGCTCAAGCTCTTCAGGCTCCAAACGATTCTCTTCTTCGTCGGAGGGCATGGACAAAAACTCCCTGCCTGACGCTACGTAACAGCGGCATCTGGCGCAAGAACCGCGCGCGCACGAAAATCCCCAATCCAAATCTTCTTTAAGCGCATGATCCAAAATGGATAATCCCGTTTGCGGCTCTATTGATTTTTGTGTTTTGCGTGTTTTTAATTCTAACATAGGTTTTTTTTACCTCCATGTTGTTAAAACAATGATAGCAGCATGTACAATAAAATAGGAATAAATAAAATGAAAGCAATAAAGGAAAGCACGATGCGAAGCGCACCTTGTGTTCGTGTTCTGGCATAAGAAATCAATAGTGACGCTACGACCATAAGGCCTATGGCAACGAAGGAAGCCCACATTTTGTCCAAACCTGACATATTCATAACCCCTTAATCTATTCAGCAATTAAAATTAAGACAGAATAAAGTATAGCATAGGACAAGAAAAAAAGCATAAAGGGGAGTAATCCCCTTCATGCTTTTATTTCTTGCCGAGCATCATGCTCATTAATTGCTGCATGTTGTTTGTATCCAAATTACTGCTTTTTACCGCTTGGATAATGTCATTAATGGTCTCTTCAGACACTTTCACGTTCACCAAACCAGACACTTGCTTGATGAGTTGCCGAAGCTGAGTTTCGCTCTGCATCGTTGAAGGTTTTACACCGCTGGCAATCTTTTGTATATCTTTTGGTGTTACGGATTTACCTGTTTTCTTCTTTACAATGCTTAATACATCCTTCGACATATCTTTACCTGGCATATGTGCCGCCTCCCTATACCTCTTAGTTACTACTAGAGCTTATAAGGTATAGTATGAAAGCATGAAGGATGTGGTGTAGGCTATGCCAACCAATTTGTAGCTGAGCCATTGGCTATTTCTTCAATCTCATGGGTCCTAACTCTTCCCATCAAATCCTGTGCGGCTAACTGAGGCGATTTACCCTCAAAGAGAACATTGTGAAGCTCGTCTGTAATAGGCATGACAACGTCATAGGTGCGAGACAGCTCATAAGCAGCTTTGGTTGTCTTCACGCCTTCTACGACCATCCCCATCTCTTTGAGCACTGCGTCTAGCGGTATTCCCTTAGCCAGCTTGTTGCCAGCCCGCCAATTCCTGCTATGCTGGCTCGTACAAGTCACAATTAAATCACCAATCCCCGCTAAACCGGCAAACGTCAACGGATTAGCCCCCATTGCTGCACCTAACCGAGCTATCTCGGCTAAGCCCCGCGTAAGAAGGGCCGCCTTTGCATTATCTCCAAAGCCCAAGCCATCCGTTAAGCCTGCGCCAAGGGCAATAATATTTTTGAGCGCCCCTCCCACTTCAACACCGGCAACATCAGGGTTGGTATAGACGCGGAAATAAGAATTGATCAGAAGATCCTGTGCCGCTTCAGCTGCATCCAGCTCTTGCGCGGCGACTACGACGGTCGTCGGACACTTGCGAATAACTTCTTCGGCATGGCTTGGCCCCGACAGCACAACAAGTCTTTTGGGGTCTACCTCTGGCAATTCATCAGACAGAACTTCTGTCATACGCTTCAGTGAGCCCGTTTCGAACCCTTTGGTAGCATGAATCAACAAGACATTTTTTTTCAAAAAAGGACGTATATACGAAGCGACCTCTCGCATACCGGAAGAAGGGACAACCAAGATAATGGCATCAGTCTCCTCCACAGCTTCCTGCAGTGAGTTCGTGGCCACAATCAAAGGAGACAGTTCGATATCCGGAAGAAACCGACTATTTATGTGGCTCTCATTAATCTCTTTAACCTGATCCTCATTGCGAGACCATAATAAGACTTCTTTACCGTTATCAGCCAAAACCGAGGCAAGTGCCGTTCCCCAACTTCCAGCTACAAGAACCGATACTTTATTCGACAAGATCGCATTCCTCCTAAAAGTTTTCCATTGGAAAATTTTCTTCGTAGATAAGAAAGTATAAATTGTATACTTTTGCTCCGCATCTACCTTGACAAACGCGGTCGTCCTAGAAGGACGAAGGAGTCATTTATCCTTGGTATGCAATAGCTATTCACACGGATAAACAACTAGGCTCTCTTTTGTCCTAGCTTGTTTTCTTTGCCTTGAATCAGCTTCACAATATTGGTGCGATGTCGGATAAAGGCGAATATACAGAGCACAATGCTAATCCACAGAATCGGTAAAGGTCGGTCCATTCCCCATAGAAGAAAAGGTAAAAGTGCAGTAAGAATGAGGGAACCCAGCGATACGAATCTGGTAATCGCAATGATGACGATTGCTGTCAAGCCTGCAATTAATGTGGGAATAAAGCAAAGAGTAGCCATAACCCCGATGGTAGTGGCAATCCCTTTCCCTCCGCGAAAGCCAAAATATATGGGCCAATTATGTCCAACGATAGCCGCTAAACCGCATAATACACGAACCCATATTTCATCGGTTCCGGGAGCGACCCAGCTGCCGATCCAGACAGCAGCAACACCTTTAAAGCCATCGAGCAGCAAGACAAGGATGGCTGGGCCTTTGCCTAGTACGCGAAGTGTATTCGTTGCTCCGGCATTGCCACTGCCGTGTTTGCGAATATCGATGCCTTTGAACCATTTTCCAAATAAATAACTAAAGCTTATGGAACCCAATAAATAACCAACGACAATCGTCACCCATGACAATCTGCAACAACTCCTATTCTTTATCCGATGACTTTCTACGGCTTAAGATACGAATCGGTGTTCCTTCAAAGCCGAAAGCAGCCCGAATTTTGTTATCCAGATACCGTTCATATGAAAAGTGCATGAGTTCAGGCTCATTCACAAAGAGTACGAACACAGGAGGTTTAACAGCAACTTGCGTCACATAATTGATACGCAAGCGTTTCCCCTTGTCAGTTGGAGGCGGATTATAAGCTACCGCATCGGAAACTACATCGTTCAACGTATGTGTTTGCACACGAAGAGCATGATTCTCGGCAACTTGGACGATAACAGGAAGCAGCTTGTGCAGACGCTGTGTTGTTTTGGCAGATACGAAAACAATAGGCGCATAGCTTAGAAACAAGAAATGATCGCGAATGGTTTGGGTAAAATGCTGCATCGTCTTATCGTCTTTTTCGACAATATCCCATTTGTTGACAACGATGACGATCGCTTTGCCTGCTTCATGGGCATAACCGGCGATATGCTTGTCTTGATCGATAATGCCTTCTTGCCCATCGATGACAACGAGCACAACATCGGCGCGCTCAATCGCTTTCATCGCGCGCATAACACTGTATTTCTCGGTATTCTCGTACACTTTGCCTCTTTTGCGCATGCCGGCCGTGTCGATGATGACGTACTTCTGATCATCCCGTTCAAACGGAGTATCAATCGCATCGCGCGTAGTGCCTGCAACGTCACTAACAATGACTCGTTCTTCACCGAGGATCGCGTTCGTCAAGGACGATTTGCCGACATTTGGGCGGCCGATCAAGGCGAATTTAATGACCTCTTCGCCATATTCGTCGTCTTTCTTATCTGGGAACAAGTTGCATACGACTTCAAGCAAGTCACCGATCCCGATCCCATGGGAGCCTGAAATGCCGACAGGATCGCCAAAGCCTAAAGAATAAAATTCATAGATATCATCTTGGCGCGCCAAGTTATCTACTTTGTTAACCGCAAGCACGATTGGCTTCTTGGAACGGAACAACAACTGCGCGACTTCTTCATCGGAAGAGGTTACGCCCGCTTTGGCATCTACCATGAAAACGATAACGTCTGCTTCCTCAATCGCCAGCTCCGCTTGAATCCGCACCGATTTGAGAATCGCATCTTCGCCGTCAATCTCAATACCACCTGTGTCAATGACGCTGAACGACGTATTCAGCCATTCCCCTATCCCATATAAGCGATCACGCGTTACACCCGGTTTATCTTCTACAATCGCAAGGCGATCGCCTACGATTCGATTGAAAATGGTGGACTTGCCGACATTCGGTCGGCCAACAATTGCAAGAACAGGTCTAGCCACTTCTCATTCACTCCTTCGAATTCCATGATCAGCCATGGAAAAATACGCAACTTACATCATATCAAAAAAGACACGGCTTGGCTAATCCCTTTTGAGATTCCGCTCCTTAAAGCGTGCTCACTGACAAGTTCAGTGATGCTTAACCAAGATCAGTGTGCCATTTTTCAAATCATGAGCGTTCGCGTCCAAAATTTTTTCCAGGGAGAAAGCTACTTTCTGCAGCTCATCCGGTCGGTCAACAATAAATATCGGGCCCCCCACCTACCCGTTCCTTGTCCAAAGTAACAACTGCAAGGATTTGCGACATCTTAGATTCATGCCTCCTTCCGTTTATTTACGCCGGCCTCGGATGGCTTCCGTACTGCGCTTTCAAGAATAGGTACGCGATGCAAGGCAATAAACGTTTTCTCCGCATTCTTTTCTTGTGGAAGCAGCAGTAACCCCAATGTGCCTGTATTCATATCCAGTTTTGCCATAGGCAGGAGAGATGGCTCTCCTTCATCCCTGTACACGCCGAACAGTGTAGATATATCGTGAAGAATCGCCTGTCTTTGACCCAGATTAGCTAAAGTGACACGGTCATTCCGACTTTTCGGCTTAACGAGAAACCCAAGCCCATGCTCTTGAATTTTTTGACGGCTATCCTCTAACCCGACGTTCATAATAAAGATAGAACCGACGAATAAATCGGGACCGTCCAAGCGAATGGGCACTTGCTCAATATCGGCAATCGTTTCCAAGTTTTTTCCTGACTTGAAATAATTCGCGATCCAGATTGAAAATAAAGCTGCAACGATTCCCCAGTACCAAGCAAACCAAATGCTGAATAAGGAGGCTAAGAACGAGGTGAAAATAACGAGATAATTACGTCCTTCGAACACCATTGCGATGCCTTCAATGTAGGCAGCACCTCTGGGGACTAGTTCAAGTTCATCAATCTTTGATAAGCTTTGTCTTTCCATGTTGCGAACATCACGAAACTGTTGGGCTGCGAGCGACAAAAAGGTAACAGCCGTATAATTCTTGTCGAGCAATGCAGGAACAACAACTGCGCCTAATCCTGCTGCGATAACGCCAAGTGAAATATGAATAATTTTACCATGAGGATAGGTTGGATATTGTCTGTAATCCGTTCGCAGCATGTTCATACGAGCTAATACGCCAAAAGTGACACCAACTACAATGCCTATGGTATAGCGATGTGTATCGAACCAATCCATTACTTCCTCCAGCCTCCCCTTCGATCTAACCAGCTTCTTATAACCACTCTGAAACTGTTGAACACAGCAAGGAGAATAATTGTCAAAGTTCTAGCGGCAAAGACGGATAACCACCATTGATCCTGAAAGTAAGCACTCCCTAGAAAATGATAGCCATTCGTACGATGTATCCCTTCCTGATACAGATCACCAATTAAGTAACCAATTGAAAGAGCTGCAATTTGCGCCAATTCATTACGCTGCAGCACGACCATAACAACTGCTAGCACCAGCGCTGTATCCATTTTGGCATCGCCGACAATCAGGATCGGGTCCATGGCGAGCAGCTGCTGTAATAATAAGTGAAGAGAACCTAGTAAAAGACCGATAGACAGGAGATGAAGCTTTTGGATAAACCCATTGGTCACATGCAGAATCCATAAGCTGATTAACACAACTAATAAGTAGACAAGTTGAATACGCACGTGAAATACGGTGATGGTAAATGGAGAAAAAACGAGCCACGAGACAAAAAAAAGAAGCATGCCCTTATGCGATATACTTCTGACATACAACTCCTTCCACCCGCTAGCGAACAAAATAAGCGTAATCGAAAGAAGAATGATAGACAAATAACCCGAGTTCATAATCAGACCACCCTAGAAGGTTAGGCGCTCAGGTGACATTGTCACTGACCAGCCTGTGAATCATCAGGCTCCCCGATTCAATCATGGGCAGCACTGTATGATCCTTAGTATGGCAATTTTTTGATTATTTACTCCGGTTACCTCTATCTGCATATGAAGTTAGTACGATTCCTCTGGTTTGGCACCATTCTGCTGTTTCACCCGTAATGACGACCGAGTGGCGCCACAGCTGTTCAATCGTATTTGTCCCTAGGGCTGTCATAATAAGAATAAGTCCTTGATGAAGTTCATCCGCAAAACGGTGTAGAGCATCAACACCTTCATTACGAAGCACCTTCAGGAACGCCCCTGCCATTCCTACTGCAGATGCGCCTACTGTCAACGCTTTTACGGCTTCCAAAGCGTTTGTAATACCGCCTGAAGCGATAACAGCACCTTGAGGGTAAACAGACAAGGCTTCCAATAAAGAGATGCTTGTCGGGGTTCCCCAATCGTTAAGCCATTCTATTGCTGCAGGGCGTCTTGCATTCTCAATAGCAGCGAAATTAGTACCTCCGGAACCGCCAACGTCAAGAAAACGCACACCGATATCCTGCAGGGCTCTGGCATTGTCCTTCAGGATGCCAAATCCGACTTCCTTCACAATGATCGGCACCTTTACATACCGGACAATATCCTCGATACGCCGAAGCATACCGACAAAGCTGCGATCCCCTTCTGGCATAATGAGTTCCTGCATCACATTCAAATGAATTTGCAGCGCATTAGCTTCGATCATATCAACAGCTCGTTCAGCTTGATCAACCGTCGCTTCGCTACCTAAATTTGCAAATACGATGCCATTCGGATTTTCACGGCGTACGACTTGATAGCTGGCAGCTACCTCGCTATTTTTGATGGCCGACATCTGAGAACCTACCGCCATGACAAATCCCTTTTCCCTTGCCAAAATCGCAAATTCACGATTGATGCTTTCTGTCTCCTGAGCTCCGCCTGTCATCGCATTAATTAAAATCGGCGAACTCATAATGAGATCGCCGATTTGGGTTTTTAATACGATTTGATCGGTCGAAGTTTCAGGAAGACAGTTATGCACAAGCTTGAAATCAGACAGCCCTTGCTGCCGTGATTGTCCAAGCTCCAGCGCGTAATGGACATGCTCCATTTTGCGTGAGATGCGCATCCTTATAGTCCTCCTAAACACAACCTGCAAGCGGTCTTAGACCAATTGCAGGTTGGTATCTTCTGAAATTAAACCGATATTTAACTTATTTTAATTTGGAAAGTTTATCGCCAAAGCGCTCTGCGAGCGTAAAGGAAAGACCTTGATTGCTAAGTGACACGTTTTCATTGCCAGCAATCTCTTTTTGGTGACTTGCGCTGTTTCCGCGGTCACGGTCGCCTCTTGGTTGTCTTTCTCTGTCTGGTTTTGCAGAAGCCGCAGCCGCACCTGCCGGAGCTTCAGGAGCATCCTCGGTGTCTTTAATGCTTAAGCTAACGCGTTTTTCATTCGTGTTGATTTCCAAGATTTTCACTTGAACTTCTTGTCCTTCTTTCAACACTTCATGCGGAGTACCGATGTGACGGTGTGCAATTTGGGAAATGTGCACAAGACCTTCAACACCAGCTGCGATTTCAACGAAAGCGCCGAATGCTGCAAGACGTTTAACCGTACCTGTAACGATATCGCCTGCTTTGAATTCACTCTCTACTTTGGACCAAGGACCATCTTGCGTTGCTTTAATGCTTAGGCTGATTTTGTCGTTAGAAGGATCAAGTTTCAAGATTTGAACTTTCACTTGATCGCCTTCTTTGACAACATCAGAAGCTTGTTCTACATGGTGCCAAGCCAGTTCGGAAATATGAACCAAACCATCAATACCACCGATATCAACGAATGCGCCAAATTGTGTTAAGCGTTGAACCGTACCGTCCAGCACTTGACCAACTTGAAGACCTTCAACGATTTTCTTTTTGCCCGCTTCGAACTCTTCGTCCAGAACATCTTTCTGGGACAGAATGACTTTGTTTTTCTCGCGATCGATTTCTTTCACGCGAAGACGCAAAGTGCGGCCTTTGTAAGATGAGAAATCTTCAACAAATTGACGCTCAACCATGGATGCCGGAACGAATCCGCGCACACCAATATCAACAACAAGACCGCCTTTTACAACTTCAGCTACAGTTGCTTCAAGAATCTCTTTGCTGTCTAGTTGCGCTTGAAGTGTTTCCCAAGCTTTTTCGCTGTCGATAACACGTTTGGACAGAACTAGCGTTTCTTTTGCATCGTTAATCGAAACGATTTTCAGTTCAACTTCTTGGCCCAATTGTACAGCTTGACCCGCATCTTCCAAAGTAACGGAAGAAAGCTCGCGTACCGGAATAACACCATCGTATTTGTAACCGATATCCACGAAGGCTTGATCTGCGTCTACCTTAACGATTTTGCCTTTAACGGTAGCGCCTTTCTTTAGCACAGCAACGTTGTTAAGAGCGTGCTCAGCTTCTGCTTGCGATACGGCTGTTTCTTGTGCTTCTTGAATTTCTTGGGTTTGATCTTCAACTTTTACTTCATCTGACATGGGGTTATCCTCCTCTAATTACAAACAACAATAAATAATTTATAAGTCACAAAGCAGTGATGTAGCTTCTACTCTGTTTCAAACAATAACTTCCATTCGCTATAAGGATAGTATAATTCCAAGCTTTCGATTCCATACATTTCTTTAGCCTTTACTATTAACCGTATGTAATCTGCGAATTTCTTTCATAATCATTTCAGTAGCCTGCTCTAAATCGTCGGAACTTGAACCCGCATATGCGCTTAGATCAACCGGCTTACCATAAACGATTGTCATGCGGCGAAACAGCGAATAGGTCCCGATAATTGCGACAGGCACGACAGCCGCACCTGATTTCAGTGCAAGACTGGCTGCGCCCTTTTTACCCATGCCTCCCGCGTTGCTGCGCGATCCCTCAGGGAATATCCCCATCATATTGCCGTCTTTCAACAAATGGATGGCCAGCCGGATCGATTCTTTGCTGACGCCTCCGCGTTTCACGGGAAAAGCGCCTACTTTAGATAAAATCGAACCAAATACAGGAATATCAAACAACTCTGCTTTGGCCATGAAATGAACTTTGCGTTTAAGCGGTGTCCCTAACAATGGTGGATCCAAAAGGCTGGTATGATTCCCGCATAACACAACGGCACCTTGGGTGGGCACATTCTCTGTCCCCATCGCTCGCAGACCGAAAAATACGGTGAAGAAAAAACGAAATAGCGCCCTACCGATGCGATACAGCATCTTTACTTGCCACCTCCGACTTTGTCTTTGCAAAGCCCAAGTATTTCGTCTACGACTTCCGCAATGGTCATCGAGGTACTGTCCATGAGTACAGCATCATGAGCGCGTCTTAGTGGTGAAATCTCTCTTTCCTGGTCAAATTGATCGCGACGAGCGATGTCTTGTTCCAATTCAGAGAGTGTCATCGTCCCTATTCCGCTGCTCTGCAATTCTTTGAAGCGGCGTTCTGCTCGTTCCGATACGCTGGCCGTAAGGAAAATTTTAATTTCAGCGTCTGGCATCACATGGGTTCCGATATCACGGCCATCCATGACAACACCTTTGGTAGAAGCCATTTGTTGCTGAAGCGATACTAATAAATGACGAATAGCGCCAAAGCTCGCTATCTGGGAAACATCATCCGTAATTGCTTTCGAACGAATTTCTTTAGTTACATCCACGCCATCTACGAAAACCTGTTGACCTTCGGCTCGCGGGATCAGCTCAATCTGCATACGATTAGCCAAGGCAGCTACTTCTGTTTCTTGCTGAGGAAGCAGCCCTTCTTGATGAACTTTCCAGGTTACTGCACGATACATGGCTCCTGTATCCACATAAATAAAACCAAGTGCTCCGGCAACATGGCGGGCAATGGTGCTTTTACCGGCTCCAGCAGGACCATCTATGGCAATATTGAACTTATCCAAGCTGTTGTTCCTCCCTACAATACCTTGCAGTACCTTACGAACAAAAAAGCAGGCACTGCCTGCTGATTAACGAAATTATATCACATTAAAAGGGTTTATGCAAAACTTGGACGCAGGAGCAGTCATTAAAAGCCAACCTCACGAGCGCTCTCCCATTTGATTAGGAGGCTGTATGTAAGGCTTTCCCTCCAATGGTTCAACTCGTGTAAAATGTTTTCGTATGTAAGGAATTTGAAGCAGCGCCTGCACACAGATAAGTAAAATGAAAAAGACGAGCGTCATCCGTATAATCACCTTTTCTACCTTAGCAGAGAAGAGAATAAACAACTGCTCGTAAGATTTACGCTCTTGATCCGTTGACACGAAGAATCCCCCTGTCCACTAAGACATTGTGGGTTCTAGTATGTCCATGGAGGGCAAATCCTATCCGTTTATCTTTTGCGGAAATCCATCTGCCTTTCAAAGCAGAATCGAATGAGCTTTTGCCGCTCGCGGTCTGCAATTTCAATGAATCTGATCATTGCCAATTGCTTCCCAGATTCTAATTTTTTGATCCTGACAATCTCTCCGGTAAAAGGGATGTGTTCAATAGACCCATTTTTATAAGGAACTAGCACCCAACAAGAAATATTGGCATTCAAACCCAGTGGGATATGTCCGTCACAAATAAAAGAAATCCCGCCACCGCCGACATCATCGGTTACCCCAATGAACTGAATTTGATCCGATATTTTCACGGCAATCTCAAGTTCGGCAAGCACACGCAGAAAACTTCTGCGCTGCACTTGTGTAATCGCTTCAAGCTCGGGTTTGCGCAGCTCTACTAAGCGAATGACATCTTCTTTGAATCCTGTAACTGATGTTGTGAAATAGTGCTTTACTCCGCCTTGCGATAAAAAGAAAGTGCTGAGCTCATCCCCGACATACAATTTTTTTAGCTTGCCTGTCTTCTCGTTAAGTGGAATCTCAACAACAATCGATGTATCCGTGACATCCGCAATTCTCGACTTGTATTCGATTCTGGATTCCTCGTCGTCAATCGTATTGAGTTGAATATGCAAAATCTGGTTGACCTTAGGAAGCAATTTCTGCACCTCCGAGACATAATGTGACATTATTATACCATGCCCCATCAATTTAGAAAGAAAAAAAAGAAGCAGGATGCTGAGTCCGGCTTCTCTTCTTGATTACTTGGCTGGTGCAGTTATTTGTTGCGGACGAATGGTTTCGATTTTTTCTTCTGTTCCCAGTTCACCATTCATATATATGCGATACACGTTATTGTTTAGTTTCCCTATAAATTCGTGGCATAGCACTTCCTGATCCAGCTCATTTTTGATAATAGCCAAAGATTGACCCGTCACTTCCATCTTTGGATTGAGCTGCTTGCGCGCTTCCTCCATCGTTATTTTAGGCTGGCCAATCGTTCGCTGCTTTTGCCCATAAATATAATCGGTTGCTTGAAGACCGATTACTTCCAACGTATCGAGCGCAACTTTAACACTAATTTGTTGTGGATAGATGGTGACATCATTTTCCCGCTTTGCGAAGATAAGATTAGCGATATTTTGGAATTGGTCGTAGCTGACTGCACTCATATTTTTATATTCATGCTGGTCCAAAAACTCATTTGCGGTATCTCTAGCTTGTCTCAAGTCAAACTTAGCCGCTTGTACGTTTCTCGGTTTCATAAAATAAACGAGATGGCCGCCTTTTTTGGTAAAATCCATTTGGGTTTCGTTTTCGCTGCCGCCGGTACCTGGCAAGAGTACACTATAGCTTTGATACTCTGGCGCACTGCCGCCATTCTCGATAACTTTTAGTCCGGATGGATCTTTAAGTCCAAGAAATTGGGATGCTTTTTGTTTGATTTCATCGGGTGTCATCTCATTGCCGGACAACATTTTTACATCATTTTTAGAAAAGATATTCATATTCCCAGGGCCCCAATTTAGCTCTTCATAGGCGCCTACTTTTTTATCTACAGATGAAAAGCCATCTATGATCGCATTATCCTGCGCTTCATTTTGAGAGGCTAAAGCTAATTCAACATCCATCCAACGCAAATTGTTCGCGATTACTTTATCCTGAACACCCCGCAGTTCAGAAGTTATTTCTTTGGAATGGTCATAAAGCGCATTCAGCGTCTTCATTTCTTGCTCATTCAACGGGTTTTTCGTCATATCGCGAACGGACATCCGGTAGGAGAAATTGGCCATGTTCGCCAAGAAATCTCCCGTCTTGTTAAACGGCAGCAACGTTAAAGGCAATTGATTAATGTCGCTCTGAGCCTGACTGGTCAATCGCCAAACATTCACTAACCCTTTACGATAAGAAGGTTCAGAGGTTGTATTCACAGCGAGTGTATTTCCCAGTTCTGTGTGCAACGTATCCATGTGATAAGAGAGATCGTGAAACGCCCGCTGATACTGGTTCTCTGCTTTAATCAGAATCGTATTCTTCTGTTGATGCTCTAAATACCCCCAAACTGAAGCCCCGATCAAGGCTAACATTAGAAATGGAAACATGACAATACTTAGTCTTTTGTACACAAAGTTGCTCCTTTCATTTCCAAACTTGCCGTTAGTTTTTACTTGCCAAGATAGGTTTATACATACAAATTGAATGCAAGGATAAACGAATTCGTCATCCTTCAAGGGACTAGCGAGTTTGTCAAGGCAGATGAGAAGCAAACGTATAGACATATACTTATCAACAGAAAAAAGAAGCCTATCCATGAAGGATGGCTTCTCGTTAATCATCTGTCTCAATTTCAAAATCATGTTCATTACTGCATATGCATTGACGGAAGCCCGTCTCGATTTTCCCTTTTTCTTTTTTGCCTTTCAGCACAAATTTCTCACCGCAATGCTTACAGCGAATCTTTACTTTCACTCGCAACATGGACATATACACCCTCCCGGTCGTTCCCAGCAAATGGCTAAGAATTGCCTTGTATATGGTCCATTATGACCCGAATCAGCTAATTTTAATCTCATCATCCAATGAAGCCATGCGTAATGGAGAGCGTGAATTCGCTTGATCTACTTTCCATATCGTACGAATCCAGAGAAATGCCATAACAGGAATCATAATCCACATCCATGCAGATCTAAACACCAATAAAATGTAATCGAATAATCCGTGCCAAAAAATAGGCAGCAACAGCGAAATCAACAAGTACCTTTTCATTTTATGAGGATTGAATTTTGCTTTTCCTACGTAGTAACCCATCATGACACCGAATAAAGCATGCCCCGAAACAGGCAGCAAAGCACGAATCATCAACGCTGAAAAGGAGGACGCGTTCATAAATGCATAAATAATATTTTCCAATGTAGCAAAGCCTAAGCTTACAGCCACCGCATAAACGATTCCGTCATAGGGCTCATCAAATGCAGGATGTCGAAATATAAAATAATACAGAACAAGCCACTTCAGAAATTCTTCTATGCCTCCAGATAAGAAAAAGGCCGATATAAACGTACCTTCTCCAAACTGTTGGATACATGCTTGCTGCAGCACCATGGTCGGATATACGAGCAAAACTCCGAATACAAACATACGGATCACTAAGTGTATGGGCTCTGTTTCGTATTTATCCTTCAAATAAAAGTACACCAACAAGGAGAGACCTGGAGCTACTGCTGCCATGATGATCGGCAGTATATGCATGTTCAGTTCCCCCTTCAATAAGCTATCTCATTTAATAGTTTCATTATAGTTAAATTGCAGCGTATTTTCCAAGCCAATTTACAGATTAGAATGAACTTCACTTTATTCCGTAAAGATGGCCCGATCATTATGAAAATGTATAGGGATGCTTCCTACCGAGCCATTACGATTTTTGGTTAATACAAGGGACAACGCTTGCCGCTCGTCCTCTTCTTGCTGGTCTGGCTGCATAATCAACACGACATCCGCTGATGCCTGTACACTCTCAGGCACCCGCTCCTGCCCCAACTCTAATGCCGTTGCTGCAATAATGGGACAATTCCATTCCCTTGCCCACTGTTTTAACGTATACGCAATCGCTGCTTGCTGCTGCTCCCAGGTTAACGAAGACGCCCCGTTGGCAGCGGGTATTCGCTGTAAATGATCGATAAAGATCACCGGCTCTTTTCCCACAATGGCGGCGATCCGTTCAATCGAAGCCGCCACTTGATCTAATGAAGTCTCCATTGTGCATTCGAGCATCCAGAGCATTTTACTTAATTTCGCATACTGCTTATTAGCTTCAGCGACTTGTTCAGGAGCAACCTTACCCGCAAGCACTTTCTGAGGTGCAATGCCAATTATCCTAGCAATCGAACGTGCCCACAACTCAAAATTCGTCATATCCCAAGAAACGAAAATGACAGGCGTCTGCTCTAGGGCAAGCTGATCTGCAATTTGCTTCAGCAGCATGCTTTTCCCGATGGAGCCTGACCCCGCTATTAAATATAAGCCATTCCCAAACCCTCCGAACAGCAGTTTATCCAGTTTAGGAAATCCAGTGCTAATGCTAGCCACTTGTCCGCGAAATCGTTTCATATATTCTTCTAAATAGACCGTGCTATTCTTGTTGTCAGGAGCTACGGGCGCCAGCATCGTTTCTTCCACAGACTGATTCACTAAGCGAATAAACGTATCCACAGGATTTTGTGCCCTCACGAACAAATCGTTGATGTCCCTTATTGTTTCGGGCAAATTGACAATAAATGACTCCTTGACACATTCCCTTAACAAAGATTCGATCCGTGTAGCATCTCTTCTACCTAATTCATCATTGCCCATGCAGATATATATTCGTTTGTTTGCAAACAATGAAATATGATGCTCTTTAAGCATTCCAGGGTTTGGTACACAAACGGCAGGCATTTTTGCCTGAGCTAAAGTCAGCGTGTCAAATATCCCATTACATAGCACAACTTCATCCGATTCAGCCAGGGCAGAATAATTGAATATAAACTGTTCTACGCCATACAAGGCTTTATATTTCGGCTCTCTATTATCTATGGAACGTCCGATAAGATCGACAATTTCTCCGTTGTAATCCTTGATGGGTACAATAACTCGGTTTTCAAAATAATCACCGATTTGATTCTGATCTACATAAAATCCAATTTTTCCAATCTCAAACCCAATCCGATACTGCAACGCAGTTTCTTCTGTGATTCCCCTTTTTTGCAAATACAAATAAGCCTCTTCGCGCAGCTGCTTCTGGTAATAGGTTACTAGCCTATCCAAATCAACAGCAGCCAAAGCAGGCGCTAATCGTTGGCGTTCTATACTTGTCATTTATGTCTCCCCCATATGGTTACGCTGTTGATCATTACCTACGAAAATAAGCATTCTCAAAAATGCAAATTTGAGAATGCTTGTTCCATAAACAAAGCTTATTTGAAGTGGTGGCAAAGCACCTTTACCGCATCATCCGCTATAATTGTATTCCCGTATTCTTCCAGCACCGCCTGAGTCACAGAAGCAGCCTCACCGAATTCAGATAAGAAGGCAATTAAAGCTTGATATTTGGCTTCTTCAAGTTCAACAGGCTCAAGCTGTAAAATATATTTCCCTTTGTAGGAATAAAGAGTACCACCTTCCATAAGAAGGGGATTAATTACTTTGGCTACACGCAGCAGATCTTCAAAATCACGGAAAGCATAAGAGATGAGATCGCTTTGTTCAAGCGTCACTTCCATTTCGTACACTTCTTCAGCTTCATGATCGTCATACGCATCCGAATTTGCATATAAATCAAGCTTGCCTCTGGTCACAATAACAACCATTCCTTGCGCGGGAAGTGCAAATACTTCAACAGCAAGGGGACCGGATGGGTCAAATCCGAGTTCCGAATAGGCTTGATCCATCATTTCACTGAATAATTCATGTACTTTAGGAATTTCTCTCCACATGTCATCCTTTTGAATTCCGCGTTCAGTTAAGTCATCGAATGTTAGGAAAATCCGTATCTTATCCTGACTTAAGCGTTCTATTTTCATGATAGGATCCTCCTTTGAGCCTTCCGATCGGAAAGCTTGCATCGAAAGCATGGTCATCTTATTAAAACAGAATATGATAAAAAAAGAAAAAGGTGAGCCATTACGATGAAATGGACATGCGTCATTCTCACGTTTTCAAGTTTCATGTTAACATTAATTGAATGTAATTGCACGTGCAAGTTATGTATAAAATAAAAAAGCACAGCCGGCCCCGTGGGTATGCCTGACTGTGCCCACCTTATTCGATTATTGAATTGTTGTCGTATTTTCTTTATTATCCTGCAATATTTCATTAACCGTTGCTTTCAATTGCGGATCCTCTTTAACAATTTTCTCAACTTGATTTAAATTGTTCGAGCTTGTTTGAGAGGTATTTTTGGCCGTTGATTCCTTAAAAGATTTGCTAACCAACGAGTCTCTAGCTTTATCGACGACTTTTCCCATCGATTCGCTTGATGAACTAAATGCAGAGAACAACATCGATTTACTTTTACGGTTGAGATATACGACTGCCGCAGCACCTGCAATACCGCCGAGCAAAAAAGTACCAATTTTCATTGGATCTCCCTCCATGTTGAGTAGTTTGAATCATTCATAGCTTGTGCGAGTTATTGAACAGGCATACACCGAACGAACAAGGAAAACAAAGGAGATTCGAGATACTGAAAATGTGGTACTATAAGAAGAGACCAACAAGCTAAGAGCCTAAGGAGAAAAAAGCGATGAAGAAAGAAGCAAGCATCCTCATACTCACCGTCATGATTTTATTGAGCGCATGTACAGGCAATCCAAAAATTTCAGGGACTGCTTCCACATCGGATTCAGCATCACCTATTGCTGTTACGGTTACGCCTAGCCCTTCACCTTCGGCTACGCCCGTTCCAACACCCACACCTGAACCAACTAAGCCTGCTCAACAAGCAGTCAAGAAAGAGTATCATATGAATAAAAACTATGATATTGTACCCAATGACCCGAATGGCAACAAAAAAGTTATTCTACTGACATTCGATGATGGACCTAAAGATCAAGCTATGAATGAAGCGCTCATTCAAATCTTAAAAAAACATAATGCCAAAGCGATCTTCTTCTTTAATGGCTATCGCATCAAACAGAAGCCTGAGCTTGTCAAACTGGTGCATGATAGCGGCCAAATAGTTGGCAACCATTCCTGGGATCATGATAATTTGAAAGATATGACCAATGCCAAAATTGATCAACAGGTAGACGATGTACAAAAAATAGTGAAGGATCTGATTGGTGAAGAACCTCAATTTTTCCGTCCTCCATTCGGCTCCGGCAATGACTATTTAAAAGAAAAAATAAAAAATAAAAAAATGCTCTATATGACATGGTCCAACGGCTCCTTAGATTGGGAAATGACAAATACTAAAAATGATTCCGGCAAGGTTATTGAAAATGTCATGAAACAGCTGCACGGCGGCAGCAACATTCTCATGCATGAACTCCCATGGACAATAAAAGCATTGGATACACTGCTTACACAGCTGGAGGAAAAAGGCTATTCCTTTGTAGACCCTAATGCCATTGAACTGGAAATGAGATAAGGATAAACGGCTTCGTTGTACTTCAGGGATGAGCGAGTTTGTCAAGGTAGATGCGAAGTAAAGCCTAGACATATACTTTGCTTCGCATCTACTAGAATAAGAGCTTTGTATCCCTACAATTGACGAGGGAAACAAAGCTCTTTTTAATATTTAATGGTAACCGTTCGAGTAGCATCCTCATAATTAACCGTCGCTCCAAGCGCTTCTGATAACAAGCGAACCGGTATCATCGTGCTATTATTTATTAATTTGCTCCTGAATCCGTCGAATAGTTTTCACCATTCAACGAATAAGCATTTTGATTGTTGTAAAAAACAATTTCTTTGTCTTTCTTTTTATAAACAGCAGCTTTTTGACTGTCATCCCACGAGACTGACGCCCCTAGTGCAGCAGCTAAATCCCTGATATATAAAAATGAGGTTCCAACAACGATTAAAGGCTCCTGCTTCATTAAAAAAGGGATCGTATCGACATAGTAAATATGATCCGTTAAGCCGAACCGCACACTATGTTGTCGATTTAAATCGAGATTCCCCATCTGAAGGGCATATGCGGCGGCATCTTTATGAAGCTTCGTCACACCTATTCCTTGAATCGGTTCTGTTCGGAAAGTCCAATCTTTGGAGAATGCCCTTCTGGTGCCATCTGACATCGTCGCCGTCAGCTTGATTTGGGCACGATAGGTCATATCTTGTTCCAAAGGCTTTACTGGCATCATTATGACTTGCTTATCCAAATGATCGTCCTTACTAGGCTCATTCTTAAGGAGCGCTACCTGACGCCCACTCTCATCTTCTAACGACGCTTCATCCAAACTCACCTTTTCCACACCAGGTCCACTTACCGTAGCCATAATCGGATAGCCTACAGGATACTTATTACCAGAGTGTATCCGAATCGGGTCTGGGCTTTCGTGACCATCAAAGTCGTAGGCACATAACTATCATTACTCGTTGGTGAGACAACAAGTTCAGGCGCATAACCGTCCGAATATCCAAACTCAATAACATGATAGTCCCCTTCTTTGTAAATGCCAATTTCCACCAGACTCGGAACCATGAAAGGCGACCGATGATAGGGAGCATCGAACAAGCTGTCAATAGCTTCTACTAATGACACATGATTGTAAGCAACATCCTCACTGCTGTCTCTTGGGTATGCTGCAAATTGTTGGATGCGCTGCTGCAGCGTTTGGCCGATATAACCGGGAAGTGAAGCATCCTCATCATGTAAAGAGACTGATGTATGAATGGCATCGATTTTATTTAAGGCTAGATACTCCGCATGCTTCTTAGCCGCCGTATTCAGGGCTTCATTGAATACGACTTTGGATAATCCCAATTTGACCCGATAATCATTGATGGCCTTAAGACCTTCCTGCTGCTCCTTAGAAGTCTCGATAGCTAATGCAACTGCAGTTCCGGAAACCGTAAACTTCCACTCTATTTGCAATGGCTCATAGCCACTAAAGGATAACTCTATTCGGGCCGTATAATTTCCAGGAGCAAGGTCAGCGGTTGGTTGATACACATATTTAACTGACACAGGGTCATAAACAGCGTTCACTTCCTTGTTGTTAAGAAAAAATCGATAGCTGGCTGGCATCTTGCCCTCGCTGAGTTCAAGTGTAGCACCAATAGCGGGACGCAAAAGTCCAACTTCACCCTGAGGATATGCCAAATAACCGTAAGAAAAAGCGTATGATTTCTGTGCAGAGCCCATTACACTCGACAAAAGCATAAAAACTAACAAACCTATCTTCCAAAAAGAGCTCCATTTGGTTCTCCTCATTGATGCACCTCCAAAAAAAAGAAACTATGAATCTATCATAGCCTCTCACCTTCGCCTATAAAATAGTTCATTGGGACGAATATTTGATTCCCCAAATCGTTAAACTGACAACAAGAATAACGAACAACCAAAGCAATGTTAAATAAAAAATCCGAGTCCACTTGCCTTGCTCTGAAGGATGAATAACACCGCGCGGCGGTAAGTATGTATCGTCCTCATGATTTTCGTCTGGCTGTCGACTGGACCGCAAAGGGGTTCTTTCATCCGTGCTCATGAACTCTGTTGTTCCTCCTTATTAAAACGAAGTAAGCAGCCCATGACGAAGTCAATAATAAAATGGGCAATAATTGGCGTCCAAAGACTGCCTGTTTGCACATAGATCCAACCAAGACCATAACTGATACCAAAAACCATGCCTGTCATCAGCCAGTGCTGCAAATAGCGAATATGAATGGCCGCAAACAATATGCTTGTCCAGTAGGGCCCCCAAGCATATTGAATCGCTCCTCGAAAAAGAACTTCCTCGCAAACAGCCACAATGAAGGAGATTAACGCGATATGCCACAGTGCTCGATTACCGAATAGCATTTCATTAATGCCACCGTCGTCCGAGACTTCTTTTGGTACCCATCGAGAGATGAAAACATCGAACCCAAGAACAATTACTGCAAATGAACAACCCCAAATGACGATTGACCACCCACCCTGAATCGTAAACATGGAAAGAATCTTGTGATTGCTCTGAAAAAACAAGATCACAATTCCGATAATAAGCGTAAGTAGCTGGGTTATGTATAAATTGAGCAATAAAGTCCGATCATTCAACTCACTCAGATCGACTTTGCCGAAGCGAATATTTTTAAAATCAAATTTTTTCACGATGCTTCCTCTTTTCCTCACCATATTCCCTTTTATAGCTATTTCACCTATACTAAGTTAAAAGAAAAAGAGAGAATAAGGAGCTTGATTATGAATAAGCGTCTGACCCGCACGGATTATTTATTCGCCCTCATGTTTATTTTTATGCTTGTTTGTATACTTGGCGCCTTTTTCTACGGGCTGCGAATCGGTCAAGACAAAGCCGATCAAAAATACGATAAAATCTTGCATGCAGACAAGGCTGTTACACAGGAAATTGGCGCCTACGATCAGCAAGTCCTTGTTTCCTATTACCATACCATCTTTTTACCCTTTAGGGAATTTCAGAATAAATGGTTTGATTTAATGAGTCAAATCGAACTTGGGAATTCGAGCGTTGATGCTTCGGCGGTGTTGAAAGAGCTCTACAAGCTCGCTGATGAGAAATACAATGTTCTTCAAAGCAAGAATATGCCAGCTTCTTCTCCACTGCTTGTACAGTCCCATCAAGGTTACTTGAAGAGCTTGAAGCTATTCGCAGATACATTGAAAAGTTATCAAAGCAAAGCCAATGGATTAAGCGGGGCTCAGCTGATTGACGCTATACAGAAAGACGCTTTTTTCCAAGAAGCCAAAACACAAGCACTTACTGCACAGAAAAATTATTTTGACTCTATTGTTGCATGGAACCAAACGATGGACCATGACATGGAGGCGTTTGATCCGAACAACAATGCGAATCTGGACCAATGGCGGGCTATGAATATCAATGTCAAAAACCAATACATAACAGCCAAGTTGTTGAAAAACAAAGCATTTCAACCTTTTTATCCGCAAGACATGACGATCCGCATCGATGAATTTATTGCCTCCGGACAAACGAAGAAAATGAATGTCAATGACGTCAATCAAACGATGGATTTATTGCTGAATACGAATGCCGTCCGATCCGGTGATTTCGTAAAAGGAAAGGCTCGTTGGTATCCTAAGGAGCTATTGCCACAGCTTCCTTTCTTCTCAGATGTGAACTAAATGAAAAGCCGGGCGCTGCTGCGCTCGGCTTTTCATCAGTCATACTGGAAGCCACGCAGCATAGCAATTGCCGCCATTCCTCCCTCAACATTTACAACATGGTCGAAACCATGGTCCAACAAATACTCTGCAACATGATAACTGCGTACACCATGTGCGCAAACAAGATAAATAGGCTGACTATCGGGCAACTCCCCTAGTCGGTGTGGAATTTGCTGCATCGGAATCAGTTTAGCTTCTTCCATATGGTAATATTCCCATTCATGAAGCTCCCTAACATCGATGATGACACTCTCTTCTAATAAACGATTTTCCAACGCTTCAAGAAACACTTGAGGTTGAATGTTAGTTAATCCCATGGTGTACTCCCTTTCTAAACCCATAGATGTAAGTTGAATTGATTATTCAAAACAATAGCGAAAATCCGCATAAAATTCAAGCTTAAAGCATTGCTTTATCATCTTGATTACTATAAAATAAAATCGAAAAGCTTGTAAGATCGGCTTAAAATTGAAATATGGCTTTCATGTGAAATTGAATCTACATGTATTGACACCGTTTCAAACCCATGGTAATCTAATGAAAATTCTATATTACAGTAAAGCGTTGACGGAGCCAAGCAACTATAATAGCTTTCAGAGAGCCGATGACAGGTGCGAATCGGTAGCGAAATATTGCGGAGCACTCCAGAGTTATTGCATTGAATTCAAGTAGATGCAGTCGGTTTAGGAACACGTTACAGTTCCAGGTCGCAAGACCAATTGAGGCTTTCCGTGCGAACGGACAGCGAACTAGGGTGGTACCACGAAAGCAATCTCTCGTCCCTTTGGTCACAGACACCAGTGTCTGTGCCTGAGGGCTGGGAGTTTTTTTATGTTCATATTCTAAGGAGGAACCGAATTATGTACAAAGTTCTAGTATCCGATCCAATTAGCGACATGGGAATTCAAATGCTTTATGATGCAGCCGATGTAGAAGTTGTTAAGCAATCTGGCCTTTCCGAAGATGAACTTATAGCTATCATTGGCGAGTACGATGCCCTTCTCGTTCGCAGTCAAACGAAAGTCACTGAGAAAATCATGCAAGCAGGAACGAAGCTCAAAGTAATCGGACGCGCTGGTGTTGGCGTTGATAATATTGATTTGGAAGCTGCAACAAAACGAGGCATTATCGTAATCAATGCCCCTGACGGCAACACGATTGCAACATGCGAGCTTACTTTTGCTATGATTATGGCTACAGCACGTATGATTCCACAAGCTTACAAGAAAACGGTTGGCGGCGAATGGGATCGCAAATTTATCGGAGTCGAGCTGCGCAACAAAACACTCGGTATTCTGGGAATGGGACGCATCGGCAGTGAAGTAGCCAAGCGTGCTAAAGTTTTCGGCATGGAAGTTATCGGGTATGACCCTTTCTTAACCGAAGAGCGTGCGGAGAAAATTGGTGTTAAGCTGGGAACTGTCAATGAGATTGCGGCTCAAGCCGATTTTATTACCGTTCATACACCACTTACGCCAGAGACTCGTCACCTCATTAGCAAACCGCAGTTCGATATCATGAAAAAAGGTGCTCGCATTGTCAACTGTGCGCGCGGCGGTATTATTGATGAGCTTGCTCTCGTTGAAGCTATTGATCAAGGTATTGTAGCCGGAGCCGCATTCGACGTATTCGAAGTCGAGCCTCCGCAAAAAGATCACCCATTCTTAACCAACCCTAAAGTCATTGTAACCCCTCACCTTGGCGCTTCCACCATTGAAGCTCAAGAAAACGTAGCGATTGACGTTTCCGAGGAAGTCCTGCACATTCTGCGCAATGAACCGTTCAAAAATGCTGTAAATATGCCGCCTGTACCAGCGGACGTGCTTAATAAATTGCAACCATACTTCAATCTTGGTTATAAAATCGGTTCGATTCTCGGCCAAATTGCACAAGGTGCTGTCAGTGAAATTGTTATTAACTATTCCGGCGATTTGATAGATGTCGATACCAATCAATTAACACGTTATATCGTAAAAGGTCTATTCCAAAATCAATTAGAATCAATCAATATCATTAATGCGATGCATGTTGCTAAATCACGCGATGTAAATATCGTGATTCAGAAATCGAACACATCCAACAGCTTCACGAATTTAGTTACCGTAACTGTAAAGACAAAGCAAGAAGAAAAAACACTTGCCGGTACGTTACTTGCCGGTTTCGGTGAACGTATCGTGCGTATTGATCAATACCCGGTTGACTTCGCTGCTGAAGGCAATCTGTTATTAATCTCCCACAACGATAAACCAGGTATTATTGGTCGCGTTGGTACTTTGTTAGGCGGCAACGATGTGAACATCGCTACTATGCAAGTTGGCCGTAAAGTGATCGGCGGATCGGCGATCATGGTGTTGACGGTTGACAAATCGGCTCCTGCAGAGGTCATTGCAGAATTGACAAAACAACCAGAAATCGTGAATGTTCGTGCTCTTAAAGTGTAATTCGAGCGTACGATGCAACAAAGTGTTTCACGAACAACAAGATTTTTTCTGAATATTCTACAAAATAAAGGCGTTTGCTGAAGGATTCCTCAGCAAACGCCTTTTCTTTTTGTCGAAATGATTACTCGGGTGGCGAGCATGGCAGCATCAGTGTGAACGTTGTTCCCTGACCTAACGTGCTCTGTGCCGCAATGCTGCCATGGTGCGCTTCTACGATATTTTTGACAATGGCCAGGCCAAGCCCTGTTCCACCGGAAGAACCGCGTGTACGAGCCTTGTCCGCCTTATAGAACCGTTCAAATATGAACGGGAGGTCGCCTGGAGGTATCCCTTGTCCTTCATCGGATACCTCAATGCGGATTGCCGGATGATCCTTGAAGACGGCAGGCTCTGCCTTTATGGCAATACGCGCTCCTTCTCCCGTATGTCGGAAAGCATTATCGAGCAGGTTCGTCATTACTTGCTCCAGACGGTCCTCATCCGCGTGTTCGAGAATGAGCGGCTGCTCGGGAATCACGGCGCTCAGCGTGATGCCTCGTTCTTTGGCTAGCACCGTAAATTTGCGGTGCATCCGCTTGATCAGGGAGTCAACTTCAACCTCCCTGAAGTAGAGCTCGAGATGACCGGCTTCCATCCGTGCCAAATCGAGCAGATCACGGACGAGACGTCCCATACGGAGGGATTCGTCGTGAATGACCTGCACCAGCTCGACCCGTTCTTCCGGCGTGGACGGAATGTCATCGAGCAGGGCTTCACTATAACCTTGAAGCATGGATAGCGGTGTACGAAGCTCATGTGAAACGTTGGCCACGAAATCCTTGCGCAGCTTGTCAAGAAGTACCTCCTCCGTCACATCACGGAGAACGGCTACCGCTCCACGGACTTGATCGCGGGAATAAAGCGGCGTCATTGCGACCGACCACACG
The DNA here is from genome assembly GCF_008017805.1 of Paenibacillus sp. N3.4. Taxonomy (GTDB): domain Bacteria; phylum Bacillota; class Bacilli; order Paenibacillales; family NBRC-103111; genus Paenibacillus_E. Next base: position 18,608 of record NZ_VRTT01000062.1, on the reverse strand, counting down.
CCATTTTGCACATGCAGCTTCGTCGCCGCTTCCGATGATTCATCCACGACCGCTTCAAAAAGAGGAATTAACGGAACCGGAATCGGGCTCGAGTTCAAGTTGCTGTAACTCGTTAATCCCCAATCACCGAGTGCTGTATCCGGTTTTCGAAACGTTGGGTCTCTTCATCATCCTCCGACCACTCGATCGTACTCCACTCTTTAACAATCTTCTCCCCTTGCGGATTCGTGAGCATCACCGAACCATTCGCGTCCAAGGTGATCACGGCATCGGTCATACTTCGCAATATGCTTGATAAGTGTTCTTTTTCTTGGCTGAGAGCATGAATGCTCTCCTGCATTTTCTCTCCCATATGATTGAAGGTTTTGGCCAGCTCCCCTATTTCATCCTTCGATTGAATAGGAACGCGTGTGCCGTATTCACCCATTGTTATGAGATCTGCCGCCTTCTTTAATTGCTGGAGCGGCCGCGTTATCCGAGAGAATAGGAAGAAAGCGAAGAAAGTCGTCATAAGAAAGCCAACAAACGAAACAGAGACGAACAATTTTAACATATAGGACTGTGTGGTTTCCAAGGATTGCAGCGACTGGTAGATCAGCGTAGCGCCAACAATTACACCTTGCACACTCTTTAGAGGGACAGCGACAACGAGGTACTCAGCACCCGCATAAAAACGTCCTGGGTTGGATTTCGTAATCTGGTTCGTCACCGTTTGACCTGCAAATACAAGCTTAAGTTCATCTACCGTGAAGAAATCAGTCGCTCTGAAGTTAATTAAATTGCTATCTTCCGTTACAGGCAAGGCAACTTCCTTCATATCGGTCGAGATGACCAGCATTCGGGCATCCTGAATATTAAGAAGTTCATTGCTTAACTGATAAAATTGTTCGTCATACATATGGCGCGTGGCTTCATCCGAAAATCGATTAGCCAGCTTTTCCACTTTTACCCTTTGATCCTTTGCCTCGGAAAAATAATTTTCCATGTAATTGACGAGAAAAAAGCCTAGTATAAGCAGTACTACCGCAACTAGGCCAATAATGGTTAACCAGAGTTTCCCTACGATACTTCTGAAAATAATCACGTTATTTGGGTACCTCTAGCTTATAGCCTACTCCCCAGACAGTCGTAATCATTGCCGCAGCATCCGGGGATACTTTGTTTAATTTTTCACGCAATCTCTTTACATGGGTATCTACCGTACGTAAATCACCAAAAAATTCGTAATTCCAAACATCCTTCAACAGTTCTTCCCGTGAAAACACTTTATCCGGTGAAACAGCCAAATAATGCAGCAGTTCGTATTCTTTAGGCGTTAAAGCCACTTCTTGACCCCCGGCCGTTACCCGATGCGCATCATGCTCAATAATCAAATTAGGGAACACAATGTTATTGCTTGAACTTGCATCCTTGGACAAGTAAGCCGTTGCCGAAGAGCGGCGAAGAATGGCTTTCACTCTGTAAATCACTTCTCGCGGAGAGAAGGGCTTGACAACATAGTCGTCTGCTCCTACTTCGAACCCGCTAACACGGTTCGTCTCTTCCCCTTTGGCTGTCAGCATGATCACCGGTGTTGACTTCACTTGGCGCAGACGCGCGCATACTTCGATCCCGTCAATGCCAGGCAGCATCACGTCCAAGAGCACAAGATCGAAGTCCGTTTCCGTAGCCATGCGAAGCGCAGTCTCGCCATCTTCTGCTTCTTCGATGATATAGCCCTCTTTCTCCAAATACATTCTAAGCAACCTACGAATACGTTCTTCGTCATCAACAACGAGTATGCTAGCTTTCATTTCCATTGAGCTTCACATCCTTCTATTTTAGTAAGTTCGAATCATTTATACACCTGCATAAGAATGGAGACCAGCAATAACAAGGTTTACTCCAACTAGCGTAAACATCACAACGATAAATCCAACTACAGTTAACCATGCTGATTTCTTACCTTGCCAGCCTTTGGAAAGACGTAAGTGTAAAAATACAGCGTAAAATAACCAGGTTATCAATGCCCACACTTCTTTGGGATCCCAGCCCCAGAAACGACCCCAGGCCTCCTGGGCCCAAATCATCGCGAAAATTAATGCGCCCAGCGTAAAAATAGGATAACCAATAGCAATCGCTCGGTAACTGATTTCATCCAGATCCTCGGGATCCATTCCTTTAACGATCGGGCCAATGGCTTCACCTATCGGTTTGCGCGCTACGAGACGCGCTAGTCTATAAAGAATCAAACCGCCGAGGATAGACCAAATGACCGTATTCAGTTTACGTCCAGCACTTGCCCCTTCCATCCAGGATGGAGCCGTGAATAAGGGTTCCGTCATGCCCAAGAACGATTTCATTTCCACAAGCTGCGTATCATACGGCTTAACAATTGGAGGCAGCACATAGGTTTCATTTTGAATGTTGGTTTGCTGCTGTCCTTGCAAATCGATTGTCACCACTTGCTTGGAGAATACCGCTTTATACCCAGAACCGTTAAAAGTAAAAATACTAGCAATGAATGCAACAAGCATAAAAATAAAGAATAGGGTAAGTTCAATGCCTCTTTGCTCACGTTTGTCTATTTTGGAAGTTCCTTTATAATTCACGGAACGAAGCAAGTACATGAGTCCACCCGCAAAACCTACTCCGAAGAATGCTTCCCCAGTTGCGGCGGTCGTTACATGAATTTTGAGCCAGTAGCTTTGCAAAGCTGGAATTAAAGGCTGTACTTCGCTTGGAAATACAGAGGCATAAGCGATAATAATAAAACCAATCGGCAGAGCGAATACGCCAAGTACAGGCGTACGGTAAATCAGATAGACAATTAAGAAGGCAAACATAATCATCATGCCTAAAAAGGTCATAAACTCATACATATTCGATGTTGGAATGTGACTTCCTTCTGCCCATCGCGTAAAGAAGAAGGTCACATGGCAGGCAAAGCCGACGACGGAAGTCATGAAAGCGAAAAAGCCCCACCGCTTCGTATGCTGTTCAGGATCGCGATTACTCCATTTCCTTCCTGTTATTGAAAGGACAAAAAGTAAAAACGCTAGCAAATATACAAAAAATGCAATAAGTAAAAAGGTGCTGCTGACCGAGTTTACATTCACTGCGGATTGTCTCCTTTATCTAATGACTTTGGTGAAACTTCTATGTTGTTCTTCGCAAGGGCTGCAGCCACTTCATTCCGCAAGCCAAACCAGTTCTTATTCGTATGACCGCCAAGTGTGAGCTTGCCGTTATCAATTCGCAACCAGATACGCCGATGCTGCCAATAAAAGCCCATGATCACACCAATCATAAAGATCGCAGAACCTATCCAAATATATGGCATCGCTTTATCTACACGAATGTTCAAATAGGTCGTATAGTTTGCGAATTGCACACCTTCCATAGAACCTACTGCAAGCTTGATTTTCTGACTGATTGCTCCATTAATCACATCTTGTGAAAATGATTCCTTATCGATTTGTCTCGGGAAGTACAAATAGGGTTCTCCGCTTGTCGCCAGACCAGGCCCTGTGATATTAAAAATAAAAGCTGGCGCTTTTGGCTCATTCGACTTGCTTATCGGCTGCCCTTTTTCTAGTCCAAATTCCGGAAAATAACCTTTGAGCGTTAACTTGTAAGGTCCAACCTGGTACTCATCCTTCGGATTATTCATCGGCAAATCAAAACTTCCGAATGATTCTCCGGTGACAGGATTACTTAATGTCGGTTTCACCGAAATGAGTAGTGGCGTCGACTTATAATCGAATTGATAAGCCTGCAGCCCTTTGTAATCAAGCGGATGATTGACAGTAATATCTGCCTTATGGACCTCTTCTAGCACAGGCGCGTTGGTTGCATCATCGCAATTCGCTGAACAGTGGTACAGAACAGCTTGCGTTTGATACGTCTTGGGAACAACTTGTCCTTTTTCCTTAATGCTGGCCGGAAGATCCTTCTCATCATAAAGATCTAGGGTAAATTTCTCATTCTTTATAAAATAGGAAGTATGAGGAATTTGCTTCGTTTCCCCTTCCAGGATGCCCATATATTGATCCATATGCCAACCCGGAATACTTCTCATGAGTACACCGATGAGAAAAATAATAAGTCCTATGTGATTAATATACGGACCCCAACGGCTAAATCGATATTTTTCAGCGAGTAGCGCTGAGCCCTCTGTATGTACACGGTAATGTTTTTTTCGAAATAATGTGCCTAGTTTGTTAACCCACGCCACCTCATCGGTATTTTCAGGCAGGTCGATTGAAAGCGTTACTTTTTGTCGGGTCAGAAAATTCGCATGCTTGCGGATCTGCTGCTTGGACAGCGCTCTATATAACGGCAAAACACGATCCAAGCTGCAGATGACCAGCGATGTGCCAATCATGAATAGCAAAGTAATGAACCACCATGAATTAAACGTATGGGAGAATCCTAAGAAATGATAAATGGTTCCTAAGGTACCATAGTTTTGAGCGTAATACTGGGCAGGGTCCATATCCAAAAATGTGTTTTCTTGCGGGAAAATGGTTCCGACAGCTGAAGCAACCAGCGTCCAAAAAATAATCCATACCGCTATTTTAACCGAGGAGAAGAAATTCCAGACTTTATCCAGTAAAGAAGGATTAGATTTCTGCGAACGACGAGCTATTCCGTCATAACGCATTTCCAATATATCTCTGCCATCGATGTCGATCAGTGGGTTTCCACAAGATTCACAAAGCGTTGTTCCTGTTGGATTCTGATGCCCGCAATCGCATTTGGTGTTGTAAAACATGATGACCTCCTAAGTGTTCTTCGTCACTTGCCAGCCAGTTTCGTAAGTGTTTCATCGATAAAAGACTCAGTCATTTGGCCGATTTTTTTTACTGCCACTTTACCGTCCGCGCCAATAAAGAAGGTCGTTGGATAATCCATAACACCGTATTGCTTTCGCACCACTTCTTTTGCATCCAGCAAAACGGGCATATTCAGCTTATATTGATCCATGAAACCCTGGACCGTTACTTTGTTTTTATCAACGTTCACTTCAAGAAAGACGACCCCTTGCTGACTCCATTTATCATATTGCTTTTGAAGGGCAGGCATTTCCTCTTTGCAGGGAGGACAAAAAGTTCCCCAAAAGTTGATTAGTACGGGTTTCCCTTTATATTCGGATAATTTATGTGTTTGGCCATCTAATCCGATTAATGAGAAATCCGTCGCTTTATCCCCAACCTGAGGATATTTCTTGGTATCAGAGGCAGACAAATTCGTAATAATGGTAAACACGCCAATAATAAGCACGATGGCAAAAATCGCAATCTGTACCCATTTCTTGTTCTTACCCACGCATAATCACCTTCGCTTTTTTGGTCAATAGTCGTTGTTTTACATACGGTTCTATGATCATTATAACGAAAAGAAGGCCAATTCCTATTGGCCTTTTTGAACGTTATGTGTCTGGAGAGCCTCATTCCTGAGTTCCTCAACTTCTTTCGGCGTTAGATGCCGATATTTAGCTCTTGGCAAACCGGTTAAGAAAATAGGTCCGAACTTAATCCGTTTTAATTTAATGACAGGGAAAGCAATCGCCTCGAACATCCGTCTTACTTGCCGATTTCGACCTTCATAGATGGTTATTTGAATAATGGACTCTTTCTTCTCTAAATTCACGTCCGCATACTCGACTTCAGCAGGAGCCGTCATTCCATCTTCTAATTGAATCCCCGATCTAAGCTTGTCCAATAAGGTGCCATGAGGAACCCCTTTAACGGTTGCCTGATACGTTTTGGGAACGTGATGCTTCGGATGCGTTAATAAATGTGCAAATTCACCATCATTTGTCAGAAGGAGCAAGCCTTCCGTATCATAATCCAGCCGACCGACCGGATAAACGCGTTCTCTAATCCCAGGTAAGAAATCTGTGACTACTTTACGACCTTCTGGATCTGTCGCACTCGTAATAACACCTTTGGGTTTGTTCAGAATCACATAGATTTTCTTTTGTTGACCGATCGTACGTCCATCAACTTTGATTTCATCTTCTTCGGTATTCACTTTCACACCAAGCGTAGTGACGACTTCCCCGTTCACTTGTACACGTCCGGCTGTAATAATTTCTTCACATTTCCGACGGGATGCAATGCCCGCTTCGGCTAATACTTTTTGCAGTCTTTCCATTTTCCGCTTTCACCTCATGATAATGATAACGGAGTTGTATCCAAAGCACAAGAGTGCGCCCTTAAGCGAACACGAGGAAACAGATGATGATCGATGCAATGAAACCAACCAAATCGGAAATAAGTCCCACTTTTAGGGCATAACCGGCTTTTCGGATACCGATAGAACCAAAATATACCGTAATGACATACAAGGTTGTGTCCGTACTTCCTTGTACGGTGGAAGCGATGCGGCCAATCATGGAGTCGGGTCCGAATTGTTCAATAAGATCGGTGGTGAAAGCAAGTGAACCCGCTCCTGTAATGGGTCTGAGGATGGCTAGCGGCAAAATCTCTGTCGGTACGCCAAGGCTATGGAAGAAAGGCCGCAACCAGCCAGTCATCATCTCCATGGCTCCAGATGCTCGAAAAACAGAAATGGCGACCATCATCCCAACTAAATGCGGAATAATTTTGATTGCCGTATCAAAACCTTCTTTGGCACCATCCACAAACGATTCATAAACCGGAACCTTTCGATAAGCAGCGTATAAAGGAATGAAGACGATCATGATGGGAATAGCCCATGAAGAAATCAGGGAAACGAAGGCATACATGTGAGATCATCCTTTCAACGGCGGGATGGGCGAACGCGATCGTCGGTACCATCGATCTACTAAGATAGCGGCAGCCGTCGACACCGCAGTGGCAATTAATGTTGTGCCTACGATTTCCGCTGGATTGACGGAATTGTAGTTCATCCTAATCGCGATTAGGGTTGTAGGAATTAGCGTAATGCTTGACGTATTCAGTGCCAATAACGTGCACATCGCTGTACTTGCCGTATCTTTATTGGGATTCAACTTCTGCAGTTCTTGCATCGCTTTAATGCCCATAGGCGTCGCGGCATTTCCGAGACCTAGAATGTTAGCACTCATATTCGAAATAATGTAGCCAATCGCGGGGTGGTTTTTGGGAATACTCGGAAACAAGAAACGAACTGCAGGTTGAATAATGACTGCCAGTTTACTCAGAATGCCTGCATCCTCTGCGATACGCATCATACCCAGCCAAAAAACAAGGACACTAATTAGACCAAAACATACGGTCACACCGCTTTTCGCACCATCAAAAGCAGCTTGCGTAACCATTTCCACATTCCCGTTACATATTGCCACAATAAACCCAGCAACAATAAAAAAGAGCCAAATCCAATTCACCATATGCCAAGCCTCCTAATCCGCCCACTCTGACTCTGATAGCGTAAACAGCTTTTGGATTAGCATTCTACAAATTAATCCATAGCGAGAAAGCAACGTTTCTTGATAAACCTTTCCTTGTTGAAAGGAAAATGTCGTTTGACTCACGGGCTGCTGCATAAGTTTACTCGTCTTGTCATAAATCGGAATCGTTTGAATCCGTTTCTCTTTCAGCATAACTTGGAGGGTCCCCCGCTCTCCCAACCGATAGGCCGTGGAAGCCGGATCGGTAAGTTCCACCTTCTTGCTTAAAAGTGCGGCTTCACCTTCCGCCAGAGGATACGAAAAGGCTCTACCTGCTACCCAAGGGGAACTTTCCACTTCATCACCTTTTTTCACCACAGTTTGCAGAGGATAGTACTTGAAGCCGTATTGCAGCAATCGGGCATGATCAGCCCAATCGTTGCCATCATTTAATGTCACAACGGCTAGCTGATGGCCATCCTTCGTTGCGGAAGAAACGAGACAGCGTTTAGCAAGCTTCGTATAGCCGGTCTTGACCCCATCGGCTCCTTCGAAGAGAGAAAGCATTTTATTTTTATTAAGCCACGAATAGTCCCATGTCTCGTTCGGATTGGGGACTTTTTTCAGTTTCGTGGAAACAATATCTTGAAAGACGGCATTTTTAAGTGCATAAGCTGTCAACTTCGCCATGTCATTCGGGCTCGAACGATGACCATCACCTTCATCCAACCCTGATGGATTTGTGAAGTGTGAATGCTCCATCCCTAGCATCTTCGCTTTCTCATTCATCAGGTAGACGAAGCCTTCCACACTCCCACCGATATGCTCGGCGATGGCCGTTGCCGCATCATTTCCGGACCTCATCATCAGACCATACAACATATCATGCAAACGCATTTCTTCGCCTAGTTTTAAATAAAGCGATGACCCTTCTTTGCCAAACGCATTTTTGCTTACCTTGACCTTATCTGTCAGCTTCCCATTCTCAATGGCAATAATGGCTGTCATAATCTTCGTCAAGCTAGCTATTCGCATCGGCACGTCGCCTTTTTCATTGTAAAGGATACGTCCCGATTCCACATCAATGAGGGAAGCACCTACCGCATTCGTTTGGATGGCCGGCGGTGCTGCCTGCACGTGGGCAAATGGGATGAAAATAACACTTACCAACGCACACCACCATATGGTTATCCGGATTCTCTTCTTCATCTTAGTCCCCCTGTCCAACAGAACTTGTACTATTTTAACGCACAAACAAGCGAAACTTTGTACAAGTATATGCTTGTATACATGGGATATGTCCAAGTCTTCTTTATTTACATACGGGATATTCTAAGCTATACTAAGATAGATTTTTCATATGGAGATCACCGGAGGAGCCTGCCAACGCAGGCTTCTTTTTGCATTTTTCCGGGTATTCAGGGGAAAATAATCCCTACACAAGGAGGAAAAACATGCTTACAACCGTTGCATTAATCATTTTTTTAGTCACCTATGCCCTTATCATTTGGGAAAAAGGGAACCGCGCAGTCATCGCTATACTGGGTGCTGCCCTTATGGTCTTTAGCGGAATTCTGGATATTCACAGGGTTTTCCAACATTATATCGAGTGGGAGACCCTTACGCTGCTAATCGGGATGATGCTATTGGTGGGGATTACGAACCAAACAGGCGTGTTTCAATATGTGGCTATTCGCGCGGCGAAGCTTGTGAAAGGAGATCCTCTTCGGATCTTACTCACCATCTCGATCTTAACTGCCGTTGGTTCCGCCTTATTGGATAATGTGACAACCGTTCTCTTGGTCGTACCTGTCACCTTTGCCATTACAAAAATTTTAAAAGTAAATCCAGTGCCCTTCTTGATGTCTGTCATCGTTGCTTCCAACATAGGTGGAACAGCCACGCTTATTGGTGATCCGCCTAACATCATGATTGGATCTGCCAACCCCCATCTGACCTTTAATGCCTTTCTGCTGAATCTGGCTCCCATTGCCATTATTATCATGGGCGTCACCCTTTTCATCTTATATGCCATGTACAAGAAACAACTCAAACCGAATGCAGAACTGCAAGCCAAACTTATGGCCATGAAAGAAAGTGACTTTATTAAGGATCCTCTGTTAATGAGGAAATCGCTAATTATTTTATCACTGACCATTATTGGTTTCATGCTTCATGCGGTTATTCATGTGGAAGCTTCTGTCATAGCGATAACCGGAGCTATCTTGCTTATGCTGTTTGGACTCAAAGAACACGATGTCGAAAAAGCATTTGGCGCCGTCGAATGGGTAACTATATTCTTCTTTGCCGGATTGTTTAGTTTGGTAGGAGGATTGCAGGAAGTTGGTTTAATTAAAGCTTTGGCCCTGAAAGCGCTCGAAATAACTGGAGGAAACATACCAACCGCATCTGTGCTGATATTATGGGGATCGGGCATAGCTTCTGCGACGATCGACAATATTCCGTTCGTGGCAACCATGATTCCCCTGATCAAAGAAATGGCGGATGGGCTTGGGCTTGCCGTTGATTCTGCTCCGATCAATACACTTTGGTGGTCTCTGGCGTTAGGCGCATGTCTGGGAGGAAACGGTACGGTTATCGGAGCTTCCGCCAATGTCATTGTAGCGGGGCTTGCTGCCAAAGAAGGGCGTGGATTCAGTTATTGGGAGTTTCTAAAAGTGGGTGCTCCCATTGCTTTAGTATCATTAGTGATTGCACAAATTTATATCTATGTCCGTTACTTAATGTGAAAAGCAAACAAACAAAAAAATCTAGCCTGAAGCCTAAAGCTAGGTTCTCTACCATTTTGTGCTAGGAAATACTGTAGGTTAGATGTCCCAACTCCTTACTTGCGTTGTTGACGCTAACAAATCGTAGAGTTGTTAGCGTCGAGAAATGAGCCTGTCCATTCTTCTAACGAACTGAAACGGTGTTATGGGGTCGATTTTTATTGAATGGATGAGCTTTTACTTGCAATAATGCGTCTGGAGTTCGTTAGAACGATAACTTTTTGTCATTTGATCAAATAAGGCTTACTGAGTTCGTTAGGCGTCCCCGTCAAAAAAAGTAGAGGCTTACAACATGTTATATCCGATCCCCAATGCCAAACGACCTTTCGGAATTGGATAACACGCTACTTTCTTCTACTAAAGAAAAAAGCTGTCCACAAAGGACAGCTTCACAATAGGCCTACTAGCAGCTAAACGATGAAATTTTGATTTTCGATATTCGTCACATTGCCAGCGCCGGAGCCAGCATTACTGGCTTGCGGCTTCGCTGATAGTCCCTTGATCATACTTTGGATACGGTCCACGACTTGTGGCGCAGAATCGATTAGACGTTCCAGAATATGCGTTTGGTTATCCAGCGGAACGACCTTAACGCCATTTTTCCCGACAACCAAGAAAGCAATTGGGGTAATGGATACCCCGCCGCCGCTGCCTCCACCAAAAGGAAGAGAAACTTTGGCACTGAGCGCTTCACTTTTACTACCTGATCCACCTTCGATTTCAATTTCCGAGTCTGAAACAAACTCGCTGCCGCCAGCGGCAAAACCGAAACCAACTTTAGAAATAGGCATAATGACACTGCCGTCCGGCGTTTCTACCGGGTCACCGACAATGGTATTCACGTCGACCATTTCTTTAATATTTTCCATGGCGACTTTCATGAGACCTTGAATCGGATGTTCAGACATGTTCTATTCCTCCTAAGAGTTTTTCGCCAGAAAAGCTGGCATCGGAAGCACAAGCGCCAAAGAGCATTAATGGTTCTCTTGTAGAATGCCCTACCTCGAATACCGTTATGTACACATTAAGAAGCCGTTTTGGACCTAGACAGCAACTTCATGGCAATTTGAATCCACGTACGAATACCGCCTTTTATCTTTGCAGCCCGCATTAACAACCGAAACCCGGCGAAAATAACAAACCAAACCTTAATTCTGCCTGCCATTCGAAACTCAGTGGAAAATTGTTTCTCATTATACTGTGGAATGACATCCACTTGTGGCTTTGCCTGAAGCTTAACGAACGGGATCGCAAAACCAAGCAGAGATGATTTAATTCCCCAAATCGCTCCGGTCGTAATCGCAGTTTCAGGCGCATCACCCAAACCTACCCGTGTGATCCATTTTAATTCCGTACATTGAACTTTAGCTAAAGTCTGTTTCATCCAAGCATATAAATCAACGGTATGAGCCATCATGATTTTCAGCTGTTTAAAATAGGCAATGACTTTCTCTTTCGTAATATGATCCTTTCTCACGTCCCTGAGCTTGATATTATCTTTGTTCACGGTTTCGGATTTAATCATTATTCCCGCAGCAAATCCTTTGAATTGTATGATGGGTATCACGTATCGGTAGCGGATAAGTCCAAACAATGCACGTAGTTCAATAGCAAACATGTCATTATCCTTCACCCTCGAAAAATAAAATTCGCCACGGATATAGCTGCCCATAATAATGAACAACCCACATATAAAAACGAGTAATATGATTCCTATCCACACAATGCGTTAATCCCCCCTTAACAAAAAAACACCATCTGCAAGAATGAGTCTTCTCGCCAATGGAGTTAGTATGACCTTGAAAAGGAAATGAAATGCATAGCAAAAACGTCGAACAATTACTCAGAATCGGTTCCTTTATTTAGATCTTCCAGCGTAATCTGTTTCTGATCACCGCCAAGACGGTCGAACAGCATTCGTGTCTCTTGCTCCAAATCAAAGCTCCCTTGGAAGCTTGTGGAGTCCGGAAGTTCTTGAATCGAACTAAGGCCAAAATATTCGAGAAATTGTTTGGATGTTCCGTACAAAATAGGTCTCCCTACGGCATCAGCACGGCCTACTTCCGTAATTAGATCTTTTCCTGTGAGTGTTGCCAAGGCACGATCGCATTTTACACCGCGAATTTCTTCAATTTCGACTCTAGTAATCGGCTGCTTATAGGCTACTATGGATAACGTCTCAAGTGCGGCTTGAGAGAGAGATGAGCGAGATGGGGAATACGCTAATTTCTCAAAGTAAGGCGCATGCTCAGCCAATGTCGTTAGCTGGTAGGCCCCAGCTACTTCTTGGATTTGGATCCCACGTCCCTTGCGCTTGAATTCTGTCTTCATATCTTTAAGCAGATCTTTGACTAAATGCAAATCCAGCTCCAAAACCTCTGCTAGTTGCTTGGCATCTAAGCCTTCGTCGCCGGAAGCAAAAAGCAATCCTTCAATAATTGATTTCATCTGTGGAAAACTGAGTGTCAATGTCGGATACCTCCTCTTTCGCTTGAATCACGATATCTTCAAATAACTGATATTGGTAACAAACCACTTTCTTCATTTTCATTAATTCAAGAATAGCCAAGAAGGTGACAACAATCTCTTCACGTGTCATTTCATAATCAAACAATTTCGAGAAAAGCAGCTTGCCGCCTTTAAATTTGAGTAAATCCAATACCTCGCGAATGCGGTCTTTAACCGAAATTTCATCTCTACGGATTCGGGCAATCACATTCCGATTAGCCAATTTACGCAATGTCCGTTGAAAAGCAAACAACAAGTCAGCGATATCAAGTCCTTCTACTGGATTCTCTTGCACAACAGGCAGGAAAGGGGTCAGGTCCTCTGGTTCTCTCGTGTATACCAGACTGCGCTCTACTTCTTTATCTCTCAGCATATCCGCTATCGACTTGTACTTGCGGTATTCAATCAACTTTGCAACCAGCTCCGCACGAGGGTCTAAATCATCGTCCATATCTTCAAAATATTCGTCAAATTCAATTACAGGAGGCTTAGGTAATAGCATTTTGCTCTTGATCGAGAGCAGTGTAGCAGCCATGACTAGAAATTCGCTGGTAATATCCAGTTCTAATTCCTGCATAGCTTGTACATAGCCTAAGTATTGATCCGTAATGTCCTTAATCGGAATATTATAAATGTCGAGTTCATTTTTGTCGATTAAATGCAATAATAGATCAAGGGGGCCTTCAAATACTTCTAGCTTATATGTGACTTTCATGCGTGTTCCCCCTTGTCATAGTGAAAATAAATTCATGATCAACTGCGCGGCGAACGGATATATATGCGCAAGCGCCCATTGTCCTACCGGTGTAATAAGCAAAACAATAACAAGAATAAGTGCATAGCGTTCATTCTTACCCAACCACCGTTGGCTATGAGAAGGAACAAGTCCTTTCAATATATACCAACCGTCTAGAGGATACAAAGGAATCATATGAATAAAACAAATCATTAAATTAACGATCACGCAGTACTGCAAATAGACTCGCCATTCTTCAACGGTAATCGACTCCGTCCCTCCTCCAAACCAAGCCGGAAGAAAGAAATAAAGCCACCAGAAGAACAATACGAGTAATAAATTTGTAAAAGGACCCGCTGCATAGACCAATGTATGCGAGAGCTTGGGTCTCTTTCGAAATTGCGTTATCTCTATCGGCATCTTCTTGGACCAGCCATAAGGCCCGAATACGATCATAGCCAACCCCAAGGCGTCTAAATGGGCCAAGGGGTTAAGCGATAACCGTTTGCTCTGCTTCGCTGTTCGATCTCCCAGCAGCCAAGCTACTCCCGCATGCGCTGCGTCATGCAGCGTCATAGCGATTAAGAAAGCGAACAGTCTGGGAAGCAAAGTTTCCAGATGATAATACGAAAGCATTAAGAAGTGAATTGTTTCGTCAAATTCGCCATTTCGATCGCGGTAACTGCTGCTTCCCAGCCTTTATTTCCGGCTTTGGTTCCTGCACGTTCAACAGCCTGCTCAATGGAATCCGTTGTCAGCACGCCGAAGATCGTAGGTACGCCCGTTTTAAGATTAATAGCGGACACCCCTTTGGCTACTTCACTGCACACATAGTCAAAGTGAGGCGTTGATCCACGTATTACTGCACCTAACGTGATTACAGCATCGTACTTGCCGCTCTCCGCCATTTTTTGAGCGATTAACGGAAGCTCGAATGCGCCAGGTACCCAGGCAATATCGATTTCGTTTTCTTCGACGCCGTGACGTTTCAAAGCATCCTGTGCCCCACCCAACAATTTGGATGTAATAAATTCATTGAAACGACCAACAACGATACCATATTTAAGGTTTTGTGATATTAAATGTCCTTCAAAAATAGTTGCCATGATGGATTCTCCCTTTCTGTATACCGCTTGTTTATTTATTGGATAGCTTGAATCTTATATGCCGCTGCCGGAATCATGGAAAATCAACATATGACCCAGCTTTTGTTTTTTCGTTTGCAGATAAGAAAGATTATCTTCCTTACTTTCCATTTGAATCGGAACTCGTTCCACAACCTCAAGGCCGTAGCCTTCCAAACCTTTAATTTTGCGTGGATTGTTCGTTAAAAGACGAAGCTGGCTAATGCCCAAATCTTTCAAAATTTGTGCGCCAATCCCGTAATCCCGAAGATCCGGAGCAAATCCAAGCTTAATATTCGCTTCCACCGTGTCGAATCCCTGCTCTTGCAGCGCATAGGCCTTCAATTTATTTATAAGACCAATGCCGCGACCTTCCTGTCGCATATATAATAATACACCATTGCCCTCTTCATCAATCTGTTTTAATGCGGCATCCAGTTGCGGACCGCAATCACAGCGGTGAGAATGAAACACATCGCCCGTCAAACATTCGGAATGAACGCGTACCAATGTGGGTTTCGATGGGTCGAGCGTCCCTTTTACGAGCGCGACATGTTCTTTGTTATCTAATTGATTCGTGTAGGCAATTGCTTTGAATGTACCGAAGTCCGTAGGTAGATTGATTTCTACTTCTCGCACAACTAATTTCTCTTGTTGATTACGATAATGAATCAATTCTTTGATCGTGATGATGGAAAGCTGATGCTCCTTAGCAATTTCCATCAAATCAGGTACACGAGCCATTGTACCGTCTTCCTTAATCACTTCGCAAATGGATGCTGCAGGATAGGAACCGCACATCGTGGCTAAATCAACTGCCGCTTCCGTATGTCCCGCTCTGCGGAGCACGCCACCTTTTTTTGCGATCAACGGGAAAATATGACCCGGTCTGCGGAAATCCTGCGGTTTTGTTTTCGGATCAATCAAACCCAAAACCGTTCTGGAACGTTCGTGCGCGGAAATTCCCGTGCTTGTGTCGCTATGATCAACGGAAACAGTAAAGGCGGTACCATGGTAATCTGTGTTACGCGCGACCATCGGAGGCAGATCAAGTTCTTGTGCGCGTTCTTCCGTAATCGGAACACAAACCAGTCCACGCCCAACTTTAATCATGAAATTGATCACTTCAGGCGTCGTTTTATCTGCTAGCGCAATAAAGTCCCCTTCATTCTCGCGATCTTCATCGTCGACAACAATAATAACTTTGCCTAGTTTCAAATCCTCAAGCGCTTCTTCAATGGTGTTGAACTTTATTTCTCCCATATTCACCCCTCCTACCAACTTCTAAGTTGATGATGTTTGGTTACATAAACCCGTTATCCGCTAGAAAGCTCTCTGTAAGTTTGCTCTGTTTCTTCGCGCTTCCGCCTGCAGGTTCCGATGATCCGAACGTTAGCAAGCGTTCCATATATTTGCCGAGTACATCACACTCAATGTTGACCGTATCCCCGGCTTTCTTATCGTAGAGAACCGTTTGAGCAAGGGTGTGAGGAATAATCGAAACGGCTGCTTCATGATGATTTACATCCACAACCGTAAGACTAATACCGTCAATGGTAATGGATCCACCTGCAATGATATATTTGAAAATTTGTTTATTCTCCGGCTCGAACCGGTAAACAACCGCATTTTCTTCAGGTACGCGGGAGAGGATAGTCGCCGTTGCATCCACGTGCCCTTGCACGATATGACCGCCGAAACGACCGTTGGCCGCCATGGCCCGTTCCAAATTGACACGTGTACCGCTTTGCAGCTTGCGAAGATTCGTCTTTCGGTACGTTTCCGGCATGACATCAACGGAAAATGAATCCGTATCAAATGCGATAACGGTTAAACAAACGCCATTCACGGAAATACTATCGCCAAGATGAACGTCTTCTAGTACTTTTTTGGCGCCAATGGTTAAAACCATGGCTTGTCCTTGACTATGAATGCGGCGCATGTGGCCGATTTCTTCAATTATGCCGGTAAACATGACAGCCCTCCATTCGTTAGTTCTGATACATCGGATACCCGGTTAAGCAAATATCCGGACCGAATCGCTCGACATTGAGTCGGTCGAGCATAATGGCGTCATTCATCTTCGCGAAGCCTTCGAAGTTGAAATTGACAGGTGCTGCACTGCCGCCGCCGATAATTTTCGGCGCGATCATCAGCACCAATTTGTCCAGCAGGCGCTGCTCCAGCATAGCGCCGCTGAGTCTTCCTCCACCCTCGAGGAGGATGGAGCCGATCTCGCGCTCGCCAAGCTGCTGCATGGCGAGTGTCAGATCTACCTGCGGGCCGTCGCCGCAGGTGAGGATCGTGATGCCGCGCGCTTCCAGCGCGGCACGCCGCTCTGCGGGCGCTGTGCGCTCGCGAGCAGGATCGTCGGCTGACGATCCTGCTCCTGCAGCACGCGGGCGCCTAGCGGGACTCGCAAGCGCGAGTCTGCGACGATACGTACCGGCTGCACAGCCGGTACGTCGCCGCGCGCGCTCAGCAGCGGGTCGTCGGCGATGACGGTGTCCACGCCGACCATAATGCCCTGATGCCGATGCCGCAGGGTATGAACGAAGGCTCGCGACGCTGGCGATGTAATCCATCGGCTGTCGCCCGTCCTAGAGGCGATGCGCCCATCGAGCGTGTTCGCAGTCTTCAATGTCACGAATGGCATCCGTGTGACAATGAATTTATTAAAGGCCTCGTTCATTAGCGTGGCCTCTTCCGCCAGCAACCCGACCGTTACGTCGATGCCGTGAGCGCGAAGCTTGCTGACACCGGTGCCAGCAACAAGCGGATTCGGATCGGTTCCGGCAATAACGGCACGGACAACGCCTGCTTCAATCAGACGGTCGCTGCACGGCGGTGTCTTGCCGAAGTGACTGCAAGGCTCCAAAGTGACGTAAGCTGTGCTTCCCTTCGCATCATCGCCAGCCATCTGCAGAGCAAGAACCTCCGCGTGTCCATGTCCGCGCTGGAGATGGGCGCCCATGCCTACGATACGCCCTTCTTTCACGAGAACACATCCTACGACAGGATTAATTCCCGTCTGACCCCGAGCACTTTCAGCCATTTGCAGAGCCAGCCTCATGTAGGCTTCGTCATTAAGCAACTGCATACAGGTTCACCGCCTATCCCACTTTATCGAGAATTTGAATGCAAAAAGGCCCCTCCTTGTATCGGATAGGGGCCAGAGATTGTTTAGATAACACGAAAAAGCTTCCTCCATGCATGCTAGCCACATTTTTGATCAAATCAAACAAGACCGACATAGCTGCAAAAATACACAGACCTGCCGAATTTATGTTTATGTGAAAAAATGAACAAGCATGCATAGCGAATCAATCATTCGCGTTTTCCTTCTCCCATCCAGACTATACTGTCGGTTCCGGAATTGCACCGGATCAGCCGTAGCGAAGCTGTGTGTCAGGTACCGCTAGCTTCAAAACGGGTCGCGGACTTATCAATGTCTGAGATACGAACAGTCCATTGAATTACCGCCGGTGTGGAATTTCACCACGCCCCGAAGGTTTTGCATACACAGAAAGTAATCAACTACTTTTAGATGAGTAAGAAATTACTTTCGTAATGAAAAATTTATCACTCCAACATCGAAAAAGCAAGGGCTTTTTTACCTATTCCCATAATTTCTTACTTTTTCTATGAAATCACTCGGAATTGGAGTTTATTATTTAAGTATATCATTCATTCAGCATGCAAAAGATAAACCTAGCCTAAAGCTGCCTAAAGCGAGGTTCTCTACCATTTTGTTCTAAAGGATAAGTAAGCAAGTTAGGAGATCTTATTCCCGCCTCGCCTTCCCCCTTGAGACAAGACCATTGATCATGCTACTTTTCTGCATAACCTTCCCTCCCCACGCATCAACAAACAATAAGCAACTGCTTACTTAAGTATCCACAACAAGAGCCATTCGAACAGTGAAGCAACTCCATCCTTGTGTAGTCTATGCTAACGAACCGTAGGTGGCTGTCGATTCAACGTGGATAAAATGAGTGCCCACTCACCTCTTTCATCATTTTCGTGGTTTTTGAGTCTCGAATGACCTAATTTTCTGGGGAGTTCGGGCTCCTTCTCTAGGTAACATAGGTGGTGGGAGTACGGCGAAT